>CALLQB010000076.1 GCA_938015295.1 uncultured Acidimicrobiales bacterium
CCACCATCGTGTTCTGTGCTGGCGGCTACCGCTCATCGGTCGGAGCCAGCGTTCTCCGTCAAGCAGGCTTCGGCGACGTGTCGGACATTCTCGGGGGTTACGGCGCCTGGGTCGAACTCGCACCCACTTCGAGCTGATCGCACCGCAGCGGGCATGGACCGTGAAGAAGTGATTGCCCAGCTAAACGACGACCTGATGGCCGACCTCGCCGCATCTACCGGGCCATATGGCCGCAGTCGACTGGCAGGATCGCTCCGGTAATCATCTCGGCGTTGTCTGAGGCAAGGAAAAGCACGGCATCGGTGATGTGTTGCATCTCGGCCCGCCACATCTCGCCGTCCATGTTGTTGGCCGCCGAGAAGTGATCGAACGCATCGTCTGCGCCCATCTCGAGGTCGGGCGCTAGGCCGAGCACCATGCCTGAACCCTGCCCCTCGCCGGGCTTGACCGTCGCCGGGCAAACAGCGTTGACGTTGATACCAAACTCGCTCAGCTCCATCGCCCACGCCTTGGTCAAACCGTTGATGCCATATTTCGAAGCGGCATAGTGGCTCAGCATCGCCGGAGCTGCGCCCGTCACCGCCGACGAAATGTTCACGATCTTGCCCGATCGTCGACCGATCATGTTTTCGACCGCGTACTTCGTAACAAACATCGCTCCCTTGAGATTGGTATCGATGATGTTGTGCAACACGTTCGACCGCATGCCGTGGATGGTGTCCATTGCCGCGATACCCGCATTGTTCACGATCACATCAATCCGCCCGCCGAACTCGGCCAATGCCTTGCCTATGGCATCTTCGATCTGGTTCTCGCTGCGCAGATCGCACGGCAGCGGAATGCCCTTTTGGCCACGGTCTTCGATCGCTGCGACCGCCGCGCTCATCATTTCGGGCGTTGCCACGGCGTACATGTCATCGTCGAGCGGGTGGGTGATATCGAGTAGCGCGACATCACACCCAGCCTCGGCAAACGCCTTGGCGTGATTGAAACCCTGCCCCTTCGCTGCGCCCGTGATGAGCACGTTCTTTCCTGCAAGGCCTCGCAAAGCAACCGACATCAGATCCCCCAATTGACGTGTGTGCGAGAATTGCTCATCTCCGTCCAGTCGTCAAGGTGCCTCACGCTGATCTCGGTAGACCGGCCAGCGTCGTAAGCTGGAGACACCCGACGATTCCCTCGGGTCGATGAGGACAGCTGTGTTTCGCGCAACCACCTTGAAGCGACCCAGGGTCGGCGACTCCGCCCCTGCCGCGACGCTTACTGCCGCCGACGGCAGTCGGTGGCAATTGGCGGACCAACGGGGCGACTTTGTCGTGCTTATCTTTCATCGCCACATTCATTGACTGCCATGCGCAGCACACGCCGTCGCCGTGAGCGACCGGCTCGATGAACTCGGCCACAACACCCGCGTTGTGCTTGTCACGTTTACCGACGAGGGCAACCTCTCGCAGTACCAACAAACCCATGATCTGCCTTTTCCCGTGCTGGTCGACGCCAACCGCGACACCTACCGGGCGTTCGGGCTGGGCCGCGGCACCATCGCTCGAATTTGGGGCCGCAAGGCCGCCCGCCGATATCTCGACATCTTCAAAGAACAAGGCCTGACAGGTCTGCGACGACCTACCGAGGACACGTTGCAGCTCGGTGGCGATTTCGTCGTCGACCCACGCGGCACGCTTGTCTATGGGTTTTGGGGTGAAGGTCCCGACGACCGCCCGGCGGTCGGCGACCTCATCGCTGCGGTAGTCAATTGTTCCGGTTGACGAGTGCGCTTCCCGTTGATACTTTCCATCTTGGTTAATTAACCATATTGGAAAGTACGGAGCTGATAGCGGTGACAACAGCGAGCGCGACCCTCGACGAAGATCGCCTCGACGAAACATTCGCCGCGCTCGCCAGTGCAACCAGACGAGCAATCCTCGCCCGCCTCGCGCAAGGAGAGGCGAGCGTGAACGACCTCGCCGAACCCTTCAACCTCACGCTTCCCGCAATCTCCAAACACATCAAGGTTCTCGAACGAGCGGGGCTCATCACCCGAGGACGACGAGCCCAGTTTCGGCCATGCACCATCGCGGCCGAACCGCTCGCCGAGATTGCCGACTGGACAGCCCAGTATCGCCACATTTGGGACGACCGATTCGATCGCCTCGACGACTATGTGAGCAACCTGCAAGCACAAGAACTACAAGCACAACAACAAGCCACGAAAGAGACATGACACATGAGTGACACCAAAGACGTCCAAATCGAACGCACCTTCGACGCTTCAATCGATCTGATCTGGGCGATGTGGACCGAAGCCGAACACTTCGCCAACTGGTACGGCCCCATGGGCGCAAAGATCCCCAAAGCCGAGATGGACGTCCAAGTTGGCGGTCGCCGCCACATCGGCATGGAAATGGAAACGCCGAACGGGCAAATGCAGATGTTCTTCGTCGGCGAGTACCGCGAGATCAACCCAAAGACCCGCCTCGTCTACACCGAAAGCATGGCCGATGCCGACGGCAACGCGATGACCGCCGAGCAGATGGGCATGCCAGCCGGTTCCCCCATGGAAACATCGATCGTGGTCGAGCTCGAAGACCTCGGCGACCGCACCAAGATGGTGATGACCCACATCGGCGTTCCCGCTGATTCGCCAGGCGGACAGGGCTGGGCCATGGCAATCGACAAACTCGAAGCCCGCGTTGCCGAACACGCCAGCTAAAAAACCATAGGTGGCGGCCCCTTGACCACCCACGACGCCCTCAGTAGAGTGAACGTTCTAGTAGAACGCTCGTTCTACCTCTACTCAGGGGGTCGCATGACAAGACTTCAGACCTTGCAGGGCGCGGCACTGCTCTTCATCGGCACCTGGATAATCCATACCGCCGATCACGCCCGACGTGGGTTGGCGGCAACAACCGAGGCGGTGGTGTGGAGCGGAACAGCCGTGGGCCTACTCGCTGCAGTGTCCGTGACACTGATTTTTGTCCGCCACCCAACAGCACCCGCCATCGCTGCAGCCGTCTTCCCAACGATCGCGCTCGGCGTGACTGCTTCACACGTATTCCCCGACTGGGGAGTTCTCAGCGACCCACTGCTAATCGACAGCACAACCGATAGCTGGTCAATCGTCGCAGCGATTGGCGAGATCATCTCAGCTGCAGTGCTCGGCACCCTCGCAATCCGGGTGCTCATGCGCAACAACTTCGCCCTGCAGATCAGCGAAGCTAGGTGGAAATAGCAGCTTCGACGAGACTCTGCACGTGGGCACCCGTGGCCCGCAACCCGTCGGTCGACCGATGGGCTCGCGCCAACATGAACCCGCCCTCGATTGCAGAGATGATCGTGTTCGCCAACTCTTCGGCATCACTCTCAGCAATGCCCGCTGCCTGCAGTCGCCCGCCGATCGAGTTGGCCCAGCCGTTGAAAACATCAACCGTCGCCACTCGTAAGGATTCGTGCGTGCTCGCAACCTCCCGAGCGACGTTGCCGATGGGGCAGATGTCGATGAAGTCGGTCTCCTCCAGAGCGTCGGCCGCACCAGTGAAGAACGCCCCCATCGCCGTCGCAATGTCGCCAGACTCATCGGCAATCATCTCGAACAGCTGCTGATATGCCAGACCCGACTCGCGAAGGACAGCAGCGGCCAACTCTTCCTTCCCGCCCGGAAAGAAGTGGTAGATCGACCCCGTCGGCGCACCTGCATGCTCCGTAACCTGCTTCAGCGACGTGCCGTTAAAACCCTGGCTGCGAAATAGCTCGCCTGTTGCGGCGACGATCCTTTCGCGAGTGCTAGTCATTTGACGAGCTTAGAGCGATGGCTACCCGTGTAGACGACTAGTCGTTGATGAAGAGACGATCACTGCACGTTCCTGTGGAATCATGAGAGGAGCGCAGACCATCCTTTAGCTCTAGCGAACCGGCGTGAGGGCCCATGTCCAAGACGTCCGACATCGTCGTAATCGGCGGCGGCATCGCTGGTATCAGCGCGGCATGCATGCTGGCCGAACGCGGCTGCACCGTACGTCTACTCGAGGCAGAAGACACCCTTGCCCACCATGCGACGGGCCGGTCAGCGGCAATCTTTCTCGAGAACTACGGACCCGATGCAATCCGCCGGCTAACCCTTGGCGGACGCAGTTACCTCCAAGACCCGCCCTATGCCGATGCAGCTCTGTGGTCTCCCCTCCCCTTCATGAGCGTTGGCGACGAGTCGCAGGTACCGGCCATGCGGGAACGCGCTGCACGATTTCAAAGACTTGTGCCTTCGACCCAATTCATCACCACCGCAGAAGCGATTGAACGTTGCCCGGTACTTCGGCCCGATGTCGTCGCAGGCGCGATCCTTGAGCCCGACGCTAAACAGCTCGATGTCGCCGGACTGCATCAGATGTTCGTGCGAGGGTTCAAGACCAACGGTGGCTCGATATACACAAGCGCTCGGGTCGTTGCGATCGTTCGACAGGGTTCGGGGTGGCAAATCTCTACAGCGACCGAAACGTTCGCTACCGATGTCGTCGTCAACGCTGCCGGAGCCTGGTGCGACCAGCTCGCACAGCTGGCCAACGTGCACCGGGTGGGAGTACATCCGCTACGCAGAAGTGTTGCCGTTGCCGCACTGCCCGACGAGATCTCGACCGAAGGCTGGCCATTTGTCGACTACGACCACGGCGACGACAACTCGGGATATTTCAGGCCCGAGGCCGGCGGCCTACTGATCTCGCCGGCCGACGAAACACCGTCCGAACCTTGCGACGCCAAACCCGAAGAGCTCGACGTTGCCCGTGGCATCGCCAACGCAATGCGGTGGACGACCCTCGACATCCAACATGTGCACGCGACATGGGCCGGACTCCGATCCTTTGTTGCCGATCGCACCCCAGTGTGTGGGTTTGCACGCGACGCCCCCGGCTTTTTCTGGCTCGCCGGCCAAGGTGGCTACGGGATCCATTCGGCAGCCGGCCTCGCCCTTGCAACCACTGGACTCATTTGTGATGGCGAGCTGCCTGCATCGCTACAGCGACTCGGTGTCACCGCCGCCGACCTAGATCCCGGGCGCGATGGACTCGGACCACCCCCAGGCAGCGGGCACTGAGTTCACCCTCGGGCCGGTAGGACCCTCCAACCAGCAGTGCTCGTAGGTTTCTCAGTGGTGGTCGGCATACGCTGGAAAAATGTCGTCTCCATATTCAGATCTAGAAAGCCGTGCTTTTTGGCGGGCTGCGGTCGGCGAACGATCGGCCCTCGACCCAGGCGACCTGTATCGACCAAAATTTCAGATCCCTCGAAAGGCTCGAATCGCAACTGCCGGAAGCTGCTTTGCTCAACACGTTGGCCGCAGTCTCCGAAACGCCGGCGCGAGAGTCATCGACGACGAGCAACTGCCCGCCGCGATTTCCGACGACGAAGCGCAACGCTACGGTTATCGCCTCTACTCGGCGCGCTACGGCAATATCTACACCACGCGCCAACTCCTACAACTCCACCGGGAGGCATACGGCGAGTTTGAGCCGGCCGAACCAGTGTGGGAAAAAGACGGCAGGTACTTCGACTCTCAGCGGCCATCGGTAGAACCCGAAGGTCTTGAAAGCCCTGAAGCGGTTCGGCGACACCGCGACACCCATCTGCAATCGGTCCGACGGGCTTTTGAGGCAGCCAACGTCATTGTGTTCACCTTCGGACTCACCGAAACCTGGGAGCACCGAGCGACCGGCACCATCTACCCCACTGCCCCTGGCACCATTGCTGGCACCTTCGACCCCGAGGCTTACGCGTTCAAGAATTTCGGCTTCAACGAAGTCAAACGCGACTTCGTTGCCTTCAGGGAAAGGGTGCACGCCCACAATCCACAAACGAAGTTTGTTGTGACAGTCTCGCCAGTGCCGTTGACCGCAACAGCCTCGGGCCAGCACGTCGAGGTAGCCACCAGCTACTCGAAGTCTGTGCTTCGTTCGGTTTGCGGCTACCTCTACCAGCGATATCCCGACATCGAATACTTTCCGTCATACGAGATCATCACCTCGTCGAACAACCGAGGGGCCTACTTCGAAAACAACAAACGATCCGTTTCTGACAAGGGCGTGCAGACGGCGATGAACATGTTCTTGTCCGCCCAGGGCTTTTCCGTAACGCCACCCGTCATAGCTGAAGCGTCAGGCACTTCGCACAGCACCCAACCCGGTAACACCGAGCCAGCGGGCACCGAAAACAGCTCCGCAGCCAACAAGTCGGCCGACGTGGTGTGCGAGGAAGAACTTCTGGACGCGTTCGCCAAGTGACCGACATTCTCTTTGTTGGAGACTCCCACCTTGGCTCGATCCGGCGCGCCTGGGATGGTCGCCCCGAACCGCTACAGGACGTATCTGCAAAGTTTTTCGCACTGCCCGCAAAACACCTGAGCGAGGCACAATGTTGGAAGCCCAACACCTTCGGCGTTGGCCATCTTGCACAAACACACGAGGCGATTGCCACCCTGTCGCACAAAATCAACGACACCCTCGATATAGCGCTCGATGACATCAGCGCCGTTATCCATGTGGGTCCGGTAGTCCCAGTCGCCAAGATCTTTCCGGTCCTTAGCAAGTACTCGGTGGACGGCATCCAGGAAGTAGCGGGGGCTGCGGCAATGTCCAACAACGCCTTTCGGTCCTTCTGCAGATCAATCGCTGAGTCCAACCCTCTTCTCCCGCCATGGACGGGCCCCGACGTGCCACGACTCGTCGTCACTCGACCGCGCCAAAGTGAAGACGCGATCGAGTTGATGCCCAACTTCGTCAAAGATGAGGCACTGCGCGAGCGGTTCAAAACAAGCAGTATCTTGGCGGCGGTGTATGCAATTTTCGACGACGCCTATGAAGTCCTGTCGTCAAAGGACAACTACACCCTTGTGCGGCAGTCGGAAGAAACGTTTGGAGTCTCGGGCCTCACAAGGAGCGTGTTTTCTGTGGGGTCGAAAGGGCTTCTCGGCGACGACCACGAAGAAACCGACTTCTTCCACATGAACGTCGATTACGGCAAACTCGTGCTCGATCGTCTCGCAGAGTCCTTGCAACAACCACTCATTGGCCGATGAGAACCGTGCGCGTTGCCCAACTGTCGGACACTCACTTCCTCGAAGCAGATGCCTCCCCAGAAGGAGGCTTTGCCTACGACACGAGCGAGGCGTTCGACGCCGTGTACGCACATCTTGAGGCTGACGAAGCGTTCGACCTCGTTGCGGTGACCGGCGATATCGCCGACCACGGGCGGGTGGCGCAGTATCGACAGGCGGCAGCGGCGTTCGCCACCCTGTCGGCACCGGTAAACATCTGCCCCGGCAACCACGACCAACACGCGGCGTTTACGGCCTCGGTCGCACGACCGACCGTCGGCACGAGTCGGGCCATCGATCTGGGCAACTGGTGTTTTCTTTTCGCCGACTCGAACACCGGCGTCATGGTCGACGACGGCAGCGGACACCTCATCGACCCCGAAAATTACGACGACCGACTTCACGCCAATGGCTCACTCGGGCAAAGAGAAGCCTCCTGGCTGCGCGAGATGTGTGCCACGACAACGGCCGACCACGTGTTTATTTGGGTGCATCATCCCCCAGCTCCAACATCGGGGCTCTCAGCCGACGAGGCATACGAAGCCGAGTGGCGAACCTTGATCGGCGACCTCACGAACGTGCGCGGCATCGGCGGAGGGCACACCCACATACCCGACCAGTACACGTTTGAAAATGTGCCGGTTTTCGTCGCGCCAGCGTTGAAGAACAACTTCGACCTCGATGCCCAAACAATGCTGCCGCCCGGCTACCGCACCTACGAATTCGCCGACGACGGCACTATCAGTAGCACCGTGCAGCTTACCGACGACCCCCGGTGGCCCCGGCACCCACTAGGTCGTGCGGTCACTTCGCTACTTCGCGGCGAGCTGACTTGGGCCGAATTCGACGAGATCGTCGCCCGAAAGCAAGCTCGATCGTAACCCCACCAGCCCGCATTTCATGGGCCGGGAACCAGCGATACCACTACCGTCGTCCTATGGCCATGAGTCGATCTGAACGTGCCCTAGTTTCTGCAGCGATCATGGCCACGATGTTGTTCCTCAGTTCGTGCGCCGAGAACAACACCGTCTTGGCTACCGACATCGCCGGCACAACACGAACTACCGAAACAGGAACTACCGAAACAGGAAGTACCGAAACGGGGCCTACCGATACGGGTAACCCCGGAGTCGACGAAGCCGTCGGCGATCTCGCCTTTGGACTACAACGTTGCGACCCCGACGCTCCTCGCCTTACCGCCGACCCGTCGTTCTACCGCGACGAACCGATCTACGTCGGCAACGAGCAACCGGTCGAGCGAGTGCG
>CALLQB010000077.1 GCA_938015295.1 uncultured Acidimicrobiales bacterium
CCAAGGGCGATCGAACCACCGTTGACATTGAGCTTGTCCATGGGAATGCCGAGCGCATCGGCCGAGCCGAGAACCTGCACGGCAAACGCTTCGTTGATCTCGAATAGATCGA
This sequence comes from uncultured Acidimicrobiales bacterium, assembly GCA_938015295.1. GTDB lineage: Bacteria > Actinomycetota > Acidimicrobiia > Acidimicrobiales > SHLQ01 > CALLQB01. The sequence continues at coordinate 113 of CALLQB010000077.1, forward strand.
TGTCGTCGACGCTTTTGCCGGCCCGACCAAGTGCCTGGCGGATTGCTTCGATTGGGCCAAGTCCCATGATCTCGGGGCTGAGCTGCGAAACGCCGCTCGATACGATGCGAGCGAGTGGCTTGAGACCAAGCTCGGCAGCGCGGGTATCGCTCATCACCACGGTGGCGGCAGCGCCATCGTTGAGCGGGCAAGCATTGCCTGCAGTAATCGTGCCGTCGGGACGGAACACCGGCTTTAGCGTGCTGACCTTTTCGATGTTGGTGCCGGCCCGGATGCCGTCGTCGGTGCTCACTACGGTGCCGTCAGGAAGCGTGTAGGGAGTGATCTCGCGTTCGAAGAAGCCGCTGTTGAGTGACTGCTCGGCCAGGTTTTGCGAACGAACACCGAACTCGTCTTGACGCTCGCGGGAGATGCCGGTCATCTGGGCGACGTTTTCGGCGGTCTGGCCCATAGCGATGTAGACGTCGGGCATTCCTTCAGGCTCTGACCAGGTGTCGGCTCCACCCTCAGAGCGCTTTGCGCTAATCGCTTCGGCGGCGGCGAAGTTTTCGTTGTGTGGCCCCGTGTCGGCTGCGCCATTCATGTAACGACTGACGGTTTCGACGCCACCGGCGACAAACACATCGCCCTCGCCAGCTTTGATCGCGTGAGCGGCCATGCGGATTGTCTGTAGCGAAGACGAGCAGTACCGGTTGATGGTGACACCGGGCGCCTGCACGTCGGCCAGAAGGGCAGCGACGCGAGCGATGTTGTAGCCACCTTCGCCGCCGGGCTGGCCGATGCCCCACATGACGTCTTCGACCTGGTCGCGCGGCAGGTCCGGCACCTTGTTCAGAACGTCGTTGATAATGAACGCCGACATGTCGTCGGGACGGGCGTCGACGAGACTGCCCTTGGCTGCCCGGCCGATTGGCGTACGGGCGGTTGCGACGATTACTGGCTCTGCCATGAGGATCCTTCGATTTCGTTACGAGTAGCTACCTGTGGGTAACCATATCGGGCACCTCTAGGCATGCACCATTCTCGGTATTCATATCGCCCGTCCGTATGCCGATTGAATGAGGTGGCCAGTGACGCACCCCTTCTTCGAACCCGACTCCGCGAGGCGCTGTGGCCTAACTTTCGCGCCGATACTGCACGGCTCCGAAGCGACCCGTCGTTTCTGGTGCTCGGCGCCCAAAATTGCGGCACGGCGGCCCTGTGGCGCTACCTGGGCCATCATCGCCAGGTCATCCTTTCGACCCGTCGAAATGTCGGCTACTTCGCCGACGCCCACTACCGGGGCGCCGATTGGTACCGATCGCATTTCCCGCTGCGCGCGACGCTGGCTATGGAGTCGGCACGCATCGGCGCCGATTGCATTACGGGTGAGTCGTCCTCGCACTATTTGTGGAGCGCAACCGCCGCCCCGCGAGTAAAACGCGAGCTTCCAAACATCAAATTGGTCGTGTTGCTTCGCGACCCGGTCGAACGTGCCTGGGCGCATCATGGGCAAAACACGGCCGCTGGAATCGAGCGACGCAACTTCGCACGGTGCATACAAACCGAGTTTGACCTGATCGAGCGGTTGGAACGACGCGACGGTGCCGAGCGTCGTCAACGTGAGATTGGCCGGAAGTATTCTGATCGACGCGAAGTGGCCGAGACCCGAGACGTTCTCGACGGCGGCCAGTTCGGCTATGTCCGCAACGGCATGTACGGCACGCAGCTTCGGCCTTGGCTACATCTGTTCTCGCCGTCGCAACTCTGTGTCATCGAAACCGAGGCGTTCAGAGAGGATCCGAGCACAACGTACCGGACTGTTCTGGACTTCCTTGGTTTGGAGCACGAACTTGCTGGCAATGAGCCGGCATCTGGCCTGGCCGAAGGCTCGATGAACATCCCGCCAGCGCTGGTCAGCGAGATGCGAGCTGTCTTCGACCTCGACACGAGCGGCCTTGCCGATCAACTTGGTGTGCCGCTTCGTTGGGCGCCCCCAGTAGCGACGTCACACGCCGCCTAAGCTTCGCGACCCGCCGATTGAGTAGCGACCAGGCAGGGAAGCGTCAGCGAAGAGGTAGCGAAGAGGCGAGCGATTAGGTCGGCGTCTTTTGCTTTTGGCTCGGCCTTGGTTACTTTTGGCGAGACCAACCCAGGGGGCAACAGCGCACCATGTCTGACACCGTGAATATCGATGTGCAAAAAGAGTGGAAACTTTTTATCGATGGCAGGTGGGTGCCCACGGCGTCGACCTACGAAATCATCGACCCGAACACCACCAAGGTCGTCGGGTATGCCCCTGAAGCCACGGCAGCACAAGCGCTCGAAGCGGTAGCCGCAGCCAAAGCAGCGCTTCCGGCGTGGAAGGCTCTAACGCCCGGCGAACGCGGCGCGTATCTCAGCCGGCTGGCCGATGTGCTTGAGGCCGATACGCCGTCGTGGGTCGACACGGTCCAAGCCGAAACAGGGGCAACCCTGAAAATCGCCGCCACGATGCAGGTAGCCGGACCAACAATCGACCGGTTTCGTTACTACGTCAACAATCCGAATCTCAACGAAGCGTTGATGCCTCAGCCCGTCGGCCAGTCGGCACTTGGCCCCGCTGGGCTAATCAACGCGGCGATTCATCGGCAACCGGTTGGTGTGGTGGCGGCAATTACGCCCTACAACTTTCCGCTGACGAATGTGGCGGGAAAGATCGCCCCGGCGCTTGCGATGGGCAACACCTGCATTATTAAGCCGGCCCCGCAGGACCCGCTGGGCATCTTGTTGCTGGCTGAATCAATAGAAAAAGCCGGGTTCCCGCCTGGCGTCATCAATGTCATTACCGGTTCGGGTCCCGAGGCGCCAGCAGCCCTGGTGGATTCACGCGACGTCAACATGATTAGCTTCACCGGAAGCTCGCACATCGGCTCGAAGATCTACGAAAACTCAGGCAAGACCATGAAACGGCTCTTGATGGAGTTGGGCGGCAAAGGCGCACTTATCATGGCCGAGGATGCCGACGTTGGTGCCGCGGTCGGCGCCATCGCCACGGTTTGGGGTTTCCACTCGGGCCAGATCTGCACCGCACCAACTCGGGTTATCTGCCACCGCAGTCTGTATGACGAAACCGTCGAGTCGCTTAAGGGCATTTCTGGCTTCTTGAAGGTGGGCGATGCCCGGGCCGACGACACGCTGGTTGGTCCGGTCATTACCGAAACGCACCGCGACCGGGTCGAGGAGTTCATCCAATCGGGCGTTGACGCCGGTGCAACCCTGGTCGTTGGCGGCGAACGCCCCGACCTTCCCGGGTACTTCGTCGCCCCAACGTTGCTCGCCGACTGCACACCCGACATGCACGTGGTGCAAGAAGAGGCGTTTGGTCCGGTGGTGGTGATTTTGCCCCACGATGGCGATGACGAGGCGATCGCGCTGGCCAACAACTCCGACTACGGCTTGTACAGCTACGTCTTCTCGGCCGATCAGTCGCGGGCCTACCGCATTGGCCAGCAGCTCGAAACGGGCAACGTGGGCCTCAACCTCGTGCAGCCACACATGGAAGCGCCCTTTGGCGGCTTCAAAATGTCGGGTATCGGGCGCGACCGTGGTCGATTCGGTCTCGAGGCCTACAGCGAGATTCAGGCACTCGCCTGGATCTCGTAGGGCCGCCCAACCCCAGCTCAGAGGCCCTTTGCGGCTACTGTGACGATGGTCCCACCTCGGTGGGGCGTTAGGCACTACGTTCTTCCAGAACCCCTAGAGCAACCCACGAAATGAGGACGACCCATGCTTGATGTTGGCGCAACAGCACCGTTGTTCTCTCTGCCCGATCAGCACGGCGAAATGGTATCGCTGGCTGATCTAGCAGGCTCCTGGGTTGCCCTGTGGTGGTACCCCAAAGCCTCAACACCTGGTTGAACGATGCAAGGGCAGGGGTTCCGTGATCGAGCCTCAGACTTTGCAGCAGCGAATTGTGTTGTTCTTGGCGCGAGTTTTGACACGGTGGCGGATCAGTTGGCGTTTGCCGAGAGCGAGAGCTTTCCCTACCAACTGCTCTCCGATGCCGATCGCGAAGTTGGTAGGGCCTACGACGCGGAGCGCGCCGAGGGCGAGGCGTACTTTGAACTTGGGCTTCCGCGGCGGGTGAGTTACCTGATCGCCCCCGATCAGACCATCGCTGCTAACTACGACCTCACCGGCCAAGATCTTTCCCTCCACGCAGGGCAGATACTCGACGACATTGCGGCACATTCGGGTCCTTGACGGTTCGCCGAAACGGGCTGTAGGTGACCATTTCACCACTTTCCGGTGTTCTTCGAAAACTATTTCGCGTCAGCGAAATCGTCGCTCATACGCGCTTTTCGGGCCATTCGCGGCCTTTTAACTACTGTGCGTGGTTTTTTGCAGGATATTCCCACAGCCTGTGTGCCATCTAAAAAACAGATAGGCAATGTCGCGAAGATTCATTGGCGGAGTTGTGCATTTTCCGCGCACTATGTCGGGACGCCAACATACGGTCTCAGCGGATGAACACGGAGGGTGTTCAGGGCGAGGCCTGGAGGAGCAACCGCCAATGCTCGATCTTAAACCAACCACGAGTCTCGACCCAGCTGACTGGGTCGACCAGTGCGCCTGCCGCGGAAAGAGCGAACTCTTTTTCGCTCCGTTCGCCGAGCGCCCTGAGGCTCGAGTTCGCCGAGAAGCCGCAGCGCGGCTTATCTGCGAAACATGCCCTGTGCTCATGTCGTGCCGAGCGCACGCACGTGAAAACCGGGAACTTGGCTTCTGGGGGGGAGAGTCTGAAGCCGAGCGCGCTGGTGCCGGTTTCGCGCCGACGACGCCAATTATCGGCCGTCGTCAGGTCGCCGAGAAGCGTGCTGCAAAGGCGCTTCAGGAGCGTCGCCGCTAACGCGACACCCAGCAGCGCCTGCGGGTGCTGAGTTTCGAAACAACTGTTGCCACCGTCCGAACAGGGCGGTGGCAACAGTGCTTTTGTGCTACCCGGGCCGCCAGTTCTTTGTTCTCACTAGCTCTGCCGGTGTAGCCATAGTGTGAGTGTGTGCGGCCTAGATGCCCATCTCGTGCACCGGAGGTGCATCGAAGACGCCGATTGCCTCTGCCCGACGGTGAAGCAGATCGACCGTGTCCTCGATGTCGCGGGCGATGATGTATTGCCGTCTAGTCACGCACTCGACGACAAACCGCCCGAGTTCGTCAAGATCGGCCACCACAACATTGCGTCCGGCTGCTTCAAGGCGTTCCTTGAGCTGCTCAAAGGTCATTGCCGAACGTCGGCCTGGGTTACGCACTCGAGCGAGTTCGGCCGGGCGGTTGCGGGCAGCATTGAACAGACCGGTGTTCATCAACCCGCCCGACGGGTAGAACACCGATGCCGAGAGCTGGTCGCTTTCTGCACGCAGCTGGTGGTTGAGGGCTTCGGTAAAGCAACTCACCGCTGCTTTGCTCGACGCGTACACCGACGCCATTGGTACCGGTGCGAAGCCCCCGTCGCCCGACGAGGTGTTGGTGATGTGTCCGGGTTCGCCCGACGCAAGCATCTTTGGAACAAAGGCGCTAACACCGTTCGCGGTCCCAAAAACGTTCACGCCGAAACACCATTTCCAGTCGTTGATTTCGCTTTCCCACGCTTTGCCGCCCCCGCCCGAACCGACACCGGCGTTATTGAACAACATGTTGCATTTGCCGTGGTCGCCGAACACGCCTTCGGCGAGGTTGTCCATCGAATCGGCATCAGACACATCAGCCTGGCGCCCGCTGAGAGAGCCCGTCGACGCCTCCGCAAGGGGAGCGAGCTCGGCGATCGTCTTGTCGATCTGGTCCTGCTCGATATCGGCGACGACGACATGGGCGCCCTGTTCGACAAGCGCCCGAACAATACCTTTGCCGATACCACTGGCGCCGCCGGTGACAACAGCGACTGAACCGTCGATAACGAGTGGTGAGGGTGTTGTGGTCGTCACAGGGGCCTCCAGGGGGCGCTCAAGGGATCAGGGTGATTGCTGTTCGCCACACTAGGTTCGAGGGCCCCAAAACGCACAAAGGGCCTCACAGCTGCTGCTGTGAGACCCTCATAACGTACGTGCGAAGCGCTAAACGTCTACTTCGATACCGAGTTGTTCGTAGATCTCAGCACGTTTCTTCTCAAACGTTTCCTGATCGATCTCTTTTTCGGCATATCGCTGGTTCAGCTGTGCGAATTGTTCGTACAGCTGATCCTCGGTCGGCGCATCTGCGTCAAGTTCATCGTCGTCACTGACCTCAGAACGCTGAGCGCGTCGTTCGCGCTTCATTGCATTCTTCTCAATGCGATTCTTTTCACGGAGGCGTTTTTGGATGCTCGGTCGGCTCTTGGCCATCTTGGGTCCCTTTCGGCGGCCGGCGGGTACTCGTGCAATCACAACTGCGTTGGAGCACGAAGACCCAATCCTATCGGCAATAACGCTCTTTCTGAACCCCGGACCGGGGTGGAAGGGGTCACGAGAGCCTGATTTTGGGCCGTTGGGCCCAACTACAGGGTCACATTTGGTCGCTCTATGCGGCCAAGGGCCCGAACAGAGGCCGATTTAGGACGGCATCGTGGTGTCTTCGAACACAAAGCCTGATTCGGCCATAAGAAGCCGGTGGCGCGGCCCGGGGCTCGATGCATCGCCGGTTTCATAGCCGGCGTCGCCTTCCCATACCGCGAGAGGTCCCTCGTCGCTGCCGATTACCCGGGTGACGTAGAAGCGTGGATCGCGTCCGCCGAGAACCTGCATTGCTTCGGCGACGGAGTCGAACTTGGCCAGATCGTGCAGCGTCACCCAAGTTGGGGGTGTGAGCTCAATTTCTCTTGCGTCGACCTGTGCGAGGGCATCGGCAGGGCGCGTCCAGGCCGAATCATGTATTTCGCCGTGGTCGATCTCGACGACGTCGTCGTTGGACTTGGCCAAAAAGAACCAGGTCGCGAATCGCTTTGGCGCGATTGGTGGTGGCGACCAATGGGCGAACCAAGCGAGCGACGTCTCGTCAATGCGCTGTGCCGACTCTTCAAATGCTTCACGTACTGCCGCAGTCTTTGCCGCGGCGAATTGATCGTCGCCTCCGCTGTAGTCCTCCGGGTCGATGCGCCCTCCAGGAAATACCCACATACCGCCAGCAAATTGCAGCTTCGAATTTCGCCGCAGCAGAAGCGTCTCGAGACCATCGGCGGTGTCGCGGATGACACACACGGTTGCGGCGGGAATCGCTGGCTTTTCGGGATCGTTGTCGTATTTCTCGGCCCATGAAGCGAGGAGTGATCTGGCGTCGGTCATGCTGCTGACCCTACCCGTGGGGGCGGCAACGGTGTGAAAGCTAGCGCGACAGCATCAGCGCCCGTTGCGCTGCGTTTGCCGAGATGGTCAGATTGTCGCTCGGCCCAATGGCTAGCCCGAACCGAGGGTTTCCGTCGTCGTCACGAAAGGTGGTGAGAACAGCCCGTTGATCATCGACGGGAATCTCGCGGCACTCTTCAAATATCCAGCTGCGCCCGCTGGCATCGAGAAGCGACAATGCAACTGCCTCGTCAGCAATTTGTGAGGCGCCGCGACCAGTGCGGAGCTGACCAGAGTCGTTGGTGATGGTTGCTTCGACGGTGGTCTTGGCGTCTTCTACCTCAACCATCAGCCTGACCGGAGCTAGATCGTCGACACTTTCGGCGGTCTCGACCTGGTGAATGATCGAAGCCATCGCGCTAACGGCACGCGAAATATCGGCCAGAGCGCCATCGTCGTACACCGACACATCGCTCGCGAAAATGTGGATGCCGTCGGACCCGGTCGAGCCGGATCGCACATACATACCCGACCATGAATCGAGGACGAACCGGCCCCGGACGTCGGTTTCGTTCGAGAGCAAGGCAATGTGGTGAAACAGGCGAAACGAAGTGGTAGGCGTCAAGGTGGCAAATGCTGGGCGGTGCAAAAACAGCACCGGTTCGCCGGTCGAACCAACGTGAAGATAGGCGGCCAACGTGACGTCGTGATGGTCCTCGACGAGTTCAAAACTTGCATCAACCATGCTGCGCAGGAGGCGTTCATGGCCCTCAAGGTGGTCGGCCTCGTCTGTTTCGGAGGTCGGGATCAGTGAGCTCAGCCCACGCCCAAGTCCACTCTTTTTCGTCCCACTCATTCCTTTTAGGTTACCGAGACAACTCGTGAGTCAACAGAGAAATGCGGCCCATTTGTCAAATGGCCGAATGGTTCTTTGTTTCGTGCCCAATTGACCGACGCTATGTCGAGCGATCGGCCCGCGTCGGTTCGACGAGTTAGCCGGCCAGCGCCTGCGACGCCGGCACCGGGCCGACGAGCGCAACGGCGGGAGCGTCGAGCCGCATCGTGCCCCGTTCGAGCCGAGAGAGCACCTCTGCGGTTCCCTGCTCGCACTTGTCGACAAAGGGGCACCAACCGCAGAGAGGCCCGGTTTTGGCCGTGAATTCAGCCGTGTCGCACGAGGTGTTCATCTCCTGCCAGGTAGTGCTCAGCTCGCCGACCACGGTCTCCACGGCAGCGTCGGTGACATCGGTCTCGATAGTGCGCTGGCCAAGGTACAGCAGGCGGGCACGTCGTGGCCGCTCGCCGACCTGGTTGCCGATGGCAGCCGCGTAGAGAAGAACCTGAGCGAGCCGGCCGTCGACGTAACGCGGCCGAGGAGCCTTGCCGCTTTTATAGTCAGAAACGACGAGGCCGTCGGCCTCACGGTCGAGGCGGTCGACGATGCCACGGAAAGGCACGCCCCCTACATCGGCATCGATGAGCTGCTCGGTTGCCTCGACCTGGACTTCTTCGGGATTCTCAAGGGTCCAGAGGCCTTCGATAGCCTTCCACGCCGTCCAACGAAACGAGCGTGAGGCGTCGTCATCGAGGTCGAGGGCAACGAAATCCTTGTCGTTTTCTATCTCTGGCCAGTGTTTGCGGGCGAGTTGCTTGGCCGCATCGAGCGTACGTTCGGCCGACGGCGACTGGAGGAGATGCTCGAGCACGAGGTGAGCAAAGGTGCCGGCCAACGCTGCCTGCCCAGGTGGATCGGGGAGGCGATCGAGGTAGCGCATCTTCCAACGCTTCGGGCATTGTTGGAACGTGCTTGCCGAACTAGGCGACAACCGCTTTGGTGCGCCGGTGCGTGCTAGAGGAGCCTCAAGGTCGCGCACCCCATCGGGAGGACCAGCCGGTGCAGCGTCAACAGAGCCGTTAGCAAGCGGGTCGCCGTCGCCAAGCTCGGTGAGCTCGGTTGGTGTGGGGTGAACGTCCATACCCACAGTTCTACACCATGGGTAGGACGAACTACATCGCTGTGGTTCGGTCGGCTGCCACGTTAGTTACGGGCGCTTGGTTGCGTGCCGTCAGCGGGAAGACGCATATCGCCCCCCGATCGCACAACAACCTCGGCAGGCGTCAGATCGGCTGATTGCAGCGATGATGTGGTTGATCCGCCGGCCTTGCCGACAAGTTCAAAGGTTGTCGACTGGCCAAAAACCAGCTCGCAATCGTCGCCGACGATGTCGTTGGCCTGTGGTGCGGTAACCGCAACCGAATCGCCAGATCGACTATTGGGGTTGTAGGTGGTGGTGCCACCGCCGGCCCAATCGTCGCCGCCATTGTTGCATTCGATCGTGTCAGCGCCGCCGCCGCCGAAGATGGTGTCGTCGCCGCCACCGCCGGTGAGCGTGTCATTGCCGTCGCGGCCAAGGAGCCAGTTGTTTCCGCCGCGACCGTCGATGATGTCGGCGTCGCTTCCACCGAAGATGAAGTCGTTGCCAGCGCCGCCGATGAGGCGATTCACTGCGCTGCTGCCCTTGAAGCGGATGGTGCCACTGTCGCCGGGAATCGAGAACGGCTCGGCGATGATCAGGTCGGTGCCGCGTTTGTTAACAACCTTGTTGCGGCCGGCGCCGGTGATGGTGGTGTCGTTGCCGCCGCCGGGTTTCAGCACGTCGTTGCCCTGGGCGCCGTAGAGGAAGTCGCTTCCCGAGCCACCAAGGATCTTGTCTTTGCCCCGGCCACCGAACAGGTCGTCTTTGCCTGGTCCGCCGTCGAGCACGTCGCGACCGGCGTAGCCGATGAGTACGTCGTTGCCGGCGCCGCCCGACAAGTTGTCCTTGCCGTCGGTGCCGTTGATGGTGTCGTTACCATCGCCTCCGCTGACACAGACCCGCGTGCTCGTGCCGAGCTCGGCGAGCGCTTCGGGCGTGAAGTCGAGCGAATCGTCGCCAGCGCCAAGCTCTACGACAAAGAAGCCGTCTGCTGCGCCGCTACGAGCGGTTTTTGCGTTCACGACGATGTTGTCGTTGCCATCTGCGCCAAGGAGGTCGACCGAGGAGGTGCGGCACGACTGTTTCACCTGTGCTTGTGCTGCGTTGGCATCGATTGCAAGGACGGTAACCGTGCCGGTTGCGGCCAGCGCAAAAGCAGCTGCGACGGCAGCGATTCGCTGACGACCAGGTCGGTGAGAAACAAGGGAGCGGTCCATAAAGATCTATCCAGGCGTATTCGGTGTGGCAGACGACAGCAGAAGCTGACATCAGTGCTTCTATCGGCAGGTTGGCAAAAAATCTGGAGTGCAAGGTGATGGGCCGGAAAGTGGCACACCGAGATGCGAGGTGCCGGCGCCCGGGGTGTCGCGTGTTACACGTCGAGAACTTCTGGGTCCATCAGTGCGCTGTTCTTGACCAGGTAGTCGCGACGTTGGGCAACATCGCTGCCCATAAGTACGTCAAACATCTTCATTGCATCCTTGGCTTGTGCAGCATCGTCCATGGTGAGGCGTCGAAGGATTCGAGTTTCAGGATTCAGTGCACAATGGGCCAGCTCATCGACGTTCATTTCGCCCAGACCCTTGAACCGCTGCCACTTAATGTTTTCGGCTTTACGGTTGCCGGTCGCGAGTTCCTGGGTCATCTTGTCGCGTTCTTCGTCGCTGAAGGCTCGGTGGGTCTCGTTGCCCACTTTGGTGGTGAACAGCGGTGGTTGTGCAGCGTAGACATGGCCACCCTCAAGAAGAGGGGTCATGTACTTGTAAATGAGCGTGAGCAACAGGCACCGAATATGGCTGCCGTCGACATCGGCATCGCACAGAATGATGATGCGGCCGTAGCGTGATGCCGAGATATCGAAATCCTTACCCGACCCAGCCCCAACGGCGGTGAACAGCGCCTGCGCTTCGGTGTTGTCCAGTACTTGCTTCATCGTTGCTTTGCCAGCGTTCACGACCTTGCCGCGAAGCGGAAGAATCGCCATGAACTCTGAGTTGCGGCCCGCTTTTGCCGGACCCGCTGCAGAGTCTCCCTCGACGATTAAGAGCTCGGCGTCGCCGCCGTGGATGCGGCAATCGGCGAGTTTTGCGGGCATGCCGGTGGATCCGAGCGACGCTGCCTTCCGTTTGGTATCGAGCGCCTGTTTGGCGCTGACCCGGTTGATGACGGCGCTCGAGATCTTCTTGCGGACGTTGTCGACATGGGTCTTCTTCGACCCGACGCCGCTGAACCATTCGGCAAGGCTGTCTTTGACCACTCGGTAGACAATTTTGTCAATGGCAGGCGTGCCGAGCTCTTGTTTGGTCTGGCCTCGGAATTGTGGTTCGGGGAATGTCACCTTGACCGCGGCGACGAGACCTTCACGGATGTCGTCGCGGGTCGCCCGGTTCTTGTTTTGTTTCGCCAATTTTGCCAGTTGCCGGACGTCTTTGAGGAGCACATCGTTCACCGCGCGTGTGAGAGCCTTATCGAACCCATCGAGGTGTGTGCCGCCCTCGCTGGTAGGAATCGTGTTGACGAATGACGTCATCGTTGGCTCGAACGTATCGACCCAACGCAGGGCAACGTCGACCACACACTCGCGCTCAACAATCTGCATCTTGCCATCGACGGGCACCTTCTCTTCGAAGGTGTCGATACCGTTGAGTTTGATCAGGCCGGTGACCGGCGTAGAGTCGCCCGACATCTGGTCGACGAGGTCGGCAATACCGGCCCTCGAGACAAAAGTCTCGGGTTCAGTCTGCGATCCGGTGCGCTTGTCGATGACGGTGATCTTGAGACCAGGTACCAGAAATGCCGCGCGCTGGGCTCGAACGCGAACCTCGTCCCACTCGATGACCGCCTCGGGGTCAAAGATCTCGGTGTCGGGCCAGAACCGCACCCGCGTGCCGGTCTTCTTTGTCTTCTTGATGCGTTCGAGTTTGTGACCAGCCCGAAACGATCGTGTGGTGAATTGGCCAGCGACCCGCTCGTTGAAACACAGCCGATGCGTGTGACCCTCTCGGTCGACTTCGGCGACCAACTTCTCGGACAGCGCATTAACCACCGAAGCGCCTACACCGTGGAGCCCGCCGGATGCGCCATACGCTCCACCACCGAACTTGCCTCCGGCATGGAGCTCGGTGAGCACTACCTCAAGCGCCGAGACCTTACGTTTTGTGTGAATCCCGACAGGGATTCCGCGGCCGTCGTCGCCGACAGCGACCGAGCCGTCGCGATGAAAGGTCACTTCAATTTTCTTGGCAAAACCGGCGGCTGCTTCATCGACGGCATTGTCGAGCAGCTCCCATACCAGGTGCATGAGTCCGGCGCTGCCGGTGCCGCCGATGTACATGCCGGGACGTTTCCGCACGGCATCGAGGCCCTCGAGGGTCTCGATCGCGTCGGCGTCGTAGGTGCCGACCTTCTTCGCTGCTGGTTTTGTCTTGCTGGTCTTGTTGGCTTGGGTTGTCGATTTCGACGAACTGGCTTTCTCGTCGGCGATGAGCTGCGGGGTCTTTTCGTTGTCGTCCATGATGATCTCGATGTCGTCGGAGGTGGTTGTTGTGCTGCTCATCGCTTCACCACCTTGCCGGGCCGAGGCCCAGAATCGGTCGGTCGAGTTCGGTGCTGGTGAGATCTCGCTTCGAGGCGCCGACCGGGAATGGCACCGGCGCAGGATCGACCTTGTTGTGGTCGTCGTCGGTGGCCATGACTGCCAGCATCGTCTCGAGGTCGCCAACGGCTGCGGCAGAGAGTGTCTCGGCATCGAGCTTTGTCAACCGCACACCTACTCCGCCGCGACCTTTCGCCTCAAGCTCGTCGAGTGGTGTGGTCTTCCCGGCACCGCCGTTGGTCACCGAGCAGATGACGGCATCGCCTATCACTGGTCCGGCGGCAATGACTTTTGCGCCATCGCGAAGTTTCATGCCAGCGACACCGCCTGCGCCGCGGCCCTGGACACTGATCTTTTCGATGTCGGTGCGAAGGACCTGTGCATCGCTGGCGATGATGACGATGTCGATACCGTCGGGCGACACGAATGCTGCAGCAACTTTGTCGGTGCCCTTCAGCTTGATGATCGTTGCGCCGGCCTTTGTCTTGTCGATCTCGGCGGGATCGAGCCGTTTGGCTACGCCTTGTTCGGTAACCAGCACCAGCTTTTCGTCGCCCGGGGTTACGATGGTGAGGATTTTTTCGCCAGCGTTGAGGCCGAAGATCTGTTTAGCGTCTGAACCGCGACTGCGGCCAGCAATCTCGCCGACCTCTGCTGCCATTGCCGCCAACGCTCGTCCTTCAGAGGTAATCGCCCACAGACGAGACCGCGTTGAGCTAAGCGTTGACGCTACGAGAACATCGTGGCGCGCTGGTGTTGCACGTTTGGCCCCTTCGAGGGGAGCACGTCCGATTTGGCCCGTTGTTGAGAGGGTAACGACACAGGGTTCGTCGGCAACGTCGGTATCGACTAGGTCGATGACCTCAAAGGTCGGGATGTCTTCGAGGGAAACCAGCTGTGTTCTGCGTTCGTGGCCGTAGGCATCGACGGCTTCTTTCAGCTCTTTGAGGACCAGCGTGCGTTGGCGCTGTTCTGAGCCCAGGAGTTTCTCGAAGTCTGCGATGCGTTCGGCCAACTCTGCGTGCTCGTCCACAAGTTTCTGTCGCTCGAGCGCGGTGAGGCGACGCAGCGGCATCTCGAGGATCTCTCGAGCCTGAATGTCTGAGAGCGACAGCCGTGCCATGAGGTTGTCGCGGGCTTCGCCTGAATCGGCCGATGCCCGGATGATGGCGATGACCTCGTCGATGTTGTCGAGGGCGATGAGGAAACCCTCGACGATATGCATGCGCTCGCGTGCTTTTTCGAGCCGGAACTGTGTCCGGCGCACGATCATGTCGAGGCGGTGGGTAACGTAATGCTGGCAGAGGTCATAGAGCCCCAGCGTGGTCGGCACATTGTCGACCAGGACCACGTTGTTGACGCCGAATGTCTCCTCAAGCGGGGTCAAGCGATACAGCTCGGCGAGAACCGCCTGCGGGTTGATGTTGGGCTTGCACTCGATCTGGATCTTGAGGCCGTGGTGGCGATCGGATAGGTCGGCGAGTCCCTGGATCCCCTGTAGCTTGCCGCTGTTCGCAAGGTCTTGGATCTTGGCGACGACTCGCTCGGGGCCAACCATGTGGGGCAATTCGGTCACCACAAGACCCTGGCGGTTCTTGGTGATCTGTATGGTTTCGACCTTTGCCCGCATCCGAATTGAGCCGCGCCCGGTTTCATAAATCTCGTCGAGGCCGTCGTCGACGATGAACCCGGCGCCGGGAAAGTCTGGACCAGGAAGCACGGCGCGCAGCTCGGCAATGGTTGGCTTGGGGCGTCGCTTTGTCATGACCAGTTCGATGGCCTTATAGACCTCGCGTAGGTTGTGGGTAGGCATGTTGGTTGCCATACCAACGGCGATGCCGGTGGTGCCGTTGACCAGCAGGTTTGGCACCAGAGCGGGAAGGAAGATCGGTTCTTGGCGCTCGCCATCGAAGGTCGGGCGGAACTGCACCGTGTTTTCGTCGATTTCGCGCACCATATCCATGGCGGCATCGGTGAGACGGCACTCGGTGTAACGGTAGGCGGCCGGCGGGTCATCGAGTGTTCCGAAGTTTCCCTGCGGGTCGATGAAGGTGACGTTGCGAGTGAAGTCCTGACCCATGCGTACTAGGGCCTCGTAGATGGCAGAGTCGCCGTGCGGGTGGTATTTGCCCATCGTGTCGCCGACAACGCCAGCACACTTGCGATGGGTCGAGTCCGGCCGAATGTTTTGTCGAAGCATTGAGTAAAGAATGCGGCGTTGCACCGGCTTGAGACCGTCGCGAACATCGGGGATCGCCCGGGCCGTGATGACCGACAGCGAGTACGCAAGAAACGACTCGCTCATCTCGTCGGAAACAGCGACGTCGACGACCTCGCGTGCGAACGGTTGGATGGATTGTTGACTCATGAACTTCGTGGCTCCGAAAGTGGGGCATTGGGGGCGCGAACTACGAACAGGTGTTCGACTCTATCGAGTGAAAACGACTGATGGCACCGCCGGGGCATCGACGGTACGATCTCGCCTCCGAAGGTAGCCGAAGTAGCGCAGGTGGTGGCGCCACGGGCGGGCGAGGGACTACTACACTCTGCGTCTTGTCACCTGCACCCGACCCGTCGAGAGGCGACTTCTTGCGCCGCATGACTCGTTTCGCCCGTCCTGTATTGCGGGCATGTTCGGTCCGTGGTTTGGGTGTGCGTGTGGGTTTCGTGTTCGCTTTGGCTGTAGCGGCGTGTTCTTCAAGCGGGGTCGAAACTCCTGATGGTGGGTCTCCGGCGCTAACGATCCCCGGCGTGGTGAATCTTGATGATGCCGAGGCGCTCATCGAGGATCTTCGCATCGACCCTGCTATTCGTGCTGAGCTCAGCGCCGAACTAGAAACGCAGCTCGGTGTGACGACCGCCGAGGCCGAATGCCTGACCGACAACATCGACGTTGCCGACCTCCTCGCAATGTCGGCCGATGCCCCTGACGACGGCGCCCTCGAGCGGATTCTCGAAGCCTTTGATGCCTGCGATGTGCCGAGGTCGGTGTTCGAGCAGTGAAGGTTGAGCCCGTTGACGAACGAGTAGTGCAAAACCACGCGAGCGTGATGTTGGTGGGGGTTGGCGACCTCGGGGCACGAATTGGCTATGAGCTGCTCGCTGCTGGGCGACGAGTGGTAGGCGTCCGTCGCAACGCCGACCGCATACCGGTTGAGTTCGAAGCGCACAGCGCGGATGTCGGCGACCCAGCATCGCTTGCAACCTTGCCGAACGTGGCGACACTTATCTATGTGATGACCGCCGGCGAACGCACCGCTGATGCCTATCAACGAGCCTATGTCGACGGCCTGCGCAATGTCCTTGCAGCGGTACGCCCATCTCGGGTTTTGAGTGTCTCGTCGACCGCGGTCTATGAGGTCGACGACGGCGGCTGGGTTGATGAGATGTCGCCGACCGCGCCAACCGGCTTCAGCGGACGGGCCATGCTCGAAATGGAACACGTGGCCGAAGATTCGCCTATCGAATCTTGCGCAGTGCGACTTGGCGGAGTGTACGGTCCGGGCCGAACACGGTTCGTTGAACAGGTTCGCTCTGGCAAAGCAACGTTCGGGCCTGAGCCTGCGTATACCAATCGCATTCATGCTGATGATGCCGCTACCTTGATCGCCAGCCTGGCGGTGGCTCCGAAGGTAGAGCCCATCGTGATCGGCGTCGACAACGATCCGGCCGAGCGGCGAGAGGTTATTACCTGGATGGCCGATCGGCTCGATGTTTCGGTGCCGCCGGTCGATCTCTCGGCGGCGCCCAACAGCAACAAGCGGTGCTCGAACCGTCTGGCGCTCAGCCTGGGATTTGCGCCGCGTTACCCATCGTTTCGCGAAGGCTACGCTTCGATCCTGGATCTACTCGGGTAGTTCTGGCAGCGTTTCGCTGTAGACGAAGGCTTCGATTGTTTCGCGAAGGTCTTGGCCCGACACACGGTTGGTGAGCTCGATGAAGTCTTCGGTCGTGGCGGTCGAGTAGGCGAACTCCTGGGCCCACGATTTCATGATGTCGAAGAACAGATCGTCGTTGTCGAGCTCAAGGCGAATCGCGTGTAACACGAGAGCTCCACGCTGATACACCGTGCCGCCAAAAAGGTTGTCCGGTCCGGGGTCGCCGGGCGCCCCGTAGCCAATCGACGTGTTCCAGATATCGCGCATGCGCTGGTTTGTGTCTCCGTCATCGGCAAATTCGGTCCACAGGGTTTCTGCGTAGGTTGCGAACCCCTCGTTCAGCCAAATGTCCTGCCAACGGCCGACGCTGACCGAGTTGCCGAACCATTGGTGGGCTAACTCGTGAGCGAAGACCCACTCTCGTTTCTGGGTGCCGTCGATCAAGAGCTTGCTGTAGATCGAAAAGGTTTGATTCTCGAGAGCGAAGCCAAACGAGTCGTCGATAACCAGTGACCCGTATGCCTCGAAGGGATAGGGCCCGAACAGCGAGGTGAATGTTTCGATCATCTGGCTGGTTCTGGCGAAGTCGGCGATGCCGAGCTTCACGATGTCGGGCGGGAATGCGTGGCGGATTGGCAGCCCGTTTGGTCCGGTTTCTTCAACAAATTCGAAGTCGCCGATAGCGACGGTAGCCAGATACGGCGCCATGAGATCTGACGCCTCCCAGCGGTAGCTCACGCCAGCAGCGGTTGGCTTGGTTTCGGCGAGGAGGCCATTGGCGGCAACCTCGTAGTCTTCAGGAACCGCAACAATGAACGTGAACGTTGCTTTGTCGAGTGGGTGGTCGTTTACCGGAAACCACGTTGGGCTGCCGTTTGGTTCGCTGACCACGTAGGAACCGGCCGAGCTGTCAATCCAACCAATACTGCCGATGACTGGTTCGACGATCGTTTCGGGCATTCCGCTGTAGGAGACTCGAACAACGATGTCTGTGCCCTCGGCGATTTGTCGTCCGAACTGCACCGTGAGTTCCTGACCATCTCGGACGAAGTCGACCAGAGCTTCGTCGACCTGTACGCCGCTTACCTCGAAGCCGATGAGGTCGAGATTCAGTGACGTGAGGGGCTGGGTGAGCACCATCTCGATGTCGACGAATGCATCGAAGGCGTTGATGGTCGGGTCGACATCGAGGTTGATGGTGTAGTGCGTGACGTCGTAGCCGCCGTTGCCAGCGAGCGGGTAGTAGTTGTCGCCGACGCCTGGCGCACCGACGGTTTCGCTGAGGGCGAACTCCTCGTCGGGCGAACTGTTTTCTGCTGAACCATTGTCTGGCGAGCCATTGTCTGGCGAGCCATTGTCTGTGTCGGGAATCGACGACGGGGACGTCGATGGAGCTGCGGTTGACGGCTCAGGTGCCTCGGTTGAGGGGGTGACCGGCTCGGCGGGCGTTACCGAACCGCGCTGTTCGGTCGCAATCAGTTCTTCGACGCCAGTGCTTGAACACGCCGCCGCGACGACAATGGCGACGATGACGAGCCCAATGGTGCGGAACATTACTTGTCAGAATACGGCGACGGCAGTTCGTTCGGGGTGTCACCTGGTGAACAATCTCGCCAACTCGGCTACCGGCTGGTACAGAGCCAGAGAGCGTCAGGTTGCGAGAAGTCCGGGAACCACTGGGGGAGCGTTCGTGAGAAGTGTTGACGCGGGCACGCCCAACCAGCCCTCGGCGATGGTTGCGTAGTACTCATCCATCGTGAAAGTCGGCACAAGGTTGTCGTTCTCGTCGAGGTTCTTCAACGACGGATGTTCGCCAAACCGGCCGTTGTTCACGGGCCCGGCGAGCAGCGCCATCGACGCCGAACCGTGGTCGGTGCCTGTGCCCGATTGTTGCGGACGTCGACCGAACTCACTAGTCGTGGCGATGAGGACATCGTCGGTGCGGCCCTTTTCGGCGAGATCGGCACGAAAGTACGCCAGCGCTTCGTCGAGCCGTCCAAGAAGGTGCTCGTGGGTGCCACTTTGTGAGTCGTGGGTGTCGAAGTTGCCGTGGGTGACGTGGATTACGCGCACACCTGCGTCGGCGCTGATGACTTCGGCGGCGATGGCGAACTGCCAGCCAAGCGCCGTCTTTGGATACCGGGCGGTGATGTCTTTCACGTCAACGTTGCTCAACACTCCGGCGAAGTCGAGGGCGCTGCCAAGACCTTCGCGGGCAACGCTGACGGTGGGGCTGTCGGCCGACGAGGCATTCGAAAGTCCGGCGATGCCCGTGCGCAGGTTTGAGAACCAGGCGTTTTGTTGGTTCACCCACCACGAAACACTGGGGTTGGTCAACCCGGCCGTAACCGGTTTTGCCGAGAGCATTGCCGGCGAACGGCGGGTGCCAAGCGAGAGCCCGGTGATTGGTTGGCCTTGGTCGAGTTCGTCGCAGAGCCTGCCCAGAAAGCCCGTGGTTGCCAGGTCGCTGCCTGTCGACGTGCCGCTCCACCAGCGTCGTTCCATTTCGAAGTGCGAACCTGACCCGCCAGGAATGCCGATGCCTTGGACAAGCGCGAGCCCTTGTTCCCAGTTCTGTTTGAGGCTGGTGGTGATGCCGAAATCATCATCGATGGCGATGATCGCCTCTGGCTTTGGCATCAGCGTTGGTCGAAGGGCCGCCAATCGGTCGTTGCTGTAAGGCACCAACGTCGCCAGACCATCGTTGCCGCCGTTGAGTTCGATGACCACAAGAGTGCGGAGCGGGCCGCTGAAGGTCGGCAGCGTCGAAGCTGGGCTTGCGGGAAGTGTGTTGGGCGCTGCGGGCGCGCCCGATGTCGAACCGGGTGCCTCGGTTCCGCTTGGCGAAGCTTGACCAGTTCGTCCAGGTCCCGAACTCGTCGAAGGTGACGAGTTTTGGGCGTAGATAGCGCCGGCACCGGCTGCACCAGCAGCGCCACCGGCTAAGAAGGTAAGGAACCGACGCCGGGTGTGGTGTGTGCTCTCGTTGGCTGGTTCGGGGGCGCCATGCTGTGGATCTTTGGATTGCTGTGGATCTTCGGGTTGCTGTGGATCTTCGGGGGGCGAGGAGGTCATGCGAGCGCGAACTCCGGGGAGAGCACGGCAAGCGAGAGCAGGAGCTCTAGCCGCCGCTCGTCAGCTGGCTGGTTGTCGGCAGCGGTCTGCAGAGCCTGCCGCGTCTGATCGCTGACTTCGCCCAGCGCACAGTGTCGAAGTACCGCATCGACCGTCGGTGCAACCGCGTCGAGAATGTTCTGGGGGAGCCTGACGTTCGAGAGAAGATTTGTGCGGGCAAGTACTTGGCCGGCGGAGACCCACCGGCTGTCGTCGGGCCATCCGGCGACGTTCGGCGGCTGGAATGGCACTTGCGCGAGCTGGTCGAACCACCACGATTCGACGCGCGGTTGGGGTGCGTCAGGTGTGGCTGCGCGGTGCCCGAGCACGGTTGCCGTTGCGGCGAGCCATTCGAGGGGCTGACGAACTCTGGTCGGTGTCGGATCGAGAAATGTCGGACCCCAAATGATCGCCTCGACAACCGGGCGAATCTCGAGGTTGTTGTCAATAAACACCCGACTGAGGTCGGCGAGGACGTCGTCAGGAGCGGTGCTTCCGGCAATGAACCGGTGGAGTTTGGCGGTGATAAAGGGGGCGCATGCCGGATGATCGCAAACCTGATCGACGATGCCTTCGACGTCCCAGCGTTGTCGCTTGCCAAGGAAGGTGACCGGACCATCAAAGCCGGCTTCCGGGTCATAGACCGATTCTCCATCCACCACTCGCCAACCCGACAACACCTTTGCCGCCGAACGGATGTCGGCTTCTTGGTAATGGCCGACGCCCAGCGCGAAGAGCTCCATCAATTCGCGGGCGTAGTTCTCGTTTGGGTTCGCTCCGACAGATCCGTCGCCGTCGAGGTAGCGGAGCATCGCTGGGTCGATGCTCACTGCTCGGAGTAGATCGCGAAAGTTTCCGAGAGCATGTGTGCGAAACAGCTGTTGCTGCCCGAAGAGCTGCGCTCGGCTCACTTTTTGTTGGCTTGAAGTGAGGTGGCCGTGCCAGAACCACACCATGCGCTCGTGTAAGCCGGCTGATGGCGTGAGCATTCGTTCGAACCACCACTGCACGAGTTCGTCGTAGTTCGCGTTGTCCCAATCTCGAACGGCAGCTGCATCGCCATCGCCGGGGATGTACTCGTCGTCAGAGTCAAGCAACGACCGAATCGCCTCGACGGCCGGTAGTTCCCCATGGCGGTCGATTTCGGACATCGACGGGGCGAAACGGAGTCGACGAATGGCGCGCATCGTGCGTTCGGGTTGGCTGATCTGGGTCATCAGAGGCCGCCCCGTGCCTGAAACGGGCACAGCAGAAAGAGGCAGGGCAGAAAGAGGCACAGCAGGGGCATCGACAGATGTGTCCAAGAGAGCAGTAGGGGGGCGAGGGCCGGAGCTTGCTTGCGCTTCCCGGGCAACTCGGTAACAATGCTGGCGTCAATTGTGGCGCTGCGCAAGGGGTGCGGCCCGAATTCACACGCCCAGAGCTACGGGGGATGCGCGCTTTGCGCCGTGGGCTATGGGAAAATGCAACTGTGTTCCTTACGGGATTCTTTCGGGAGAGATTCCATGAACCATGCGATGATTGCTACTGAAGCGCTGCGTTGGCGCTTAGCTGCTCTTGAGGTCGAGCCGCGTTCTGACGTGGCCGCCATGGCGGCACAGGTTGTTTCGTGCGGCGACCCTGTCGTCGATTCAGCGCTGCGGCGCTTGGTTAGTGGATGGATTTGCGAGGGCCTGCGGCCCGAATTGTTGACTTCGACTTGGCCCGATGAAGCGGTGCGAGGCCTCTTTGTTCGGCGTCCCGAACTGCTCGATGCGCTCGACGAGATGATTGGGCGGGCAGTGCTGAGCGCCGCCTGATTTTCGGTCTGGTCGAGGAGATGACTTCTCGGCCAGCGGTCGCTCAAGGTTGACGCGCCGGTCGAACTGGCGCGTAGGCGCAACAACCGGGCACGCAGGGCGCTGGCCGTGCCGGGAGGTTTCCAATGGTCCTGGGAGTGGCGCCTTCGAGGTGTTCTTCGACCAGTTCGACTATCGCGGCGACGAAGACCGGGTCGGTTCCGACGGTTGCGGTACGAGCCCAGGCGAGGTTGAGTTGTTCGGCCTTTGCCTTGGCTTCGGTGTCGAGGTCCCAAAGGACTTCCATGTGGTCGGAGATGAAGCCGATAGGGACGACGATGACCCCAGAGGGGGGCGCCGATTCGTCAGCGAGAGACTGCAGATGGTCACAAACATCGGGCTCGAGCCAGGGCACCTGCGGTGGGCCGCTACGGCTTTGATAGACGAGATCCCAGCTGAATGCTGATGTTTCGTCATCGAGAAGTCCGGCGGTGACTAGCGACGCGACCTCGCGTAGCTGTGCTTCGTAGTCGCAGTTCTCGGCCATGCCCATTGGGATGCTGTGCGCGGTGAAGATCAATCGGGTGTCGTCAGGAGTTGCTCCACTTTCCGAGATGGAATCTGACACGTTGCGGATCATCGTGTCGATGAACCCTGGATGGTTGAAAAAGGGGCGGACCTTGGTCACGGTCAGGTCGGGGGAGCCGTCTACCTGGGTTCGGGCCAGAGCTGCCTCGATGTCGTCTTGGTACTGGCGGCATCCCGAGTTCGACGAATAGGCCGATGTCACAAAGGCAATCGCGTTGGTGATGCCGTCGGCTCGCATCTCGCTAACGGTGTCGTCGAGTAGGGGAGTCCAGTTGCGGTTGCCCCAGTAGAGCGGAAGATCGTGCCCCGCAGCGCGGAGCGCTGGTTCGAGTGCCGAAAGCAGTTCGCGGTTTTGTGCATTGATAGGACTCACGCCACCGAAGTGCGCGTAGTGCTGTCCGACGATCTCGAGTCGTTCGTCGGGGATGCCTCGACCTTTGGTGACGTTTCGAAGAAACGGCACGACATCGTCGGGTCCTTCAGGACCGCCAAAGGAGACAAGGAGTACAGCATCGAACCGACGAGTGTCGGCGGCTGACTGGGGCGATGGCGGCTCACTCACAGGCGCGAATCCTACTTCTTATCGTGGTTGACAGGTGGGGCAGAACCAAACCTTTCGGTTCGCGATGTCGTCGCGAGCGATGGGGGTCTGGCAATGGCGGCACGGCTTGCCAGCTCGTTTGTAAACATACAATCGGTCGCCCGCAGCGATGCGCCCCCGGCTGGTGCCAACGTCGTCAGGGTTCCGGGTGACGATACGGTTTAGACGCACGCCTTCGTGCAGGTGTTCGACAGCGAGTTCCCAGAGCTCGTCCAGTTTGCCGTCGGGAAGAAGTTTCGCCGGCGTAAGCGGGTGAATCCCGGCAAGGAAACAGAATTCGGCTCGGTACACGTTGCCGATGCCTGCGATCGCCGCCTGGTTGAGTAACAGGCCGCCGATGGGGGTTGGGCTTTTGGCTGCTCGGGAAACAAACCGAGTTGGGTCGCTGTCTTTTCTGAGCGGGTCGGGGCCGATTCGCTTGTGGTGAGCGTTGTAGGTGTCGGGATCGATCAGGTCGCATACCGTTGGGCCCGAGAGGTCCCATGCGACATCGGCGCTGGCCAAGCGTAGACGCTTGTTCTCGCCTGGGGGGTCGAACGGTGCCTGCTGACGGCGAAACTTGCCGAACAACCCGAGGTGGATGTGTAGCTGGTCGTCGTCGAAATTGAGGAAAAGGTGTTTGCCGAGTGCTTCGGTTGAGATCAGGCGTTGTCCATCGAGTCGAGCGGCACCGCTTTCGAACCTACCTTGAGGCGACGAGGCAGCAAGCGGATTCGTTCGAAGGTCGCGGCCGATGTCGCGAGCAAGCCGGTGAATGGTGTGTCCTTCGGGCATGAGGTGCGGGTCTACGGCGCAACGGCGGGGCAGTTGTCGACTTCGTCGATGAATGTCAACGCGGCTTCGGCGGTTGTGGTGACGGTGACCTTCTTGGGGTCGAGGTCGGCGAGTACGGCCGCTGGTCCGCCGACAAAGAGCGGAATGTCGAGTTTTGCCGCCGCAATCTCGCTGACCTCGTTTTGGAGCTGCGCTGCGCCCTGATCACAGACCGCACAAAGTCCAATGGCGAGTGCCCGGTCGGCCTTTCGGGCCGTTGTGACGACAGATTGAGCTGGCGTGTTGGCTCCGAGGTCGATGACTTCGAACCGGCGGAGGCGGAGTAGATCGGCGAACATCGCTGAGGGCAGGGCGTGCTGATCGCCGGCAACCATCGCCACAATCACGGTGCCTCGGCTGCGCCCGGGCCGAGAGAAGAGCGAGCCGAGGCGGCCGACCAGCCGGTTCGCAACGGCGCTCGCGAGGTGTTCGTCGGCGACGTCGATGACGCCGTTGGACCAGTTTTCGCCAATGAGTGTCATTGCTGGTGTGAGGAGCTGGCTGTAGACGTCGGGGCCGCGTAGGTCAGAGGCGAGTGCTGTCTCAATGATGCCCCATGCGCCGGCCTCGTCGCCGGCGATGAGTCGTTTGTAGAGCCGGAACCACGTGTCGTCGTCGTGGTGTTGTCCGGTGTCGGGGCGTGCGATTCCGCTACGGCGATCCTCGAATGCTTTAAGGGATTCGGCGTCGACCTGCCATGTGGCTCCGAGCTTTGTCGCGTCGAGACGCCCGGTCCGAACGTACTTGTAGGCGGTCATGTAGTGCACCCCGAGGTGGTCGGCGACCTCCTGGAGCGTTCGAGAGGTCATGCTGACTTTCGGGCTTCTCGGGCGGCGTCTGCCACTGCCCGTCGGTTGGGAGACCGGGGCGCGAATCCTGCGGCTGCCCGCTGTTCTTCGTTTTCGCCGCCCCAGAAACCACTCTCGCGGTTCTCTCGGGCCCACGAGCGACACTCGTCGGCCACCGTGCACTGATTGCAATACGACATCGCGAGCGCCTCACGTTTGTTGCGTCGCGTCCGCCGCTCGCCAGGGGGAGCAAAGAACAGATGGGTTTTGCCGGCGCAAAGCGATTCGGTCACCCACGAGCGGTCGCCGGACGCTCCGCTGACGATCAGCGAGGCAAGGGGCTGTGCTGGTTGGTCACCTATCTGGTCAGCTGTCTGGTCAGCTGTCTGGTCAGGACGACTCCCCGCAGTCTTTTCGCGTCCGTCTGCTTCGCCGTCAACGCGGGTTTCAGGCGAAACTTCGGCAACTTGGTGGGCACTGGACAACAGGTCGGTCATCGGATTCCTCCATCGACGGGGCGCCGCCGGTTTGTCAGTTGAAAAAACTGAGCGAGTGCTCAGTTTAGCACTAAATATGGTTTTAGCACTAAATGGATGACTCTGGGGGCGTCGGCCGCGATTTTGGTCTCGCTTCGTCGCCGCGGGGCGTCGACGAATAGTGTCGCGGACGGTTCCCCAACATGAATTTGTCTATCCCCACCAGGTCACGGCTGTTGATCTCGAGCGCGTTCATGGGCTGCATCGCAGTCGCCATGGTCGGCACGTTGTTCTTGCTGCTCGCAGCAAGTGTTCGCCATGCCACTGGGCAACCGAGCGACCGAGAAGGTGTGCTGTCAACGCAAGAGGCCCAGTTGTTACTCGCCGAGGCGCAGGTGCAGGCGTCGGTGTCTGCTCGGTCCTTTGACACCGCTTTTCGCGAGCACAACGCTGCGCTCGAGAACGCCGAAGGTCTCAGCGGCGCGCAGGATGAGCTACTCACCGAACTGACAGCGGCCCGAAGTCAGGCGATCGAGTTGGCTGTCGCCGCCTACATGGGTGGCGGATCGCTGCAGAGTGCCGAGGCGCTGATCGGAGGCGGAGGATTGCAGGACATCCGCTGGAGGCAGCAGTTGGTTGCCGCCCATGCGGGAAACACCGCGGAGGCTGCGTCAACCTATGGCGATCTTGCGTTTGAGGCAGGTGTTCAGATTCATCAAATGGCTATCGCTTTGCAGCGCGCTGACGTACAACTCAAAGCGGCGAGCGAGAGTTCGTTGGTCGCATCCGAGCAGCTCGCGCAGGCCGAACAGATGGCGGTTATCGCCGAGGCTTGGGCGCGGTCGGATGTTGCTGTTGCCGAAGGGCGCTACGGCGAAGCTCCCCCCGAGAACTGGGAGCGGCTGCGGATGTGTGAGTCGTCGGGCAACTATGCAGCGCTCTCGGTGAGCACGATCTATCGCGGTGCGTATCAATTCGACCGGCAAACATGGAAAACGGTCGGCGGAGAAGGCGACCCTGCAGCAGCGTCGCCTCTTGAGCAAGACGCTCGGGCACGAGAGCTGTTCGCCCGACGCGGCAACGCTCCGTGGCCGGTCTGTGGCCGCTTCTTGCCGTAGCGACAGCTTTAGCCGCCGAAAAGCTTGCGCAGCTTCGGCGACCCTGGTTGCTTTGGTTCCCAGCCATCGGGGACCAAATGTGGTGCCTTCTCGGCGAGAACACGAACCACCTCGTTGGCGCTGGGGTTCACCATGCCGACACCGTCGATGACCACGGTTGGCACGGTCTCGTTGCCGTTCGCGATCGAGCGCACCGTATCGGCATACTTGGGGTTGTCCCAGATATTGCGTTTGTTCATCGGAATGCCCAACTTCGACAAGCCGCGATCGAGGCTGTTGCAGAAGGGGCAGCCGGGACGCCAATAGAAATCGACGCCATCAAGTTCAGCATTTGGGGTAGTCATGATCTAGTCCTCTCAGGGGGCCACTCGGGGGGTAAGGGGTACAACCCGCTTAACTGCGAGCTGATTCCGTTAGAGGACCATCGCCGAACAACACACAGATGGTAGTGCGATCGCCTTTATCCCACGCCTTTTCGTTGGGGAGCAGCAAGATGAAGTTGAGCTGCGAACGATCGTAGACCTCGCCGGTATAGCTCTCGAACATGTTCAAGCACTCGGTTTCGGCGAAATCTTTCACGAGAGACTGATCGAACGGCGCAGAAGCGTGGTTCACCGTGTGGAAGACCTCGTGGCTGTGCGATTGCGAACACGGCACCCTCGCGACGGTGCCCTTCAGCTCGCGCAGATCGGCGAGATCGGGAAGGTCGATGCAGGTGCCCGCATCAAGGGCGAACACGTCGAGTTCGTTGTCGTTGTCAGATGCTGCATCAGTGTTGATGTAGGGCATGATTACCCAGTTGATCAGCGCAAGAGCGCCAAGGAACAACAGCATTGGCAGCCACCAGCGCCGCAAAAACGACTTTTGTGGCTCGGCCTCGAGCAGGTTGTCTTCGTCTGCTTCGGGGAACGGTTCGGCGATGGGAGCTCGTGGTGGCGGGGCAGCCGCTGCCTGCTGCGTCGGCGCGGGAGTTGGCGCGACCTCAGGTGCAGGCTGCACTGCCGCAGGCGGTTCGGCGACGGGTGCTTCAGCGACAGGGGTTTCGACGACGGGTGCTTCAGCGACAGGGGTTTCAGCGACGGGGGTTTCGACGACGGGGGTTTCGACGACGGGCAGTGGTTCTACGGCCGGCAGCGTTGGAGCGACGTCGGTCGAGCTGTCAACGGTGTCGGCGACATCGTCGCTGGTGGTTGCGCCGTCTTCAACGGGGACTGTTGCTTCGGAGCGGCGCGCCCAACGCGATTCGAGCGACTCGCTCTTGACGTCGTCTATGGCTGGCCTGGCTTGTGTGATCTCGGGTTCGGTGATCTCGGGTTTAACGAGCTCGGACGTCGCGGTTTCGGCGACGAAAACATCTGGCTCGCTGGTCTCGACTTCGGCCGTCTCGACTTTGGGGGGCTCTGGTTCGAACGTTGCATCGGCCGGGCCGACGTACTCGGCTTGCGGAGCCGAGTCGAGCGGCCCAATCGACGGATGCTGCCGGAGCCCGTCAAAAATTCGGCTGGTTTCATCGCCCCCGTTGACTTCGCGAGTCGATCGGGTGGTCGCTGCCGACGCGGTGGCGCCGCGCTCGGCCGCGAGGCGCTCTCGAATGCGGTCGGGATGAAGCTCAGGTGGATACCACTTGCCGTCGTTGGCCAACCAGTAGCCGGGGCGAGGTGGGTTCGTCATAGTCATATCGTATCGATGGGAAGGTTTGGGTCACAGAAGTGAACGGGTGAATACGATCAGAGATCGGAGGTTAACGCGCACCCCCAGACATGATCCGCACCTTAGGGGGTCAGAATCGGCTGAGGCGAAGCCGAGCTTGTCTGACACGTGTCTATCGTCACCTGGGCCAAGACCAAGGGGGCCAAATGGCCCATTTCGTCATCGCTAGCGACCGGCCATAGTGGGTGAACCACCGATTGGAGCTGTACACAGCTCCAATCGAAAGACTCCGGTGGGGGAGTTTCCCCCAGACATTCGATTCCTGCGGCCACGTTGGTCGGAAGGAAGACGTGTCTTGCTTCCCCACCGATGTTCGACACCCTGGATATGTAGTGCGCTGTGTCGACAACAGGCTCTGACCTTCGGGTCAGAGCCTGTTGTTCATTCAGGGGTCGGCCGCTGGCATGGCGAGGACCGACGAGCGGATAGGGTTTCGACCATGGTTCTGGTCGATGCCACCGACATAGCGATGGCGCGCCCCGGCCGCCCGCTTTTCGCCGATTTGTCGCTCACCGTTCATGCTGGCGACCGCATAGGCATCGTTGGCCTCAACGGTACAGGCAAGTCGACGTTGCTCAGCGTATTGACCGGCGATCGTGAAGCCGAACAGGGCACTGTTCGATGGGGTCGAGGCGTTCGAATAGCCTCGCTGGGGCAGAACCCCGATCTTGGTCCGGGCACCGTACGCGAAGCGGTTGGTCACGGCTGGGAGGGCGAGGCCGTTCTTGACCGCCTCGGTATGGGGGCGTTCCTCGACACACCGACCGACCAGCTTTCTGGGGGCGAAGCAAAGCGCACGGCGCTGGCGCGAACACTGGTGACCGAGACCGACCTCCTGGTCCTTGACGAGCCGACCAACCATCTCGATGTCGATGCGATCTCGTGGCTCGAGCAACGGCTTGCTTCGTTCTCCGGCGGGCTTCTCTTCGTCACCCACGACCGGCATGTGCTGGACCGGGTCACGACCCGCATCCTTGAACTCGATCGTGGTACCGGCTTTGTGCACGAGGGCGGATATGCGTCGTACCTCGAGGCAAAAGCATTGCGTGAGGAATCCGCACAAAAGGCCGAAGACGTCCGCAAGAACCTTGCACGCACCGAGCTGGCCTGGTTGCGGCGCGGTGCCCCCGCCCGAACTCGCAAGTCGAAGTCCCGCATCGAACGGGCAACCGCTTTGGTTGAAACCAAACCTCAGGAAGCAGCGCGAACGACCGAGCTCGATCTTCACCTCGGCACGCCGCGACTCGGCGACCAAGTAATCGACCTCGAAGGAATCGGAACGAGCATCGAGGGTCGACAACTCTTCTCGGACATCGATCTGCTGCTCGATCGCCGCGCACGGCTAGGCATCGTCGGCCCGAATGGGGCCGGCAAGTCGACGTTGCTCGACATCATGGCCATGCGTCGCAACCCCGACGAGGGCAGTGTTGTCCACGGCCCGACCGTGCGGCTTGGGTACTACGATCAGGTCGGCCGCGATCTCGATCCGAAGCAACGGCTTCGCGACGCAGTGATGGGGGGCGATGGCGAGCCCGACTGGTCCGACGTTCGCCTGATGGAAAGTTTCTGGTTCGACAGCGATGCCCAGTTTGCGCCGATCGAGCTGCTGTCGGGCGGCGAGCGTCGACGATTGCAGCTGGTCATGGTGTTGTTGCAGCGTCCGAATGTGTTGTTCCTCGACGAACCCACCAACGATCTTGACCTCGACACGCTTCGGGTCCTCGAAGATTTCCTCGATGAGTGGCCGGGCGCTTTGGTCGTGGTTAGCCACGACCGGGCCTTTCTCGACCGCACCGTGGAGACCACACTTCGCGTCGGCGGCGAGGTCCCCGCCTCAAGTGGCTCCTCGGCATCGACATCGAGGCTGGCAGCTCCTTCAGCGGTCAGCACCCAGCCCGCCGACGATGGTGTCGCCACCCAAGCGAAACCGACCGCTGCGAAAGGGCCGTCGCACAGCACGCTTCGCCAGCGCGTCAAAGAAATCGAAAAGACGATGCGTCCGCTCGAGCGAACCAAGGAGGCGTTGACCGCCGAGCTCTTGTCGACCACCGACCACGCGATGCTCGCCGAACTCGGAACCCAACTTTCCGACGTCGAGGCGAAGCTCGAGTCGCTCGAAGAGCAGTGGCTTGAAACCCAAGAGCAACTGGAGAATCGGTAGTACGGTGCCGGCTCGCGCCAAGGGCTTTCGCGCTTCGTGAAATACCGCACAAACTGATTGAGGCTCAACCCGCTTGCGCCAGTACGCTCCGGCTATGGACCCTCGATTTACAGACGTGGGATCGGTGCGCGCCGATCTTGATACCGCTAACTATCTCGCCGACGACGGTATTGCCGGCGTGGTGTATCTGGCCGACCGGCTGGGCAAGCCCATCCTTGTGGAGGGCCCCGCCGGAACCGGTAAGACGCAGCTGGCGAAGAGCGTTGCGGAGATAACCGGTGCCCGTCTGATCCGTTTGCAGTGCTATGAGGGCCTCGACGAAGCCAAAGCCCTCTATGAGTGGAACTACAAAAAGCAGCTGCTTCGCATTCAGGCCGAACGAAATTCCGATGTCGAGTGGGACGCGATCGAAGACGACATCTTCTCTGAAGAGTTCCTGCTGACCCGGCCGTTGCTCGAGGCGATTCGCGCCGAAGAACCGGTCGTGTTGCTTATCGACGAGGTCGATCGTGTCGAGATCGAGACCGAGGCACTTCTCCTCGAGATTCTCTCTGACTACCAAGTGTCGATTCCTGAGTTTGGGACCATCGAGGCCAAGCAGATTCCGCTGGTATTCCTTACCTCGAACAACACCCGCGAGCTCTCTGAAGCACTGAAGCGGCGTTGTCTGTACCTCCACATCGACTATCCCGAGATGGAACGCGAGAAGCAGATTGTGCTCAACAAGGTGCCCGACATCAGCGAGAACCTCGCCGATCAGGTAGCCCGTATCGTCCGGTCGATTCGTCAGCTCGAGCTCAAGAAGGCACCGTCGGTCTCCGAGACCATCGACTGGGCCCGAACCCTCGTGCTGCTTGGTATCGATCAGGTCGACGCCGAAACGGCGACCGAGACGGTCAACATCTTGCTGAAGTACCAAAGCGATATCGCGAAGGCCATCAAGGAATTCGCGCAGTCCGACGAATTTTCGGGCTGATCTACATGAGTTCCACCGAATCGCCCGTCGACCCGGCGGAGGCAGCGGGGGGATCCCCGATGCTCGACTTGTTGTCGGGCTTCATTATCGAGCTTCGCAACGCCGGACTGCCGGTCAGCCTGACCGAGAACCTCGATGCGATGGAAGCGGTCAAACACATTCCGCTTGAAGATCGCGAGACCTTCAAATACGCACTTGCCGCGACGCTCGTAAAGAACCATTCGCATTGGAAAGCCTTCGAGATTGTTTTCGAAGTCTTCTTTGCTTTGCGTGGGTCTGAGTACGACATCAGCGATGAAGATCGCTTTGGCGATCCAGCTGATCTCGACGACGACGAAAACGGCGAGGCGCAAGGCCAGGGCCAAAGCCAGGGTCAAGGCGGTGGCGGGGGAGAAGCTCTCAGTCCCGAGCAGCTGGCAAAAATGTTGCTCGATGCGTTACGCAAGGGCGATCAGGCGATGATGCGGGCGTTGGCCCGACAGGCTGTTCGTCGCTACGCGGGCATGGAGCCGGGGCGACCGGTTGGTGGCACCTACTACCTGTACCGCACGCTTCGTAACCTCGATCTCGACGGCATGATGGACGAGCTCATGGAGCAACGTCGTGCTGAGGCTCCCGACGGCCAGCTCAGCCAGTTTGACGAGCGACTCGAACGCGACGAGTTCAACATCCGCATGGAGCAGCTGAAGAAAGAAATCGAGGCCGAGATCCGTCGGATGCTGGTTGCTGACCGGGGCGTCGAGGCAATGTCTCGCACGCTACGCAAACCGCTTCCTGAAGATGTCGATTTCATGCACGCGACTCGTGACGAGATGAACAGCCTTCGAAAGGCTATTTATCCGCTCACTCGTAAGCTGGCCGCTCGCCTGGCCCGCAAGCGCAAGTATGGCCGTCGCGGCCCGCTTGACTTCCGCAAGACGGTTCGTACTTCACTGAGTTACGGCGGCGTTCCCGCCGACCCGCAGTTCAAGTTCCCTCGGCCACACAAGCCCGAAATCTTTGTTATCGCCGACATCTCGGGTTCGGTCGCCGCTTTTGCCCGGTTCACCTTGCACCTCGTGTACGCAATAAGTAGCCAGTTCTCGAAGGTACGGGCGTTTGTGTTCATCGACGGTCTCGATGAGGTCACCCGTTTCTTCGACGGCGTCGACGACATCGGCGAGGCGGTGCATCGTGTCAACACCGAGGCCGATGTTGTGTGGGTAGACGGCCACAGCGACTACGGGCATGCCTTTGGGGTGTTCTGGGAGCGGTATGGCAAAGACGTTGGCCCAAAGACCACCGTGTTGATCCTGGGTGATGCTCGCAATAACTATCACGCGTCGCAGAGTTGGATCATCAAAGAGATCCAGTCGAAGGCTCGCCAAGTGCATTGGCTCAACCCTGAGCCGAAGAGTTACTGGGACACCGGTGACTCGATTGTGGGCGAATACACCGAATACTGCGATGGGGTGTACGAGGTACGCAACCTGCGCCAGCTCGAAGGGTTCGTCGAGAAGCTGATCTAGTCGGCGAAGTGGTTGGTTTGCTCGGCTTCGAGCTTGCAGAACAACTCGATTGGTTACGTGTCAGACTGTCATCGTGATGGTGGAGCCGGTGTTGGACGAGTTGGTGGGTGCTGGCTGCCGGTTCGTGGTGGTCGGTTCCGCTGCGCGGCGACTGCTGGGCGAGCAGGTGCCGGTAAACGATCTTGACGTTGTTGTCGATGCTGTCGGGTCGAATCGTGGTCCCGTAGTCGAGGCACTGATGGCGGTTGGGGGCGTTATCGAGCGTCGTCGTGGTCGACGGCTCCTTCGGTCGTCGATGGCGCTGCCGTGGGAGTGGGGGTGGCGAACTTCGACCGTGTATGGCGACGTCGATGTCGTCGTACGGTTCATTGACGGATCGGGCTACGAGTTTCACGACGCTGTGGCGGTGCCGGTGCTGTTAGGTAATGGCGTCGTGGTTCGTTGTCATCCTACGAAGCATCCGTGATGGGTGCCGCGACGGGTCTGGGCCAGCTGGACGTGGCGATCCTAGAGGCGTGTGAGGAATCGGGAGGGATGTTCGGTTCGTTCGTGAAATCCCGCACCGTGCTCGAAACGCTCCATGAGCGAACCGGTATCGGGCCGCGTGTCGCATACGAGCCGCTGTGTGATCTCGCTCGACCGTGGGTACTGAACCTGACCCTGCTCGAGTTTCAGGGAAACTTCGGTTCGCCGGATGGTCCTCCGGCGAGCCCTCGCTACACCGAATGTTGTCTGTCGCAGCTGGGCGGGGCGGCGCTTGCCGCTGAGCGGGGCGAGATCGGTCCGGTGCCGATCGGTTTGATCAACGGCACAACCCATGTTGACGGTCGTTGGCCGCCGCTCGACCCCAGCCGAGTAGCCGCAGCTATCCGAGCTGCAGCAGGCGGGGAGGTCTCCGATCACGAACTTGTGCGCATCGTTGGCCAGCCTTCGTTCCCGACGGGCTGTGATGTCGACGTGGATCTCGCTTTGCTGTCATCTGGCGCGGATGTCGAGATCGAGGTGTCGGCCCGGATCGAGTTCGAGCGCGATCATCTGGTGATCTCTCGACTGCCGCCCGCGAGCTCGCCTGAATTGGTCGAAGAGTCCATCGTTCGACTCGTTCACAACGGCGGCATGCGCGATCGTCAGTCGGAACCCTCCAAGGGTCCTCCTCGTCTTCGCGGCGTACGTAACGAGACGACAAGGCTGAGTGGGAGCCGTGTCGTCGTCGAGCCCCTGTCTGCCGCGGATGTAGGAGCTGCCGCGGTAGCTCTGTTCGATTTGTGGCCGGTCCGCAGGTCGATAGCTGTGCGGTTTGGTCAGCCGATGGCTGCGATGATCCGTGATGCAGCGGCTAGTCGTGGCGGGCTAGAAGAACGGTTGGTCATGATCGAGAAGTCAGCACGCTACTAGAAGTACCAGTAGGGCTTGAGACCGTGTTCTTGTTGGAGTTGTACGAGCACGTCAGGTGGTTTTGAGAGCACGGGGAAACCCATTTCTCCTGTAGGGCCAAAGTCGGTGTAGCCGCCTCGGCGGGCGAGTTCGATGAGGAAGTGGAGCCATGCTTGGAGTGAGGGGAAGTGTTCGAAGGCGTTTTGTCCTCGTTCGGTTTCGGGTTGTGCCCAGGGGACGATTAGGCGCACGATTTGGCCTCTGCGTTCGCCGGCGAGGACGTAGTGGATCATGTTTTGTGCTTGGTATTCGTCCATGCTGAGTGGAAAGAGTTGGTCGTAGCTGACAATCTCGTTGTGCTCTGGAAGGAGCAACTCCCAGTTGGCGAGGAACATGTCTTTGGGGGCGGAGAAATGCTTGTGGGGAATCTTGGTGAATGGTCGCCCGAGGAGACGTTGGCGGTTTGTTGTGAGGTACCACTCGCGTAGTTCGTCGGTGAACTCCATCCCTAGCCGCTCTTCGCTTTCAGCGATGTCGGCTTCTGTTGCGGGTTCGAGATCGCCGGGGTGGACCGTCACCCCATCTGGTGCATGCTTTTGGACCTGCCGGTAGAACTCGTCGATCAGTTCCTTAAACACGAAAGCTAGTGATGCTCGAGGTTGAGGTCGCCCAGGCCTACTAGCGTTGAGCTGATCCATCCGCCGAGGGCGGCGAAGTCGCCGGTCAGCAGCGAAGCATTCTCAAGGGTTTGTTCGGCGAACTCGTACAGTCCTTCATACGACACTTCGATCGCGTGATGGGCCCCGATGAGATCGTCGTCGAACACCGTCTCGAGCGTTGGCCCGGTGCGTTCCAGCGCAAATTCGCCAACCATTGGGCTTTCTCTCGCCAGGTTGTGAACGACCGTCTCTGGGTCGGGTAACTCACGAAGCTCCTGAATCCGAAAGA
>CALLQB010000078.1 GCA_938015295.1 uncultured Acidimicrobiales bacterium
GGAGAAGACAAGCACGCTTATCTGACGCTCGGCGAGAGCCAACTCATGATTGGTAACTGGGACCAGGACGGAACGTGGGAATCAGGCCCGTTTGAACAGCCCTACGGTCGAGGCATCAATCTTCAGATTCTGGTCGAGGACTTTCGGGCTCTGTGGGAACAAGTCCGCGAGGCCGCGGCTGAGGTATTCGTCGAGCTGTACACAACGCAGTACTGCTCCTGGCAAGAGAAACGTGGCGACGCTCGAAGCACTCGACGTGGACCCAGACCTTCCATACCCAATCTTTACACTGGTTCATTCAGTGTCCTACGCGATCGGTTTCTAGGAAACCTTCGCTAGGAGATGTTGTTGTGGCCCACCCAAATAGCAAGAAGGCGAAGCGTGCGAAGGCGAAGCGTAAGGCTCGCCAGGCTGCTCCCGGAGATGCCGAGCAGCGACAAGAAGAGCTCACAGCACGTACCGAACGTCAGGAGCGGGTGGCAGGCCGAAAGGCGGCGATGGCTCGCAAGGCAAAGATCAAGAGTCTCGCCATCAAGGTCGGCTTTGTGGTGTTTGTCGTTGGCGGCACCGCCTTGGTAATTCTCTCGCGCCCAGAAGTAGACGGTGTCGAAAAACTCGGCAACGACGGGCGGGGGCACGTGGCAAACGCCACCTACGAAACGTCTACCCCGACCAGCGGCGCTCATCGAGCCCAGTCGCCCCGCTGCGGTGTTTACACGGTGCCGCTTGAACTCGACCTTGCGGTGCATTCGCTTGAACACGGCACCGTCATCCTCTGGTATGACCAAGAACAACCCGAGCTCGCCGCCGAGCTTGCGGCTGCGACGCGGCAATGGGACTCGCACGTCATCATCTCTCCCAGCGCAGAGCTCGACTCACCGATCGTGGCTACCGCATGGAGGCGCCGCATGAGCTTCGACGCCGTGACCGAAGTCGTCACCGAGTTCGTCGACGTGTACCGACGCCGTGGGCCCGAGTCGGTGGCCTGCGACTTCTAGCGTCACAAACCTCCCAGCCCTCACGGCCCGTCGCATCCGGGTCGTGTAAATCCAGCCGTCGGGTCCGGTGAAGTCGCCCAGCACGTCTGGGTTCTGGAAGTCCGGGATGTCGGCGTTCGTCGGGTCGACACCGATAGGGGCCCCGTATTCACTCCCTGTTGCACGGTCAGCGACCGAGACCGTTGACAACAGCTCTTGTCGCACAGTTACGGTCGTCTACTGCGATAGGAGGATCGGCCGCTTCAACACGAAACTCCGCTCCCTCGAAGAACCGCTCGAAGCACAAACCTCCCAGCCCTCACGGCCCGCCGCATTGAGAGCATCCACCTCAGCGACCCCATCCACCAAGAATTCCTCAAAAGTCGGCGTCGACAACACAGCCTTCGAAGACTCGATGATCTGATACTCCCACCCGGTCACCGTCTGTGCGCTCACATCCATCACCATAGCCTTCAACACAAGAAGGCGTTTGCTGCGATACACGAGCAGCCGAGTGAGCCACCTACGAGTAGTCGTTGAGAACCACCTAGATCTCGACCACTATCCCCCAGCGCCGCTAAGGCCGGGGTCGAAAGAACCCGTCGGGTTGCCTGAGCGCGGCCACCGAAGTCACATCCAGCTCGGCGGCGAGCGAGACGTCCGCAGCGAATCCTCGGGCGATCAACTCTCGTCCGCTCACCGAGCACGAAAGCATCTCCTCCAAGCGCCCAGTGCTACTGCGAGCGATGTTCGCGGCAATATCGGCTTCGATCGAGAGCGTTCGC
This sequence comes from uncultured Acidimicrobiales bacterium, assembly GCA_938015295.1. Lineage (GTDB taxonomy): Bacteria > Actinomycetota > Acidimicrobiia > Acidimicrobiales > SHLQ01 > CALLQB01. The sequence goes on from CALLQB010000078.1 coordinate 1,763, forward strand.
CCCTTGTCCGCAAGGTAGGCCGCAACCATTCCCGCACCGAGCCAGTCTTCGATCGCGATCCGTGAACCATCCACTCCGCGACCGACCGATGTCCATTGCTCAGTCGCCGCGATCAAGGTAATTCTCCGGTCCGGTTGCGATTCGAGGAGCACAGCAAGAGCGGCTGCGGTCGCAGCGGCCGACCGCAGGGATCCCACCAGCACCGATGTGGATGCTGCAGCAGCCACCATGCGAGCCCCGTTAAGAGATGTGAGGATCAACCGGTCACCCGGTTCGATATTGGTAAGGCTCGAGGGTGCAAGCGTGAACTTCGCGTCCCGGTCGTCTCTGTGCTTCGCGACGACGTGAGCCCCGAACGTCCGCGCGACTACATCTCGCCCACCGAGCTCTTCGATCTGTGCTGAGGAGAGTGCCAACACTTCCGCGCCCTTCTCGATCGCGATCGACAGGGATGTCGAGAAGGACAACACATCGACGACCACGATGACATCGCTTCTTTCAGCCGCCAATCGAACGGCCTCGAGTCCGTGCTCGACATGGACGTCGCACTCTGGCCATGGCTCGAATGGCATGGTGTTGACGTCTGTCATTGGGCGCGCTGGTGGATCACTGTTCGCCGCCGTACGTGCCGAAGCTCCACACGTTACCTTCGGGGTCGGTGACGCTGAACCCGCGGTTGCCGTAGTCCTCGTCGTTAAGTGGCTGGAAGATTTCGGCTCCAGCAGCAAGGGCTCGTTGGTAAACAGCGTCGGGATCGGCGGTGACCACATAGACGCCGGCGGCACCAGTGGGGCGAGCCGAGAACGGGTTCCCTTGCCGGCCTGCTGAGGCGAGCATGACCCCACCGCCTTCGGGCCACCGCAGTTGTGCGTGCTCGATGACCGAAGTCTCGGACTCATTCGGAACGATCAGCTGCACGGTGAAGCCAAACGCTTGTTGGAGGAATTCGATGCCGGCGGGGGCATCGAGGTAGTTGATGGTGGGCCAGATGGATGTCGGTGTGTTGTTCATTTCCTCAGTGTGGCGGAGAAGGGGAAACGCTGTCTTGAAGAATTGGGATCGTCTCGTCGGTCATCCACTCTGTCGGTGGCGATCCGGCGAACTCCCGCCAGTCGCGGGTCATGTGTGCCTGGTCGGCGTAACCACAGACATGAGCAACACTGGCCAGCGACGGTCGGGTCGGCAACCGAAGTAGGCGTTGCGCCCGTTCGAATCGCATCACCCGAGCCATTGTTTTGGGCGTCAACCCGAACGTCGAGGTGAAGTGTTTCGACAGATGCCGTCGACTCCAACCCAGATCGACAGCGATTTGATCAATGCTCCTGCAGCCGTGTGACTCATCGAGTAGCGACCACATTGATTCGACCTCGGAGCGAGGGGCGTAGTCGTCGCGCAGCCACCCCAAGAGCGTTTCGTCGAGGACCACCCATCTGGCAGGCCAACTCTGCGCGGTGCTCAACCGCTCGACCAACTCCGGGGTCCGGCTCGAGATGACTTGGTCGAGTTGCACAACGTCATTGGCCAACGCAGCCGCGGAGACGCCGAACAGAGCCATCGCTCCACGGGGAGCGACCTCGAGTTGGATCCCGATCTGGCGGCCGTTGTGGTGCACGAACGCCGGGGCACGATGCAACCCGCCAACCATGGCCCAGTACGTATCTCTCACCTGGCTGCTGCCGTGTTCGATGTCGAGCGGGTCCTCGAATGCGACGATGAACGTCAGCGATCGAGACGGGAGTCCGGCGTGTGTGCCAGGTGCCGCCCCCTCGATCCGGTACCCCGTGTACTGGCTCACGAACGGCCAAAGGCGAGGATGCGCGGCCCGAGACACAAACTCATTCACCGCGGCAACCATCTCAAAACCGTACAGGACGCCAGGCACCGGCGCCTTGCCCCAAACCTCGATCAACAATGGCTACTGCCGAAACTTGGTGTTCCAGGCGGTATCGCGCTCGGCGTCGCGGGACTCGTACTGCGAGACCGCCTCAGCCAACGTCGG
>CALLQB010000079.1 GCA_938015295.1 uncultured Acidimicrobiales bacterium
GAACCGCGACGGAGAAAAGTCATACAGCAATCATTAGTGGCTAGAGGGCAGGGGGTTCAGAGATAGGGGCTTCAGAGATAGGGGCTTCAGAAGCAGCGGCTTCGGGGGCCGGATCGGCTTCGTTGCCAGTCTGACGGCGAAGCAGGCCATCATACGCATCGGCGGCACCGGCAGTTTGGGCGACCACCTTTGCCACCTCGGCGGTAATGGGCACTTCGATGCCGTATTGCCGGGCCAGTTCGAGCACGACCGGCACGGTCTTGATGCCTTCGGCAACCTGATCCATCTCTTCGATGACCTCGTCGAGCGACAATCCTTGGCCGAGGCGTTCGCCAACAAAGCGGTTGCGGCTCTGGCGGCTGATGCAGGTAGCGATCAGATCGCCCATGCCTGCAAGACCAGCAAAAGTTTCAGGCCGGCCGCCCATAGCCACGCCGAGTCGGGTCAGTTCCGCGAGCCCGCGCGTAATCACTGCGGCGCGCGTGTTGTCGCCGGTGCCGAGGCCATCGGCCATCCCCGACGCCACAGCGATCACGTTCTTTAAGGCACCACCGAGTTCTGCGCCAATGACATCGTCGTTGGTGTACACCCGAAACGTCGGGGTCCCAAAGATGGTCTGCAACCGTTCGGCGATTGTCAGGTCGGTCATCGAGATTACCGCCGCGGCCGCATACCCGCTCAGTATCTCCTTGGCAAGGTTGGGCCCAGTGAGCACGCCGACCGGATGCCCGGGGAGTTCCTCGCTGATCACCTCGGTCATGCGCGCCATCGTCGCCTGCTCGAGGCCCTTCGACAGGCTGACGATCGGAACCCATGCCCGAAGATGCGGCGACACCGCCTTCGCTGCGGCCCGCATTGCCTGCGACGGGACCCCCATCACCAACACGTCAGTGGCACTCACCACCTCGTCGAGTTTGTTCGACGCAACAAGATTGGCGTGTAATTCGTGGTCCGGTAAATATTTGCTGTTGCGATGGTTTTCGTTGATGTCTGCCACGACATCTTCATCACGAGCCCAGATCGTTGTCTGTGTATTGTGCGCTGCCAGTGAGGCGACCGTTGTACCCCACGAGCCGCCTCCGATTACCCCAACTCGAATCTCCATAGGGCGACAGTACTGCAGGCAACACCAAGCGCTGAAGAATCGTCAACCGCAACCACGCCGCTGACCGCGCTCCAACGTATGATCCTCGTTCTGTGGCTGCCGTGCTCTTGGTCCCCGTTAAAGCGTTCCCGCTCGCCAAGAGCCGACTCGCGACCAGCGTGCGGCCCCCTGGGCGCGCCGCCCTTGCCCGCCGCATGGCCACCGCCGTTCTGCGGGCCGCTGGCCCACTCAGCAAAGCGGTGGTCTGCGACGACGACCGAGTGGCACGCTGGGCCGCAAGCTGTGGCGCAAAGGTGTTGTGGAAACCCGGCCTTGGCCTGAACGCCGCGGTTTCCGCGGCGGTCGACGATTTGGGAGCTGCTGGGTTCGACGAGATCGTCGTTGCGCACGGCGACCTCCCTCTTGCAAAATCCTTCGACGCATTGCTCGGCTTTGGTGGCGTAACACTCGTTCCCGATCGTCGCGGTTCAGGGACAAACGTCTTGTGTCTCCCGGCCGGCACTACCTTCACGTTCCGCTACGGCATCGACTCGTTTGCCAAACATCAGCAGGAAGCGATCGACGCCGGTCTAGCGGTCCGGGTTATCCCTGACGCAGACTTGGGGCTCGACATCGATACTGCCGACGACCTTCAGGAGCTACGACGGCGTTGACTCGCTGCCCACCATGCCATGACAGACGAACGGTCCGAAAATCTCCCAACGCCACCGATCGCTCTCGCGATCGCTGCGCACCCCGACGATGTCGAATTTCAGTGCGGAGCGACCTTTGCCAAGTGGGCTGCCGATGGTTGTGTGCTTCACCATCTCATCTGCACCGACGGATCTAAAGGAACCTGGGACCCGCAAGCCGATACCGGGGCACTCGTTGCGAGGCGTCAACGTGAACAACGCGAAGCGGCCGACCTGTTGGGCTCCACTGGTGAAGTCCGTTACCTAGGCGAAGTCGATGGCGAGCTGCGCAACGTGCCAAGCCTCGTCAGCGAGATCGCCCGCCACATCAGAGAGCTCCGACCCACCGTCGTATTCGGCCACGACCCCTGGAAACGTTGGCGTTTGCATCCTGATCACCGCAACGCAGGCTTCTTGGTGACCGACGGTGTCGTAGCGGCGCGAGACCCCCACTTCTTTCCTGAGCATGGCATCGCTCACCACCGGCCAAACCATTTGCTGTTGTTTGAAACAGACGAGCCGAACCACGCCGAGGATGTCACCGGCTTTGGCGATGCGAAGGTCGCTGCTCTCGAAGCACACGAAAGCCAGTTCGAAACAACGATGGATATTACCGATCTCGCGAACGCCGATCAGCGAGCTGCCTTTCACGCAAAGATCACTGCGGAGTTGTCTGGGGCTGGCGCTGCCGCAGGCTTCGACGCCGCCGAGCTCTTCCGTCGAATCGATCCCTGAGCTTCATGAGCACCGCGTCGTATCTCGTTGGCATCGATACTGGCGGCACGTTTACCGACGCGGCAGTACTCGACGAGGCAACCGAAAATGTCGTCGCAAAGGCCAAGGCTCCGACAACCCATGGCAACCTCATCACCGGCGTGCGCGGCGCACTGACGCTCGCACTCGCGGAGATTGATCCGGCCGATGTGAAAGTGGTTTCAGTTTCAACGACGCTCGCGACCAACGCTCTGGTCGAGGGAAACGGTGAACCGGCCTGTCTGATCACGATGGGTTTCACTAGGAGCGAGCTCGACAAAGCGGGGATCAATACACTCACGTCTCATGGGACAGCAAAATCTGGGGGGCCGGGTGGAGCTGGCGGGAATGTGGTCCGGCAGGTCCCCGGTGGCCACACCGCCCACGGCACCGTCGACCAACAACTCGACCTCGCCGCGGTAGATGCTGTCCTAGCCGAGGTCGGCGCTTCGGTTTCCGCGTTTGCGGTGGCCTCAAAGTTCAGTGTGCGCAATCCAGCGCACGAGCTAGCGGTCCGCGACCACATCGTTGCCGCAACCGGAAAGCCGGTCACTTGCAGTCACGAACTGTCTGCGCAGTTGGGCGGCCCCCGGCGAGCACTCACCGCCTTACTCAACGCGCGTCTCATCAGCATGATTGCCGACCTTGTCGACGCAGTGCGCCGCTCGATGGGTGAGCTCGGCGTCGATGCTCCGCTCATGATCGTCCGCGGCGACGGCACCCTCGTCTCAGCCGCCTTTGCCGCCCAGCGGCCGATTGAGACCATTCTCTCAGGCCCAGCAGCGAGTGTCATCGGGGCACAACATCTCGCGACCGGCCTCGCTTCCGATGGCGACGCGATCGTGATCGACATCGGCGGGACCACCACCGACATAGCGACAGTGAATCAAGGCGTCCCCACCACCACGACCTCGGGAGCACTGGTCGCCGGACATCGCACAATGGTCGAAGCCGTCGACATGGTTACCGTAGGAATTGGCGGCGATAGCGAGGTTCGCATTGACTCACGTGCGTCGAACGGCCCGGTGCTCGTCGGGCCGCGCCGCGCAATTCCGCTGTGTCGCCTTGCACTCTCGCACCCCGAGATCACGCAACTACTCGAGAGGCAACTGCGCGAGTCACCCAAACAGGCCACCGATGCCCGGTTCCTCTTAGCGGTGACACCGGCAGTCGAACACGGCAAACTTGCGCTCGACTCGCGTGAGCGTTCGCTTCTCGAAACGATCGGCGACAAACCCACCCCACTCGCCGAAGCAGCGACGACCGGTTTGATGATGAACGCCGCCGATCGTCTTCGCTCGCGTGGAGTCATTCAGCTCGCGACGATGACACCGACCGACGCCACCGCAGTTCTTGCGACGCCTGAGCAATCGGTACCGTCGAGGCACAACGCTATCCCCCACGCCAGCAGCGAGGCAGCGCTCCTCGGCGCCAAGGTCCTCGCTCGTCAGAGCCGGTCGAACGGCACCGTCATCGCTGACTCGCCCGAACAACTCGCAACCATGATCGTCGACCGACTGGTCGACCATTCTGCCGCGGTGGTGCTCGACATCGCTCTGCGTGCCGACGCTCTGCCGCACACACCCGAGGTGGGCACCGGTATCGACGCTGGCTCGTTGGTGTCGGCCGGACTCGCCCACCACCGCGGCTTTCTTGGTGTCGACGTCGAGGTGCGAGCCCCTCTGGTCGCAATCGGCGCCCCAGCCCACATCTATGAGCCTCACGTTGCCCAGCGCCTTGGCGCCCAAATCGTGCTTCCAGACCACCACGATGTGGCCAACGCCGTAGGTTCAGTTGTGGGCCAGGTTCGTATCGCAGTCGAGGCAACGGTGAGCCAGCCAACCAAAGGCCAGTTTCGAGTACACCTCGGCGATCAGCCGAGCTTTGGCGACATCGGACCCGCACGAGAAGCGACCGCGGAGCTCCTTGAGGCCAACGCCCGAGACGTTGCCATCAAAGCTGGCGCCGGCGACGTCAGTATCTCGACCTCTTGGGAACAAACGACAGCGATGGTCGAGGGTAAAGAGGTGTTCATCGAAGGCCGCATGGTGGTCACCGCCACGGGCCGCCCTGCCCTCTAAATCCGCTCTCTAGATCTCCACCTTCGAGATGATCTCCGCTGTTGCCCGTAGGCAAAAAAAACTGAGAGGCATCCGAAGATGCCTCTCAGTCCGGAGTCCAGGTGGCGGGAACCCAGCCTCCGGGACTGTAGAGCTCCCGGCGGGTGGGTGCTCTACAGCGTTCTTATCCGTTCACAGGTGTAGTGAGAACAGGTTCCGGGAGACGCCCTGAGGCGTCTCCCGGTTCTGAAGGCCGAGTGGCGGGAACCCGGGTCCTTCAGACGCTGAGGAAATCGGCGGGTGATTTCCTGAGCGCTGACTTTCAGGCTCTAGGCCTGGCCTCCGCCTTCAAACTTGTCGTAGACCTTTGGCCAGAAGCGGTCACGGGCTGCTGGGATGCCGCCGATGCCGAACTTGATGACCAGGATGAAGACCGCTGCTGCGGTGATCATGTTGAAGAGTCCGTTGACAATGTTCGAGGCGATCTCGAGCTGGCTGATGGCAGCGAAGCCACCGATGTACCAGATGAGGGCGCCGATTCCGGTGACAATCATGCCGCCGTGTCCAAGGTGCGAGACCGAGGGACGGACGATGTCTTTAACAGCATTGGCCACTGCGCCGGTGATGACGATGAGGACCAAGGCTACGAAGATTTTCGGAATGTAGCTGATGAAGTCGTTCAACAGTTCAGAGAAGGGGTTGCCTTCGCCGAATGCGCTCAGTGCGAGCTGAAGAACGATCAACATGATGAAGAGGTACACGATCTTGGCGAGCAAGAGAGCGGAATCGGCATAGCCGGCCCGCTCAATGTACGAACCAAGTCCGGCCTTATCAACCATGTTGTCGAAGCCGATTCCCTGAAGGAGTCGGTGGGCAATTTTGCGAATAAATTTCGCAACGAACCATCCGATGACGAAGACGACCAGGAATACCAGGATCTTCGGAATGAATGAGAAGAGATCGGAGAAGGCGTCAGTGATGGCGCCGCCGAAATCGATGTCTGCAAGTAGCATTGTTGTTAGTTTCTCCCGTGCTGTGAGGACAATTGGATGACGCTCGCCGGGTTCAAGAAGTCGCGAGAAAGTTCAGAAACTTCTGAAATCTTTCTGCCGCTCCCTAGGACGTGGTCAGCCAGAACCTTATGTCTCCTTGAGCCGACGCGGGGTGAAAGCTCCAAAAACCCACTATGACCTGCGCAAAGGCCAACCGACTTGGGCAGAGGACGGCTTTGGGCCCGGTCTGAACCCGTTCCCAGCACGAAGCTCATGGTGTTCGCGATCGTGCGACTACCTAGTGATTCTGAACACGAGTACCATGACGGGCGTGAACGAAGGATCCACTTTTCTGCGCAATTCTCGCGACTTTGCTCATCTGAACTGCGTCCTCGTTACATGACTGCCGTTGGATCCCCCAACCTTGGCGCTCTTTGGCTACCGCCGGTACAAACGCGCAATCCACTGCGCAACTGGCTGACCAACGAGTGGCAACGACTACTCGTGCAGCCCCTGCTTATGGCCGACCGTGCAGGAGTTGCGCCGCGTCGCCGGTCGTCGCAGGCTGGCAGAACCGCAGGCGCTGGCAGCCACGGCAGCAATACTGCACCCACCATCGAAATTTCTTCACCGGCCGAGATCCACGCACTCGAGCCGGCCATGCAACTCACCTACCTGGTCGAGAACTACTCCGACGCCGTCTACAGAGTTGCCCGTTCGGTCGTGCGCGAAAATGACCTCGCCGAAGACGCCTCTCAGGAAGCACTTCTGAAGGCATGGCAAGCATTGCCCACCTACCGAGGCGACGCTCCGCTTCGCAACTGGGTACTCCGCATCACCCACAACACGGCCGTTTCTATCCTGCGCAGCCGTCGCGAAGATGTACGCGACCCTGAGTTACTTCCCGACAGCGTGCAACGCGGCAACATCGAACGTTCAGTCGAAGACCGAATGGCCATTACAGCTTTCGAAGACGCGCTCGGCAGACTCGACGAGCTGTCACGCAGCATCGTTGTTTTGCGCGAAATCGAAAACATGAGTTACGACGAAATTGCCGACGTGCTCAACATAGGGTTGCCTACGGTCAAAACCCGCCTCCTTCGCGCCAGACGGGTGCTCTCGTCGGCATTGGAGGAGTGGCGACCATGAAACGCACTCGTCTCCATCCAGGGAAACGCAAGCTTGAAACCTGGCTAGAAACCGGCGGCCCGGCCGAGGTCGACGACCACGTCGCTCACTGCGAGCGTTGCGCCGCCGCTCTTGAAGCCATCGCCGTGCCCGAACCAACCATCGGGATGTTCCTCGCTTCCATCGTTGAACCGCCTGACGGGCTTGTGGCACGCATGAACGACCGCATCTCTGACTCGTTGCAGAACCGCGCGGATCTTCGGATGTTCACTGAGCTCATGGGCATCTCGCTTCCTACTGCGCAGCTGCTGCTGACTGAGCGTCCATTCGACGACGTTGAGTAACTCGGACGCTCGCAGCTAATAGACCGCGGCCGTGAACCGGACTATCCTCTAAACTCGCAGGTAGAAGCCGCCGCAGCCGCCAGAGGGATCCCCGGAACATACATGGACACCAAGTGGATCGTTGCCCTTATTGCCATTGTGGTCTCGCTAATCGTCGGGATCATCGCGTCTCGCATCGTCCGAGCGACGATGAGCAAGGAGAACCGGCCTGAGTCGGTTCGGGCGGTCGCCAAGAGCGTTGCGAGTCTCGTCTTTTCCCTCTGCCTTATTATTGGTTTAGTGGTTGCCCTCGGCGTCGTAAACGAAACGGCTCTCGAACAGCTTCCCAAAGATGTCGTTGCCTACATTCCGAGGGTACTTAGTGCAGCCATCGTCCTGATCGGCGCAAATATTATCGGCGCCTTGGTGACGACCGTTCTCGAACAGAGCCTCGGTCACGTCTCAGCAACAATGCGCCGCAGGGTGCCGGCAATCGTTCGAGGCGTCATCACCGCGTTTGCGGTATTGATCGCCGCCGCACAAATCGGCATCGACACCGAAATTCTTACGCTTGCTGTTGCAGCGATTTTTTTCAGCATCGGACTCACGGCGGCACTTGTCGCTGGGTTGGGGTCGCGAGACGTCGCCAGCGAGTTGGCCGCTGGACGTGCCGTGAAACGTATTGTGAACCCGGGCGACATGGTCGCCTATGGCACTACTGCAGGACGGGTGATCAATCTCCACTCGGTTGGTCTCGAGTTGGAGACCGGCGAAGGTCAGACCATCGTCGTTCCGCACAGCAACCTGATTAGCCAGGCCGTTCATATCGCCCGTGCCGAACCAATCGATGCTGATATCGAAATCGACCCCGCGACAGGCTCAGACGCCAGCGACGAAGACGTCGACTAGCTAATCGAAGTCTCGTGGCAGTCCCTCGACCCGCCAACATGAGCACGGTTCGCGAATACGGCACAAAGTTCGATGCTGACACGGCGAAAGCCTTGTTGGCCGAATACGGCATCGACTCAGCGGTTTATGGCGATCCCGCCCATCACGTCGCACCGCATCTTGTCACCGAAGCAGGTTTCGAGTTGATGGTTCTCACACCTCAAATCGACGAGGCCCTAGAGATCTTGGGCCCCCAGAACCCGGCACTCGACGAGCTTGAAGCCCACTACCATCATCGTTCTTTCGCCGATCGCCCAAAGTGGATTCGGGTGCTCACCTACCTTCTTTTGTTATCGACACCCGTTCCGCTGGCTATCGGCGCGGCAGTACTGCTCGTCGACCTCTTGCAGCGGGCGTTTCCGTAGCCCGCAGAACCAGCAGCTAGCGATGTGGAGCGGTGACGTCGACGTCGGGGCTCGGTCCCACAAACTGCGTGAAATCGGGTCCTCGACGCAGGCTATGACCGCCATCGACGGCAATAACTTGGCCGGTGATCCACCGCGACTCGGGTCCAAGCAAGAACCGAGCGAGCTGCCCTACATCGGTTGGTTCGCCTACGCCGCCCAGTGGCGTGTTGACCAGGTAACTGGCGTACACGTCGCTGTCGCGGGGTACCGCCGCCATGATTTCGGTCGCGATGAAACCTGGAGCGATTGCGTTGCAGCGAAGGCCCGAGGGGCCGTACTCATCGGCCGCATTTTTCACAAAGTGTTCGATGCCAGCCTTCGCGACGGGGTACGCGCCAAACCACGGGTGTGTTACCGAGCCAGCAATCGAGGACATACCGACAAATGACCCGCCACCCGCAGCAATCATTCGTGCCGCAGTGTGTTTAAACGTGAGCATGGTTCCGACGACGTTGAGGTCGAGAACCCGACGGAACTCGGCAGCGTCTTGACCGTGCAGGGCGCCCATCGCTCCCCCGCCGCCGGCATTTGCGACGACGCCATCGAGTGAACCGGTGAACGCCGAAGCGAACTCGGCTGCTGCCTGTACCTGCTGCTCGTCGACCACGTCGGCCACCACCGCGTGTACCGAGCCACCGTTTGCCGACGCACCCGCAGAAAGACGTTCGACTGTCGCCGTAAGCTTTTCCTCAGTTCGACCACAGATTGTTACGGTCGCTCCATCGGCTACAAGCGCCTCGGCGCATGCAGCGCCGATGCCGGTGCCGCCCCCGGTGACAAGAAACGCCTTGCCGGCCAGAATTCCATCGGTCATCGAAGTGGTCCTTCACTACGTCGTCGAATCTTGACGTCTCCTGTCTAGTCTTTCGACGGTCCCGCCGGTGAAATCCCGGCGGTGAATCGTTCCAGTCTGGCTGACCACCACTAACCTTGCGAAGTGGCTCCGAAGAAAAAGTCGACCGGAACAGATACCAAAAAGCGCATTCTCGATGCGACGCTCGAGTGCCTTCGAACCAACGGCATTGTGGGCACAAGTGCTCGCGCCATCGCGGCCATTGGCGACTTCAACCAAGCCTTGATCTTCTACCATTTCGGCAGCGTCAACGACGCGGTAATTCAGGCCGTTGGCTCCATGACCGAACGACAGCGAGACCGGTATCGCACCCGTCTCGCCGAAGCTGACGACCTGGCGGAACTGGTCACCATCGCCCGTGACCTTCGCGAGGAAGATGCTCGCCTTGGGTCGATCAGCATGTTGGCCCAAGCGTTCGCCGGAGCTGCCGGCAACCCGGAGCAAGGAAAACAGCTGTACGCGCAGCTTGAGGAATGGACCGGCGTGGTTTCCGAGGGGATCGAGAGGTCACTCGGCGATAGTCCAGCGGCATCGATCGTGTCGAGCGAGCATCTGGCGTTTGGTATCTCGGCGCTGTTCGTCGGCATGGAGTTGCTCAGTGCGATGGACCCCGAGAAAGCCCCGACCGACGAACTGCTCGACGAGTTCGGCCAGCTAGCCCAGATGTTGCAGGTGTTGCTTGCCTCGCCGTTGATGCAGTCGCTGGTTCCGCCGAAGACAAATCCGGCACCCTCGTCATAACAGCGCGTAGTTTCAGTTAGCTGGCTCCATATTCGGCCAGCATCAGGCGAACCTCGGCAACAAGGTTTTCACGTTCGGCTTGAGCTTTCGCCCGCACGTCAGCGACCCGTTCTCCAGGCCCCACCGGCTTTACCAGTTCGATGTACGCCTTCAACTTTGGCTCGGTGCCGCTCGGGCGCAGCTGCACGCGCGAACCGTCTTCGAGGTCGAATCGAAGCATGTCGGCCTGGTCGCGAAAGTCGGTTGTGGTGCTAATGATTCGGCCATCGATCGACGCCGGTGGGTCTGCGCGCACCGCGTCCATCGCTCGTGACATTCGTTGCGGCGCGCCTAGGCCCTCGAACCAGATGGCGAGCTGGGCGGTGGTGTGCACGCCGTGCTCAACCGCTAACTCATCCAACCGGTGTAGTACCGACTTGCCAACACTTCGTTGCTCGGCCATGAGCGAGAGGAACACGATCGCGGCGCTGATGCCGTCTTTGTCGCGGATGGTGCCGTTCACGGCGTATCCCAGAGCGGGCTCGTAGCCAAAGAGGAGGCGGGTTTCGAGCTGGTCGTCGGCTGCTCGAGCGACGTATTTGAAACCGTGCAGAGTTTCGATGAACGGCACGTCGTGCGCAGCCGACAGAACCGACAACATTCGAGAGGAGACCGCAGTCGCTGCGGTGACACGGCCCGGCCCCGAACTGTGCCGAAGGCAATAGTCGCCGAGCAATATCCCGATCTGGTCGCCGTTGAGCTGGAGCCAGTGGTCGCCCTCGGGCACCACCACGCCGAGTCGGTCACCGTCGGGGTCGTTGGCAAGCGCCACATCAGCGTCAACCTCGACCGCCTTGGCGATCACTGCATCAAGCGACCGGGGTTCTTCAGGGTTAGGAAACACCACGGTCGGAAAGTCGGGGTCAGGGGCAAACTGCCCCTCGACCACAAACGCCGATGCGCCAATACGGGTCATCGCCTCGCAGAACACGTGGCCCGCGACGCCGTGCAGTGCCGTGTACGCCACCCGGAGATCACCGATCGCCGGATGAGGCTTGTCGGGCACAACCACATCGAGGTACGAGTCAATGACTTTGCTTCGCACCCGCGAGACCTGCCCGCCCTGACCGGCATGTGGGTAGATAGGCGGGTCAGCGAGATCAGCCATGAGTTGCTCGATCTGGCGATCGTGTGGCGGCACCAGCTGCGCTCCGTCGCCGAGGTACACCTTGCAGCCAGCGTCGTCGGCCGGGTTGTGGCTAGCGGTGATGATGAGCCCGGCATCGGCGCCGTAGTGGCGAAACGCGTAGACCATGACGGGGGTCGGCAACGGCTCGGGCATGACCAAAGCCAACCCGCCCTGGTCGGCGACCATTGCCGCTGCTTCGTTGGCGTAGTCGCGGGCTTGGTGACGAGCGTCGTAGCCAATCACCACCGTTGGCGGACTGAGGTGCCGCATGATCGCCGTGACGGCGTGGGCGATCACCAATCGATTCATTCGGTTCGGTCCGGCTCCCCGAGGCCCGCGGAGCCCCGATGTACCGAACACGATACGGGAGTTAAACCGGTCGTCGAGCTCGGCGTCATGGCCGCTACCCAGTAGTCCGGCCAGCTCGAGGCGAGTTGTCGGGTCGGGATCGGCGCGCAGCCATGCGCGGGCGTACGCGGCGGTCTCATCAGGACTACGGGGTTTGTTATGGGGAAGCCGGCTCACGAAAGAGAACGCTCGTTTTTGGACTTAGCCCGAGATGGAGCGGAGCATCGGCGCCAGCATCGGGCGGCGGCGGGTGCGGTCGCTCACCCAACGTCCGACAGCTCGACGAGTGAGCCGTTCGATGTCGCCGAACGCGGCCTCAGGGTCAGCGAGGCCGGCAAGAATCGCGTCCTCAGCAACCTTTGTTCCTTCGGCAAGAAGTTCGGTCGCGCTGGCATCGTCGAGCCAACCACGCGACACAAGCTTCGGCGAGCCAATGAGTTCGCGACGGTCCCAGTCGATAATGGCATCGATAGCTAGAAAGCCGTTCTCGCCAAGGGTGAGTCGGTCATCGATGACGTCCTGCGTAAGGTGACCAATCGAGCCGTCGACATAGACCTTCCCCCCGTCGGTGACCCTCTGGCTGTAGATCTTGTTGTCGGTCAGTACCAGTTGGTCGCCGTCTTCGCAGAGGATAACCCGCTCGGCTGGCACGCCCATTGAGCGACCGAGTTCGGCGTGCGCAACCAGGTGGACGTACTCGCCGTGAACAGGAGCGAACCACTCGGGGCTGGCGACTGCATGCAGGGTCTGGAGTTCGCCCTGCTTGCCGTGCCCCGTGGTGTGGATGTGCACGTTGCCGCTGTGCACGATCGAAGCACCTTTTCGGGCGAGAGCATTGCGAAGGCGCCCGACTGCGGCCTCGTTGCCCGGGATCGGGTGCGAGCTGAACACGACCACGTCGTTGTCGCCCAGCTCAAGAAACTTGCTATCGCCGCTGGCCATCTGGCTGAGCGCAGCTCGAGGTTCTCCCTGCGAGCCGGTGGCGACGATGCAGACACGATCGTCGGGGTAGTCGTCGAGGCGTTCGATATCGGCGACGTTGCGATCGGGCAGCGTGAGGATGCCGACGTCGCGGGCCAGTTGCAGGTTTCGTTTCATCGAGCGGCCCAGGGGGAACACGACTCGGTCGGTCCGCACCGCTTCGTCCGCGATTTGCTGCACTCGGTGAATGTGACTGGAGAACGCCGAGATGATCAGTCGTTTCTCGGCGTGATCTTCAAAGATGTCGTTGATGCCTTTACGAATCGAGCTTTCCGACTCGGACATGCCTGGCGAGTCAGCGTTGGTCGAATCAGCGAGCAGCAATCGAATGCCAGGATCGCCCGACAACGCCCCAATGCGAGCAAGGTCGGTGCGGCGACCATCGATGGGCGTGTGGTCAAGCTTGAAGTCGCTCGAGTGCAGAACCACACCCTGTGGTGTGGTGATCGAGCTAATAAGACCGCTCGGCGTGCTGTGGGTCACTGGAAGGAACTCGACACCGAACGAACCGATCTTCACCCGTTCGCCATCATCGACTTCAACGAGGTCGGCCCGGCTCGGGATGCCAGCTTCCGACAACTTTCCTTGGATCATGCCGAGGGTGAACTTCGAACCCCAGATTGGTACCGGTTTACGGTCTCCAAGATCGCGCAAAAGGTAGGGAAACCCGCCGATGTGATCCTCATGCGAGTGGGTTGCGATGCAGCCAACAAGCTTGTCTGCTCGCTCGACGATGTAGGTGAAGTCGGGCAGGATTGCGTCGACGCCGGGAAGGGTTTCGTCGCCAAACATCTGACCGCAGTCGAGAATAAGGAGTTCGTCGTCGGTCTCGATCGTCGCACAATTGCGACCAATCTGCCCGAGACCACCCAGAAATGTAATGCGGACTTCAGTTGCCATACCTGTGACGGTAGCTGTTCTCGCGCCTCAACCGGCGCCCTTGGGCCGGATACGACAAAGGCACTCCCAGCCGGATCTGGCTGAGCCTCGTGAGATCTGAGCTCTCGCCGCTACTTTGCGAGCCCGGCGACCACCTGGCGGGCCCTCTCGGTGAGGTCTGCCGGCTCGGGGCCCATCGGTAGACGGCAGTCGCCGCCAGGCTGGCCAAGCACCTTCATCATGGCCTTTGCCGGCAGCGGGTTTGGGGCGTCGTGCTGGCTCGCGAAATCGTACGAGCCAAGCATTCGTTGGTTGATTTCTGACGCTAGAGCCGGATCGCTCTTGTCGAAGAACGCCTGCATCATCTCCGCGACGTGTGGGGTAACCCAGTGCGTCGCTACACCAATCGTGCCGACGGCACCGACGGCGAGGAGCTGCAACGTGAGCCCGTCGTCGCCGGAGTACACCTCGAAGCCTTCCGGCGCAGCTGCGATCAGCCGAGCGGTTTCGCCGGGGTCTGCGGAGGCGTCTTTGAGCGACGTGATATTTTCGACCGAGTCAGCTAGTTGGAGAATCGTTCGGGTCTCGATCTTCTTACCGGTGCGGCCCGGATGGTCGTAGAGCATGACCGGCAGTTCGGTCGCTTCTGCAACAGCGCTGAAGTGCGCAAGAAGACCTTCCTGCGAGGGACGGTTGTAGTACGGGGTCACCGTGAGGATGGCTGCCGCGCCCGCCTCGGTAGCGCGCTCGGTTAGCTCGACTGCGGCACGGGTATCATTGCTGCCAGCTCCGGCGACAACCGGCACATCAACTGCCTCGACCACTGCCGCGATGAGGGCAATTTGTTCGTCGTGACTCAGGGTTGGGCTTTCACCGGTGGTGCCAGCGATGACCAAACCTTCATTGCCCTGCTCTACCAGCCACTTCGCGAGCGCCGCGGCGCCCTCGAGGTCGAGTGACCCGTCAGCGGCAAATGGGGTGATCATTGCCGTGAGGACACGACCGAACTGTGGCGACATCTAGTGCCCTTCTTTCGCCCGCTCGATACCAAGGGTAGCGAGGAGGTTTTCGTGGAGTTCGAACCACACCGTGTGGTACGAGTCGATCATGGGTTTGGTGAACCAATCGGTATCGCCCGCCTGCACTTTGGCAAGGCGATCGGCGAATCTTGGTCCATATGAGGCAAAGCGATCGAGCAGGCTCGCGAGGTCGGCAACGATTGGCTGCACCCGTGTGTCGATGCCAGCGAGCGCCTCGATCACGCCAGCGTCGTATGCGGGGTCGGTATGGTCGTTGAGCGTTTGTTCACCATCGACGTCGCGTACCTGCCAGTCGGTACAGATCGACAAAAAATCCTGATTCGACTCGAGAAAACGCCGATAGGCGGCGTCGACACCTTCACGAGCGCCAGCGGCATCGAGTTCTTCGGCGAGAAGCACTTCGCCTCGTGCTCGACCATCGGCGGTGAGCTGCCAGCCGGAAACTCGACCTTCGCGGTGGATGACGAGGCCAGCCTCAGCAGCGTTGGCCAGCTGCGGGTCAACAATCGAAGGGTCGAGGCCGGCGAGTTCGGCGGCTTCGGCCGCGTCGATAAACCCCTTGAGACGAAGGCTGTGCAGCGTCAACAGTTCAGCGTGAGCGGATTCAGACATAGAGTGAAGTTAGCAGTCCAATCAGCTCCGCGATAAGGCGGTTTCGGGCCGAACGCGGCTTTTTTCGCGAGCAACTCGTCGCAGAATCAACGGATATCCGATCGCCGCGAGCGAGGCGAACAAAAACCATTGCACGGCGTAGCTGAGATGAGGGCCGTTATCGATCGATGGCCGCGGCACCGGGGTTGCGATCGATTCAGCCGGTTCTTCGAGTTGAAAATACGGGGCCACGAGGTCGAGCTGCAACCGTTCGGCTACCGCAGAGATATTCGGACGAGAAATCGCAGCGAGCCCCTCACGGCCCTCGGCAAACGCTCCTCCACTGGCTCCGGGCTGCAGTAACCCGGTGAGGGTTTGCACTCCGCTGGGCGCTGCGAGGTCGGCTGGAGAAGCGCCAAGCGCAGTGGCCCGCCCCACAAATCCGCGCATGACAACGATGGTGAGGTCACCGGTCTCGAACGGTGTTGCCAGCCACGACCCCGGCGACCCCTCAATCGTGCGGTTATCGATGAACAGTGTTTCGCCCACATAGGATCCGGTCATTTCAACCCGAATAAACCGCACGTCGCCGCCAGCTGCGTCCGCCTCGGCGAGCCCCTCCGGAAGCCCCGACGGTTCGGCGTCAGCGCGTTGGCTTATGAGCACGTTGGTTTCTTTGCGTTCGTCGAGTCTCTGCAGTTGCCAAACGCCGAGGAAAATCATCGTCGCGAAAAGGGTCAGCACGAACGCGTGCGATAACAACCATTTTGGACCTAACGCGAAGCGGTACAACTCCGAGGACCTACTACAACCCGAGAAGGTCGTCGAGCCCCATCGTGAGACCAGGGCGCTCAGTCACGCCGCGTACCGCGAGCAACACCCCGGGCATATAGCTCGAGCGGTCGATCGAGTCGTGGCGAATAGTCAGCGTTTGGCCGCTTGTGCCAAGGATGACTTCCTGGTTCGCTACGGCGCCGCGCATGCGAACCGAGTGCACCCGAATTCCAGCGGGCCCCACGCCACCCCGTGCGCCGGGGTACGCCTCTGATGTGGTTGGGTCATCGATCCATTCATCGGAAGCATCGGCCATGCGTTGCACGGTCATCAGCGCAGTGCCCGACGGCGCGTCGACCTTTGTCTCGTGGTGATATTCGATGATCTCGGCAGTGTCGAAGAACGGCGCTGCGAGTTCTGCGAACCGCATCATCAGTACCGCACCGATGGTGAAGTTCGCGGCGATGACGCAGTTGCTGTTGACGAAACTGGCCTCGATACCGGCGATATCGGCATCGGTGAAACCCGACGTGCCGATCACCGCATGGACACCGTTTTCGGCCATCCACGCCATGTTGATTCGTGCGGCATCGAGATGGGTGAAGTCGACGGCCACGTCGGCGTTGGCTGTGCCCAACGCATCTGCAGAGTCGCCGATCACGAGAGCCGACTCGACGCCAAAGTCGCGAAGCGATGACCCTGCGGCGGGTGGGTCGACGGCGGCCACTAACTCGAGATCGTCGGCCGCAAGGACAGCTCGACAGACTTCTTGACCCATGCGGCCAGCCGCACCAAATACTCCAACACGCGTTGTCACACCGCCGAGGTTACAACCGCTAGTCGACGGGTCTGCCACCGTGCGTACC
>CALLQB010000080.1 GCA_938015295.1 uncultured Acidimicrobiales bacterium
TTCTGCCTTGTCGATACGCCACACGCCGCTCCGGAAGGCTGGATGCAACCAGCGTACGACACCTCCTCCTGGCGCACCCTCGACGTCCCAGGCTGCTGGACTCGCCAGGACACCGGCGACAAGCCGCACTACACAAACATCATCATGCCGTGGCCGCTCGATCCGCCCGAGGCGCCTGCGCACAACCCGACTGGCCTGCACCGCACCAGCTTCAACGTGCCAACGTCATGGAAAGGGCGAGACGTCATCGTTCACCTCGGCGGCGCCGAGAGCATCGCCGTGGTGTGGTGCAACGGCCACTTCGTCGGGATGGGCAAGGACTCGCGACTTCCCAGTGAATTCGATCTCACGCCACATCTCACCCGCGGCAAAAACACGCTCGCCGTCATGGTGATTCGCTACGGCGACGTGACCTGGATTGAGGACCAAGACCACTGGTGGCACGGCGGGCTTCATCGTTCGGTGCATCTTGAAGCCCGCAATCCAGTACACATTCACGACATCGTCGCCGTTGCCGACTTCGACCCCTCGTCGGGCGCCGGCGATCTCAAGATCGTCGTCGATGTGCCCAAAGGCGTTGGGCACTCGATACGGGCCCGGGTAGAAACCGCGCGAGGCCGCACCGTGGCGAAACTGCCACAAGCGGCCGTTGCAACGTGGGCTTCAGGCGGCGCACTCGATCAGCTTGTCGCTGCCTATGCCTTCACCGGCAGCAAAGCAACCACCGAAACGAGCATCAAAAACGTCAACCCGTGGACAGCCGAAACCCCCGAGCGATACCGACTCATCGTCGAACTCCTCGACGCTTCAAGCAACGTCACCGAAGCACATGCACTGTGGATCGGCTTTCGCCGAGTCGAGGTCACGAACCGACGTCTCCTCGTGAACGGCAAGGCCATACTCATCTCAGGTGTCAATCGGCACGACCACCACCACGTCACTGGCAAAACCCTCACGGTCGACGAACTCCGCGAGGACCTCGTCACCATGAAGCGGCACAACGTTAACGCCGTTCGCACTGCTCACTATCCAAACGATCACCGGCTGCTCGACCTGTGCGACGAACTCGGCCTCTATGTCATCGATGAAGCCAACGTCGAATCACACGCCAGACTCGCATCGCTTGCCCTCGACGACCGCTACCACAACGCCATCGTCGAACGCACCCGACGGATGGTGCTGCGCGACCGAAATCACCCGTGCATCATCGGCTGGTCGCTGGGCAATGAGTCGGGCCACGGCCCAGCCCACGATGCGGCGGCCGGATGGGTGCGCCGCATCGACCCGACCCGCTTCGTGCAGTACGAGGGCGCCATCCAACACCGGTTCTCGGTAAACAACCCGATACTCAACACCGACCCACCGTCGGCGTCCGAGCGGCTCGTCACGGACATCGTTTGTCCAATGTATTCACCCATCGACATCTGTGTGTCTTGGGCCGAATGGGCAGAACGCACCGGCGACGACGACCGGCCGCTCATTTTGTGCGAGTACTCGCATGCGATGGGCAACTCGAATGGATCGCTGCACGAATACTTCGAAGCGTTCCGTTCTCACCCAGCGTTGGGCGGCGGCTTCATCTGGGATTGGCGAGACCAAGGGCTCGCCGAAATCGACGACGCCGGACGCGACTACTGGGCCTATGGCGGGCACTTCGGCGACGAACCCAACGACGTCAACTTCAACATCAACGGCCTAGTCGGCCCCGACGGCACGCCTCATCCAGCACTCGGCGAGTTCGCCTGGTGTGCGCAACCGGTCGAGACCAAAAAGGCCGCGGGTTCGAAGGTGCGGATCGCCAACCGACGCGATCATCGCAACATCGACGATCTGCGACTGACCTGGTCGTTGCAGGTCGATGGCGTCGCGACCTCGAGTGGCCGACTCCGTGTCAAGGGGCTTGCCGCAGCAGATGAACGACTCGTCAAACTCGACTACGACCTGCCCACCCCTGCGGCGGCGCCAGGCGAAGTACATCTTCTTGTCGAGTGGTCACTAGCTGCGAAAACCAACTGGGCGCCAGCTGGTCACGTCGTTGCGAGGAACCAGCTGCTGTTGCGAGCCGCTCGGCCACCGAAGCAGACGAACACGGCCCAACAAACGCCGCTCACCGCTCGACCGGCTTTGACCACCGCCGGCACGACAACCAGCATCGTCGCCGCCGGCACCGAACTAGCCTTCGACCAATCCACAGGCGAGATCAGCTACATCCACATCAAAAACAGACCGGTCATCGTCGGCGACATCAATGCCTCGCTCTGGCGAGCGCCAACCGACAACGATGGCGTGAAACAGGGCTGGATGAGCGAGGTTGCCGGCGTTCGCCTGCGCTGGCTTGCGTGGGGCCTCGACAACCTTTCGGCCGAACTCGAAGCGCTCAGCACCACAACGACTGAACGCGGGACGCTCGTCCGGCGACGGCGTCGACTACTCGGAACGACCGACCACGCAATCCATCGACAGACGCTGCTAATCCGACCAGACGGCACCATCGAGTTCGACGAAACAATCACCCTCCCCAAACCATGGACCGACCTTCCTCGAGTCGGCGTGTGCTTCACCGCTGCGGACCGGCTCACCAACCTGCGATGGTTCGGCCTCGGCCCCGACGAGACGTACCCCGATCGCCGGTCTGCCGCCACAGTCGGCCAGTGGCGTTCTAGCGTCGAAGCCCAACACCACCCCTATGTGGTGCCCCAGGAGCACGCCGCTCACGTCGACACAAGGTGGGCCGAGCTACTGCCAGTCGGTGCACGCGGCGGCGTTCGCATCAGCGCGAACGACCCCTTCGTTTTCACCGCTCGCCTCCATACCGATGCGGCACTCGCGGCCGCAACAACGCTCGCCGAACTCGATGCCGCACCAGCGCCAGAAGTGCACATCGACACCGCGGTTCGCGGCCTGGGCACCGGCGCCTGCGGTCCCGACACTGCCGAGCGCTACACCATCACCGGCCACAAACACCGATGGTCTTGGGCGCTGTCGGCGCGCTGACTAGTCACTCTGCCCAAAAATCAAACAGCACCCTGGCTCCACTGCCAGGGTGCTGCTTGTCTTGGTTTTCTCGCCGCTGTGGGAAGGACCCCAACGGGAGATATTTCGTCAGGTTCCCTGGGGGGACGACCTGGCGATCTGCTACAGGGCGCCTACGTTTGGCGTGGTCGTCGAAACATCCACGTCGGCTGTTGCCCGAGTAGCCATGGTTGCGCCAGCTGGAACGCCTCCGCCGCCCACTCCGCCAAAGCTCTCGGTGTGGTAGCCGGGGCCACCGTGTTCCATCACGTCGAGGCCAGCAAGCTCTTCTTCTTCGCTGACTCGAAGACCAATGGTGGCCTTGAGGACGCTGAACAAGATGCCAGTAGTGGTGAGCACCCACGCTGCGACGATGACAACAAACAGTGCCTGCATCAACAGCTGGTCGATGCCGCCACCGTAGAACAGGCCAGCATCTTCACGGCCGAGAAACGCATCGTCATACTTGGCGAACAGACCAATGGCCAAGGTTCCCCAGACACCACAGATGCCGTGAACCGAAATTGCACCAACCGGGTCGTCGATCTTGATCTTGTCGAAGAACAGCACGGCGACAACAACCAGGCAGCCACCGAGGAAGCCGGTGATGAGCGCCCCGATAGGAGTCATCGTTCCGGTGCCAGCAGTGATGCTCACAAGACCAGCAAGAACACCATTGGCGATCATGGCCACATCAGGTACACCCGACTTTGCCCAGATGACGACAGTCGCACCGACGGCACCACCACAAGCAGCAATCAAGGTGTTGACCGCAATGAACGGCACAAGTTCGTCAGCAAGAAGTTCAGAACCAGCGTTGAAGCCGAACCAACCGAACCACAAGATGAACACACCAATAACCGTGAACACGATGTTGTGGCCGGGAAGCGCACGTTGCGTTCCGTCCTTGGCGTATTTGCCAAGACGTGGTCCAAGCAGCAGGGCGCCCATCAAGGCCGCCCAACCACCGGTCGAATGCACAACCGTCGAGCCGGCAAAGTCGCTGTAGACCGCATCGCCGATGCTGAGCTCTGCGATGAAGCCGCCGCCCCACGTCCAGTGAACAACAACTGGATAGATGATCGCTGTCATAAACGCAGCGAAGATGAGATAGGTCGTGAACTTGGTGCGCTCTGCCATCGCTCCGGAAGCAATGGTTACCGCAGTAGCGGCGAACACAACCTGGAAGAAGAACAGGGTGCCGTTGGTCAGGCCCTCGCTCTGGTCGGCGCCAAGAAGGTTGGCGTCGCTCAGGAAGAACAGTGAGTCCCCGAACCACTTGTTCCCGCCACCGAAGGCGATACCGAAACCAACACCGAAGAAGCACAACGTGCCCACGACCATGTCAGCCAGGTTCTTCGCCATGATGTTGGCGACATTCTTTGAACGGGTAAGGCCCGCCTCTACCAGACCGAAACCGGCCTGCATGAGGAAGACCAAAATGCCGGCGATGAATACCCACAAGTTGTCGAGGACAAACTTGTTATAGGTCGCGGCATCGACTTCCTGCGCAGCGGCAGGTGAGGCGAGCACTACGGCCATACCTCCAACTGCCAGCGCTGCAAGTGCAATCTTGCGTTTCACGATAATTCTCTCCTGATCGGTGGTCCGGCGACCTTGGCGGACACGTCGTTTGTTTGAACACTCTCGAAGATAGGTAGGGCGTGTTTCTCGTTTGTTTGGTCGTCGTTACCTCCGCGTGTGCATCTTGTTTCCGGCATGTTTCGTTAGAGTCAGCGGTGTGGGCCCCGGGGGATGGACGTTTTTGGTAGCACTTGCGATGGCGATCGGCCTCGCCGGCATCGCTGTGCCCGTGCTGCCCGGCATCCTCGTTTTGTGGTTCGCCGCGCTGATCTACGGATTCGCGGTCGGTTTCGGATCGCTCGGCGTGCTCGTGATGGTCATCATGACGAGCGGCGTGGCCCTCAGCATTGCCAGCAGCATCATCATTCCCAAAAAGGCCGCCGACGACTCTGGCGCCGACGGTTCGTCGCAGCTGATCGGCCTCGTCGGCGCGGTCATTGGTTTCTTCGTCATACCGGTGATCGGGCTGTTCGTCGGCGGGCTCGCCGGCATTTTGCTTGCCGAATACCTGCGGCTTCAGGATTTCAATGCAGCCTGGCGGGCCACCAAGGGCGTCGCACGCGGGTTCGGCAAAAGTGCTGTTGTCGACTTCGCCCTCGGCATCGTGATGGTCACAGCGTGGGCGCTGTGGGCCCTAACGGTTATCTGGTAGTCACACGGGTGCCGACGGTCAGATCGACCAGGGGCCCGACCTCGTCGACAAGCTCTGCCCAGAAATCAGCGATTTCGTCGGCCTCATCTGCGCCGCGCACGAACGACAACTGATCCGACGTCGGACTCGGCATCGTTTCCTGCTGAATCACGACATCTTCGCTAGCCACAATGAACCGGCTAAGCGCCGGCTTGAAAACCACCCGACGCAAACGACGCGCCTCGTCGGGTTCGCTCACCAGGACGACCGCGAACCAGACGCCCTTTCGCTTCGACAACGCAACGTCGAACGACAATCCTCCGTCGGCAACCCGTAGCCAACGCCAGGTACCGCTATCGGTGCTGATGTCGCCGCGATCCTTGAGTTCGACGCCGTCCGGGAAGAGCGTGCCGGCTTCGCGAATCGCAGCGCGGGCGGTGTTGGCTGCGAGAGCAAACGACACGAGGGCGGTGTTGCGATCGAGGGGGCCATTGTCGCGAACTCGGATTCCGCCACCGATGTACTCCCATGAACCTGGCGCCTTTGTCCGAACAACAAATCCATCGACGTTGTGACGGACGTTTCGCATGCGCACGCGCGAGGCCTGTCGGGTGGTCTGGAACTTCGGTGCTTTCTCGCTGGCTAGGCACCCAGCGCCGAAGCCACCAGTGTCGTCAGTGCCCCCAGTGCCAACGAGCCCGGCGACCTTTGTTGGATCGTTAAGAAAGTCGGTCATTACCGCAGCGGCGCACTCGTTTGCCGGAGAGACCCCGTGAGATCCGTTGGGAATCTCGACGACTGTCGAAACGGTGAACCCTTCGCCTGCAAACTCGCCCCACGACGGCGGCGTTACCGGGTCGAAAGTCCCAGCAAGAACCAACGCTGGCACGTCGCTGACGACTGGATCGTTCTCGGTGTCGGGCGCCTGGCCAGCGCCAAAGGCCTCGCACACACGAAACGTCGTGTCCGCATCAACCGTCGAATAGAAGCTGGGCCAAAGCTCGGGGTAGGGACTGTTCTTCGCCACCATGTCTTCGCGAGTCAAAAAGGCAAAGCGTTCGTTGCACTCGGTCGCAAAATACCGTTCCTGCACAAATGCCGAACGGTCAATGACCTCCGGGTCAGGAGTTGGCGACGCCGAATCGATACCGCCCAACGCAGTCGACAACATCGTGTAGTCGCCGTTCGACGTCTCGGCGATAAGACGAGGGAGATACGTCAGCAGGTCAGCGGAGTACATCAGCCCGAAGACCAAATTGACGAAGTCCGAACCGGTGACAGTGAAGGGCACCGTCTCGCCAGTGCCGAAGTCAAAGACCGGCACGATCGCAGGTGCGTCGTTGAGTTGCGTAACGACATCGACGAACCCGTCGGCCACCTGCGGGAAGAAGCGCTGGCACGCCGATCGACGGCGGCATCCGTCGGCCAAAACGTCGAAGGCCTCCGAGGCGTTGGGTACAAGGTCGTCGGTATTGAGACCTTGTGGGTAGGCAGAGTCGAGCGTGACGGTGCGAACCCCGTCGGGGAAGTCGCGGGCCGCAGCCATCGCCACGGTCGTGCCGTAGGAGATTCCAAACAAGTTCCAGGGCCCGTACCCAAGCGCTTCGCGGAGGTCTTCAAGATCAGCTGCGACATCGTCGGTGGCGAATTTCGATACGTCGATGCCTTCGCTAACCAGACGGTCGCCGCAGGCACCCATCGCATCAACGAACGCGTTGTCGTTGAACGCAAACGCCGTTTCGGTGCACCGGATCGACGGCTCGGCGAAACCAGTACCTCGTTGGTCGAACACGATCAGATCGCGATCGGCGATGACTCCCGCGAACGCGAGATCGGCAACCTTGCCGAGACCCGCAACCGTGCTGCCACCCGGACCACCATCGATGTAGACGATGGGGTCGCTCCGGCGGGTTGCCGCCGGAGCCTCAAAGACGATGTACGGCAAGGTGACCTGCATGCCAGTCGGCAGGTTGCGATCGAGGGGCACGGTAATCGTGCCGCAGCGAACATTGCGATCGGAGAACACCTTGACGACGCACGTGCCCTCGACAACCGTTCTGTTGAGAACCGGGCCCTCGAATACCGGGCCCTCGAAACCCGGGCCCTCTGCACCAGCAACCCGAGGCAGAGCCATAAGACTCACGAGCAGACCAAGCAACACCAACATCGCCGGCACGATGGCCCGGGGGGTGGAATGCATGATGACGCTCGGACCTTTGCAGACGACGAAAGATCATCAACGTATCACGCAGTTTTACCCGTTCTGATAGGCGCCGATCGTTCGACCTTCCGTACCGGCGCCGAGCGCCGGTGAGCCATTCAGCGGACGAAAGTCAGCAATCTCGGGATCGGTGGACGCCGTAGCAACTAGCGGATCGGTGACCAGCAGATTTGCGCCATCTTGGCCAGACTCGGCGCCAACGTACAGGTTGTTCGTCGAACCGACCTCGCTGTTAGAAAATATGTGCGCCAAACCAGCGGACGGCCAGAGCAGGTTGTTCTGCACCTGCACATCAAAACTGTTATACGCAGCAATCTCGGCTCGAGGACCGTCGAGTTCGGCGGTGAACGAATTGTGGTACGAGGTGTTGTTGAAAATGTCGACGCGACCCGACTCATGAATATTGATTGCCCGACCACCGTTGTTGAACGCCACATTCGCAGCGATGAGAGTGCGGCCCTGATAGTCGTTGATCTTGCTCTGGTCGATGATGATGCCGTTGCCATCGGTTATCGACCGGTAGTCGACACACCCACACCGCTCACGGTTCTCGTTGCGGTACATCGTGTTGCCGACAATGTAGTTCGAGTAGCCGTCGGCATCGTCGCCACCACCAACGTTTGACAACCGCCACAGCGAAATTCCCGAACCACCCTCGTCGCTCCAGAGGGCGTTGTCGTACACCAGGTTGTTTTCGATGCGGAAATGCGATGTATTGAGGCCCCCGGCGATTCCGCTGTGGGGCAAACCGTGCACGACGAGATCGTGAAAGTAGAAGTGGTGGCCCTCAACGCCGAGAATGCCGCGGGGCTTTCGACGCTGCTCCATAGGCATGTCGCCACTGAAACCCACACCCTCGATCTCAAACCCAGCGACTTCAACATAGGAACTGTTGATCACCTCAAGCCCGGTCGCCTTTGTCACCTCAATCTTTGGTCGATGACCCGGCATATTCAGGACCCGAGTCCACTGGTCGGGAGACCCTTGCAAGCCATTGATTACATAGTGGCCCTGCACGCCATGGAGGTGCTCGTTGTAGACCCCGTCCATGACAAACAGCGTCATCCCCACCTGCAACCGGTCGAGGGCAGCGCCGAGCGTTCGCCACGCTTGTTCAGGACTAGTGCCGCTGGCACCGTCGTCGCCGCCTACACCGTTGACATACCGGATCGCCTCACCGAGCGGCGTCGTGAACTCTGGCGCAATCTCGGTTTCGGTTGCGGGCGAATCGACAGGCACCTCCTCGACAAGCGATTCCGTTGCCCCCTCGGCTGCCCCCTCGGCTGCCCCTTCGGTTTGCCTTGGCGGCAAGGGCTGCAGCTTGGGTGGGACATCAACAGCTTCGAAGCGCTCGGGGTTAGCGCCGCTCACCGCTGTCTCAGAGGTCGTTGGCCGCTTTTCTGCCTCGACGATCTGCGACGCGTCGATCGCGGCTATTTCGTCGCCGCCGTCGGGTTGCTCAGTTTCGCTCGTGATTGCAACGGAGTTATCGCCAAGATCGGTGGACGAGCAGGAAGAAACGAGCAACGCCGCAAAGACGCCAAGCGCGCAAAGAAATTGAAGCAGTCGCCGACCACGTCCTTTCACCACAGCAGACAACGGTAACGGCAAGCCGAGCAGATTGGGCTTCGCCCCCGACGACGACACGGTATGCCCAATCCTTCCTGTGCTGTCGGCGAAACATCAAACGCCGTAATGTCAGGCCGTGACCACCACTACCCGAGCCTCTGCACCCTCTGACAATCACAATCTGTACAGCGTTTTTCGACAAGCGTTTGCCGACCGTCTCGACCACACCTTCTTGCGGATGCCTACCGGTCAAGCCCTTACCTACGGCGACATCGACGCCCGGTCGGCACAATTCGCTGGAGCCCTTCGTCACCGGGGCGCACAACCTGGCGACCGAGTTGTTGTCCAAGTCGAAAAATCGACCGATGGCGTCGCGTTGTATCTGGCATGTTTACGAATGGGTGTCGTGTTCGTCACCCTCAACACGGCCTACACCCCCGAGGAAGTCTCGTTCTTTCTGGGCGATGCACGTCCAGAAATCTTTGTCTGCCAGCCGCAGCACTTCGAGGTCTTCAGCAGCATCGTCACCGAACTTGAGGGCGATAATCCGCTGCGTCTGCTGACGCTGGGGGTATCGGGCGATGGATCGTTGGCCGAGTTGGCCGACACTGCGGGAGACGGCTTCGAGTCTTTCACCGGCATTGTCGAGAGCGCCCCGACCGACATCGCTGCCATGTTGTATACGTCGGGAACCACCGGGCGTTCCAAAGGCGCCATGCTCACCCACGCAGGACTCGCTGCCACCGCCCACGGACTGCACCAAGCATGGGGATGGCAACGCGACGACGTACTACTTCACGTGCTGCCAATCTTCCATGTACATGGACTGTTCGTTGCTCTTCACCCCGCAATGTTGGGGGGATCTGTTGTGTTGTTCCACCCAAAGTTCGAACTCGAAAGCACAATCGACGCTCTGCCCGATGCCACTGTCTTGATGGCCGTGCCCACGATCTACAACCGGCTTCTCCGTGCCGAGCGCTTCACCCCTGACCAATGCACCAACATGCGACTGTTCACCTCCGGGTCTGCGCCGCTACCCGCCGACAAGCACGACGAGTTCACGCTGAAATCCGGGCATGTTCTCCTGAACCGCTACGGGATGACCGAAGCAGGAATCATCACCTCGAGCCCGCTTGCAGGCGACCGGCCCGCAGGAACCGTTGGCTTTCCGATGCCCGGAGTCGACTTGCGAGTTGTTGACGACGCCGGCGTCCCATCAGCAGCAGACACACCGGGTTCGGTGCAGATCAGAGGCACCACACTCTTCGCCGGCTATTGGCAGCTCCCCGAAAAGACGGCGTCGGAGCATACCGCCGATGGTTGGTTCATCACCGGCGACATCGGGCGCCTCGACAACGACGGCCGACTCACGCTCGACGGACGCGCCGGCGACATGATTATTTCGGGCGGATTCAATGTGTATCCGCGCGAGGTCGAACTGTGCATCAACGAGGCAGACGGTGTCTTTGAATCGGCTGTTGTCGGTCTTCCCCACGATGACCTCGGCGAAGCCGTGACGGCGTTTGTGGTGCTCGACGGCCCCGAAAGTGCAAACGCTGCGTCAATCGAGAAAGCAATCAGCGACCGGGTCGCAAGGTTCAAGCAACCAAAGACCTACCTATTCATCGACGAACTGCCCCGCAACGCGATGAGCAAGGTTCAGAAGGTGGCGCTGCGCGCCGACCACGCCGACCTCTACCGCAGCGAAGGCTGAGCTACTTCTTCTACTTCTTTGTTCTTTCTTCTATCGATGTCACCACAAACTCGCGTCCTGGTTTGCTCGGCAAACCGCCCGGCATTTCGCACGAGACCGTTGGCACCTCGCGTGCGATGGCGACGCCGACCGACCAAACGCGATGTGCGGCCGTAACTTCGACCTGCCAGGCGAGCGGTGCTGCGTCGCCAGCAGCGACGGGGCTCGCTGCAGAAACTTCGACCGTGCGTTCCATACTGTCGAGATCCCAGGACACAAGGCCGAATACCGCGCGCTCTGCCGCTTGACCAGCCCCCAACGGGGCACCGATCCAACCCCGGCATCGATGAGCGACCCGGTCGGCCGGTTCTTGCTGGTCGACGAGCATCTCGAGGTCGGCATTCGAGACAAAACCCCACATGCGACCGTCGGGCATGGTGACCGCGGTGGGCGAAAATCGGTGGCCTCCCGTGTGGCTCACACGGAACACTTCGACGTCGCGGTGTGTTGCCGTGGCCTCAGCGGCGAGCGTTGCACCCTGCAAGCCACAACAAACATCGTGAGAACCCTGAGTACAGACCAGTAGCGCTGATGGTTTGGTGTTGGCGAGTTCTTCGTCAGCAAAACTCGGGTCTGAAACGACGGCGAACACTTCGTCGCGAAGGTTCGCATTGGGCACCAGAAGATCCGACCGCACAAAACTGCCTTGACGATTCCGACGAAAGATCACGACCCTCGTTTGGTCTGCAACATCTTCGACGCCGCCATTTTTCGGCTCGTAGGCGAGAATCCGGGTCGGTAGCGCCGACCCGCGCATCAACGGAAATACTGGCTTCAACAACGGGTGTTCATTGACCGGTTTCGGCCAGGGAAGCGGCGTCTCGACCAAAAGAACAAGGTCGGCCCGAAAGGCCGAACCAACCGGATCGACCCCGAGTTGTGCGGCGAACTCAGCACAACGGGGCGATGATTTTGCCGGCGGAAGAAGGTCGTTCAGTGCCACAACAAAGACTATCCGCGACTTTTACCCGACTACGACGTCTACTATGTGCATACTTTTCCTAAATAGGGCGCACACATGACTGAAAACACTGGAGCTCCTCGTCACGACGACGACGATCGTAAGAAACCGTTCATGGGATGGTCGTGGTCGGCCGACGACCAGAACTTGGCCCTCGCTCTGGCGGTGCTCTTGTTGTTTTTGGGCGGAGCACTTGGCCTCAGTCAATGCAGCCAAGTTTCGGATGCGGCCTCTGACCTGGGCATCACTTCTTCCGACGACGACGACGACCTGCTCGAGCGCACCGAAGACGCTCTCGTCGACGACGACTACACCATTGGCAAAGACGACAACGAGGTCGACGTGCGTGAACGCGCTGGCGTCATCACTCTCACCGGCGTCGTGGCGAGCCAGGCCTTGAAGGATCAGGCAGGCGAAACCGCCGCCGATGTCGACGGCGTCACCCGCGTCGCTAACAACCTGGTCGTCGCCGAAGACGACACTCCACCGGCCACCACCGCTGCACCGGCACCCACAACTACCGCCGCTCCAGCGCCCACAACTACTGCTGCACCCGCGCCAACGACCACCGCTGCACCTGCACCCGTTATCACCCCGGTCGCCTTCACCGGCACGTACGCCGACGGTGCGATCACTATCGCTGGCGAAGTACCCGACGAGGTCACACGGGCAGCGGTCATCGACGGATTCGGCCAGCAGTATGAACCACAGGGAATTACGATCATCGATGAACTGACGATCAACGAAAACACCGAACTCCAGGGCGGGACGCTCGCCCTCGTCGGTGAAGTTCCCGATCCGGCGACCCGCACGGCCATCGTCTCTGATGCGGAGACCGTTGCTTCAACCGTCGATATGACGGTAAGCGACGAGCTCACCGTGCTGGCCACCGACGAGTCGCTTCTCGCTGACCTCAACGCCGTGTTCGCCACCGGCGGCGACGTGCTCTTTGCCCCATCGAGCGCCGAGCTCACTGCTGAAGCGACCGATGTTCTCGATCAAGCGATCTCGATCCTCAACCAGGATCCGGACCTTGCGGTCACCATCGAGGGCCACACCGACAGCGACGGTTCAGAAGCCGCCAACCTCGAGCTCAGCGACGCCCGAGCCAACGCCGTGCTCAGCTACTTCACGAACAACGGCATCTCGGCTGATCGTCTCACCGCAATCGGTAAGGGCGAAGGCGAACCGGTCGCCGACAACGCAACCCCCGAGGGCAAGCGCCAGAACCGACGCATCGAGTTCAGCGCCACCGACGAAGGCTAATCCCCCAAAACCTTCCAAAACCCCAGAATCTCGTGACACACGGCGACAAATGTTGTCGTCTGGTGTCACGAGATTCCGCTTTTTAGGGGTAGGGCCAGCCGTTTGGTTCGCAGTTGCCGAGGCCTTTGGTTTGTTGCATCATCACCGGGGCTAGTTGTCCGCTGCCGGGACACTGCACGTGAGGCCGGCCAAGGTAATGGCCAATCTCGTGGTTAACGACATAGTTGCGATACTCGATGAGCTCGGCAGTCCAAGAGTCGGTTGCAGACATCCACCGGTTCAGGTTCAACGCCACCCAGCCATTGCGGGCGCACGAGAAATAGCTGTTTGTCCGCAGCGGGACGCACATCGTGTCGATGGTTTCTGCCGTGGCGATGACGACGGTAAACAGGCCACCCTGAGGCACTCGTTGAAAGGCGAGATCTCCCTCGGCGATCCAGCTGCGCGGATCGGCCAGCACGGCCTCGACAAACTGCGCAATCTCGTCCGGGTCAAGGTTTGTCTCGACTTCTACAGCCACCGAATACTCGATGAGCTCGCCGGTACCAGCACGATCACCGGCGGTGGCAGCAACAAGTAGCTCACCTGACCCGCTTCGCGGGACGGCCTCTGCTGTCGCGGAGATGCTCGTGGGGGGTACCGCGGTCGTGGCGACCGGCACGGGAAGAACCGAGCTCAAAACCGGAGCTTGCGCCACCGAAGTCGGAGGCGCAAGCAGCGTTGCAGTCGATTGGGCTGGGATCGTGTCAGCAGGTGAGGTTGCCTCGTCCAACAGACTCTCGTCTACCCGCGAACTCGTAACAACAAACCCGGCAACGACAAAGGCCGCGAAAACAAAGAACACAACGAGGGCACGTGTAAGCACCCAAGGTGTCTACTACTTCTTTGCTTCCTTCAGGATCCAGTCACGACTCTTATCCTGCTCGATGTCGTCGGAGAAAAACTCGTCAAAGTTCTCCTCCTCTGCTTCGTGGTCGGCGAGCACAATGGTTTGATCATCCGGAACGAGTGCGATGAGGGCAGGTTGCTCGTCGATTGGGAGCGCGATGGTCGGATCGATCGAGGCAGACATGAGATACTGGCCCAACTGGTAGAGATACGAGCTGAGTTCGTTCTGGTAGCGCGACAGTGCCTCCTTATCGGCTTCAACCTTCATTGCCATCTCGGTCGACGCTGCTGAAACTGCATCGATGCGTTGTCGTTCGAGGTCCTCGTAGCCAGCGATATCGGCCTTTGCCACCGCAACGATTTCTGCTGCGGCCGAGCTCGCTGAAACCTGCGTGTGCTTGGCACTTTCTTCGGCAGCTCGAAGCGCCTCGGCAGCCTCAATCTGTGCCTGGTTCCGAATGTTTTCGGCGTCTCGGGTCGCTTCATCCAGCAGTTCGTCTGCCGCACGCGCTGCTACCTCAAGAGAACGCATGAACGCCATGCGTTCTGACTCGGCTTCGGTGAGTAGAACTTTTTGCTGTGCAAGCTCAGACTGCAGATCTGCGAGCTCGTTCTCCTTGCGATCAAGAAGCAGATCAACCGCCTTGCGGTCGTAACCACGCAGCGTCTTTCCAATGCGATGCATACTTTTGTTGGTGCTTCCGGTTTCGCCGGACGATGACTGAGCCATGGACAACTCTTCCTAACTGGGACGAGGGGGTAGGTGTGTGGTCCATTCGGCCCATGTATCGGCGAGTTGAGCGATCGGCGAACAAATTCTCAAAGCACCCGAATTTCTTCACCAAACCCTTCAAAAGCCTTACGAACGCAACCTTGGTAGCCGATAGGACCAGCGATCCATTCTCAGAGGACGACAATGAGCCTGTCAGAGCGTTTTACTGCATCTCACACTGACGATGCGCTGCACAACCCAACAACCTGGAGTGACGCCACCGCGCGCGCACGCGCGCTTCGCGAACAGCGCGAAATAAGCGACCTCTTCAGCGAGCCCAGCGACACCGATCTCACCAATACTGAGCTCGCTACCGCAGACGCCACTACTACTGCGCCGAGTAGCACTGAGGCAACCGAACTCATAGTTCCGACGCCTCCGGAACCGCCTGCGCACAGCGGCCTTCCGGCTCTTCCGCTTCCGCCAGCTCCCCCGGTGTTCGAAAGCACCCTGACCGACGAAGACGTTGCCCTACTCACTGATGCCGACGCGGCCGTGGCCAATCCGCTGGTCGACGCTTTCGCCGAATCGGCAGCCAGCGACATTGCTGGCCTGTACGACGATTCCACCTCTCTCGACGACTTCGTCCAGTTCGATGCATCGACATCAACCGACGCCTTCGCACAATTCGACGAATCCACATCGCTCGACGCTTTCGCACAATTCAACGACGAAACGCCGACCATCGAAACACCCTTCGCTGAAGCACCCTTCGCTGAAGCAGCGCTTGGTGGCTCCGCTGAAGACACAGCAGCTGAAGACACAGACTTCGATGCAATGACCCTCCCGGAACCTCCGTCGGAGGAACTCCTTGAGGAGCTGCTCGAGGCACACACAATGCCTGCCCCACCAGCGCCCGCCGCTGACCTTGCCGGACCAATCGACGAGCTTCCTCCCCTTCCTCCACTTACGCCCATTGCTCCGGAGGCCCCCCTGGCGGCTCTGCCTCCGCTACCGCCACCACCACCGCCACCGTCGGACGAAGCCGCGCCGTCAACGTTGTTCAACGCCCCAGCCGACACGACCGTCGGCCCCACCGACATACCGCTTCCACCCCCGCCTCCACCCCCGTTCAACGAAGCCTCGCCAGCCCTCGCTGAACACATTCTCGAAGAACCTGCGCCCGCCTCCCTCTTCACCTCAGCACCCCCAGCCTTAGCGGATTCACCCGAGCCATGGCCGCCTGACGAGACCCTGCCGCTCGACGGAACCCTGCCGCTCGACCAGACACAGCCGCAAGCTGCCGAGCCGACCTCGCTATTTCAGAGCGCCCCTGCTGAACCATCGTGGGATACTCCGATCCCAACCGCCGCAGAGCCCGAGAATGCCCCTCGCACGAGTCTGTTCTCAAGCGCTCCCCCCGAAGTTGTGCCCATCGCCGACGACACACCATTCCCAACCACCCTCGAGCCGTCACAAGCATGGGCGATTGCTCCGGCCGACGAACTCGCCCCACCAACCGGCGCCCCCGTAGTCGGCGATTGGCTGGCGCCAGAGCCGCAACCAGACCTCCCACCACCACCGGTGCCAGATGCCTTCGGCGCTCTGCCTGACCCGGCCGGATTCCCAGCCCAGGGTCTCGCCGACCCAAGTTCGATGCCAGGACCCGCCGCAGGAACATCGCTGTTTGGTGGTCCACCCGTCGCGCCAACCGCTCCCCTTCCTACCGACCAAGCAGCGCTTCAGTCATGGCCGAGCAGCGACGAACCCGCCCAGCTTTGGCTCGAGCCAACCGCGCCGGAAGCAGCAAGTCCTGTCCCCGCAGCTTCGCCTATGGGCTGGCCCGCAGAAGAACCCACTAGAGAAACGGTCGCTCCAACCGGCGTCGAACAGCCAGTCAGTCAAACAACGGTGGAAGACGCCTTCTTCGATGATCCACTCGAAGCAGACGAAAAGCCCGATAAATCCAAACGCGAGTCGTTCTTCAAGCGCATCTTGTCAAAGAAAGAGGAGCCGCAGGGACCTCGCTTCACCTGCCCCAGCTGTGACAGTCCAGCCCGGGTCGACATCGATAACCCGACACTCGGCGTGCGCCACTTGAGTTGTCCGCGATGCGCCAAGATGTGGACCGAATCAAACGCCGACGACCACGAAACGGCGCCCCAACACTAACGGGCCTAGTGGCCAAACATCATCAGCCACTGCTCTTGCGACGTTGGCTTGAACACAAAGTTGTGCTCGCGGGTCGCGCCCATGCTCGCCGACGGTTCGGGCGAGTACAGGTGCCCTGGGAAGAGCACCGCCTCGTCGGGAACCTTCGCCAGCCGCTGTGTCAGCGAGTGGTACAACTCTTTGGGGTCGCCGCCGGGTAAATCCGTGCGCCCGCAACCCTCAAGGAAAAGCGTGTCGCCAGCGACCAGGCGATTTTCGACCAGAAAGCATTGACTTCCTGGCGTGTGTCCTGGCGTGTGAATGAGTTCGATCTCGATCTCGCCCACCATCACCTTGTCGCTCGATGAATGGGTAACGAGGTCGGCGTCGGACAAGCCGGTCACTTTGCGCACCAGCTCGGCTTCGGGCTCCTGCACATGCACCGGCACTGACACATGCTCGAGAAGTTCGGCCACCCCCGCCAGGTCGTACCCCATCATGTGACCGCCAACGTGGTCCGGGTGATAGTGGGTGGCAAGTGCCCCCGTGAGTTGCATCCCGTCGGCTTCGCAAATTGCCACGATGCCAGCGGGATCGTATGCCGGATCGACTACAACCGTTTCACCGGTCTCGCGATCGCCGATGAGGTAGATGAAGTTGACCATTTGGCGAGCAAGTGGATCGTCGGCGGCCACGTCGCGACCAGCAAGGAGTTGGCGAAAGTACAGGCGATCTTCAGACATACAACCAACCTACCCAGCCGGTGGTGCTTCGTCAGAACGGGCGGCCAAGCTGGAACCGTTACTGCGTGCGACGGTAGGCCTCTTCGGCCTGAGAAATCACCTGCTGCACCGTCAACCCGGACGTCGTTGCCACCCGGGCCGCATCATCGTGTTCAACCTTGGCCCGGTGCGGACC
This sequence comes from uncultured Acidimicrobiales bacterium, assembly GCA_938015295.1. Classification (GTDB taxonomy): domain Bacteria; phylum Actinomycetota; class Acidimicrobiia; order Acidimicrobiales; family SHLQ01; genus CALLQB01. The sequence goes on from CALLQB010000080.1 coordinate 17,667, forward strand.
GACCTTGATCCGGATCTTCTCACCCTCAACCACCACCTCGGCAAAGCTGCGCTCAACCGGCCACCGCTCGAGTTGTTGCGATCGCACGCCGAAGGTGCCGGTGTATCTGGTGAGTATCGCGGTCAGATCACCAACCTGGGCCAGATCGCCTAGGGCGCTCACTACATGGGCGGGCCGCCCCTTCTTGCCCACAATAGGCGTCATCCATGCATCGAAGGCGCCGCCCTCAAGCAACGCTGCCACGGTGTCAGCAAGCACCTCGCCGGTGACATCGTCGACATTCGTCTCAACGAGAGCTACCGGTTGCCCGGTCGCAGCGGCGGCTCCCACATCGGCGGTTTGCCCGACGACCACCTGCAACAAATTTGGGCGCTGTTCGAGCACTGCATCGCCAGCCCCGAACCCACTCGCCTCTACCTGCATCGCGGGCATCGCACCGAACGATCCAGCCAGAGCTTGCAAGATCGCCGCACCGGTCGGCGTGGTGAGTTCGAGTCCGAGGTCAACGCCGTAGCTCGGAATTCCTTCAAGGAGCCGCACCGTCGCCGGGGCAGGATTTGGAATCGCGCCGTGGGCGCTGCGAACCATCCCGAGCCCGACGGCGACGGGGCTACACGCGATCTCATCGATTCCGAGCACTTCGAGCGCGCACGCAAAACCAACCACATCGACGATGGCATCGTGGCCACCAACCTCGTGAAAATGGACATCGTCGATCGTCGTGCCGTGCAGGTTGGCTTCAGCAGCCGCAAGCGCCTCAAAGACAGCGACCGACCGAGCGCGAACGCGCTCTGGAAGCTCGCTACCCGCAATCATGTCGATGATCGAACGAGCCGTCCGGTGATGGCTGTGGTCGGTCACTTCAACCGAAAGGTTGGTTGCGGCAATCCCGCCACGCAACGCCGATTCGACGTGCAGCTTCCATCCATCAAACGGCAGCGACCGCAAGAGCGCCTCGACCTCAGACGCAGAGGCCCCTGCGTCGAGCAGCGCGCCCAACGCCATATCGCCAGCGATCCCAGAGAAGGCATGAAACCAGGCGACGCGCCTAGCCAACGTTTTTCTCCACCGCTGCAAGCATCCGGAGAACTGCCGCTGCAGCGCCAAACCCATTGTCGATACCAACCACGGTCAGGCCCGATGCACACGACGCCATCATCGAAAGCAGGGCCGTGACACCCTCGAGCCCGGCTCCGTAACCGGTGCTGGTCGGCACCGCCACAACAGGAGCAGCGGTAAGTCCGGTGACCACACTCGCAAGTGCGCCTTCCATCCCTGCCACGGCGATGATCGCGTCGGCGTCGGCTAGTACATCGAAGTGCGCCAGCAAACGGTGGAGACCAGCGACACCGACATCGGTGAGAACGGTGGCAGCGATGCCGTGTGCCGACAGCGTGGCAACGCATTCGTCGACCACCGGCTGATCGGCAGTGCCTCCGGACGCGACGACTACCTTGTGCGACCGGGTTGGCGCTCGACGCCAAACAACCGTCGTGCCGACAATCGTCGCGTCGCCATCGACTGCAAGCGCAGCTTCTCGCTGTTGCGGATCGGCTCGGGTCAAAAGAACTGGGCCGGTGCCAGCCCGCAGCAACTCGGCGACGATCGCCGCGACTGCCTCGGGTGATTTGCCTGGGCCGTAGATTGCTTCGGCCATCCCGTTGCGCAGTTCGCGGTGATGGTCGACTTTGGTGTGGCCGAGGTCGACAAAGGGGAGTCGCCGGATTGTGCTTACCGCCTCATCGAGGGTTCGGTCGCCGTTTTGTACCTCGGTCAATAATTGACGGAGCTTGTCCGCATCCACCTCACTATCCTCACTCAGTGTGAACCGCGACGCACAAGCCAAGCCATCTTCGTCTATCGCCTACCTTGGGCCGGTCGGCACCTTTACCGAACAGGCCTTGTTCTCTCAACCCGACCTTGCCGCAGGTCAGCACCATCAGATGAACAACATGGCCGAGGTTCTTCGCTCGACAGCACGCGGCGATGTCGACTTCGGATTTGTCGCCATCGAGAACGCCATCGAAGGCACCGTCAACATCGCTCTCGACACGTTGGCGTTCGATCTCGACCTCTCTATTCAACGCGAAGTCGTCCTACCGATCCAAATGAACCTGATGGGTGTCGCCGGCACAAGTGTCTCAGACCTCGAACTCGTTCTGTCTCACCACGTCGCAACAGCGCAATGTCGCGTGTGGCTCGACGCGAACCTGCCTGGCGTACCCTCCGAAGTCGCAAGTTCGACTGCCGAAGCAGCCAGATTGGTTGCCGAGGCCGGCGACCGCACAACGGCTGCCATTGCCCCCGCCCGATCCGCCGAGGTATACGGCCTCGAAATTTTGGCCGCTCACATCGAAGACCATCCAGAAAATCAGACCCGATTTTTGCTGGTCAGCGCGGAAGGTATTCCTGCACCTACGGGTCACGACAAGACCTCGATCGTGATCCACCAACGCGAGGATCGGCCCGGAAGCCTCGTCGGCATTCTGCAGGAATTTGCGAGCCGACATGTCAACTTATCGACGCTGGTAAGCCGGCCAGCAAAGACTCGCCTCGGCGAGTATGCCTTCATCATCGACATGGAGGGGCACATTGCCGATGAGGTGGTCGGCGATGCGCTGCGCGATATCCAAATGAAACACGGCGACGTGAAGGTCCTTGGCAGCTATCCCGCACTTGGCGAATCAGACGGCGCCCGCAGCGAGGCTGCTCAGGCGTGGACCGACGCGGACAACTGGCTCCAATCGGTGCGCGGCGAAATCAGCTGACAGAAGCTCGATCGTCAAAGCGGGTAGCGTGACCAGCGTGAACGCAACTGACCTGTGTTACGCCGGTGCCGCTGAACAGGCTCGCCGGATTCAATCTGGAGCCACCACCGCGACCGAGCTCATCAAGGCGACGCTCAACCGCATCACCACCATCGACCGGCAACTCAATTCGTACCGCGAAGTTCTTGCCGATCGTGCGCTCGACGCTGCGGCGCACGCCGACAGCCTTCTGGACAACAGCACGGCCTCTAGCAGCACGGCCGCAGAGTTTCCCCTGCTCGGCGTACCGGTCGCTATCAAGGACACCGTCGCGGTCTCTGGCGAGGTGACCAGTTTCGGCACCTCGGGAAATCACCACCCCGCTCTGGAAGACGATCCGGTCGTCGCGTCGCTCAAAGACGCTGGCGCGATCATCATCGGCATCACCACCTGCTCGGAGCTCGCCGTCTGGCCCTTCACCGAAACCAAGGCGTGGGGCGACACTCGTAACCCCTGGAACACAAAACTGAGTCCAGGGGGATCAAGCGGAGGAGCAGGAGCTGCCGTTGCTGCAGGGCTGTGTGGCCTCGCCTTAGGATCCGACGGGCTCGGGTCGATTCGCGTTCCAGCTGGGTTCACCGGCGTTTTCGGACTGAAACCGCAACGAGGTCGCGTTTGGCACGACAGCCGAGACTGGCAGGGCATGTCCGTCAACGGCCCACTCGCCCGAAACGTTGCCGATGCTGCGCTGTTCCTCGACGCAACATCGGTCGACCCCACCGGCGTTCCGGCCAACGGATTCGCCGGGCAATTGGCCACTCCACTCAACCCCCTACGAATAGCCGTTGCATGGAAACCTGTCGTCGGCCCCCCGGCTACCGCCAAGCTCGGCGACGATCAACGCTCGGCGGTGGTCGACATGATTCATACGCTCCGCGATCTCGGTCACACGGTGATCGAGCAAGAGTTCGACTTCGACCGGAAAGTCTCAAGTAGCGGCATGATCCGGTATCTGTCGGGCATCGCGCAAAGCGTCGATGTTCTCGACAACCCCGATGCACTCTCCAAGAGGACCCGAGCAATGGCCACATACGGTCGCCTTATTCCAAACGGTGTTCTCAGAAGGACCCTTGGGTCCGAAGCGGAAAGCGCCCGACGGATCAACGGCATCTTCGACACGGTCGACATCGTCGTCACGCCCGGGGCAACCCAGTCGCCCATTCGAGTCGGCTCACTTCGCGGCCGCAGCGCCATGATCACCCTCAACGTGTCCGGCAAACGCATTCCGTACTACGGACCGTGGAATGTTATTGGACAACCTGCAGCGTCGGTCCCGGCTGGTTTCGACAGCGAAGGAATGCCGGTGTCGGTACAACTTTGTGGCCGTCCCCACGACGAAACGACGCTGTTGCAACTGGCTGCCCAGATCGAGCAGGCAAAACCATGGGCCGGCACATTCCCGCCGGTCGACTGACACAACTCGCCAGCAGCCTCACGCAGACGTTCGGGTTTCAGCACATCGAACGATAGGTTCGGACCAGTGAAGGCAATTGTCGGCGTCTGGCCGTGGGTCAAGCCGTATTGGCGGTATGCAGCGGCAGCGCTCATCGGCACCGTCATCAACGTGCTGATCAACTTGCTGATCCCGCTGCAGACATCGCGGGTAATCGACGACGGCATCGCACTGGACGACGGCGGCCTTGTACGCAACACCGTGCTCACCATGATCGGCCTCATCCTCGGCGGCATGGTTATCTCGGCAATCACCAGCGCAATGGCTGTTCGTCTTGCGTTCAACGCGGTTACCGACCTGCGACGCGACCTCTACAGCCAGGCACAATCGTTCTCCTTCGGCAACCTCGATCATCTGGCTTCTGGCGAAATCCTCACTCGTCTCACCAGCGATATCACCAAAATCACCACTATTTTGACGATGGGCTTGTCGTTCATTGCGCAGACGCCACTGATGTTTGCTGGAGCGCTGCTGGCGATCATCGCCATCGATGCTTCGCTGTCGATCATCGTGCTCTGCATGGTGCCGGTCATCGGCGCCGTGGTCTGGTACGTGCTGGCCCGCTCGGGGCTTCTCTACGATGCGGTGCAGTCACGCCTCGACCGGCTCAACACCGTTCTCCAAGAAAACATCGAGGGCGTCGAGGTCATCAAAGCGTTCGTCCGCCAGGACCACCAGACCAAGCGGTTCGACCAGGTAGCAGACGACCTTGCCGACCAGTCGATCATCGTCAACCAACTCGTCGCTTCGCTGATGCCGACACTGACGGCGGTTTCGTCGTTCGGCGTAGCAGCAGTGCTGTGGCTGGGCGGAAACAACGTCATCGACGGCACGCTGAGCGACGGCAATCTGGTTGCGTTCATCTCCTACCTGGCCATGGTCGCGATGCCGATGATGATGTTCGCGTTCATCCAACCAATGCTGTCGGCGGCCGGCGCATCGATGGCCCGCATCAGCCAGGTCCTCGACGAGCAACCAGACGTGCCGGACTCCGTCGGCGGTATCGACCTTGGTCAGCAGAAGTCGCCCGGCGACATCCGCTTCGAAGGTGTCAGCTTTCGCTACGACGCTCGCAATCCCGAGGCCAATCACGAAGAAGCTCTTACTTCGATCGACCTCCACATCGAACAGGGCAGCACGGTTGCAATTCTTGGTGCGACCGGGTCTGGAAAGTCGACCCTTGTGCACTTGATCCCACGGTTCTACGACGCGACCGAGGGCGTCGTTCGCGTGGGCGGTATCGATGTCAAAAACCTCACCAAGTCGTCGTTGCGTCAAAACGTGGGCATTGCACTGCAAGAACCCGAGCTGTTCAGCGGCAGCGTGATGGAGAACCTCCGCTTCGGCCGGCCCGAAGCAACCGACGACGAGGTGATCGCCGCAGCAAAAGCCGCGCAGGCCCACACCTTCGTGACCGCGATGACCAACGGGTACGAGGCACAGATCGAACAGAACGGGGCAAACCTCTCGGGCGGGCAGCGGCAACGTTTGGCGATTGCCCGCACGCTCGTTGTCGATCCGGCGATTCTCATTCTCGACGACTCGACAAGCGCCGTCGATCTCGAAACCGAGGCCCACATCCAATCAGCCCTCGAGGCCTACACCGACCAAACCGTCGTCCTCGTCGCGCAACGCATTAGCACGGCTCTAGGTGCCGACATCATCGTTGTTCTCGAAAAGGGATGTATCTGCGCAGTCGGCACCCACGACGACCTTTTGGCCAACAGCGACGTGTATCAAGAGATCTTCCGGTCGCAGCTCGGGGAGCCGGTTGCATGACCGAAGCCCGACGCACCTACACCCCTGGCGGCATGGGGCAACCAATCGACCGCGACGCGAAGAGCAGCGATTCTTTTCGACGGCTCATGGGGTACCTGCAGCCGTTCAAGTTCAGGCTTCTCGCCAGCGTTGCGCTTGTTTTCATCGCCGCCCTTCTCAACCTGATCGGCCCGTGGCTGCAGGGCGTAGCGATCGACGACTACATAGCAACCCGCGACCGCGACGGCCTGCGAACCATCGTCATCATCTTGGTGCTGACCTACCTCGGAGCCCTGCTGGCTGGGCTCATTTACGGACGGTCTGTCGCCGCAGTCGCACAACGCGTGATGGCGCAACTCCGCCAAGACCTCTTCGCGCGCCTGCAAACACTTTCGATGCGATTCTTCGACCGCAACCGAACTGGCGACCTCATGAGTCGGGTCACCAATGACGTCGACGCGGTCGATCAACTGCTGAGCCAGAACCTTCTCAACATTCTCAACTCCGCCATCCAGATCGTGAGCCTTCTTGGCATCATGTTCTTCCTCGATTGGCGGATGACCCTCGCCGCGCTTCTTCCGGTGCCCATCGTGCTGTTCATCGTCGGTCGAATTGCTGGCATGTCTCGGCCCGCGTTCGTCGACTACCAGCGCAGCATCGGCGGCCTCAACTCTGTCGCACAAGAGCGCCTCGGCGGACAGCGAGCCGTGATCTCACTTGATCGCCAAGACACGGCCCGCAAAGAATTCGCCGACGCAAACGAAGGGACCAGGGCGAAAGGCATTCGCGCACAAACCCTCACCGTGCTGATGATGCCGTTGATGTTCGGGCTCGGAAACCTGAGCACGGTATCTGTCGTCGGCGTCGGCGCATGGTTGGCAGTGAGCGGCGACGGCAACGGCGTCACCATTGGACTGATCGCCTCGTTCGTTACCTATTCGAGCCGACTTGGTCGCCCGCTCGGCACCATCGCCAACACCGTCACCTCAGTGTTCGCCGCGCTTGCCGGCGCAAGCAGAGTGTTCGAGCTCCTCGACGAAGAGCCCGACCTTGTCGACAAACCCGAAGCCCCCGTCCTCGGGGCCGTCGACGGTACGGTTCGTTTCGACGACGTCGATTTCTCCTACGTTCAGGGCGAGCACATCCTCTCCGACGTCTCGTTCGAAGCGAAACCAGGTCAGATGGTTGGGCTCGTCGGCCCGACCGGCGCCGGCAAGTCGACCATCATCAACGTGCTCAACCGGTTCTACGACATCGAAGCCGGGTCGGTAACCGTCGACGGGCATGACCTTCGCGATGTGCAGACCGATTCGCTTCGCCAACAGTTGGGCATCGTGCTGCAACGCACCTTCCTCTTCACCGATACCGTGCGCGAGAACATCAGATTCGGGCGGCTCGATGCGACCGACAGCGAGGTCGAGGACGCGGCCCGGCTAGCCAACGCCGATCACTTCATACGAGCACTTCCCCACGGCTACGACACGATCGTTTCCGAGGGCGGAAACAACCTGTCGCTCGGGCAGCGACAATTGCTAGCCATCGCCCGCGCCGCCCTTTCGAATCCGACGCTTCTCGTACTCGATGAAGCGACGAGCTCGGTCGACACTCGCACCGAACGCGCCATTCAAAAGGCCTTCATTAGCCTGATGGATGGGCGGACAAGCTTCGTGATTGCGCACCGACTTTCGACCATCCGCGACGCCGATCTGATTCTGGTGTTGCAAGACGGCCGGATCACCGAACGCGGAACCCACGATGAGCTCCTCGAACTCGACGGCTTCTACCACAACCTCTATACGACGCAGTTCCGCGGAACCACACCAGCGTTTTAGCACCGACGCCAGTCGTGCCGACGCACGCGAACACCGTTCGCATGCCGATCGCAGAACAATTTCTGCTCCACTTTTTGAGCGGGCGCGCCGACAAAAGGGGTCGGAGGCGGAGCAATGACTGCACCACTGGACGACGGCATCACGACCACCCGAGCAAAGTTCACTCCTCCGCGCATAACGGGCGGCCTCAGCGTTGCCACGTTGCTCATTGTTCTTTCGCTCATCCCGCTCGCTGGTGCAGCATGGTTCGCCGGGCTGAAGCTCACCGAGGTATCGACATCTCGCCACCAAGCAGAAACAGTCAACGACTCGACCGCCGAATTGTTGCTCCTTACCGGACTACGGGCGGAAATTCTCGAGGAACGCAACTGGGCTTCGATCACCCGAGGGCTTCCGCAGGTCGGGGTCTCCAATGACCTCGTCAAAACGCTTACCGGTATCGATCCAATCGAGGAAGAAACGCTTGCAACACAGCGCGTAGACGGCTTCGTAGACGAGCTCGGATTGCGGTTCATTGCCTCGGACATCAACGCCATTCGATCGAACCCAACAACCAATCTCAGCGAGGTCGACGACAGCTACACCCAGATCGAACTTCGCCTCTCTGAGCAATCCGACGCCATTCTCGACGAACTGCTCCTTCTTGCGGGCGAGCTCCAGGGCGGCGGGCAGCTCGCTACCTCGTTGAATATTCTTGACGCATCGGTTACCGCCCAAAAAGCGTTCGCCGCAGAGCTAACCAACTACTTCAGCGGTGAGTTCTCGGGCCTCGAGACCTCCGAGGAAGATGTTGCGGAAATTCTTAGCGCCCAGGCCCTTCGAAGCGATGCCCTAGCGACGATCGAGCGGATCTCAGGAAGCGACCTCGAGACCACTGCCGCACTTCGGGCACTTCGCACTTCGCCCGACGTCAGAACATTCGAGACCGAAGCAGCCAACCTCATAACCGAAGCCTTCGACAGCTTCGTTCCCGAAGTGGGCACCGAAGGCAACGATCTTCTCGCCGACCTGAACCAGCTCGCGCAGACGTTTCTCGCCGGCGCTCAAGCTGCCGACACTCACTTGTTGCTTGTCAACGCCTCAGCAAGCGATGTCGCTGAGGCAAATCAGCAAATCGTGGATAGGGCAGAAGCCGACAACGAACGGGCACGGCTTCTCATCGTGCTCCTCGCGATCGCGTCGCTGTTCTTCACGCTGAGCATCTCTCGCATCATTGGAAAACCGCTTCGCAAACTCGCCGCAGCTGCACAACACCTTCGCGATGGCGACACCCGCCACCGCGCGACCTTGCAAGGGCCAACCGAGGTCCGCGAGGCAGCGACAGCGATCAATGAGGCAGCAGCGCATCTTGAGCTGGCCGAACGGCAGGCCACCGCACTAGCCGAAGGGGCACTGACTCACGACTCGCTCAAGGAGGCTGCCCCCGGCACACTCGGATCCTCCCTGCAGAACGCGGTGCACACTCTCGCTGAGTCACTCGCGGAACGCGAGTCGTTCCGCAAACAACTTGCGCACGAGGCCACACACGACGGCCTAACCCACATCCCAAACCGCAACGCGGCCCTCGACCACCTCCGCAAAAGCGTCGCCCGCACTCGCCGAACAGACGGCATCATCGCCGTGATGTTCCTCGATCTCGACGGCTTCAAAGCCATCAACGATGAACACGGCCACCAGGCCGGTGACTCGGTTCTGCACGTGGTCGCACACCGTCTGCTGGGCGCCCTCCGCGAAGGAGACAGCGTTGGCCGACTCGGGGGCGATGAGTTCCTCGTCATTGCCGAACCAATCGCCGGGCCAGAGGATGCGGTTGCACTCGCCGAGCGGTTGCTCGAAGCCGTGTCAGCCCCAATCCATTATGAAAATCTGCAGCTCGTGGTAACCCCGAGCATCGGTATCGCACTGACGAGCGACGCCGATCTCACCGCCGACGAACTGCTCTATGACGCCGATGTCGCTGTCTACAAGGCCAAAGCCGCAGGCCGAGGCTGCATCGAACTTTGTGATGAAGAACTCAAGGCGACGCTGGCGTATCAGGCCGACATGCAGGTCGCATTACAGAGGGCAATCGCAACCGACGAACTGACGATGTTCTACCAACCAATCATGAGCCAAGACGGTGCCGTACGAGGCGCCGAAGCTCTTCTGCGGTGGAAGCGCCCCGGACACGGTCAGATCTCGCCCGGCGAGTTCATCCCGTTGGCAGAACGCAGCGAACTCATCATCGAACTCGACAACTGGGTGCTCGGCACGGTCGGTCGTCAGCTCGCCGAATGGGCCGACGACGACGTACTGCAGGCGCTGCCGGTATCGATCAACATTTCTGCCCGCCACCTCGCGTCGGACCACTTCGTGCCAACCGTGCTTTCGGTCGTCGACCAGTTTGAACTCGACCCAGAACGAATGATCATCGAGGTCACCGAAAGCTCGCTCCTCGCCGACCCCAACGACGCCGCCAAGAAACTCGCCGAACTTCGAGCAGCTGGAGTTCGTTCGGCTATCGACGATTTCGGCACGGGCTACACGTCGCTCGCCCATCTGATGACGCTACCGATCGACATCGTGAAGATCGACCGTCGATTCACCGCTGACTCCGACGTTGCAGCGCTCGTCGAACTCATCATCGAGACCGGCCACCTTCTTGGTGCAACGATCACCGCCGAAGGGATAGAGACCGTCGAACAAGCCGACCGTATGCGCCAACTCGGCAGCGACGAGCTGCAAGGTTTCCTCTTTGGGTACCCGAGCGAACCGGCAGCCTTCGTCGAATTCGCCCGCAATGCGGCTCAGACAGCCAGGTAACGACCCGACTCAACCTCGATCGCCTCGCCACGCGCAAGCATGCGAGCGATATGCATTTCGGCGCTGCGCGTCTCTACAGAATCGGCGAAGACATGTTCGACATGCGGTCGATAAATGAACCGGGTCGCGACCATGTCTGCAACCGATTTCGGTTCGGCCAGAAAGTCGAGCATCGCACGGTGGCGACGATCGATCACGGCATGGAAGCCGTCGAGAAGTTCGAGAAAAGCAGCGCGCCCTTCGATGATGCCCTTGTGATGAAAGGTGACGTACCAGTCGGCTTCTTCTTCACGCACCTGCGCGAGGCTCGCGTCGAACTCTTCGAGGTCGCTCCAAAGGTCGCCGTAATACGGGCCGAAGCCGGTGAGGTCGATGTCGCTCAGGAAAAACACGCCGCCATCGATACGGAATCCGCTGTGTCCGCGGGTATGTCCCGGCAGATGCACCGCGTCCATCCCCATACCGCCAAGGTCGAAGCGGTGACCATCGCTGAACCCGGTGGCATCAGGGCGAGGCGTGTAGTTGAACTCTTCGAGAATCTGTGAGCCGAAGGTTGAGGCGGTGTCCTGGTCGAGGCCGTACACCTTGAGAAGGCCATCGAGTGAGTGGGCGCCGAGCAAATCGGCATCGTGGATATGGACCCGGGCGTCAGGAAACGTGCCGTTGCCGGCCAGGTGGTCCTCGTGGGCGTGTGAATTCACCACAATGTCAACCGGTACGGGTGCGCCACCCTTGGCGACCACCGTTACCGACGGGTCGATGATCGCAGTTTCTGCCGAACCCTGAATAAGCAGGGTGTTGCCCGACGGATACTTGCCACCATCAGCACCGACGAGCACCGAGACATTGTCGGTGAGCCAAATCTGGCTCTCGTCCCACTGCGCAGGTGTACGTGTTGTGCCGTTCATCATTTCAAGAGTTTGCGTCGAAGCCCCACTAGGCAGCAATCTCGGGGCTACTCTGCGCGTCAAACGTCCGTGCAGCAACACTGGAGACGCCGTGTATATCGATCTCAACGAGGATGAAGCGAAGTTCCGGTCGGAGCTCGAGGCTTACTACGCGAACATGATGACTGTTGAGGTTCGCGCCGAACTCAACGCCGAGGTCGGCACAGGACCCGCGCACCGCAAGTTCGTCGAACAGCTCGGCACCGATGGCTGGATTGCGATGGGCTGGCCCGAAGAATTCGGTGGCCAAAACAAGGGCGCCGTCTACCAATTCATGTTCTACGACGAGTCGATGCGGGTCGGCTCGCCCGCCCCGATGCTCACCATCAACACGGTGGGGCCGACGATCATGGACTTCGGCACCGACGAACAAAAACAACACTTCCTGCCAAAGATTGCTGCTGGGCAACTGCACTTCTGCATTGGCTATAGCGAACCCGATGCCGGTACCGATCTTGCGTCGCTCGCCACCCGAGCGGTGCGCGATGGCGACGAATACGTGATCAATGGCCAAAAGACCTGGACCAGTCTCGCCACTGGCGCCGATTACATCTGGCTCGCGGCCCGCACAAACCCCGACGTGAAGAAGCACAAGGGCATCTCGTTGTTCGCGATTCCAATGGACACGCCAGGTCTGTCACTCGAGCCGCTAAACCTGCTCTCGACACACGACATAAACCACACCTTCTTCGACGATGTTCGGGTACCAGCGTCGTGCATCATCGGTGGCGAGAACGAAGGTTGGCGGCTAATCACAGGGCAGCTCAACCGCGAGAGGGTCACCTTGTGTTCCTCTGCACTTGTCGAACGCAACCTCGTAGAGGCGGTCCAGTGGGCAAAGGAAGCGCACACGAGCAACGGCAAGGCAGTGATCGATCAACCGTGGGTGCGTCGCAACCTTGCGATGGTGGCCGCCAAGGTTGAAGCTCTTCGGCTCCTCAATTGGAAGTCGGCATGGTCGGTGGACAACACCGGGCTCGATATTCCACTGTCGAGTTCGATCAAGGTCTACGGCACCGAGTTCTTCATCGAAGCATTCCGGCTGCTGATGCAGGTTCGAGGCCAGGCGGCATACGTCGTCGATCAGGAACCCCGAGCAACCGCGGCCCTTGAGCAGATGTATCGCTCGATGGTGATTCTCACCTTCGGCGGCGGCACCAACGAAATGCAGCGCGACCTCATCAGCATGTTCGGCATGGGTTTTCCCCGCGCCGATCGCTAACGGCTCACCAACCGGCCCACCACTCAAACACTCGCAGAACCAGGCACCTCATGGATTTCCAGTACACCGAAGAACAACAGGCTCTCGCCGATCTTGCCGAGCAGATCATCAGCGACCAGATCGACCATGCGAGCCTCCGCGCACTCGAGGCTGACGGCGACCGTGTACACCAACCGACCTGGCAAGCCCTCGCCACTGCCGGCGTGCTTGCCGCTCTCCTACCGGAGTCGGCTGGCGGCGCTGGCGTCGGCATGGTCGGCGTTGGTGCGGTCCTCGAGGCCGTCGGGCGCCACGCGGCAGCGGTTCCGCTGTATCCCACTATCGTGTTGGGCGGTCTTCCCATCGCCGAGTTCGGTACCACTGAACAAAAGGCGCTGCTGCCAAAGATCGCCGCCGGCGAACTCGTCGTGTCTGCAGCGCTCGCCGATGTGGGCAGCGTCGAGGCAACTACCGAACACGTCCTTTCAGGCACAGCCAACTTCGTGCCCTCTGGCCTCGACGCTCAGATGGTTCTTGTCCCGGCCAGCGGCGGCGTCTATCTCGTCGACACCAGCCTCAGTGGGCTTGAGGTCGTCGAGATGAAGACCACCAGTGGTTACAGCGAGGGTCGCCTTGTCTTCGACAACTTGCAGTTGACCGACGCCGATTTGCTCGGCGGGTCGGTCGACTCATCCCAGCACCAATGGATGCGCGAGCGCGCCGAAGTTGCGCTCTGCGCGCTGACGACCGGCATCTGCGAGGGAGCGCTGTCGCTTCTCGGCGACTACGCCAAGCAGCGCGAGCAATTCAACCGCGTCATCGCCTCGTTCCAGGCGGTTAGTCAACGAGCAGGCGACAGCTACATCGACACCGAAGCTGTTCGTCTCACCGCCCGGTCGGCGGCGTTCCACGTCGATGCGGGTCACGATGCTGAGGGTTCGATCGCGATAGCTCGGTGGTGGGCAGCTGAGGCCGGCCACCGCGTCGTACATGCCGCCACTCACATTCACGGTGGCGTCGGGGTCGACCGCGATTATCCATTGCATCGACACTTCCTGATGAGCCGCCAGCTCGAACTGACGCTCGGCAACAGCGAAGAACAGTTGGAAACACTCGGCGACTTTCTCGCCCGATAGCCCCCAAAAGCAGAATCTCGTGACACCAGCCGACAAAAACTGTCGGGCAGTGTCACGAGTTTTTGCCAAACGGATGCCCTGCCATAACCGCGTATTTCACCACATTGAGGCTTACTTCGGTCGGCCCCGGTACGACGAATACCTATGGGTAACTTCCGTACGTTTCTTTCAGCACTTCTCGGCCTCGGATTATTGGTGTTTTTTGCACCAACAGCCGGAGCACAGGGCAACCAATCAGCAACGACACACACCGTTGAGATTCGAGCGAAAGGCCAAACCGCCGACGAGCGAATGCAACTCGCCATCGGCGACCAGACGGTTGATTCCTTCGACGTCACAACAAGCTGGGCGATCTATACGAGCACGTTCGACTCACCAAGCGAACCATCTGCTGTCGCCGTCAAGTTCATCAACGACCTGTACCAGCCGCCATACGACCGCAACCTCTTCGTCGACTACATCGTCATCGATGGCGTCCGTCTCGAAACCGAGGAACAAACCGTGCTCTCGACGGGCAGCTACAACCCAGCCGACGGCTGCAAAGACGGTTTCAAAAGAAGCGAACTTCTCTCGTGCCAAGGACAGTTCGTCTTTGACGTCGAGGTCGGCGGCGCAGTGCCCGGAGAGCCGACACAGCCCCCAGCTACCACGCCTCCGTCCGGCGGCGGACACAGCAACCTGACCGACGGCGTCATCGAACATTGTGGCGACGTCAGCGAAGACGAAACCTGGCCCGCAACCGCCGTGCACGTTGTGACCTGTCCGGTCACTATCAACGGCGCAGTCCTCACCATCTCCCCCGGCGCAATCATAAAGTTTGAGCCGGAAGAATCTGGCGCAACGATCATCGTTGGCGACGGTTCAACGCTTACCGCTATCGGCGAAGCTGGCTCGCCAGTCATCTTCACCTCGATCTACGACGACGCCCGCGGTGGCGACAGCAACGGCACGCGATCATCCTCAACCCTGCGCCCGGGCCGATACGGCACCGCGATCACCGTCAGCCCCGGCTCACAGACCACCCTCGACAACGTGCTCGTCGACTACGCGTCGGTCGGCCTCGGCGACCTTGGTTCCGATAGTGAAGAACGGGCAGAACTTCTGCTCTCGAACAGCACCATTCAACGAAGCTTGTACCTCGGTATCAACTTCGATGAACCGCAAACAGACGCAACCGTCGCTGGCACCCTCTTCGCCTTCAACCAGATCGGCGGCGCCCGGTTCGCCGACGGGGCCAGCGTGGTGAACTTCGCTATCACCGGCAGTGCAGGCAACCGTTTCGAGGGAACCAGCGCAGCACATCAGCTGTTCCTCGGCGGCGTCGAGATCCCCGAGGGAAAGACCTGGAACTTCAGTCCAGCAAACGGGGCAGTTCTCACCCTTGAAAACGACTATTCGTTGGAGGTGTTCGGCCGACTCAACGTGCGAGCCGAATCGGTCATCAAGATCAGCACCAACTCGTCATTCGCAGGCATCGTCGCCCGCGAAGGTGGCCGCGTCAACATCGCCGGGCGACAAGACGCACCCGTCATTCTCACCTCGGTACTCGACGACAACTACGGGGGCGACACCAACCTCGACGGTCAACGCACCACAGCAAGCGCTGGCCTGTACGGCGCAGCGATCACGGTAAGCGCCGGGTCAACGGTGACCGTCGACCATGCCGAGGTTCGTTTCGGAGAGAACGGCATTCGCGGACTTCGCACTGAAGGGAGTCGCGACGTCGCAACGCTTCGCGTCACCAACTCTGCCTTCGTCGACCACCTTTACTTCGGCATCCACGTCAACCGCACCGCAATCGACGCAGCAGTCAGCACCTCGACCTTCCGTGACAACGGCATCGGCGGCGCCCGAATTACGTCGGGCAACTCCCCGGCCAGATTTGTCATGAGCGGTGCAGGAGCAAACTCCTTTGAAGGCAACGCCCAGAGCCGTCAACTATGGCTTTCGGGTGCCGTCCTTCCGGCCGAGGCCAGCTGGACATTCGCGCCCACCACCGGGGCGTCTTTGTCTATCGAGCATGCGAAGTCGTTGACCATCCGAGGAACCCTCAACATCGCCGAAGGTTCGGTCATCAAGGTGAGTTCGAACTCGAAGAAGGCCGGCTTCCACGTGACCAACGGTGGCGAGCTCTTCGTTACCGGCAGCTCGCGCAAGCCCGTGGTCATCACGTCGGTGATCGACGACAACTACATAGGAGACTCAAACGGTGACGCCGACAAGACGTCGGCGGGGCCCGGCAACTACCGCACTGCGGTGTGGGTTGCCCCCGGCGGCGTGTTCGACGCCAACAATATCGACATCGCTCATGCCCGAGTAGGAGTTCGCGATACGACGTCCTCGGTCGATCAACCCGCTCGCATCAAGATGAAGAATGCGCTCATCCGCGACGTGTCACAGGTGGGTGTGCACTTCGACGAGCCACAGACCGTCGCCACGTTCCAGCGCACCACAATCCGCGACGCTGGCACCGGCATCTACGCAACCAAAGGCTCTGTCCGTTTCCGCGGAGCGCTCCTCGACGTCAACCGCGGCGTTCGAGCCTGCGACTTCGGTGCAGGCTGCAACGTCGACGCACAATTCGTCGACTGGGGCACCCGACGCGGCCCCATCAACGCCGATGGCAGTGCCAACGTTTGTGGCGAGGTCAACATCGGCAACTGGAAGAACCAGCGAGCGGTCGACGCTGGTATTGACTACCTCAATCTCAACTGCACCGGTACCCGCCCGGAGTAGCAGCAGTTCTACGGCAGTTGTCACCACAGCTGTCAGCGGCTGGCTTACCTGCCCCCACCTGGTGGTCGGGGCAGGTGAAGGCCATCGCTACTTCTTACGCTTTTGCAGGCGCGCCCATTCGTCGCGCAGTCCAACGGTGCGGTGAAACAGCATCGGCTGATCAAGGTCGTGGGCGAAATATCCGAGTCGCTCAAACTGCACAACTTCGCCTGCAGCGATCTTCGCCATCGACGGCTCGAGCTTTGCTCCCTCGAGAACCTCTTTGGCGTCGGCGTTGAGCGAGTCAAGCGGATCGGTGTCGCCGGACCCCGGATGCTCGTCGGTAAACAGCCGGTCGTAGAGCACCACGGTTGCGTCGACGGCCTCGCTTGCCGACACCCAATGGATGGTCGACTTCACCTTTCGACCGTCGGGAGCCTGTCCGCCGCTCGTCTCGGGATCGTAGGTTGCTCGAACCTCAACCACGTTTCCTTCGGCATCTTTCACCACGTCAGTGGCGGTAATGAAGTATCCGTAACGAAGCCGCACCTCGCGCCCAACAGTCAGTCGGTAGTACTTAGGCGGCGGGTCTTCTTCAAAGTCCTCGCGCTCGATATAGATCTCACGAGTAAACGGAACGTCGCGAACACCAAGAGACTCATCATTGGGATGGTTGGCCGCCGTGAGCATCTCGACTTGTCCCTCGGGATAGTTATCGATGACCACCTTCAAGGGCCGCAACACGCCACTGCGGCGCAGCGCTGTTGCGTTCAGTTCGTCGCGCACAAACGATTCGAGCAATTCGATCTCGCGCACACTGTTGGTTTTCGCCACGCCAATGTGCGAGCAGAACGCACGAATAGCACTCGCCGGATAACCGCGACGTCGAACACCGCGGATCGTCGGCATTGCCGCATCGTCCCAACCGTTCACCACACCATCGGCAACCAGCTGAGCGAGTTTTCGTTTGGACGTCACGATGTGGGTGAGGTTGAGGCGAGCAAACTCGTACTGGTTTGGTTTCTCGAACGGCAGATCGATGTTGTTCTGATACCAGTCGTAGAGCTCGCGGTTGTTGTCGAACTCGAGCGTGCAGATTGAGTGGGTCACCCCTTCAATCGCATCTTCTTGGCCGTGGGCCCAGTCGTAGTTGGGGTAGATCGCCCACGTGTCGCCCGTGCGGTGATGCGGGGTGTTGCGGATGCGATACATCACCGGATCGCGCATTTGCATGTTCTCGTGGTTCATGTCGATCTTGGCGCGCAGCACACGTTCGCCGTCGGCAAATTCGCCCGCCTTCATGCGACGGAACAGATCGAGGTTTTCTTCGATCGACCGTTCACGAAACGGGCTGTTCTGGCCAGGTGTGGTGAACCCGCCGCGCATCTCCGACATGGTTTCGGAATCGAGGTCATCAACGTAGGCAAGACCCTTGTTGATGAGGTCTTCAGCCCAGCTGTACATCTGATCGAAGTAGTCGGAGGCGTAGTAGATGGTGTCGGACGACTCGAAGCCGAGCCATTCGACATCTTCGACAATCGCCCGAACAAACTCTTCACTCTCGGCTTCAGGGTTGGTGTCGTCGAAACGAAGGTTGCACTCGCCACCAAATTCCTGCGCCAGTCCAAAGTTGAGGCAGATCGACATCGCGTGCCCGATGTGCAGATACCCATTGGGTTCCGGTGGGAACCGGGTTTTCACCCGGCCGCCATAGGTGCCGGCTGCAAGATCGGCCCGAATCTGATCGCGCAGAAAGTCTGATGCCTCAGCAGTTTCAGCTTCGGCGGATTCTTCGTTGGTCGAGTCGTTACTCACCCTTGCAGCCTACGAGCATGCACAAGAAGCGGTGACGCCGGGGACGGAAGCTCAAACTCACGGGCACTTTGCGGAGTTCGGGTCGAACCTGCGAGCGTTGACGTACGTCGACTCCTGGAGATTCGAGCCTTGACCTCACCTGCCGCCCTACCGCCAACGACCCCGGTGCTTATTGGCGCGGGCGTCGTTACTCAGCGCGAAACTGATCCTGCTCAGGCTGATGAACCGATCGAGTTGATGATTCGGGCAGCACGCGAGGCGGGACAGGATGCTGGCGTGGCAGACCTGCTGCGACAGATCGACCGCATCCTCGTACCGGTCGGTAGGTGGAGTTACGGAAATCCGGGCGCCATGATCGGCGAAGCAATCGGCTCGCCGACAGCGGTCACGCTGAGTGCCCATGCGGGAATCTCGCAACAGACGATTCTCAGCGATGCAGCGTCGGCGATTGCGGCGGGCGATATTCGCACCGCGCTGATAGCGGGCGGCGAGGCCGGCAACCGGCTGCTCCAGGCAAAGATCGCCGGCGTCGACATCAGCGACACCGAAGACACCCGCGAACCCGACCACGTACTGCGCCCCGATTACACCAGCGGTATCCTCGCCGACTTCGAACGCGAAACGGCCCTTGGCTTCATGCCCGTCGGCTACTACGCGATCCTCGAGACCGCCTGGCGCCACGCCACCGGCATGAGTATCGACGCCCATGAGCGACACATCGCCGAGCGATATGCGCGGTTCAGCGAGATCGGGGCAGCCAACCCGCATGGGTGGAACACCGACCGCCTCTCGGCTGCGCAGATCAACCAAGCTCGAACCATCGCGTACCCGTACGGCAAACATCACGTGAGCAACTGGAACGTCGACCAGGCTTCGGCCCTGCTGATGACTTCGGTCGCCGAGGCCGAACGTTTGGGAGTAGCCCGCGACAGGTGGATCTTTCCGCAGGCCTTCACCGAGTCGAACCATGCGGTCATCGTGTCGGAACGCGGAACACTGCACGAATCGCTAGGCACGACGCTTGCCGCAGCAGCCGCGCTCGAGGCCGCTGCATGTCGGGCCAACGATCTCGACTTCGTTGAGCTATACACCTGCTTTCCGATCGCCGTCGAGCTGTACGCGCAAGCCCTCGGACTTGCTCCTGAGCAGGATCTTTCGTTCACCGGAGCGATGCCCTTCGGTGGCGGGCCGTTCAACAATTTTGTTTTGCACTCCACCGCACAACTTGCACATCTCCTTCGGTCAAAGGGCTTGCAGGAGTCACCGGAGCCACGACGCGGTCTGGTTAGTGCAGTGTCGGGGTTTCTTACCAAGCAGGGCATCGCCATATGGGGAACCGAACCCAACCCCGACGGCTATCAATTTGTCGACGTATCCGCACAAACAGCCGCTCAGCACGACACCCGTGAGGTGCTGCCCGACTACACCGGGCAGGCAACGGTCGCGGGATACACGGTGATGCATGACAGGGCATCACCGCAGGCCGGGGTCGCCGTGCTCGATCTTCCCGACGGTGCGCGTGGCATTGCATCTACTCGCAACCCAGCTCTGATGCAGAGGATGGAGGACGAAGACTTTTGCGGCACCGAAGTCGCGGTCGACAGTCGAGAGTTCGACCTTTCGCCGTAGTCGTTCGCCGTAGGTGCTGTTCCCGGTCAAGTTCGCTCGACGGTAGCGTGCTGTCATGACAACTCCCTTCCGTTTCGGCATGCAGGTGCGCACTCCCCTCGCCGGCAAGTCCTGGCTCGATACCGCACGCCTCGTTGAAGACCTTGGCTACTCATCGCTGCTGATGCCAGATCACTTTGGCGATCAGTACGCACCGATTGCCTCACTCAGCGCTGCTGCGGCTGTGACCTCGACACTTACCGTCGGCGCTCTGGTATTCGGCAACGACTACCGACACCCGGTGACCCTTGCGATGGAAATGGCGACGCTCGACAACATCGCCGAGGGGCGAGTCGAGTTCGGCATCGGAGCTGGATGGATGCAAACCGATTACGACCAGGCGGGGATGACCTATGACCGGCCGGGCGTCCGCATCGAACGGATGGAGGAGAGTCTGGCCATTATCCGCAAGTGCTGGGCCGGCGACGCGTTCGACTTTGCCGGCGACCATTTCACCATCACGGGCTACGACGGTTTCCCGAAGCCGTTCACACCGGGTGGGCCGAAAATTCTCATCGGTGGCGGCGGGCCACGGATGCTTGGCGTAGCTGCCCGCAATGCCGACATCATCGGTCTCACCGCCAATCTCAAAGCTGGGGTGGTCGGCCCCGAAGCGCTGGCCGACTCAATGCCTGCAGCCTTTGACAACAAGGTCGCCCGGGTTCGAGAGGTTGCGGGTGATCGTCTTGCCAACATCGAGCTCAGCTCGCTCACGATGGCGGCAGTGGTCACCGACGATCGCGAAGAAACCCTCACGGGTATGGCCGAGATGTTCGGAGCGCCGCCCGATCAGGTTGCCGACAGCCCAATGCTGCTGGCCGGGTCGGTCGATCAGATTTGCGAGACCCTCATCGAACGCCGAGAACGTTGGGGGTTCAACTACGTCGTAGTGCAAGGCACCGACGACTACGCAGACTTCGCCCCAGTAGTCGCAAAACTCACCGGCACCTAGCCCTCAGCCACCACCCCCACCCGAAATTTTCACCCAAAGCGACGCCTTATGGTCACTTTGCAGCATCAGAACACGAGGGTTCCGAAACTGATGTTCTGAAGTGACCCTCAGTGTCATTGTCGGTGAAAATTTGCGTGGAGGCCGAGCGACGGTTCTTTTGTTGCAGAGTGACCGTCAGCGTCGTTTTGGGTGAAAATTTCGGGGTTTGGGTGACTGGAAGTTTGGGTGACTGGAAGTTTGGGTGACTGGAGGTTTGGGTGACTGGAAGTTTGGGTTACTAGAAGATCGTGTAGCCGCCGTCTACACAAACTTCTTGGCCGGTGTGGAATGTTTGCGACGGGTCGGCAAGGAACGCGCCGACCTCACGAAATTCTGCGGGATCGGCCCACCGTCGGGCTGGCGTGCGCTTGGTGGTGACCTCACGAAAGACATCGCTTTCGTAGGCATTCGTCGCCAAGTCGGTGATGGTCCAACCAGGAAGCAAGGAGTTCACGCGGATCTTGTGCCGGGCCAGAGCCACCGCCAACGCACGAACGAGCCCGTTTACGGCGGTCTTTGCTGTGCCATAGGCCTCATTATTCGCAGCGCCGTGCACCGCCGACGTCGAAGACACCGCCACAAGGCTCCCGCCTTCGCCTTGCTCGACCATCACCTTCGCTGCTTCGCGCAGCGTAAGAAACACACCATCAAGATTCACCGCCATCACCGCACGCCACTCATCGAGGGGCGTGTCAATAAACTTCGTGCCGAAACCCGCCCGGCCAGCGTTCGCGAAGAGCCCGTCGAGCCGACCGAAATCCTCGACCGAAGCCTGCATAGCCGCAATTACCTGCTCCTCGCTGCTCACATCGCAAGCGTGACCAGTTGCCTGGCCACCCAGTGACTTGAGTTGGGCAACCGCCTCAGCATTCTTCTCCTCGCGGCGCCCCCAAACGACAACCGAACCGCCAGCCATAACGATGCCTTCGGCCATACCAAGACCAATGCCGCTGTTTCCGCCGGTGACGATGAACACCTTGCCGGTGAGGTCGATCATGGTGATAGTGCTCCTACTAGGTGATGGACGTGTTCAGGCGAAGTGTTGCCGAACGTGGCGAGAGAACAAAAACCCGAGAGCAAGGCACCTCGTCCACGACATAGGTTGCAGGTATGCAATCGACGTTCACCACACTTCACCAGGCCGGCACGTTTCTTCTCGTCAACGTGCACGACGCTGGTTCGGCCAGGATCGCCGAGGCGGTAGGCGCAGTTGCACTCGGCACGACCAGTTCAGGTCACGCGTATTCACTAGGCCGCCGCGACGCTGAAGGTGCCTTGAGCCGTCAAGAGTCAATCGAACGTGCCGCACAGATATGCGCAGCTGTCGATATACCAGTGAGCGTCGACGCGGAGAACGGCTGGGGGCACGAGCCCGAAGACGTGGCGGCAACCATCGCTGAGCTGGCAGGTGTCGGGGCCGCCGGTGCCAGCATCGAAGACTGGTCGGGCGATCAAACGATCGGCTACTACGACCGCAGCAAGGCGCTCGAACGGGTCGTGGCAGCCGTAGAGACAGCGAACGCACTCGACCGTCCGTTCGTGATCTGTGCACGCGCCGAAGCGTTTCTTCACCGGGCGCACAACAGTCCGGCCGACCCAATGGCCGAAGCGGTCGCCCGACTGCAATCCTTCGCCGATGCAGGGGCCGGCTGTCTGTACGCTCCCGGCCCCCGAGATGTCGACTCGTTACGCCACCTCGTCGCGGAGGCGGGCGGGCCGCTCAACGCGCTTCTCGGCATCGGCGGCCAACTCACCATGGATGATGCAACCACTATCGGCATTCGGCGAGTAAGCGTGGGCGGATCGCTGTACCGGGCGACCATGGCCGCCTTCGAAGCCCACGTGCAACAACTACTCAAAACCGGATCGTTCGTTGTGGATCCGCCACCGATACCCGCTACGACGATTTCTGGCCTCTTCGCTGGCTAGCCGCGCTACAGCGAACTAGTGGGCCCCACTCCCGAACATAGGGAGACCCCCCAACAATCGCTGTGAAATCAGGCAGGGCACAAGCCACCTCGGTTCGCAACACCTCAGGCGGCCAGGCATGCTGGGAAGATGAGCGAAATCACCACTGCTGCACCTTTCGATGTACGGGACCGTCTGGCCGAGCTCGTGCGGTCGGGCACAACCGACCTGGCGCCGTCGATCAAACAGGTTCCGCTCGACGACTACCGCGACCCCGAGAGGCACGCGGAAGAGATCGAAAAGATCTTTCGGTCGCGACCACTCTGTGCGGGACCATCGGCGGCCATCGCCGAAGCCGGCGACTTCACCGTCCGTGATGTGCTCGACCGGTCTCTACTCATCACCCGCGACGATGCCGGCGAGGCGCAAGTTCTGCTCAACTACTGCACACATCGCGGTGCGCTCATCGCCGAGGGCGAAGGTTGCGCCAAGCGACATGCCTGTCCGTATCACGGTTGGACATTTGACCCCCGCGGCACGCTTGTCGGGATACCGGGCGCCGAGGGTTTCGATGAGCTCGATCGTTCGACCGCTGGACTTGTCCGCCTTCCAACCGTCGAGGCTCACGGCTTCATCTGGTACATGCTCGACCCCAAAGGCACCATCGATATCGAGGCCGACCTCGGCTCCTTTGGAGCCGAGCTGTCCCGCTGGGGGTACGACGCCTTCTGGAAGGTCTCGACCATGGACCTCGAGTTCCCAGGCAATTGGAAAACTACGGTCGAGGCGTTCAGCGAGACCTACCACTTTCCCTATGTTCACGGCGGTTCGATCGGACCGGGCGTGGTGAGCAACACGTCGACGTTCGACCTGTTCGACGGCCACCACCGGCTAGGGGCGGCACTTGCGCAGATGCGCGACTTCGCCGCTGGCACGATTGACTTCGACCCTGACTGGCAGACCTCGCTCCTCTACTGGAAGTGCCCGGATCTCATGTTGGCGAACACGCCTTTCGGCGTTGAGGTTGTGCAAATTACACCCACGCTCGATGTGGGCCGGACCCGTCTGCGACACACCATGCTGGCAAGGTCGGCTCCCACGACCGATGAGGAGCGCGAAGTCGCCGAGGTCATGTCGTATCCGGCGGCCGATGCCATTCGTCTTGAGGATGTACCGACACTGGCGACCTGCGCTCGCGGCCTAGCCGAGGGTGAGCACGGCTACGCCACCATTGGGCGTAACGAGCCCGGTGTGCAGAACATTCACAACCAGGTCGCCCGGTTACTCGGCTAGCCGGACCTGCCCAGCGCGACACCCGTCTCGCAACCAAAAAAATTGTAGGGCACTGTTCCCGCCGAACAGTGCCCTACATCTGGGTTTCCGCCGCCCATTTTCTGCGGCTGGCTCCCGCCAAAGCCAGCTGCAGTCCGCCGAAGGAATGCTGCCCCCTTGCGACCAGTTGGCCGCTCGGTTCGTTCTCCCTGACAACAGCTTCGTGGAATTCGTGCCACCGGTCTGTGCCCTCGGTGGCAAAACAAACGTGCGCGGCAACACAGTCGAAAGCTTCCCCAGCTGCCGTGCCGATGAAACAGCTACTTCCTGAGCCGCACCCGCGTGGTCAAAAGCTTGAGGGGCTCACCTGTGGTGCTGTCGATGACCTGCGGTTGCACCTGCAGCCCCGTTTCCTTGTCGACGAGTTCGACCTGGGCGCCGGGTGAAGAGTCGAACATCCAGTCGTCGCCGAAGCGCCACATCGCAGCCACGACATCCCATAGCGCCACGCCTTTGTCGGTGAGCTCGTACTCAAAGCGTGGCGGCCGGTCTTGGTACTGCACTTTGTTGACCACGCCTTCTTCCTCGAGACGTTTGAGTCGGCTCGACAGAATCGCGCGACTGATATCTAGTGACTTTGCGATGTGGTCGAAGCGGCGCTCGCCGACAAGCAATTGCCGAAGCACCAGAGGAGTCCACCAATCGCCAAGCAGGTCGGTTGTGCGGGCAACCGGACAGTGAGCGTCGTCGAAACGAGTGCGTCTCATACGGGCACGAGTTCGAGCCGTGCCGGAACGTGTTTGTGCCACGGCGTTCCTGCGTACTCATCTTTCCAGTCGTTTGTGGTGAGCTCGTTGGGGGCTACACCGGTGACTTCGGGCTCGCCGCCCGCCGGTGAATAGTCGAGGCCCATGCCGTTCGGAAGCGTGATGTGCCCCGCCTGCAGCGTGTCGTTGACTTCGACGACGGCGACAGCCGAGCCGCCTGGTGTGGTGATCCGAATACGACTGCCGTCCTCGGCACCCAGCTCGGCGGCATCACTCGGGCTGATTCGCAGCGCACCCTCGCGGTCGCGTTTGCGCCACGATGGATCGCGAATGACGGTGTTGGCGGTAAAGGCACGCCGTTCGCCAGCGGCGAGCACATAGGGGAACTCGTCGGTTCGGTAGTCGGTTGGTTTCGCCGACAGGTTCGCGAGGTCGGCAACCAGTTCGGGAATGTGCACATTGATCTTCTGATCGGGGGTCCTCACCATGTCCCAGCTCTGCTCGTAGTCGTGACGGGTGAACACCACCCCATCTCGACGTTCGATCATGGCATCGAACAACACATCACCAAGTTCGTCATCCGCGCCCTCGAAACCAGCAGCACGCACCGCGGCCGGAAAACGCATCGCCGCCTGTTGAGCCGAGAACCACAGGACAGCGGCACCTTCCATACCTTCAGGCAATGTCTTCCCGAGGGTTTCGTACAACACGATGGCGCCCATACCTGCCAGCGCCGGGTTGGCCATCGACGCATCCATAAACGCCGCCGCGAACTCTTTGCGACCTTCGCGAGCGGCAGCGCGTAACGGTTCGAGGGTGGCTTCGTCGAGCAAGCCCATCGCTTTGACCAAGCGGGCATGCATCTCGGGTTCGGGCAAGGTGCCCTCAAGTGGTGCGACAACCGGAGCGCGCACCGTCATGCTGTTGTCGGGAAACGACAGGCTAAAGAACGTGGTTTCGACCTTCTCGTATTGCGACGATGCCGGCAGCACATACGTTGCGAGCCGCGCGGTCTCGGTCATTGCGACGTCGATGACCACCGAAAAGTCGAGCGCAGCCATCGCCTCACGCCAGTCCTGCGAACCGGCGAGAGAGTGCACAGGATTCGCGCTCTCGATGAACATGGCACGGTAACGGTCGGGGTGGTCGGTAAGGACCGCAGCCGGAATCTCATTGCACGGGACGAGACCAGAAATCACTGCGCCACCGGTGACCGGAGCGTCGGGTTCTTTGCCGGTTGCGCTGTAGCTGAACAGTGGCACCATCGACGAGTGAGTGGTCATCGCTCCGGGTCGGCCAAAGCTCCCGACCAGGATCCAGAGCAGCTTCTGCAAGTAGCTCACCAACGTCGAGTTCGGGGCCATCTCGATACCGAGGTCTTCGAGCACCGACACGCTCTCGGCCACGGCGATGCGGTTGGCGGTCGCTCGGATCAGCGCCTCGTCCACCCCGCACCGTTGGCTGTACTCGGCAATGTCCACCCTTGCCAGCTCGGCCATAACCTCCTCGGCACCTACCGAGTTCTCGGCCAGCCAGGCGCTGTTGGTGCGGCCGTCTTGCACCAGCACGCCGAGGATCGCAGCGATGCAGAATGCATCGGTGCCGGGCTTGACCTGGAGAAAGAAGTCGGCGAGATCGGCGGTTTCGGACCGGCGAGGATCGATGACCACCATCGAACGGCCGGGATCGTTGTTGATGTCTTTCAGTACCCGCCGGGCTTCGTCGAAACCGTGCGAATGCCACACGTTTTTGCCGACAAAGATCGATACCTCGGCGTGGTGGAAATCGCCGTGGGTGTGATTGCCAAACAGTCGGCCGTCGACCCAGGCTTCACCGGTCTTCTCCTGCGCGAGCGCGTTCGACCGGTGTTTGATGCCGAGCGCCCGACGAGTGGCCGCCCCATAGGCCCCGAGCAGATGATTGCCCTGCCCTCCGCCGCCGTAATACATGATCCGGTCGCCACCGTGCTCGGCAATAATCTCGTTGAACCTCGCCGCGATGTCGGTGATAGCGGTGTCCCAGTCGACCTCTTCGTAACTGCCATCGTCACGGCGCCGAAGTGGTGAGGTGAGGCGGCCCTTTGCGTTCTGGTAGTGGTTGATACGAAGCGCCTTTTCACACGTATACCCCTTGGAGGCAACGTGTTCTTTGTTGCCACGCACCCGGGTTATCTCCCGATCGTCGAGGCGAACCTCTACACCGCAGTTGGCCGAACAAAGGATGCACACCGTTTTGTGCCAAACCTTTGTCGGATCTGCTTCGTCGATGAGTGGTGCCGCATCAGCCATGGTTACTCCTCAGTAGGTTCTGTCATTGAACTTACCCACACATAGTCGCCGCGATCAACTACCTTGCACCTCATGACCAACGCCGAAGCCGCTCCGTCCTCCTACGACATTGCGTTCTATTGGGATCCCATCTGCCCGTTCGCATGGCTCACGTCACGCTGGATCAACCAGGTAATCGATCAGAAGGACTACCGGGTCGACTGGCGCTTCATCTCGTTGCGAATCGTCAACAAACACATCGACTACGACGCCCACTTCCCCGCCGACTACGAAGAGGGCCACACCGCCGGGCTTCGGCTTCTACGCATGGCAGCCAAAGTTCGCGCCGACCATGGCCGAGACATGATGGGCCCGCTCTACACCGCGATCAGCTCGGCAATCTTCGACATCGAACCTGAAGAAGCAAAGAAGAGTTTCTTCGGTACACCCGAACACGTCGCACCAATTCTTGCGAGCCTCGACCTGTCACCCGACCTCGCCGATGCGCTGTACGACGAGTCATGGGACGCCGAGATCGAGGCCGAAACCAATGAAGCCCGGGAAAAGACCGGCAAGGACGTCGGTACGCCGATCATCCACTACAACCCCCCGCACGGGCCGGCCCTTTTTGGCCCGGTCATCAGCCGACTGCCATCAGACGAAGATGCCGTCGAACTCTGGGATCACGTGGTCGGCCTCGCCAACTTCGCGAGCTTCACCGAACTCAAACGCTCACTCCGAGAAAAGCCCGCACTGCGATCTTGGGGCGTCGACCCCGACCAGCCAGGCGAACTCGAGGACTGGCACGGCGGCAGCCGACGCAACAAACACTGAAACCTCATCCTGAGGGATCCTGAAGCGAGGTAGCGTCCGAGGCAATGAGTGACGCAACGGAGCGATCTGACCAACAACGGCTGATGGACGGCATCTACTGGTACGGCATACCAACGCTGTTTCGGTGCCCCCATGATGCCGACCCAAACAATGCCGATATCGCCCTCGTCGGCGTGCCACACAGCACCGGCAACGGCACCACACAACGCGACCAGCACCTCGGCCCGCGGGCCGTTCGTAACGTGTCGGCCATTGGCCGCCGAGCGCACAACGCGTTCCAAATCGACCCGTGGGACATGTGCCGAATCAGCGATCTCGGCGACGTGCCGCTGTCGGAGGGCAACAACAACGAACGGTCGATCGAGATGATCACCGACTACTACAACGACATCGATGCAGCCGGTTGCCGACCCGTGTCGATCGGCGGCGATCACTCGATTACCGGCGGCATTCTCCAGGCACTTGGCGGCGCCGATGGCAAGCTCACCGGTGGCGAAAAGGCCTGCCTGTTGCACTTCGATGCTCACACCGACGCCTTCCACCAGGTGCCCCATTTCATGGGAGCGATCAAGTCGGCCGCCCATTGGGCCAGCTATCTGGTGACCAACGGCCATGTCGATGCCGAGCACTCGGTGCAGGTTGGCATTCGCGGCAACGTTCGATCGCTCGACTGGCTCGACCCCAGCTATGACCTTGGCTACGAGGTCATCAAGAAGACCGACTACGACGATATGGGCCCCGAGCGCGTCATGGAGATCATCGACGAACGTATCGGCGACCGACCGCTGTACATCACGTTCGATCTTGACTGTCTTGACCCAACAGTTGCCCCCGGCGTCGCCAACATCGAGGCGGGTATCGAGGGATTCGGCATGGATCAGGTGATGCAATTACTGCGCTCGGTGCGCGGAAAAAACATCATCGGCGGCGACGTGGTGTGTCTGATGCCCACCGTCGACTCACCGAACCAGATCACCAGCTACCGGGCGATGGCCGTCATGTTCGAAATTCTCAGCCTCATCGCCGACAGCCACCACAGCTAGACCAATGCCACTTTTGCTGGGGGTGCTCGCGGCGGTGTTGGTTGGCGTGTCCGACACACTTGGCCGTTCGACGACCCGCCGAGCGAATGCTGTGAGCCACGTCGCAACCGCGATGGCCATCGGCATCGTCATCGCCGTCGTCGCCAGTCTGGTGTTGGGTTCGCAGTGGCGATGGGACGACATGATCAACGGCGGCTTGTCAGGGCTGCTCGTGGCTGGTGGCCTTGGCGTCATGTACCGCGGTATGGCCGAGTCATCGGCTGCGGTCGTTTCACCAATCGCGGCAGTGTTCGCGGCGCTCATCCCTCTGGTTTGGGACATCATCAGCGGCCTTCGGCCTGGCCAACAAGTGTCGATCGGCTGTGCAGTCGCCATTACTTCGTTGGCGCTCACGACGTTCAATCCCGACCTTGGCGACCGAGTGAAACCCGGAGTCCTCTACGGCATCGTCGCCGGATTGCTGTTTGGCGCCGGCGTAATCTTTGTTGCCGACACCGCAGAGGCCAGCGGCGCTTGGCCTGCTGTGGCACAACGAGTTATTGGTTTTGTTCTCATGGCTTCGGTGGCACGACGGCAGAAGCTTCCGGTTTTTCTCCCCGGCAACCTTCGCTCGCTTGGTCTACTTAGCGGCCTGTTCGGCACCCTCGGCATGGTCAGCTGGGTGGTCGGCGCACAAAAGGGCGACCTCGGAACGGTGTCGGTGGCCGGGTCGATGTTCCCCGCCGTTGTGGCGGTGTTGTCCGCGACCTTCGACGACGATCAGCTCCGCTGGTGGCAGGGCATCGGGATATTCGGTGCCATTGCCGGCATGGCTCTTATAGCGTTGGCCTGATCGTGTCTGAACCACCGATCACCACCCAGCCAAACGCCATGGCATTCGACAGAGCAAGCTTCGCCGGCGGGATCCGAAGCGCACTGCCTCTTGCGGTACCGCCCATCCCGTTCGGGTTAGTGCTCGGCTTTCTGATCAACCAGTCACCTGCTGTCGACAACCTCGCTGGGTGGTCGGCTTCCTGGATAGTCTTCGCCGGATCATCGCAGCTGGCGGCAGTCGAACTCATCGACGATGGCGCGTCGGCCCTCGTAGTCATCTTCACCGTTTTCCTCATCAACTCGCGGCACCTCATGTATTCGGCGGCAATGAACCCCCGGTTCGATGGCGCCCCTCGCTGGACGCGACTCGTTGGGTCATACCTTCTGACCGACCAGGTGTTCGCCATCGCCGATACACGACCAAAGAGCCAGCCACTAGGAACACGAATGTGGCACTACCTCGGTTCGGGCGTGGTGTTTTTTGTTGTGTGGCAGGTAGCAGTGGGTACCGGGCTTGCGTTGGGCAATGTCATTCCTGAGTCGTGGTCGTTGACCTTCAGCGTTCCGTTGTTGTTTGGAGGTCTGATGGTTCTGTCGATCAAAGACAGCCCGGGAGTCATTGCGGCCGTCGTTGCCGGGGTCATTGCACTTTTCGGTCGCGACCTGCCGCAAGGCCTCGGACTACTCGTGGCCATCATCGTCGGTGTCGCCGCCGGGGCGTTCGCCGAGTCACTCCTCAAAAACGGCAACGACAGCAACGACCACGCTGCCGGCGGACAAGAGACCGCATGAATATCTGGCTCCTCTTTCTGTGCTGCGGGATGGTCACCTTTTTCAGTCGCGGTAGTTTTGTGCTGTTTGGCGAAAAGGCAAAAATCCCCGAAACAGTGCAACGCGCACTCGCCTACGTAGCCCCAGCTGCCTTCGCCGCCATAGCGATCCCCGCCACACTCGGCGCCGGACGGTTCGAGAATCTGGCGCCACCGTCGCCCGAGGTCGTTGCCGCCGTACTTGCCGGTGTCGCGATCTACAAAACCCGCAACATGCCGCTCGCTCTCGTGGTGGGCATGGTCTGTCTCTGG
>CALLQB010000081.1 GCA_938015295.1 uncultured Acidimicrobiales bacterium
GAACCTGCAACTCAACGCATACGATGAAAAGTATGTATTATGGTTGTGTAATGCAGGTGTTGCGACCCAATCGCCTGCAGCTGTTCGACCACCCAGCGCACAAGAAGCCGTCAAGGAGCCAGCATGAACACCACCAACTCAAAGACCATCTCGAAACGGCAGCTAAAGGAAACCTATAATCCAATTGTGTCTTTGACTGCTCCAGAACCCGACCTGCCACCGTGGACGTTTCTCACAAACCACGCGCACGTCCTGATCGCCATCAGCCGCGACCCTGAGCTACGCCAACGCGACATCGCCTACGTCGTCGGCATCACGGTGGGAGCGGTGCAACGCATCATCCACGAACTGGAGGATGGCGGCTACCTCACCAGCGAGAAGGTCGGCCGACGAAACCGCTACGAGATCGTCTCCGACAAATCGTTAAGGCATCCACTCGAAGATCAACACACCGTCAGCGAACTACTCACGGCCCTCGATCAGTAAGCTCGGCCCGACTGGACATTGCTCGACAACGCCAGGCTCAGCTGTGCAACGATTGCGCCATGAACGTCGCTGGATCACGAGTACTCATCACCGGAGCTTCCCGAGGAATCGGTGAAGCAATGGCCCACGCCTTCGCCGATGCGGGAGCCACTGTCGCGTTGGCGGCGCGGTCAGGCGACGCGATAACTCAGCTGGCCGATGAACTGGGTGGCGCCGCGTACCCACTCGACGTTTCCGACGGGGCACAGCTCGACGGTTTTATCGACCGGGTTGAAGCAGATGGTGGTCCCATCGACATCCTCGTCAACAACGCAGGGATCGAAACAGCCGACCTGGTCGAGGATCTGGCCGAAGACGAAATAGCCAACGTCATCGCCGTGAATCTCATTGCCCCGCAGCGCCTCACCCGACAAGCCCTGCCGGGGATGTTCGCACGCGGCAAAGGGCACCTTGTGTACACCTCGTCGGCTGCTGCATCTACGCCATCGCCCGGCCTCGCGGTGTACTGCGCCTCGAAAGCTGGCCTCACCCGCTTTAGCGAGACCGTTCGAATCGAAGCTCGGAAATCCGGCGTCGGGGTCACCACCCTGCATTTGGGTCCAGTCGAAACCGAAATGTGGGACCGAGTTATCGAAAACCCGGCAATGGATCAGGCACAAAAGCGGTTTCGCCGCCTGGGGTTGCTTGTCGATGTATCGCCCGAGAAGGTCGCAATCGACACCGTCGAGGCCGTCGAGAAAGGTAAACGAGAGGTCCGCCACCCCAAAAGGCTGTCGCCAACCATGGCGATAGCCGCGACTCCCGGCAGGCTCACCGAAGCACTGCTTGTTGGAATGACGCCCCGAAAACTACGCCGATCGAACCAGGCCTAAGCGAGCGGGCGGCCGAACGGCAGTTTGTCCTGCCAGGTCAACAGGAAACTCTCGGCGCGGTAACAACCAGCCAGCAGCGGACCGTCTTCGTGGCCTTTGATGTCGGCCACAACCGCCGCAATCGCCGAGGCGACATCGGCTCGAACAGATTCGGTAGTGGCGCCCTCGGCGCTCACCGACCCAACAACGGGGCCGCCCAATGCGACGAAGTCGGGGTAGGCGGCCTTGCCGGCCCGACGCAAGTGAGCGAGCCCCTTGGCAGTGATCGGCAACGTAGTGCCAGGGACGATCACGTTCGCTGCAATGTTGTCGGCAACCCCGTGGCTCACAACACCCATTTTGGTCGACGGCACAAGTGCGTCGACGTCCGCACCCCAAATCGACCACGCGTTCTGGGCTTCGACACCAAGCTCGTTCACCACCGCTGGGCCAAACTCGGCGAGGCCGTGGGTCAGCGTGTCGGCGATGAAGCCAACCGACGAGGTCGCCGTGCCGGCGCTAGTGCCGATGGTTGTGACTTTGCCGCCCATCTTCGTAATTTCGCTGATGAGCGAAATGCTGCTGTCGCTGAAGCCCTCGATAGCGACGGTACGGCCATCGAGTCCGCCAAGCGCGCTGTCGAGCGTCGCGGCGATGCCATAGGCAGTGAGTTCGGCCTGGAACGTTTCGCGGCCCGACGCTTCAAAAAGCAGCGGCGAGCGAGTATCGGCTGAGCGAAGAGCCGCGAGGTCGGCGTCACTTACCCCTTTGCCGGGGTCGGGCGAGAACTTTCCCGATTCGACCATCGGCGCGATCGCGACGCGAAACGCTTCCATCGCTGCATCGTGGCCGTCGTCCTCGGCGTTTACGCCTGCCGACGCTCCGCTGACCTGCTGCTCGAAGGTCGCATATCCGTAGGTCAGCGACCGGGCGAGGTCCTTTGTCGAACTTTCAAGAATCTTTCGTGCTCGTCGGACTGCACCCCCAGAACGACTACACTGCTCCAAGTCAATGATGACGAATGCGCCCGCGGGTTCCACTGCAATCTTTTCCACGGGCGCAGCTTGGCACGAAATGTCGAAGACAAACATCTTTTGTCCGCGACCTTTGTGCCGAAAGTACCTTATGCCCGGCTGCCAAAGCCGTCGGGCGATTTCACAGAAAGTTGGATTGGTCGTGGGACGACGCCCGAACCCTCAAAGAAAAGTCGATCTCCTCAGCGAGATTGTTGATTACATCCTCGAAAATGGTCTCAGCGATTTGTCGCTTCGTCCATTAGCGAAGGAACTAGGTACGAGCACTTACACGCTTACGTACCAGTTCGGCTCTAAAGAAGCCATGGTCACCGATGCCGTTGAGCACATCGACGAACGCCAGGCTGAGCGCCTCGCAAGTAAAGATGCCGCTGGCGATTCACCAGAAGAAGTGCTGCAAAACCTGTGGGAACTTTCCATCGATGAGCAGGGTCGCCGCTGGAGTCAGGTCATGCTTGAGGTAGCCACGGTTACCTCCCGCCAGCCAATTCTGTTCGACACGTTCGAAGCGAAGGCACTCAATGGTCGTATCAGTCATTTGGCGAAAGCGATTGCCGACGGCCCGAAGGCTAACGACGCCGACATCTCCAAGGCCACTTCCGCAATCGCGGCAGTAAACGGACTCGTTCTCGATGTCTTGCTTACTGGCGATATGGCTCGCACCGAAACTGCACTCCGCAGTCTCATCAGCGGCCTATCGGTGCCCGTCACCATCTGACGCGGCACCGGCGGCGCCTTTGGTGCGTTGGTTAGCCAGCGCTTCCTTCAGCGACCAATCGCTCGAGAACGAGTTCGGGCTGTTCGCCTTCGATGCGCGCCAGCCAGTACGGGCTCTCGAACAGTGCCAATGCTGTGCCGTCTGATCTAAACAGCACGTCGACACCCTGCATCGCTCGCAGCTCTGGGGCGCTTGCCTCGTCGGTGCGGCGCGCTATGCGATAGCTGGTAGGCACCAACTCAACCGGCGCGCCGAACTCGTTTTCGAGTCGATGCACCGCTACTTCGAACTGCATTGGCCCAACCGCGGCCAACATCGGTGCCTGGTCGCCCGAATCGCGGTCGCGGAGCACCTGCACCACGCCTTCTTCGTCGAGTTGGCTGACCCCTTTGCGGAACTGTTTGAACCGGCCGGCATCGGTGGTGCGAACCACCGAGAAGTGCTCGGGGGCAAACGGCGGGATGCGGCGGAAGGCAACCGGATCGCCGTTGTACACGGTGTCGCCGATACGGATTTCAGCGGCGTTGACCAGGCC
Source organism: uncultured Acidimicrobiales bacterium (assembly GCA_938015295.1). GTDB lineage: Bacteria > Actinomycetota > Acidimicrobiia > Acidimicrobiales > SHLQ01 > CALLQB01. The sequence continues at coordinate 3,625 of CALLQB010000081.1, forward strand.
AACGATGTCGCCGGGAAACGCTTCGTCGATTGTCTTGCGATCCTGACCCGACACGGTATGGGCGTACTTGGTGTTGAAAGGTTTGCCGGTTGGCTCGTGCGTCACGTTCATGCCACGTTCGAATCGTCCCGACATCACCCGGAAGAAGGCAATGCGGTCGCGATGCGATGGGTCCATGTTGGCCTGCACCTTGAACACGTAGCCGGAGAACGGCGAATCGACGGCGCGAGGCACACCGTTCTCGTCGTCGCGATCGGACGGCGCCGGAACAATATCGACCAAGGTGTCGAGCAGGAGGCGAACGCCGAAGTTTGTCAGCGCCGAACCGAAGAACGTGGGCGAGGTCTCGCCAGCGAGGAACGTTTTCTGGTCGTGGTTCGCGCCAACTTCGTCGAGCAAGGCCACGTCGGACGCCGCCGTTGTCCACGATTCGCCCTCTTCGACTTCGGCCCGAGCCGCATCGACAACTTCCTCGGGCGCCTCGGTGGCGCCCCGGGCCGTGCGGGTAAACCGAATGAAGTCGCCGCTCTGCCGGTCTATGACGCCACGGAAATCCCCTGCGTAGCCAACCGGCCAGGTGACCGGCGTAGGCGTCACGCCGATCTGGGTTTCGATGTCATCGATCAGCTCGAGAGCATCGAGGCCGGGTCGATCCCACTTGTTGATAAAGGTGAGCAGCGGGAGGTTGCGTTCGCGGCATACCTCGAACAGCTTCAGCGTTTGAGGCTCGATCCCCTTTGCGGCATCGAGAACCATCACCGCAGCATCTGCAGCCGCGAGCACGCGGTAGGTGTCTTCGGAGAAGTCGCGGTGACCAGGCGTGTCGAGCAAATTGACCACACAGTCGCGGTACGGGAACTGCAGAACCGTCGACGTGATCGAGATGCCTCGCTGCTGCTCGAGTTCCATCCAGTCTGAGGTGGCCGACCGACGTGCACCCTTTGCCTTAACCGAGCCCGCCTCTTTGTTGAGCGCCCCGCCGTACAGCAGAAACTTCTCGGTAAGGGTGGTCTTACCGGCGTCAGGATGCGAAATGATCGCAAAGGTGCGACGGCGCGCCGCTTCGGATTTGGGGTCACTCATTGTTCTAAGCGTAGAGCCGCCCCGTGTTCTGCCACCACCGGCCGGTTAGCCAGCGCTAGCGGCCGTCTATTGAGTGCCTATCCGGTGTCTATTCGGGGTCTTCGGGCAGCGGCTGCGCGTCGAGATCGGACACAACCTGCTCGACCTGTACCTTCGCTGCGCTAATGCGGTCGCGGCACACGGTAATAAGGTGCGCAGCCCGCTCTACCTTGCTGGCCAGAGCATCGACATCGATGTCGTCGTCTTCGAGGGCGGTAAGAATACCTTCGAGTTCGGTGACGGCTTCGGCATAGGCGATGTCATCGGAGGGTTCAGTCATGGATTGTCTCTTCGTGATTCTCAGGTCGGCTTGTCGGCCGAGGTCGATTGTACGGTGCTGTGAACCGTGCCGTCGCCGAGCCTTGTTCGGATCTCGGTGCCGGCTGTGAGCTGCGAGGTGCTGCGCACGATCTCTCCGTCGGCAGTGGTGGTTATCGACCAGCCCCTGGCCAGAGCGCGGGCAGGGTCGTGTCCCCTGACCTGCATGGCGAGCGTGTCGACTGTGTGCGAAGCGTTGGCGAGCTGGCGAGGAGCCTCGCGCACGAGCCGCTGCTGTTGTACCAGCAGCCGGGTGGTAGCCGTTCGTGTCGCAGTGGCGGCCGAGCGGCCGATGCGGGCAACCGCTTGATCGAGTGTTGCTTGGTGATTGTCGAGTGTCGACCGCACCAAAATCGCTGCTGTTTCAGCGCGCCGGTTGAGCTTGAATTCGGCCACATCGAGCAGCTGCTGCGACCGCTGCTGCACGGCGAACCACCGGTTCAACAACATCGCATCGAACAACCGGGCGTGGTCGGCAAGCCCGGCGGCACACGAAGTGGGTGTCTTGTAGGCGGTGTGAGCAACGGCATCGGCGATGCTCGTATCGATCTCGTGACCAATGCCGGTGATCACCGGCACCGACGCGGTAGCGATAGCCCGAGCGACAAGTTCGTGGTCGAACGCAGCGAGGTCGCCTTTAGAACCGCCGCCTCGAACGATGGCGATGACGTCGACACCTCGCCGGTCGAGCGTTCGGATAGCCGCCGAAACAAGCCGCGGAGCCTCGCCGCCCTGCACCCGCGAATCGATAAGTGTGACCCGCCAAGCGAAACCGGTTTGGCCAAGCTCGTTCATGAAGTCGTGATAGGCAGCGCTGCCTTCGGCGGTGACCAACCCCACCCGCAACGGCATCGGCGGAAACTCCAGCACTTCGTTGCGGCCGAGCAGGCCCTCAGTTTCGAGAAGCTTGAGCACCCGGTCGCGTTCGTCGACCAGTTTGGCCAAGGTGAAGGTGGGGTCGATGCTGGTCATCCGCACCGAGATGCGGCCTGTCGGAGGATAGAAGTCGACAACTCCGCGAATGCGCACCTGCATGCCATCGTGAATGCGGCCGATGTTGGCCCGTTTCAACAACTTGTTCACGAGGTTCTTGTTGGTGCTGAACAACGCGATGCTGAGCTGCGCCTTGGCGGGTTGACCAGGATCGTCGGCCTGTTCGACGAGATCGAAGTACACGTGGTTGCGCTTGCGCGAGAGTCCACGGATGGTGCCAGAGATCCAAACATCGCCGAACTCGCGGTCGAGGGTGGCCGAAATGTCTCGGCCAAGTTCGGAAACCAGATAGGTGTGGTCGTCGAGCATGACCCTCGAACGTTATCGCTTCCCCCCGACACGCCCGCACCACCCAAACCCAACCCGAAATTTTGTTCCAGAGTGACCGTTTTGTGTTGTCCGGGGTGAAAATTTCGGGGTTTCGGTGGGGTGAGCGCTGGTTTCGGGGTTGGGGTTTAGATGGGGTGGGGGATGGTTTCGGGGTTCGTTTCGGGGTCGGTTGCTACGAGGATTTCGGGGTCGGTTGCTACGAGGGTTTCGGGGTCGGTTGCTACGAGGATTTCGTAGAGTTCGCTGTAGAGGCCGGCGTTTGCGATGAGTTCATCGTGGGTGCCCTGCTCGATGATGCGGCCCTTTTCAAGAACAACGATGATGTCGGCAGCCGTGATGGTGGAAAGGCGATGCGCAATCACCAACGAAGTGCGCCCCGTCAGTGCCTCGGCCAACGCAGCCTGCACCAGCGCCTCGTTCTCGGTGTCGAGATGGCTCGTAGCTTCGTCGAGAATGACAACGCTCGGATCCTTCAACAACATGCGGGCGATGGCGAGACGCTGCTTCTCGCCGCCCGAAAGACGGTAGCCACGCTCGCCAACAATGGTGTCGTACCCGTCGGGAAGCGCTTCGATGACCTTACTTATGCGGGCAGCCTTGGCCGCGGCGTGCATCTCGGCGTCGGAGGCATCGGGGTTACCAAAGCGCAGGTTCGCGGCCACCGTGTCGTGGAACATGTGCGGATCTTGGCTGACGACACCAATGGCGTTGCGCAGGCTTTGCTGGGTTACCTCTCGCACATCGTGATCGTCGATACGTATAGCGCCCGTCGTCACCTCGTGCAGGCGAGGAATCAGCGACGTCAGGGTGCTCTTGCCGGCACCCGAAGGACCAACCACCGCAACCATCGAACCAGCCGGGATTGTCAGATCGATATCGTGCAGCACCATCTCGACCGGGGCGCTGTCGTGGCCGAGCGTGGCGAAATCGCTGCTGCCCTGCCCATCTTCGGGATAACCAAACGACATGTGATCGATAGTGATCTCGCCCCGCACATCGGCAAGTTCAATCGCATCAGGCCGGTCGGTAATGGGATTTGGCGTATCGAGAATCTCAAAGACCCGCTCGAACGACACATAGGCCGACATGATGTCGACCCGAGCGCCAGTAAGGCTGGTGAGCGGCGTGTAAATGCGCACGACATACAGGCTGAGCGCCGCAAGCGTACCGATAGAGATGTCGCCGCTGATCGCCATCCGGCCACCGATCCAGTAGATGGCCGCAGTACCCACTGCGCCAACCAGACTCAAAGCAATCATGAACGTGCGGCTATACATCGCGCTGCGGATACCGATGTCGCGCACCCGCCCGGCTCGCTCAGAAAATTCACCCTGCTCTTTTGTCGGATCGCCAAACAGCTTCACCAAGAGGGCGCCCGACACGTTGAACCGCTCGGTCATCGTGTTGTTCATGGTCGCGTTGAGCGACATGCCCTCGCGCGTGATCTCCTGCAACCCCCGACCAACCCGTTGAGCCGGAAGCACAAACAACGGCAACAGCACCAGCGCAAGAAGCGTGAGGCGCCACTCGAGATAGAACATCGCGACCAGCGTGGTTCCCAGGCTGATGACGTTGCTCACCACCGAACCGAGCGTTCCGGTGAATGCCCGCTGCGCGCCGATGACATCGTTGTTGAGGCGGCTAATCAGCGTGCCAGTTTGGCTACGCGTGAAGAACGCCAAAGGCATGCGTTGCACGTGGTCGTACAACATCGAGCGGAGATCATAGATAAGGCCTTCGCCGATGCGCGCCGACCACCAACGCTCGAGCAAGGCCAGCCCGGCCGCAGCGAACGCGGCGATCACGATGATGATGGCCAAGGTGTTGAGATACCCGCGATTGCGGTCGATGATCGCCACATCGATGATCTGACGAAACAGCATCGGCGGCAAAACGCCCAGGATCGACGCTGCCACAAGCGTCAGAAGAAAGCCGATGATCATGCCCTTGTAGGGGCGGGCAAACGACCACACGCGGCGGCGGGTTTCTCGATTGATTGACTTGTTGCGGAACTGGTCTGTGTCCCGCGTCATCTGATGCAACACGTGCATCGGGCTTGGTCCTTGCATGCTGTAGCGAAGCGTACCGCCGGGCATCGAAAGCGTCGCTGCCCAGCGAAGAGGCCATGGCGAAGATTTCGGCCGGCTTCTGGCTAGCCTGCAATGAATGATTCGGGTTACTGAGGCCAATCGAACTGCCACGGCGGATCTGTTCGAAAAAGGCGGTCGTTACTGTCTCAAACACTACGACCACGCAAACACCCGCCCAGTGCTGTTCTCGCAAAACAACATCGCGCTGCTACTGAGCGGCCGAGCGGGCTCAACCTTTGCGCTGAAGTGGTATCTGCACCACAACAACATGACCAGCGAATTCGCCTGGACGCACAAACACCGCACCACCGTGATCTACCCGGCCGAGTGGCACACCGCACGCTGCCAAGCGGCCCTCGCCGGCGACGAGTTCATGATGGTGAGGTTTACCCGCAACCCCTTCAGTCGTGCGGTGAGTTCATACCTGCACAGCACGCAGAACGAGCCGGTCTACCGTCAGATCATCAAACATCTGGGGCACAGCGACGGGTATTCGTTCGTACAGTTCCTCGAATTCATCGAACACACCGGTCCGCAACGGGTCAACAATCACTTCGCCAACCAGTTTTCCTATCTCGAACATCTGCACGAACTCGATGCGTTTTGCCAGATCGAAGGCGGCCTCGAAGCGCTGAACGTTCTCGAAACGAAACTTGGCCTTCCCGAGTCGACCGAGCAGGTCTACGGCAAGCTCAAATCATCGCCGCACAACCTCGACTACGAAACCGGCGACGTCGAAGGGGTTCCCGATCGAGCCTTCGAATTGGGCAAGCGCAAGATTCCCTACCCCACGCCCGACACGTTCTACAACGACCAGACCGAAAACATGGTCCGCGAAATTTACGCCAAAGACTTCGCTCGGTTCGGTTACAGCACCACCCTTCCCGATCTGCGTCCAAAATCGTCGCGAGGGTCTGTCTGATGGCGTTTCGTCCGCTTGAACCACGTTGGCACCCCGACCCCTTCGACCGACACGAACACCGGTTCTGGGACGGCACCGCCTGGACAAGCCGCGTAGCCGACAACGGTATTGAAGACGTCGACCCGGCACCCGCCACCGGCGCTGCGCCGCCCGCGTTCCGTCAACCCGAGGAACCAGTCGAGCCCCAGCCCGCACCGCGACCGACCGAACCTGTAGCTGCCGCTGGACCGTTCAACTTTGCCGACCATGAACTCGACGACGAACCACCCGAAGCAGTCGACCTCGATCGACTCGATGGCGGCGGCCGCAAGGGGTCGGCGATCCTCGGAGCCCTCGCTGTTTTGGCGGTGCTCGGCCTCGGGGCGTTTCTGCTGTTCAGCCGAGACGACACCGAACCCGCCGAAGTGGCCGACCTTGGCGAGGTGCCTACAACCACAGGCGCCGTGTCGACCGATTTCCCGACCGCCGCAGAGCAGCAGATCATCGACCGTCTGCCAGGAGGATTTCGGTGTCAACGGGCATCGGCTTCCGACGCCGCATCGGCCGGAGAAGCGTCGGTCGAGTGCTCGTCGGTGCAGTCGCCTCCCGACGCCATCGTCGCCCACCTCTTTGGCGACCGGTCCGCTAGCGAAGCATTTCTCGATAGTGCGGTTGCCGAGAACGGGGTTGCCCACGTGCCGGCGAGCGACTGCGGCGGGCCAAACACGGGTCTCTGGTCGGGAGGAGATTTCAGCGGACGGATTGTGTGTTTCTCGTCTAGCGACAGTGCCTCACTGGCATGGACAGTGGGCGCCGAACCGGTGGTCAATGTCGCCTCAGGTGCCGACCCAAGCGAGTTGTTTGCCTGGTGGCAGACGTCAGCGGTGCCTGGCCCGGTCGAAATATTACAGCCGTTCCCTACCAGCGCCGAGGCAACCTCTCTCGCCAAATTGCCCGCGTCTCTTGCCGCGAGCTGTAGCCGTTTCATCGGCGAAATCACCGAGGGGGCCTCGGCGTCGTTCGAATGCCGCCCCGCCTCTGGGGCCGACGTCGTGTACATCGACACCTTTGCCGATGATTTCGACGTGGTGGCTTTCTACGACGCATTTGACCTTCCACGTGCAGATAAGGGCGGATGCCGGGTCGGCGTTCGCGGCAACAACTCCTATTCGATCGACGGTACCGACGTTGGCCGGGTGGCTTGTTACGTGAAGGATGGGCGCACCTGGGTGCACTGGTTTGATGGCGCCACAGGCGTCGTCGGTCAGGCAAACTTTGCTGACTCGGACGTGACGCAGCCCTTTACCTGGTGGGCTAGCGAGGCAGTGCCGGGGGCGGTCGAGAATCGCACGTTCGATCGAGCCGAAGAGCGGGTGCTGAAGTCGGTGGCCGCAGAGCTCGAAGCATCCTGCGTTGCCGAGCCAGTGAACGCCGACAACGACCGTTGGTCGGCGAAGCTGCGCTGTGCGCCAGGCGACGAAGGTGTGCTGGCGGTCACCTATTTTGCGTTTCAAACGAAACGGAAAGCCAACAACGAATACGCCGCTCGCCAAGGCGACATCGAAACTGATTCGGGTAACTGTGTCGCTGGCGCAGTTCCGTCCGAGGGACTCTGGCAGGCTGGCGCACGGTCGGGTCGTCAACTCTGTCAGGTGCTCGACGGTGTGGCTCAGATCTTCGAACTCGACCCCGATGGCAAGACTGCCGTTTTGGTTGTCGCCGAGAACGCCGACATCGACCTTCTAGCCAGCTGGCTCGACACCCACCGCTAAGGGCAAGGGTGCCGGCTTATGACGGCAACGGCGCTTCGGGCTTCGCTGGCGCTGCCAACAGCAACATCAGTAGTGCCGCTGTCCCGTAGCCGAGGTAGGCCACCGCCATTGCGGTCACGGTTCCCCCAATGCGTGCATCGACAATTGCTGCCAGTCCAGCGCCCAGCGCGTTGGTGAGAAATCCCATCACCGACGATGCCGTGCCGGCCAGTTCGCCCATTGGTTCGAGGCCGAGCGTGAAGCACGTAGGCCCGAGCGGTACACCGAACTGGTTGATCACAACAATGCACACGAGCCAGAGAGCAAAGCTTGGCCGACCGTCGGTTGCGAGGGTCATGACCAGGTTCAGCCCGGCAAGAACCACAAAGATCACTGTGCCCACTACCGACACGTTTCGGGCCCCGTGGTCACCAATGAGCCTGGTGACTCCAAAAAACCCGAACGCCATGATTACTCCCGCTGCTGCGAAGGTCACCGAGAACCACTCGCCGAGGTCATAGATGTTCGACATGATGCGTTGGGTGCTGCCAAGAAAGATATAGAACGTGCCATAGGAGAACGACAGGGCGAGGGTGTACGCGATCGTTGTTCGTGTGGTCAGGACCATGCCGAACGAGCGCAGCGTTTTGCCAAAGTCGAGCTCGCGTTGTTGCGCCGGATCGAGGGTCTCACCGAACCGGCGCGTCCAGACCAACAACACCACACCCATGAAGGCGCAAAAACCGAACACCCACTGCCATGACGCGACAAGCAAAATGACCTCGCCGACCAGAGGAGACAGGATCGGGCCCGCCATAAAGATGGCCATCACCATGCTCATCACCCGAGCCATCTGATTTCCCGAATACAGGTCGCGAGCGATTGCCGCTCGCAATCCCGCTGGCCCTGCGGCACCGACCCCCCACAAGGCTCGCGCCGCCAACAACAGCTCGAAGTTGGGTGCGAACGTTGAGAGAAGAGCTGCGACGACGTACAGGCCGACCGACGCCGACATGGCAAACATCCGGCCAAAGCGGTCTGCTAGCGGGCCCCACAACAGCTGCCCGAAGGCCATCCCGAAGAAGTAGACGGTGATGATGAGCGTGATGCGTGGCGACTCGCTCTCTAGTCCGACTGCCGGGGCGATGTCGTCGTAGGCCGGAAGAGCAATATCGATACCGAGCGCGAGGAGGATTCCGGCGAACGCCAGATAGGTGATGACCTGTCGGTCGGTGCGGCCGCTCTGGTCAGCGGTAGGTTCGGCGTGCGGAGTCAGGCTCGCGACCTTAGGCGGCATCGGCGCATAACCAGGCCTTTCGCCGGGTAGCCGAAAACTTCAACTTGTGCCACAGTCTGTGACATAGCGAGTTTGCGAACTCTTGAACCCCCCGTCGCAGAAGCCAGGACAATGACCGAACGTTTTCTTCCTCACATCAGCTTCGGCGATGATGCTCAAAGCAGGCTTCTCAACGCAGGTTGGGAAATGATGGCCGCCGCCGACGGTTCGATCCTCGAGTCAGGATTCAACCCCGAACGAATAGCTGCCGAAGCCGGTGTTTCACGGCGCACCTTCTACCGGTACTTCCCCGACAAGTACGAGTACTCACTGGCGATGTTCAAAGCGGTGCTTGGCAACAGCTACTCCGCGGCCGCCGGCGAACACATCAAGACGATCCCCGAGTACGACATGGGCGACATGCGTCAGGTGCTGAGGCAGAGCTCTGATTTGTACTGGAAGACCATTGGGCTCAACGAGACGTTGCTTGCCCGTTTGACTCTGCTGACGCTTGCCGGAAACAGTCCGGGCGTACTCGCAACGGCCCGAGTTGCCTACAACGAGGCACTCGATTCGTATGTGCCGGTCTGGGAAGCGTTGTTCGATGCGTGGGATCTCGAACTTCGTGAGCCGTGGACTACGAGATCTTTCGCGGCGATGATTGGTGCGCTTGTCGACGGCATGGTTCTTCGTCGGGTGTACGACCCCGATGGCTTCGACGACATGCTCGGCGAGGTATCGGTGGCACTGACCCCGGTGCTGTTTCGACTTCGCGGCGACGCGATCGACGGGGTGGAAGGTATCGAAGAGCGTTTCGCCGACGAGGTTCGCCGTCGCTGGAACGAGAGTCAGAGTGTCCAGGACTCGTTGAAGATCAGCGAGTCGATCACCGGATCATTGGTGAAACTTCTCGGTGAGCGAGGACTCCAACACACCACGATTGAGGCCATCGCCATCGACACCGGGTTTACCTCGGCGACCGTGCGGGCGAAGGGGTCGGTCGACCAGCAGGTTTGCGACGGGGTCCGCGTACTTCTCGACGATGTTGCCGAGGAACTGCGCTTCGACAGCGGGCTCGGCCGATTCGACCTCGACGAGATTACCGATCGTCATCGCAAGCGTCTTCGAGGAACCACTGAAGACAACGTCCATCTGTTCCGGGCGTTCTTTGAGATCCGACTCGTAGGCCGGTCGAGCGAGAAGACTGCCGACGCCTACCGTCTACTTTGCGAAGTGCACGGTGACGTTCTCGGCCTCACCGACGCCTCATCTACCGAAGAGATCGTAACTACCGAAGAGTTGGTTCCTGAGCCGGTGCGTTTCGCCGAGCAGACGATTCTGCAACAACTTTTGGGTTGGTCGAGCTGACCTTGGGTTAGGTCTCGAGTCTCATCGGGATGTGCGGAATGCCGTCTTCGTCGAACTCAGGGCCGGTGGCCTCAAACCCGAAGTTGCTGTACCAATCGAGCAGATACGACTGGGCGCTAAGAACGACCGTTCCTTCGACCCGATCGAGTGCGTCGCGGACCAAAAGCGCCGCCAAACCCTTCCCTCGGTGGTCGGCGTGTGTTGCGACCCTGCCGATGCGACGCTGGGCTCCATCATCGAGGATACGAAGGGTCGCGATGGTCACCGCTTGGTCGTCGGGAGTCGTCACCCAGAGGTGTTGTGTCGTCGTTTCGATATCGCGACCATCGACGTCGTCGTAGATGCACTGCTGCTCGACAATAAAGACATTTGAGCGGAGCTCGAGGATGTCGTGCAGCGCTCGTGCTTCGATCGACGTTCCCGTTGCGTGATTGATGCGGTGATCCACGTCGGAGAATCTAACGCGTCGCCGGCATCGAAAGTGGCGGACAGCCTGGGACCACGAACAATCAAGAAGAAGGATCAAGAAATCGTCAAGATCACGCCCGTATGGGCAATCTTTCTTAGGTTTCGAACGTCGGGCGTCGATGTAGAGATGCGCCACCTCCCACGAACGAAAGCAACGAGGTACCGCTCATGTCGGAACTCATGCACCTGATTTACAGCAGTGCGGCAACCCAGCACTTCGGCCGAGACGAACTCGTCGAACTGCTCGACCGGGCCCGAACGACAAACAGCAAACTCGATATCTCTGGCATGTTGCTCTACATCGACGGCAGCTTCCTCCAGGTGCTCGAAGGCGCCCCCGACCAGGTAGATGCGCTGTTCAGCCATATCGCGAAAGACTCTCGACACACCACGGTCGTCACGATCATCCGCGAACCAATCGCAAAGCGAACCTTCAGCGACTGGAGCATGGGCTTCGCCGACGTTTCGACCGATGACCTCAACGAGATCGATGGCCTCAACGACTTCTTCACCGGGGAAGCGTGTTTCACCGGACTTGGCGCAGGCCGAACAAAGAAGCTCCTCAACGCCTTCAAGTCAGGCAGATGGCGTTCGCGCATCGAAGGCATCACCCCGCCGGCAACCCCCTCTGTAGCCCGCGAACGCGAACCCTCTGCGCCACCTACACCTGACCCTGCGCCCCCCGAACTCGCACTCGACATCGAAAACCTTGCGGTGTCGTTTGCCTTCCAACCAATCGTCGATGTGGCGAATCAGCAGATTTCCTCGTACGAAGCCATCGTGAAGACCGATTCGGGCGGCAGCGCTGAGGAGTTTCTTTCCCCACACATGGCCGGTCCGAACAGCGGCCTGCTGCAACGCGAGCTGCAACATCGCGCCATTGCCCTGGCGGCGAAACTCGGGTTGAACACCGGTCTCACGCTGAAGTACTCGGCGAGCGGGATCGAGGAGGCCGATCAGCTCATGAGCGAGACGCTCGAAATTGGCGAGCGCTACGGATTCACCGGAAACCAAATCACTCTCGAAATCGATCAAGACCAACTCACGGGCGACACCTCTTGGTTCGCTGCGGTCATTCAGAAACAACGAGGTTTGGGCCTGCGGTTCTCAATCGATCACTTCGGTGACGGACGATCCGGGCTAAGCCTCATCGACGCCTATCAGCCCGATAGCGTCGCGCTGAACCGCAACCTTGTAACCGGCATCGAGAGCCATGGCGCTCGACAGGCGATCGTCCGCGGCGTTATCCAAACCTGCGATGACCTTGGTATCGACCTCATCGCCAAACATGTTGAAACCGAGGCAGAGATTGCCTGGTTCAGATACGAAGGCGTCGAACTCTTTCAGGGCACGATCATTGCGCCGCCGACCTTTGAGAAATTGTCGGGAGACATTGGCTACACCGAACGTCTAGCCGCATGATCGAAATGCCCGCGTTCTCGTTCGCTTTCCAGCCGATCGTCGATGTCTCCATTGGACAGGTCGTGTCTCAGGAAGCACTCGTGCGCGGGCCCGAAGGCGAATCTGCCTACAGCGTTCTCAGTCGGCTGGTCCCGCCTGACATCTACCAGCTCGATGAGCAACTGCGGGCCGCAGCGATTCGTCTAGCAGCCCAAATCGGTGGCCCTGAGGCGCTGCACCTCAACCTGAACTTGATGCCGCGGTCGCTTGAAGTGTCGCCCAGCGCGTTGGCCTCGACGCTCGAAGCGGCTCGAGACTGTGGACTTCCCCCCGAAGCAATCACCATCGAGATAACCGAAAGCGAAATCATCCACGACATCGAAGGCTTCGTTGCTGTGGCAAACCAGTACCGGGGCACCGGCATCCAGTATGCGATCGATGATTTCGGCGCCGGATACGCGGGGCTCAACCTTCTCGCCGAATTTCAGCCCGATGCGCTCAAGCTCGACCGCCAATTGGTCGCAGGAATCGAAGGGCACGGACCCCGCCAAGCCATCGTCCGCGGAGTGCGCCGAACCTGTGAAGACCTTGGCATCGATGTCATTGCTGAAGGTGTCGAAACCGAGGCCGAATTTGCCTGGTTCCGCAGCGAAGGAATCACCTTGTTCCAGGGGTACCTGCTAGCTCGTCCAGGGTTTGAACAACTGCCCGACGTGGTCATCCCGGGCGCCGAGGTGCTTCGACAATTGCCCCGAGTGGCCTAAGTCCATAGGTTGTCCCTATTCAGAACTTCGAATCGGGGGATTCACCGTGGGGAACTTGGACGGAAAAACAGCACTGGTAACAGGGGGCACGCGAGGCATTGGTTTTGCCTGTGCTGAGGCACTACATGCCGATGGCGCGAACGTGGTTATGAACGGCCGATCTCCCGACAAGGGTGCCGAGGCCATCGAAAAGCTCGGTGGCGGCGACCGTCTTCACTTCGCGGCAGCCGACGTCACCACTGGCGACGCGTGCTACGGCCTGGTCGATGAAACGATCTCTCATTTCGGGCAAATCGATATTCTCGTCAACAACGCCGGCGGGGCGGGTGGCTCAGCCGTGCTGTGGGAGATGGACGAGGCCGAATGGCATCAGGTGATGAACTGGAACCTGAACCATCCAATGTGGACCTCGAAGCGCGCTATCCCCGACATGTTGAAGCGAGGTTGGGGGCGCATCATTAACATCTCGTCGATTTACGGCAAGATGTCGCTCCCTACCGTTTCGCACTATGTCACTACCAAACACGGTCTCAACGGTTTGACCAAGGCGCTCGCCGCCGAAACCGGTGAACTTGGTATCCGGGTTAACTCGATCTGCCCCGGCTTCATCCGCACCGACATTTTCGAAGCCGAGGGTCCGGTAACTGCAGAAGCCATGGGCATGGACTTTGAGGACTGGGTGGCCGCCGTTACCCAGATCGCTATGACGAAGACGGTCAACGAGGCATCGCAGGTGGGTGCTATGTGTGCGTTCCTTTGTTCGAAGGCCGGCGACGGTATCACCGGGTCGATGTTCAACGTCGACGGCGGTTCGAGCCCCTACTAGACGTTGGTCGCTGCCGACGCGGCTTAGATGCCCGCCTGCTGGCGGAGCCAGCGCCACTGAAGGAAACGGCGAACGACAAGCAAGACATACACAACGCCGGCGGCGACGATGAACCAGCCTGCCCAGTGAACCCAGCGCGTTATCACCGCGCCGATTGCAAGAAGCACCAGCCCGACAGACGCATCAGCAGCCAGAACCGACTTCCAGTTGGGAGCGAATGTCGCCGTCCGTGCATGTCGTGCCATCTGGCCGAGGTCGAGCGCCTCAAGGTCGATGTTTCCGTCGGGAGTGCGGCCGTTGGGTTTCGCTGAATCAGTCAAGGAGTTGAACCTTTTTCTCGGGGCTTACTTGGGCTGCAACGACGAGAGGGAACCAGCCGAGAGGGCCAGACAAAGCGGGCCGTAGAAACGCCGGTCGAGTTTCGTGAAGCGTTCGGACGGGCTCCACGGCACGATTGTGCCGGTGCGGCCTGCTACGCCCAGGGCGCCTCTTGTGCCCAAGGCCAACGCTGTCCCGGCCACCCCAGTTCTGCGAAGTCGACGGTTCAAAGGCAGCACATCAACGACCATGGTGGCAGCGCCAAGAAGTGAGATAGCTACGGCGAAACACTCTCGTCGGCCCGGCATGGTGCTTGCGCCGGCCACCGTGTCGGCCAAGGATTCGCGATCCGAAGCAGGGAAGGACGATCCTAAACCCCAGGCGACATGCAGTCCGGAGACCGCAGCCAGCGCCGCACTTGTAACTACACTGCCGACACGCACCCCGTCATTCTGCCAGCTCGGCGGGCTAACCAGATGCGTTGGCTCAAAGACAAAGGCAACGTCATGAACGAAGACTCGATCAAGATCGACGCACTCGGTTCGCCTCTGGAGTTGCCCTGCGGCCTAGTGCTTCCGAATCGGCTGGTGAAGGCCGCAATGTCTGATTCGCTGGGCGATGGCGAGGGCAACCCCACCGAGCAACAGGTGCGCCTCTATGAACGTTGGTTGGAAGGAGGGGCGGCACTCTCGATTATCGGTGAGGTCCAGGTCGACCCTCGCTATCCGGAGAAGCCCGGAAACCTTGTCTTGGACGACTCGACGTCAGCGTTGAAACTTCAGCGGTTGGCGGGGGTAGCCGCAGGACACTCTGGTCACGTTTGGCCACAGCTCGGCCATGCCGGGGCTCTTGCGCATTCGTCGATCAGGTCCGGGCCAAAACCGACCCAGGTTTCGCTATCGGAATCAAAATCAACGCCACCGATCAGCTCGAGGGTGGTCTTACCGAGGCCGCCCACCTTCGTCTCACCTCCACCTGGAGGGATCACGGCCTGGTACACGATGCGCCTGACTGCATTGGCCGAGGATCGAGAACAGTCCTTTGGTCCGACGTTGGCTGAGGCGGTCTCGCAGTACGAGTCCCGCGACGCCGAGCGCGATACCGCCTGGAACACCAAGTTTCGGCAGTAGCCATTGTTGATCGAGGTTTGGGGCAAGGCGCCGGTGCCTGGCGTCCTGTACGGTTTT
>CALLQB010000082.1 GCA_938015295.1 uncultured Acidimicrobiales bacterium
AGCGTGCAGCTGTACGGCGTCGATCCCTACTGGGTTTCCGAAGCCACCAAATGGCTGGTCAACGAACACGGCGTCGACCACATCGACATGAACTTCGGTTGCCCGGTGAAAAAGGTGACGAAGTGTGGTGGAGGCGGCGCACTGCCGGTAAAACGCAATCACCTGCGCTCGATCATCGCCGCCGCGGTAAAGGCGGCAGGCGACGTACCCGTCACCATCAAGTTCCGTATGGGTATCGACGACGATCACCTCACCTATCTCGATGCTGGCCGGATTGGCGAAGAAGAGGGCGTCAAAGCCGTTGCTCTGCATGCTCGCACCGTCGAGCAGCTGTACTCCGGGGTTGCTGACCGCTCGGCAATCGCTGCTCTCGCTGCACACGTCAACACGATTCCGGTGCTTGGCAATGGCGATATCTGGGAAGCCCACGACGCGATCGAGATGATGTCTGAGACCGGCTGCGACGGCGTCGTAATCGGCCGCGGCTGTCTCGGACGTCCCTGGCTGTTTCGCGACCTCGTCGACATTTTCGAAGGGCGCCCTGTGCAGGCGCCACCAACGATGGCCGACGTGGTGCCGGTGCTCCGCCGCCATGCGCAACTGTTGGTCGAGTGGACCGAGAGCGAACTCTCGCTCCGGTCATTTCGCAAACACGCCGTGTGGTATCTCACCGGGTACCCCGTGGGCCCGAAGATTCGGCGCGAACTCAACCAGGTCACCACGCTTGCAATGCTCGATGAGGTGCTCGACAGCATCGATCCGGAGCTCGAGCTACCAAAGGCCGCCATGAGGATTCCCCGAAGCCACACTGGCGGGCCAAAAGCTGTGACGCTGCCCGAAGGCTGGCTCGACGATCCTTATGGTCCGGCCGAAATGGGCGCCGACGCCGAAGCCATCGTGTCGGGTGGTTGAAACCTCGGGCCTCGTCCTGGCTTCAGCCTCGCCCCGACGACAGCAACTTCTCACCGACGCTGGTATTGACTTCGACGTTGCCGCGCCAAACATCGACGAAGTAGCCGTAGGCGACGGGCTCCCGCCCATCGATTATGTGCGTGCGGTCGCGGCGGCAAAAGCCGACGCAACCCGAGGCGAACGGGTGCTCGCCGCCGACACCATCGTCGTGCACCAAGGCCGGATTCTCGGGAAGCCCGAGAACCGTAACCGGGCCCGCGCCATGGTGTTGTCGATGTCTGACAGCACGGCCCAGGTCGTGTCCGCGGTCGTCTATCGCAACGGCGGCGATGTTCGCACCGAGACCGTCACCACTGTCCTCACGCTTCGGGGCCTCTCCCCCGCCGAGGTGCACGACTACGTCAAAACCGGCGCTGCTGACGACAAGGCCGGTGCACTTTCGGTGCAGGACGGTGCCGCCCAATTCGTCACCAACATCGACGGCTGCCAGACAAATGTGTTCGGCCTACCAATGTGCAAGGTGCACGAACTCCTAGGGCTTAACACTGCCGACTGCTGCAACTAATCACCCGAAAAGTAAGAACGCGGGTTCTGACCCCGCGTTCTTACTTTTGGCTAGTCGCCGAGGGCCTGCACATCGTCGGGAGTTGGAATGTCGGCGCCGCCGAGCGTGGTGAGCACTTCGTCGGTTACTTCCTGACTCGCTTCGATCATCGCCGAAAGGTTCACAGCCTGACGGGCCACCGCTGCTTCAAAAAGGTTGCGGGCCGCACGGCCGTTACCGAAACCTTTGCCCCGGTCGGCCGAAGCAAAGAACGCGGCAACAGCTTCTCGGGCCGAATCATCGATGGAGAAGTGATTCTTTGTGGCGATGATCTCGAAGATCTTCAACAACTCGTCGTCGTCGTAGTCGGGAAACGAGATCGTCTTCGGGAACCGTGACTTGAGGCCCGGGTTCGCGTCGATCAGTTGCGCCATCTCGTCGGGGTACCCGGCCATGATGACCACTACCGAGTCGCGGCGATCCTCCACTAGCTTCACCACGGAGTCGATTGCTTCGCGGCCGAAATCGCGCTCGCCACCGCGCACCAGCGAATACGCCTCGTCGATGATGAGCACACCCTGGTCGGCACGATCGAAGGTCTCGGTGACCTTGGTTGCCGTTTGACCAACAAACCCGGCGACGAGTCCGGCACGGTCGGTTTCGATGAGATGACCCCGTTCGACAACGCCAAGCGTGCGGTAGATCTGGGCCAGCAACCGGGCGACGGTCGACTTGCCGGTACCGGGGTTACCAACAAACACAAGGTGTCGGCTCGACTCGGTGGTCTCAAGGCCACGGTCGGCTCGAATCTGCTGCACACGAAGCAAAGCCGCAACCAGTTTCACTTCTTCCTTCACCGCATCGAGCCCAATGAGCTCGTCGAGTTCGGCCAGCAATTCATCGAGCGGCCGCTCGGGCGGCATATCGATCGTGGGGTCGATGCCCTTCTCGCTATCGCCGATTGCCCCCATCGCCGACAACGCGTTGCCGCTCACCCCGCCCGACTTGATCGACCGGAGCAGCATCGACCGGAACTGTTCGACTGCACTCAGCTCGAGGCGCGACGTGTACTCGTCGAGGCCGATCACCGTGTGAGCGACACGCATTGCGTGTTCGTAGTACACGCTCGAATACTGCGAACCCCGTTTGCCATCGACCCGCACCAGCGTCGAAAAGAGCCCGGATGGCTCGTCGAGCCACTTGCGCTTGTTGTCGAGAAGCTGAGCATCGCGCACGTCGGCTACCGACAAGTCAGCCGGAATCAGGTCCGGCAGATACTTTCCGAGCGCCTCCATGAACCCGACCACCTCGAGCTCGGAGTGTCGCTCGTCGCAATCGATGAACGCCGCCGAAAGGTTGTGTGCCTCGATGATCAGCTTGTGGCGCAGCTCCTCAGCTGAGACAGCAAAGATCTCGTCGCGGAGGGGTTCGATTGCCTTGCCAACGCGATCCAAAAACTCATCGACCGCGTCGGCCAAACCTGCTTCGTTGTTCATCCCACTACGCTACCGGCGCTCACAGGTAGGCCGCTGATTCTTCGATGAGCGCGACTGATTTCGGGTCGAGCGAACGATGAAGGCTTGCAAGGCAAGATCAGTACTAAGCGAAACCAGTGCGAAAGCATTGGGCTACATGGCGGGCGAGAGCCTCTTAAACAGCGCGGTGGTCGCCGCGAGGAAAGGAACTTGATATGAGCTTGATTCAACGCGCCCGAGGTCGGGTACAGAGGGAAAAGAGGAGAAAGAGGGGGGTGGTGGCGTGCGTAGTAGTCGCCTGCGCTGTGGCGATGGTCTCCGGACTAATCGCTGCGGTGGTGCCAGCCGCCGCCCAGGGCATCGATTCGACTGAGGACGTGACACCACCCGCGTTGGTGTCTGTTGAGATGGATCGCACAACAGTCGACGTAACCGATGAGGCACAGCGCATCGACGTGACACTTCGTGCGACCGACGATCTGTCAGGCGTTCAGAGGGTGCGGCTGTACTACAGACATCGCACGCGAGGTACTGCGATCAACGCCTCGGCGGGCTCCTACCACCGAGTAAGCGGCGACGAGTTGGACGGGGTGTACGAGACGTCTATCTATCTGCCGACCACGATGGCCGCTGGCGACTACGACCTCTACTTTGTGCAGGTTTGGGACACGGTAGGCAACTACCTGTACGACACCTCCCCCGAGCCCGGCCTGGCGCCACCCACGATCACCGTGATTAGCCCAATTGACGTGACGCCGCCCGAGATTCAATCCCTCACGGTCGTCAACCCAGACATCGATGTGAGTACCAGCCTCGCTTCGGTGGCTGTCGAAGCCCGAGCAACCGACGACGTTTCCGGCGTGTCGTACCTCTCTGTAGGCTTCCAAAGTCCGTCGGGCCGCCAATATGCATCAGCTACGCTGTATCCACGGACGGCATCTGACCCTGACCTCTATAGCGGTCCGATGTTGGTCGCGGGTTACGCCGAGCCCGGCGAATGGAAAGTGGTCTCGGTTTGTGCGGTCGACCGAACGCGAAACTCGGAATGCTGGAACACACGGACTACCCCAACCGCGTTCGGAGAGTTCGGGCTGGCCTTGAATGTGACCTCAGACTTTGCTGACCAGACGCCGCCGGAGATGCAGCAGTACAACATCAATCCACTCGACGTCGATGTAACGCTCGGTCCCGAAACGGTGACTATCGATTTCGAGGTGACCGACAACGCGGCCGGTGTGGCATACGCATACATCCAGTTTGCGAGCCCACGGACCGTTGGTGCGACGCCCGAGGTGATCTACCGGTACTCGTACGGATACGCACCGCGCCTTTGGAACTTTGTTCGCGACGCCGACGGTACGTACTCCTACATGCGCAATACCAACGACCCGCTCTTGGAGGGAGTGGTAACCGGTACGGTCAGCTTCCCCCGCTATGACCGGTCTGGCGATTGGAATATCACTCGCGTCTGTGTCGTAGACAACGTGAACTGGCAAACCTGTTACACCGGCGACGATCTCGCGGGCCTTGGACCGCAGAGCCTCGAAGTTGAATGGAACCGCACGCCGACGGTAGCGGTCACCGGAATCGATGCTCCCACCTACCCGGCTGGAAGTGAGCCTGACGTCGGCTGTGCTGTGAACGACCGCGAGGACGGTGTGATCACCGGGGTGGAACCGCAGATCAGTGGTCCGGACACGAACGGTGTGGTGACAGTGACCTGTAGCTACACCGACAGCGGCGGTATCACCAGCAGTACCGAAGCCAGCTACACCGTCGAGGAGAACACGGACTCGACCCCGCCGACGCTCACTGGTACGCCCACCACCAACCCCAACACCAACGGTTGGTATAGCGGCGACGTGACCATCGAGTGGGTCGCGTCCGACGAGGAGTCGGGCGTGGACTCCGACACGATGCCGGGTCCGAGTGTGATCTCGGGCGACGGCGCGGGTCAAACCGCCACGGCAAGCGTGAGCGACGTTGCCGGCAACAGCACGACGGCCGTCAGTGTCCCTGCAGTCAATATCGATGCAACAGCTCCCACAGTTGGTGCGCCAACATTGTCGCTCAACCCGAAGGCAGACCATGACGTAGCCACTCTCACCGCCGAGGTAAGCGATGGACTCTCGGGCATCGCTGGGGCCGAGTTCTTCATCGACACCGATCCGGGAGAGGCCAACGGCTCGCTCATGTCGATCTCCGGCGCCGTAGCCACCGCCACGGTTGGAGCTGACCTCGAGGCCGGCGTGTACACGGTGTCTGTCCGCACGGTGGACTTGGCCGGTAACTGGAGCGACGCCAGATCGGTGATGTTGGTGGTGTACGACCCGAGCGGCGGGTTCGTGACCGGCGGCGGCTGGATCGATAGCCCGGCCGGTTCGCTCGTGGACGACCCAACGGCAAAAGGTCCGGCCCGCTTTGGGTTCGTGGCCAAATACAAGAAGGGAGCAAACACGCCCGACGGCAACACCGAGTTCCAGTTCCATGCCGGTGATCTGCGGTTCAGTTCCACCAGCTACGACTGGCTGGTCGTCAGTGGTGGCACCGCTCGCTACACGGGCAACGGCGAACTGAACGGCGCTGCCGGCTACTCGTTCAAGCTGGCGGCTTGCGACGTCGAGGTCAACGGCGTTTGCAGCGGCCACGACAGCGACACCCTGCGCATGGTGATCTGGGAAACCAGCACCGAGCTGATCGTGTTCGATAACACAGTCACGCCTCTGTCCGGTGGTTCAATCCAGGTCCACACCGGCGCGAAGACAGGCCGTAAGTAGATAGCAGAGGCCAGACGGGCGGCGGAATTGCGCCGCCCGTTTGGTCACAGCTCGTCGGCCAAACCTGCTTCGTTTTTCATCCCACTACGCTACCGGCGCGACGCTCACAGGCACGCCGTTCAGTACTCCGTTGCCCGAAGGCACGTCGATGATGGCGTCGTCGATGAGTTCGTTGAGGTTCGCTCCCACCTGTTCACGGGCAATCTGCATACGAGTGCCTTCGACCTGATGGCCCCACCCGTGTGGCAGGCAAACAACGCCGGGCATGAGATCGTCGGTGAGTTGCACCGCGGTCTCGACCTTGCCAACCGCCGAGGCGACTTCGACGAGCCCACCGTCGGCGATCTCGCGGGCTGCCGCATCGTCAGGGTGCATAAACAATGCGGTGCGGCTGCGACCTTTGACCAGCGTGGTGATGTTGTGCATCCACGAGTTGTTCGAGCGGACGTGGCGACGACCAATAAGCAGCAACTCGCGGCCGTTGCTCGATGACCTCGACGCTTCGAATCGCGCCATGTCGTCGACGATCAGCTGCGGCGCAAGCTCGACCATGCCGCTCTTGGTTTTGAGTGCTCCCGGAAGCCGTTCGACCAGCGGCCCGAAGTCCATCCCGTGCGGGTTCTCCTTGAGCTGACCGATAGATAGGCCACCAGGGTTCGCGCCAAACCCGTCGCCGAAGCGCCCAGTGCGCAAACGCAGGTCGATGATTCGCTCCACCGGCGGAAGTTTCTTCAACTCGGCCACAATCTCGTCCTTGTCGCGGCCAAAGATTGGGCTGTGTTCGCTCTTGAGTTCGCGATCGAGCACACCATCGACGAGTTGATCGTGCACAAGTTCGGGGTCGGCCTCGGGGCCGAAACCTCCGAGAACAAGCGCAAGGCGGGCCAGAATCTCGGCCTCGTCAGGACCACTCGCCGGGAAGACCGCTTCGGAGAAGTTGGTAACGACACGCACCGCATTGCCTTCGAACGCAAAGTCGTAGTGCGGACGCTCGAGTGGGTTGAGCGGCGGCAGGATGACATCGGCGTGCCGGGTGGTTTCATTGAGGTAGAGATCGACAGCAACCATGAAGTCGAGGCCTGCGAAGGCCGCATCCAGCCGTTCGCTATTGGGGAACGAACGAATGGGATTGCACGCAATGTTGACCAAGGCCCGGATTTGTCCGTCGCCCGGGGTCTCGATCTCTTCGGCCAGACCAGCGGCTGGGAACTCGCCGTTGACCTCGTGCCGCCCACCGACTCTCGACGACCAGCGACCGGTTGAGTACCCGCGACCGCCCGGCGTCTCGTCGGCGATTCGGATGGTGGCGGGGCTCGCAAACATGGCGCCGCCAGCGCTATCGAGATTGCCCGTGAGCACGTTGATGACGTCGGCTGCCCAGGAGGTGAGGGTGCCGAACTCGACGGTGTGGTTGCCCATGCGTCCATAGACCACCGCGGTCGGAGCGGCGGCAATTTCGGCAGCGAGTCGACCGATGGTGTCGCTATCGATGCCGGTAGCGACCGCAGCTTCGTCGACCGAGACGCCGGCGACGAGGTCGCGGACGGTATCGACGCCGTTCACGAATTCGCCGACTCGTCCCATATCGACCAGATCGTTGTCGAAGATCTCCTTGATGATCGCCAGCAGCAGATGGAGATCGGAGCCGGGTCGAATGAAGTGGTGTTCGCTGGCAATTTCGGCGGTCTCGGTGCGGCGGGGGTCGATGAGCACAACCTTGCCGCCGCGTTCCTTGATGGCCTCGATGCGACCCGGAAAATCGGGAGCGGTGCAGAGGCTGCCGTTGGAGGCAACCGGGTTCGCACCAAGCATGAACAGGTAGTCGGTGCGGTCGAGGTCGGGCAGCGGAAACGCGTTGGCGTTGCCCCACATCAAACCCGACGTGAGGTGTTTGGGCATCTGGTCGACCGTCGATGCCGAGTACACATTCTTCGTTCCGGCAGCATGGATGACCGGCCGCAGGTAGTAGGTGCCAACGCCATTGTGGGTGTTCGGGTTGCCAAGCACCATCGCCAGGCTGTCTCGGCCGACGTCGTCGAGTAGTGGGAGGAGCCGTTCGTGAATCTCGGCAAAGGCTTCATCCCACGACACCTCGACCCAGTCGTCGCCTCGCCGGATCATCGGCACGCGAAGGCGGTCGGGGTCCTCGTGAAGCTGTTTCAGCGACGAACCCTTTGGACAGATGAAGCCCTTGCTAAACACGTCGTCTCGGTCGCCACGAATACGAACAACCTGATCGCCCTTGGTGGTGATTTCGAGCCCACAGGTGGCTTCGCAGAGAGGACAGGTTCGGAAGTGGGTCGACACGTCGGAGTTCTCGGCAGGTGATGTCATGGTGCCAGCCTGCCACGCTGGCGGGGCGACGTCAGGTCCAGTCGCCGACCCGCCAGCGACGGTCTGCCCCCAAGTACGGTTGCGGCATGCCGAACAGTCTTGTGGCGCCCGACGCCACCAACCCGTTTGCCGGAAGTCTCGATGACCTTGGCCGGGGAACAGTCGCCCTCGTTGGTGTCGGCGTCGACGCAAACTCCTCGTATCTTCGTGGGAGCGCCGCGGCACCTGCTGCAGTTCGCGAGCAGCTGCACTGCGGGTCGGCCAACTATTGCAGCGAGTCGGGGGCCGATCTGACCGACGTGATTGTCGACCTGGGAGATGTCGCTGTTTCGAACACTGCTGCATCAGTCGCCGATGCCGACATGATCACCCAGGTCCTCCGCAGCGTTGTCGCTACTGGTGCGGCTCCTCTGACGATCGGCGGCGACCATTCGGTTACCTACCCTGTTCTCCGGGCATTGGGTCCGGCGCATAACGACCTTCATATTGTGCACATTGATGCTCATCCCGATCTCTATGATTCTTTCGAGGACAACCGGTTTAGCCACGCCTCACCGTTCGCCCGGATCATGGAAGACCAGCTCTGCAGCAACCTCACCCAGATCGGTATTCGCACCGCGACGCCACATCAGCGCGAGCAGGCCGCCCGGTTCGCCATCACCACGGTTACCGCCAGTGAATTTTCGCAGTTCGACCTGGGCCAGGTTTGCGGCCCGGTCTACGTTTCGATCGACCTTGACGGGCTCGACCCAGCGTTCGCTCCCGGCGTCTCGCATCATGAACCCGGTGGACTCACCGTTCGCCAGGTCATCGATCTTCTTTCGGCTCTCGCTACGAAAGACGATGCGACGATCGTTGGTGCAGATGTGGTCGAGCTGAACCCGGGCCGCGACCTTGGGGGCATGACCGCGATGGTCGCAGCCAAGCTCACCCGAGAGCTGGCAGCGGCCCTCGCTACCTGATTTCTCGACCACCTGTTTCTCGACCGCCTGATTTCTCGACCGCCTGATTTCTCGACCGCCTGATTTCTCGACGCGAAGAGGCCGACACCCCTAGGGGCGTCGGCCTCTTCGCGTCGAGAAATCAGGCGGTCGAGAAATCAGGCGGTCGAGAAACAGGTGGTCGAGAAACAGGTGGTCGAGAAATCAGGTAGCGAGGGCCGCTGCCAGCTCTCGG
>CALLQB010000083.1 GCA_938015295.1 uncultured Acidimicrobiales bacterium
TACGGGCCCGACCGGGTTTCGGCGGCCGCGATCCTTGCGCGAGCATTGCGTACTTCGCAGGTCACCGGCGTCACGACCAACATCAACAGTGCGGTTGCGATCCTCAGCGAAGCCGACTTTCTTTCCGCAGCCACCCCTACCTCGTATCTCGATGAGCACCCCGAGGTGCTGGCTGCACCAGGTCCGACGGGACCTCAGCGGGTTGCACTTCTTCTTGCGGCGAGTTTCTCGACCGAGCGGCACAACCGTGCGGCCGACACTGCCACCGGGTTTGCCCCGTCGGGATGGCGCAACATGCGTACGCATGGGCATCGCGATATCTGGCAGGTGGGCGAGCAACAGGAGCATGTCGAATATCAGTGGACCGGCCAAAGCGCCTGCGTCTGCATCGGGCAATGGCCCGAACCGCTCGAAGACGGCACAATGCCGCCCGACGAACGCCAGACGTTGCATGTGCGTCTCCTTTCTGCGTCGCCGACCCAGTTGGCAATCGAGATCGATGGGGCACGAACTGTGGTCGATGTCGACCGGGTCGATACTGGCAACGATCTGATTGTGCATACCCGAAGCGCAGCAGGCGCGGTGTCGTGGATGCTGGCCCCTCGCTTTGTTGAACACGATCTTGACGTAGCTGGCGGTGGCCCAATCTGCCCGCTGCCCGGGACGGTAATCGCCGTGCATGTCGTCGAAGGTCAATCGGTTGCCGACGGCGACCTGCTGATGGTGGTCGAGGCGATGAAGATGGAGCACAAGATTACGGCAAGTGGCGACATGATCGTCGGCGCGGTGCACTTTGCAGAGGGTGACCGAGTCGATAGCGGCGACCTGCTGGTTTCGCTCGTCGATCCCGAAGTCGCCGAACAACAAGTCACAAACCAAGCAGGGGATGAGAAGAAATCATGAGCGAAAACTCTCGACGCTTTCTGAAAGCGCTGTTCGGTTTTGATGCGGCGATGCAGCGCGCCGGCGACAACTGGTCGAACCAGTCGCCTTGTGAGGAGTGGACGGCAAGCGATGTCGTCGCCCACAACATCGCGATGAATACGATGATTGCGGGCTTCACCCGGGGCATCGGGGCCAACGGAGTCGAGGAGACGGGGATTACCGATCCGGCAACCGAATGGGCAGCATCGTTTTCGGCGGTGCAAGAAGCGCTCGATGCTGATGGTGCGCTGCAGTCGGTGACAATGACGCCGTGGGGCGAACTGCCGGTCGAGAAGTTTCTTGGCTTTGTGTGGGTCGACCCACTCATCCACACCTGGGACCTCTCGATGGCCACGGGCCAGGCGCCGGTTCTCAACCAGGCTTTGGTCGCTGACGGGTACAAACGGCTCGAACGAGCAGGCGAGTCGTTGGTTGGTCCGGGCAGGTTCAAAGCCGCTGTCGCTGCCGATGGCGACATGAGCATGCTTGACAAATTTGTTGCCATCAGCGGCCGCGATCCCCGCTGGGTACCCGGCGCATGACCGAGCCAATCCGTATCGCGAACTGTTCGGGTTTCTTCGGCGATCGCCCGTCGGGCGCTCTCGAGATGGTCGAAGGTGGCCCAATCGATGTGCTCACCGGCGACTGGTTGGCCGAGCTCACCATGCTCATCCTCAGCCGCATCCGGGCGAAACGTCCCGGTGCCGGCTACGCCCGTACGTTCGTGAGCCAGATGGAACAGGTGATGGGTACCTGCCTCGACCAGGGCATCAAGGTCGTGTCGAACGCTGGTGGACTCGACCCCGATGGCTGCGCCGAGGCGGTTGCCGAGGTCGCCGACAAGCTCGGCTTATCGCCGACCATCGCCTATGTGAACGGCGATGACCTTTTGCCTCGCATCGGCGAACTCGCTGAAGCCGGATCGCTCCTACCCTTTGATGCCGACGGTTCGCTGGGCGATATCTCGTCCTACCTCACGGCCAATGCATATCTCGGCTGTTTCGGCATCGTCGAAGCACTTACCGCCGGGGCCGACATCGTCATCACTGGTCGCGTAACCGACGCTGCCGTGGTGTGTGGTCCTGCCGCATGGCATCACGGTTGGGATCGCACCGACTTCGACCAGCTCGCTGGGGGAGTGGTGGCCGGACATGTCATCGAATGCAGTGCACAAGCAACGGGTGGCAACTACTCGTTCTTTACCGAAATCGAAGGCCGCGACGAAGTCGGTGGCCGCGCAAGGTTCGGGTTTCCGTGGGCCGATATCGAAGCCGATGGATCCTCGACAATTGGCAAACACGACGGCACCGGCGGCCAAGTATCGATCGGTACGGTCACCTCACAACTGCTCTACGAGATCGGCGGTCCCGAATATTTGGGCCCCGATGTCACGGCCCGCTTCGACACGATCGAGCTCGAACAAACTGCGCCCGACCGGGTTCGTATTTCTGGTGTGAAGGGCCAAGCCCCGCCCGAAACTCTGAAGGTCGCAATGAACGAGATGGGCGGATTCCGCAACTCGTTTACCGTGGCGCTCACCGGTCTGAACATCGACGAGAAGGCGGCGTTTGCGCAGGCCACGTTCTGGGATGCCTGTCCCTACACCGTCGAAGATTTTGCTTCGGTCAAGAGCACGGTGGTGCACACCAACAAGCCCGATCCGGCAACCCAGGAAGAGGCCACGGCCATTTGGCGGATGACGGTTAAAGACCCCGATGAGCGCAAGGTAGGGCGTGCGTTCGCCGATGCGATGGTCCATACCGCACTTGCCGGCATCGCTGGCATGTACGGCTTGGGTGGCGGGCCGTCAACGGCGAAGCCATTCGGCGTCTACCGGCCAGCGCTGGTGCCCTCACACCTGGTACCGCAGTACGTGCACGTCCTTGGTGGCCCGACCATGCAGGTTGACTCGGTCGCACCGACAGGCGCGGCCCTCGAAATCGATGTCGCTGCGCCTCTCGCCGCCCCGTCGGGACCAACCACCGATGCGCCGTTGGGTTCGATTGTTGGAGCTCGCTCGGGCGACAAAGGCGGCAACGGCAACTTGGGTGTGTATGCACGCTCCGACGATGCGTGGGCATGGCTCGACAACAATCTCACCGTCGACATGGTGAAGGTGCTGCTGCCCGAGGTGGTCGACCTGCGAGTTGAACGGTTTCGGTTCCCGGCCATTCGCTCACTCAACTTTGTCATCCACGGACTGCTCGACGAGGGGGTCGCGGCGTCGACACGCCAAGACGCGCAAGCCAAAGCGCTCGGCGAGTGGCTTCGAGCACGCGTCCTGGCTGTTCCCGAGGCGTTGCTGTAGCCCGCTACTACGGGCAAAAGCTCTGGTCCATAGGCCATTCGATGCTCAACAATGAGCCAAACGAATGTCAGCCGAGTTCGTACCTCAAACGTATGTATCTGTGAAGCAACACCTTTCTCTCGAGATACGAGGGACAGTGCGGCTGCGATTGGATACCAATGTTGCAAGGTTCGGCGGAACGCTCAACAACGACCGGCTTCAGCGTCCGGAGGAGAAACCTCGGACGCCTGTTGGCTCTCATTGGACTAGCAATCGGCATTCCGTACATCACCTGGCGGGCGATGGCGACGCTGACACCAGATGCTCTATGGCTTGCCATCCCATTTCTCGTGCTCGAAGTGTATGGCTTGATGAGCTTCGCCCTCTTTGTCTTTTCTGTTTGGGATACCGACTCGACCGTCGTTCCCGATGTGGTCGAAGAGACCGACTATTCGATTGCGGTGCTCATCCCCACCTACAACGAGCCGGCCGAAATCCTGCTTCCGACCGTTGCTGCATCGGTTCGCCTCGCACCAAACCATGAGACTTGGGTTCTTGACGATGGGGATCGCACGTGGGTTCGTGAGATGGCCGAAGAGCTTGGGGCTCACTACCTCGCACGCGACGACAACAGCCACGCGAAGGCCGGCAACCTCAACAATGCTCTTGGCGTCATCGATGTCGACCTAGTAGCGATTCTCGACGCCGACCATGTCCCGGACGCCGGTTTCCTCACGAACACCATCGGCTACTTCGAGGACGAAAACCTTGCCCTTGTGCAGACACCGCAGTCGTTCTACAACCGGGACTCGTTCGAGAACTTTGGCAGCTACCACGAAGAGTCGATGTTCTACCGGGTGATTCAGCCAGGCAAGAACCGTTGGGACGCTGCGTTTTGGTGCGGCACTAGTGCAGTGCTGCGCGCAGAGGCCTTGGCCTCGGTTGGCGGGGTAGCGGTCGACAGTCTCACCGAAGACCTGCACACCACGCTCAAACTCCACCGCGCTGGCTGGCGCACGGTTTTTCACAACGAAGTTCTGGCAGTTGGTCTAGCCCCGTCGAGCTATACCGAATACGCGATTCAGCGCCAGCGTTGGGGCGCAGGCGCAATGCAGATCTTGCGTCTCGACAACCCGATACTGAAGCGTGGGCTCACCATGAGGCAGCGCATCGCCTACGCGGCCACCTTTAGCGGATGGTTCGAAGGGGTTCGCACGCTCGGCTATCTCTTGGTCGCGTTGGCTGTGGTCATCTCCGGACAGGGTCCCGTTCGGGCCGAACTTTCGGTGCTGCTGCCGGTGTACCTCTCGTTGCAGTTGGCCCAACATCTCGCCATGCGCGTTCTTGCGCAAGGTCACCATCGCCTAGGAGCTGGTCTGCTGTTCGAGCTGTACCGGCTGCCGGCGAGCCTTTCGGCGTTGGGCCGTCTGTTTGTGCCGTGTGGTGGCACGTTTCGTGTGACACCGAAGGGTCGAATGGGCGATGAGCGCACGCCAGATGCTGCCCCACGGCTGCTTATGTTGCTCACGCTAACGACTTTTGGCGGCTGCCTCTGGTTCCTCGTCGATTCGATGCGTCAACCGGTTGGCCAGGAGGCGAACCTTGCAATTGTAGGTGTCGCCGTCATCGCACTTTGGTGCCACTTCTTCGCCATGCTGGGCGCGATGTACCGGGCTACGTCGACCAAGTTTGCCAGCGAACGGCGCGGCGCCAAGCGCTTCTCAACAACGTTGCCGGTCGCGTATGGGTCGGTCGATCTTGCGCTGGTAAGCCCGTCGCTAACCGGTGGCATCGTCGACCTGCAATCGTTGCTCCCTCAGCGTCCGTTTGTAGTGCCGGCAGCCGATTCGATGATCGATCTCACCGTGTCGGTTGGCGATAACGATACGGTCGTTCTGGCAGGCGAGGTGGTGGCGGTCGGCAACGAGACCTTCACCAT
>CALLQB010000084.1 GCA_938015295.1 uncultured Acidimicrobiales bacterium
GGGCGATCGTCTGTGCTATCGCAAGCATCACCCTTGCCATCGTTATCAACATCACCCTGACCGGCATTCTTCACCGTACGGCAATTGTCCTTACCATCATTCACGCCGTCATTATCATCATCGTCATCACACGCATCACCAGATGTTCCACCATCGGTGTTCTTCTGATCGGCGTTTTTCACCGTCCGACAATTGTCCTTCGTGTCGGGCACCCCGTCATTGTCATCATCGTCATCACACGCATCACCAGATGTTCCACCATCGGTGTTCTTCTGGTCTTGGTTCGGTACGTTCGGGCAATTGTCCTTGCCGTCATCGACGCCGTCATTATCATCATCGGGATCACACGCATCACCTCGACCCTGACCGTTCAAGTCCTCCTGCTTCGGGTTGGCAACATCGGGACAGTTGTCGTCGGCATCGGGAACGTTGTCACCATCACGGTCTGGCGGCGCGATTTCGCCAGTGACCTCGAAGGCAAAGATCGAGGTGTCAATACCTGCGGAACCCATCAAAGGCCTCACAAACTGGAACCCCATCGTGCCGTGGCTATCGTTGATAAACGGTTCCTTGCTTTCGACAAGTAACAGCGCTCCCGACGACACCAAGAAGTCGATTCTCACTACTTCTCCGGCATTTAGCTCGCCAATGGCGAACGTAATGTCCGGGAATGTGACAGCCGCAAGGGACAAGCGCCTCCCGGTCGTAGGAGTCGACACGTCCATAACGCCTTCACATTGATCACATCCTGCCAATACCGTGAGACTTGCGTCGTAGACGTCGACTGAGGGGGTGAAGTTGATCTGTACCGATTTGTACAGGTTGCTTTCAGCCGGTCCGACACTGACCAACTCGCCTCTATTCGGATTGCTCGCCACAATCACCACCCGCTCGGGGGCTTGAGCGTGGGCCGGCTGAACGGTCGCGCTCAACAGAGCTCCCATCATCATGACGGCGATGAGAAGCCGTAGTGCAACCCCCGGACCGCTCGCTCCTGTCATTCTCATCGGATTCTTCAACTGCGATGGCAGCCACGAAAAGGTATTCATTCCCACTAACCTCAAGTGCATTCTGTGCTCGCACCCAGCCGATCCGGGTGACACCACGAACCTACGTCGAGAGATTTTCGGCAGCTGTCGGCTCGCCGACAGTTCGCCTGCGAAACCTGTAGCGAGACCCCCGACAGCAAAATCGGCGGGCAACACCGGATCCACCCCGCAGAATTTTGCGAGGTCAAAAAGCAATCAGCCGCCCTAAACGGGCGGCTGACCTGCAATTTCTCTGGAGCGGACGACCAGATTCGAACTGGCGACCCTCACCTTGGCAAGGTGATGCTCTACCAACTGAGCTACGTCCGCAGAGCTTGTAACCATACCAACCCCACTGCCGACTGCCACAACGGGACCCGACGGTTTTGGCAGGATTTTCTTGTGCCCGCGCGAGTCCTAGCTGACTTCTCGTTCGCTGAATACACCAGAAAGCCCAGCGTCGTCGGCACTGGCCTGCGGCCGAGAAAAGTCGGGGTGCGAAACGGCAGCCGCCGAACCAGCGTCGGGGTTCGTGCCTTCAACGGTCTGCCGGGCTTTTTTCGCTGCGGCGGCGCCACGTCGTTGCTCCTTGCGCTGCACTGCTCGGGCTCGACGCGACGGATCGGTGTGGATCCAGAAAAAGATTGTTAGAACCAGCAAACCAATAGCGATGCCGATGAGCCCGGACTTCATGATCTGCACTGTCTCGTTGGCGTCGGCGCCGGTCGAAACTATTTCCTGGGCATCGGCGGCAGTGAAAAGGCCACCGGCGAACACCATCGCGATCGACAAGCCAGCGACAACAATGGCAACGCTAGCAACGCCGACAACGCTCGTGCTGCGCCCCTTCCAAACTCGCCGTCGACCAATCATGGCATCATCGTAGCGAAGAACGCGACGTCGACGTGCCCACGATGAGGAAACGTTGCCACGGTGCTGCCCAGCTCTCGATGGGACGACTCAACGTTGATGAGCGGCACACCAGTAGGTGGTGCGACCGCCGACCTTTTCGCGTTGCAGCGGTTCTCCGTCGAGCGGGCAGATCCCCTTGCCGTGACGCTCCTCGTGCAGATCACCTCGGTGTGACCCACCTCGTCGAAACAGCTCGTCAAGTACTTCGTGCACGGTTGCGCACAGTCGTGCGGTTTCTGCGCTGCTGAGGTCGGCACTGCGTCGGTGTGGTGAGAGCCGTGCACGCCATAACGTTTCGTCACAGAGCAGGTTGCCCAGCCCGGCAACTCGTTTCTGGTCGAGAAGACGGGCTTTGAGTGGCCCACGGCCTCCAGCGAGGCTCGATGCGAGCTTCTCGGGCGTTAGGCGCCAGGCGTCGGGGCCAAGCCCTCCAAGATCCGGATCGAGTTCGACGCCGCCGAGCCGGCGCGGATCACGCATGAATAAGGTGCCTTCAGTAAACACCAGGCCAAACCTGTCCCAGGCTGCGTCATTTCGGTCGCTTGAATATTCAAGCGTTTCGATCGCTGCATCGCCATCAACGAGGAGTCGTCCTGTCATCCCAAACCGCAACCCAAGCACCGGGCGGTTGTCGGTGAGTTCGATGAGCAGCAGTTTTCCGTGACGTGCCACCCGTTCAACAACCGACCCGGCAACAGCATCACGCAGCTGCGTCGCGTTGGTTCCCTTGAGGTACCAGTCGTCAGGAGTGAAGGTTGTCTCGATCAGTCGACCCTCGACTCTCGCAGCGAGTTGGCGATACATCTCGATCTCAAGAATTTCTGGCACCGGTTACCCCGCTATGTCCCAGCGTCGGACTTGGCGCCACGTGCCGTATCGGGGAGCGACGATTCGGGAGCAGTGAATCGGAGGCGATCCGACCACCACTGAAGAGGGCCGTCGGGGGCAACGTTGTACGCGTCGCACATGACGGCTCCCAACTCGTTCAGGTGCTGCTTGCGAGCTGATCCTGAGGTCTTGTCGAGATCGAGTGCCAGTGATTTCGCCAAGTCTGCGCCCCTGTCCCAGGCATCCCCGCTCGCTGGCAGCGGTAGCGCCAAGACCTGCGATGCCGAAACTTTGATGGCGTTGGATGCCAGTGCAGCTCCAGCGGTCCGGCGGAACGCGACGATGCTCGTCACCGGATTCGTCAGTGCAGCCGCCAGATGCCAGAGTCGGTCAGGGTCAGCCTCGACGCTAATGACGGGCGTGATCGGCACGAGAATACCCTCTGGATCGACCACGACCTCCAACACTCGGGTCTGTGTGGCAAGCAGCAACTTTGGTACGCGCCGGGCCTGGTACCAACGGAAAACTCGTTCGTTGGCGGCCAGTCGATTTTCGTCGAGCGTTGGACGCATCCATTTCTGTTTCGCGAAGCGGGCTTCATCGATGCCCCAACGCGTGTCGAGAGGTTCAACAAGGCCTGACGTGATGAGGCGAGGACTCGCCGTGCTGCCTGGCGATGCCTCACAGACCGCGTCGGCCATCGCGTAATACTCGTCGCGGAAACCTGCGGTCGCCGTCGCCTCCTCGGCGATGACGCGATGCCCCTTGACCGCTACCCGGGGCACGCCCATCTGGTCGGCCGCATATTCTGACCATTGCCAGGAAGGTTCGCAGGGGGTGACCGATTGTTCGAAGGTCGGCACTGCACCGCCGTAGCGGTCGACCGATTCTTGGGCCGCCCCCACCTGCAGCACTGGAGCACATACTCGAACAGCAGCATCAAACCCGGCCTCGTCGGCCATCCACAGCGATACAAGCGCCGCTGTCTCGCTAATTTCGCGGCGAATCGGCTCGACGTCGTTGGTCGCCAACACCGACTGTGGCAGAACGAGGCCAACAACGCCGCCCGGA
This sequence comes from uncultured Acidimicrobiales bacterium, assembly GCA_938015295.1. Lineage (GTDB taxonomy): Bacteria > Actinomycetota > Acidimicrobiia > Acidimicrobiales > SHLQ01 > CALLQB01. Next base: position 3,840 of record CALLQB010000084.1, read on the forward strand.
CGCACCTGGCGAATTGCGTCGAGTAGGAAGAGGGCAGCAGTGTCGACATAGGGCCGCACCATTGTCCCGAATCGCTCCTTGAGGTCGGAGCTGTCGGTAGCCGACCTTGCCGTATGTGTTCCGAGCTGGCTTTGAAACGGGGGGTTCCCAACGATCACCGTGGGCGTGTTTCCCCGGTCGGAACTCTCGAACAGCGTTGCGGCCTCAAACCCGTTGCCTGTGGCGACCGCCACCTTCGATGGGTCCACTCCCGCCCACAGACCCAGGGCTGTCCGGCATGTCGCTGCGGCCACCGGGTCAAGGTCGACGCCGCGCAATGCGCTGATGGCTTCGCCTCGGGTGGCACCCTTGCGTTCCATCCATCGTGCGGCAGCCAGAAGAAACGCTCCCCCGCCACACGTCGGGTCCATTACCACCCCGGCCCAGAGAGGTCCGCTGTTGCTGAGGTGATACGCCTTGAACGCCAACTCGACAAGAGCATCTGCCACCGCTCGCGGCGTGAAATACATGCCACCGCTATGACGATCATCGACATTGGTGATCGCTTGCACAACAAGACCGAGAAGGTCGGCGGCCTCGAAAGCCTCGTCGGGAGAAAACGATGGCGGCTCTGGCACAGCGCAGACAACCCCTGACTCGCCATGTTGAAATGTATCGAGATCAGCATCGACCTCGGCGCCTAAGGAACGAGCCACTGCAGCGACCATGAGCGACCGGGCGCCGACGCCTGCTGCGGTGCGCAACTCTCCGAGATACCTCTCGAGCTCAGCCGGATTTCTCACCTCACGAGCCTACGCTCGGTGACATGAAATGGGATGTGTACGACGAGACCGTGCTCTACGACAATCCGTGGGTTCGGCTCACAACCGTCGACGTCGATGTTCCCGGAGTCGGGCGCATCGACCACCACGTTGTTCGCGCTACCAGCTCTGTCGTCGGTACCGTGGTCACCGATCCACAGCGTGGCGTTCTGCTGATGTGGCGTCACCGGTTCATCACCGACGAGTGGGGATGGGAAATTCCAGCGGGTCGAGTCGACGCAGGCGAATCACTCCCCGCAGCGGCCGAGCGCGAGACCATCGAAGAAACGGGATGGCGCCCGCACGAGCTCCGCTTTGCGGTCGAGTACTTCCCAAGCGATGGGCTCTCAGACCAGCGATTCTCAATATTCGTGGCATCTGGAGCGACGCACCTTGGCCCGCCCACCGACATCTCGGAGTCCGAACGACTCGAGTGGCATTCACTGACCGGTGTGCGAGAGCTCCTGCAAACCGGTCAGATCCGAAACGGTCTTTCGATGACCGCGCTTCTTTGGACACTCACCATGCAGCCGCCGAAAGGCGACCGCTGAGGGGGGCTAGGCGGCTGTTTCGGGGTCGTAACCCGCGAGATCAGCCAGCCGAGGATCGTTCGAAAACATCTCGATGATTGGTTGAATGACCTCGATGCGCTTCTGGAGCCGCTTCACCTCGAGCTCTTCATTGAAAAGCACCAGGGTTGCGACAATGCCTGAGGATCCGGCACGTGCGGTTCGACCTGAACGGTGGAGATAGGTCTTGTGATCCGACGGTGGGTCGTAGTGGATCACGATGTCGACGTTGTCGACGTGGATACCGCGGGCGGCAACGTCGGTTGCGACCATGACCGAGAGTTTTCCGTCACCAAAGTCGGCGAGTGCGCGTTCACGGTTTCGCTGTCGCAGGTCGCCGTGAATCGCTGCGGCTCGCACCCCTTCGTCATCAAGAGCGATCGCAAGCTTGTCGGCCATGTGTTTGGTGCGGGTGAACATGATCGTTCGATTCCCGCCACGCGAAATGGCGGCAGCCACCTTGGGCTTATCCATTTGGTGGACGCTGATGAAGCGATGCAACATTTCGTCGACAGTGACCTCTTTGGACTCGACTTCGTGCATGACAGGGTCGGTTTGGTAGCGCTTGATCAGCGTGTTGACCGCACCGTCGAGTGTGGCCGAGAACAGCAACGTCTGATGCGACTCGTCAGCCTGGCGAAGGATCCACTCGACCTGGGGAAGGAACCCCATGTCGGCCATGCGGTCAGCTTCGTCGACGATAACGATTTCGAGCGCGCTGACATCGATCTCTTTGCGTTCGATGAGGTCGATCATTCGGCCCGGGGTTGCGACGACAAGATCGACCCCCTTCGCGATCTGCGCTATCTGTTTCTCGATTGGCGCGCCACCGTAGATAGCAATTGCTGTGCGGTCGAGCATCTCGGCTAACGGCGCCAATTCGTCGCAGACCTGGGTTGCGAGCTCTCTGGTAGGAACCAGGGCCAACCCGAGCGGCCGACCGGGAGCCGCTTTGCCAAGGCGTTCGAGCGCCGGGATACCAAAGGCCAAGGTTTTGCCTGAACCGGTCTGGGCTTTGCCACAAACGTCGCGCCCGGCAAGTGCGTCGGGGATCGTGAGTTCTTGGATGGGGAAGGCGGTGGTGATGCCGCGCGAGCCGAGGGATTCGGCGACCGCTTCGGACACACCGAGCGAACGGAAATCGGTCATATTGTCAGGTCTCGATCAGTGAGAAGGTAAAGGCGTGTCTCAACCGGCACGAGTGAGGAGAAGTGCGCACAATTGAGATGGGGCCGACCGACTCTTTGTTCCTCGCGATCGACCTGTGTTTAGGGTAGTCGACCCTTGGGGTCGAACCGCACCCGTCCATCAGATACCGCAATGCCTTCCGCTCGCAACCGGCGGGTCTGCTCGGCTTCGTTTCCCGGTGCCAAACGCCCAGCAGCGTTCACCACTCGCCACCAGGGATACCCGCTGTGTCGTTTGAGAAAGCTGCCGACTGCTCGGTGGGCACCGGGGAAACCAGCCTCAGCGGCCAACTCGCCGTAGGTGAAGACATCGCCCGGGCCCGAGGCATCGAGAACACCGGCGATCGCAGTCTCGAATTCGGTCAACGCACCTCTACCGAATCGAGGCTCACTAAACTAATGGGTTCTTCAAGACCTGCGACGGCGTGATCGCCGATCTCGGTTACCGCGGTATTTACCATCATCGAGGACACCAAACTGCTGGGCGCCACGACTTGCTCTGGTTGTGCGAGATCACACAGTCGGGCGGCAAGGTTGACGGCTTGGCCAATGTAGTCGTCGCCTTCAAATAAGATAACCGGGCCTTCGGCGATGCCGCCTCGGAGCGCCAATGGCGAATCGCTTGCCTGCACTGCTTTTTCGATGTCGACTATCGCCTCGACGAGCAGCTCGGTTTCAAGGCCGACAAGCATTGCTCCGTCGCCCAACCACTTCGCGACCCGCACACCTTTGCGCGACGACACGTGGCGGACAACGCGACGAAAGTCGGCGAGCAAATTAACAGCAGACGCATCGCCCTGCTGTGCGGTGTATGCGGTAAACCCGGAAAGGTCGACAAACGCAAAGATCCGATGCACGCGCGTCACCGAATCACCGGGCACCATATCGGTCAGCATCGAATCCACGAGCGCAGTATAAGGTTCAACGCACCGTGAGGTATGCATGACTCTTGCCCTGATCGACACGTGGCCTGTCGGTGTCGCCGCTGCAGCGGAGATCCGCAACGGTGAACCGGCGGCCCACCGGGGTCCCTGCGACCACGTATTTGCGCTCGCCTCGATCACCAAGGTGCTCACGGCAACCGCTGTGCTCGTGGCGGTTGAGGAGGAATCGGTTTCCCTCGACGACACCGTCGCCGGCGCCCCTGCAGCAGCAACGCTTCGCGACCTTCTCGATCACAGCTCGGGCTTAGCACCCGATGAGCCTAAAGCACTAGGCGACGTTGGGGCACGAAGGGTCTATAGCAACGTTGGCTATGAACTCGCTGCGAACCATGTTGCGACAAGCACTGGTATCGCCTTCCCGACGTACCTTCACGAAGCGGTATTCGAACAGGCAGGCATGCGGGCGACATCGCTCGACGGTTCGCCTGCACATGGCGCATCTTCGACCGTTCACGATCTGGTGAGGTTTCTCACGGCGCTTCGCTCCGAGACACTACTTTCGGCGACAGGGGTCACGCTTCTCACCCAACCGTCCCGGCCGACAATCTCCGGTGTGCTACCTGGCTACGGCCGACAGGAGCAAAATCTCTGGGGACTCGGAGCCGAAGTGCGCGGCCAAAAGGCACCTCATTGGACAGCTCCGGAAAACAGCCCCGCCACCTGGGGGCACTTCGGCCGGGCAGGAACCTTCGTGTGGACTGACCCCTCGCACGACGTTTCACTCGTGTGCCTCACCGACACACCTTTTGGCGAGTGGGCACTCGATCGTTGGCCCGCCCTCAGCTCAGCGGTGTTGCAGGGTTGGCAACCCGGTGGTTAGCAGCTCATTGCTCTCCAAGATGGTGAACAACGTTTCTTCGAAGGTGGTCAAGTAGGCCCAAATTGGGGTCGATGTACTACACATGAACTCCAAGGCACCGGCAGGTGTTGCTGTGACGAGGTTGGCGCGTGTTCGCGTAGCCAACGTGCTCGTTGCTGCTGGCCTGCCCAGCGATACGCCCATGGAGCGCATGAGTAGCGTCACCAACGAGGTATGGCGCACGCCCGAGTACCTCATTCGAGTGAACCGGCGGACTGATGGCAGGCTCCGCCGCGAGGCGTACCTCAGCCGTCATCTCCCCGCCGCAATCCCCTACCCCAGGGTACTTGCGGTCTCTCCCAGTCCTGATAGCGACTGGGTAATCTCCCGTAGGGTCCCGGGGCAACCGCTCAGCAGGGCTTGGCCAACGCTCAGCGAAGCTGAGCGCAACCGAGCGGTCGAGCAGCTCGCCGGCATGCTCAAGGAGCTTCACGCAACGCCGTTCCCGTCCAACATCCCGAGTCTCGAGCAGCCGCCGCAGCTGGTCGACCCCGGGTTTCCCGATCCGACGGCTCGCCTTCGTTCAGCGTTGAAAAAACTACCGAACCTCCCCAACATCGACCACGATCTTGTCGCGGCGATCGCACGAGAGGTCGAACGGCTAACACCTTCGTTGCGTTCGAGTTCGGCAACCAATTTTGTTCATGGTGACCTGACCTTCGAGAACTTGCTCTGGGACGGACAAAAAATCTCGGCGATGATCGATTTCGAATGGGCACGCTCGGGTCCTGCTGATCTCGATCTCGATATTTTGCTTCGACTCTCGGCGTACCCGTTCCTCCACGTGGCCGCTGACTACGAAGACCAAACCCTCGCGAAGGACTACGCCGGTATTCCGACGGTGCTCGAGCGCTGTTACCCCGAGCTTTGGGGTTGCGACGGCATCGTCGATCGCCTCGTGTTGTACTCGATTGCCTACGACGTGAGAGCACTTCTGCGTTTTCCGCCGAAGGATCACCCGAGCCGGCTTTCCGAACACCACCCGGTCAACCGACTCCGTCGCACCGTCGCTGGCACCAGCCACGTGCACGAATTTCTGCAGGCCGGTTTTTCGCTCTAAAGGTTCTCTGCGGAATCGGTGCTCGCTGCGTCGTGTTCGACGTCGGCTTGCACATCGCCGAGTGCGTCGCCGAGTTCGACATCATCGTCATCCGCTCCACGGCGAGCGCCGACGAGGCCAATAAGTCCCCCGGCGATCAGCGCCAAGCTGACCCAAATATTCACGCGGAGACCAAGGACCTCAAAGGCGGCATCAGTACGGATCGCCTCGATCCACAGCCGACCAACGCCGTAGCCCAGCACGTACACGGCGAGCAGCCGACCACGTTTCAAAACCCGCTTCTTGTCGAGCCACAGCAGCAGCGCCATCAGTGCCAGGTTCCACAGCCCTTCGTAAAGAAACGTGGGATGAAAGGTCGGCTCGTTGAGAAACTCTTCTGGCCGGTTTGCCTCGTCGATCTCGAGCGCCCAAGGAACACTCGTTGGCCCGCCGAATATCTCTTGATTGAACCAGTTGCCCCATCGACCAATCGCCTGCGCTAACGGCAGCGATGGCACACACACATCGAGCAGCGTGGCGATATCAAGCCCGCGACGCTTCGCTGCCCAAACGCCGACAACGACGCCGAGGAACATGCCGCCGGGAATCCCGAGTCCGCCTTCCCACAGCTTGTAGAAGTCACCCCAACGCCCCTGAAACGACTTCCAGTCGGTAGCGACGTGATAGAGACGTGCACCGATAAGGCCTGCGGGGACAGCAATAATCGCTATCGCGCTGATCACCTCGGGATTGCCGCCCCGGTTCTCGAGACGTTTACTCGACAACATGACCGCGGCCATAACCCCGAGCGCGATCATCAGGCCATAGGCGTTGAACGTCAGCGGTCCCAGCTCGAAGGTGTTTGTGCTGGGGCTGGGTAGTGAGGAAAAGACCATGGGTGCTCCGGTTGAGAACGCTACTGGAGTCAGAACCCCTACCGGCTGTCGGAACTTCCGGTTTTCTCGCCTGCGTGCTAGGCGGGGGCTAGCAACGCCGGTCCGGTTCTAAAACTGTGCGGCGCCGAGGGCGAACAGGTCGCGTGACCCCGACGTTGCGCTGGCACGGAGCCCGCTCGACAAAGGCAGCACCTGTTCGGCGAAGAACCGAGCACTGACCAACTTCTCCTGGACGAGTGAGTCCTCGTAGTCGCCGTTGAGGGCAGCCAGTGCGCTCTTTGCAAGCACCCAGCCACCGATAACGTTGCCGAACAATCGGAGAAATGGCGTCGCACCTGCCAAAGCCTCGTTTGGTTCGCTCATGTTCTCGAGCATCCAGGTAGTTCCTTGTTGCAGCTGCGCAAGCGCCTCGGTGAGCGCTTCGGCGAGACCGGCATAATCGCCGCCGGCGGCTTCGAGGTCTGCGCTCAGCGAGCCCATGTGGGCGAGAAATCCGCTAACCACTTCGCCGCCCTTGAGGGGCAGCTTCCGAAGCACCAAGTCGATTGCCTGGATGCCATTGGTTCCTTCGTAGATCGGGGCGATTCGTGCGTCGCGAAGGTGCTGGGCGACGCCGGTTTCCTCCACGAAACCCATGCCACCGAAGATCTGCACCCCAAGGCCGGTGAGCTCACAGCCGAGGTCGGTCGACCACGCCTTTGAGATCGGGGTGAGCAGTGCTGCGAGGTCGCGCGCATTGTCGCGAGCCTCGTCGGTGGCGTCATGTTTCGCGCGATCGAGGCATGCTGCGTCGAGGTAGAGCAGGCCACGCATTGCCTCGATGTGGGTCTTCATCGTCAGAAGCATCCGGCGCACGTCGGCGTGCTCGATGATCGGTGACGAGGTACCCGGGTCGGAGCCAATTGCACGGCCCTGAAGACGTTCTTTGGCGTAGGCAAGCGACTGCTGGTAGGACCGCTCCGCGATCGATAGCCCCTCGAGGCCAACCGAAAGGCGAGCGTTGTTCATCATGGTGAACATGTAGCGCATGCCCATGTTTTCTTCGCCGATGAGAAAGCCGGTTGCTCCGCCGTTGTCCCCGTAAGCCATAACGCAGGTTGGGCTCGCGTGGATGCCCAGCTTGTGTTCAATCGACACACACCGAAGGTCGTTCTCTTCGCCGAGGCTGCCGTCGTCGTTCACCAGGAACTTCGGCACGATGAAACACGAGATACCTTTGGTGCCAGGAGGCGCTCCGGGGGTTCGTGCAAGCACCAGGTGGATGATGTTCTCGGCCATGTCATGCTCACCGGCGGAGATAAAGATTTTCTGGCCAGAGATTTTATAGGACCCATCGCCGTTTGGCACAGCCTTGGTACGCATCAGTCCCAGATCGGTCCCGCAATGCGGTTCGGTCAGGTTCATGGTGCCGGTCCATTCGCAGGATACCATCTTGGGCAGGTATTTCTGCTTTTGTTCGTCCGACCCGTGGGCATGGATCGCGGAGTAAGCACCGTGGGTCAGGCCCTGATACATGTTGAAGGCCATGTTGGCGGACACGAATGGTTCCTGCGCCGCGGTATGCATCACATATGGCAGACCCTGACCGCCATACTCTGGGTCACAATCCATGGCAGTCCAGCCGCCTTCTTTCATCTGCTCGAACGCGTCTTTGAAACCTGTTGGGGTCCGGACGACCCCGTTTTCAAGAACTCAGCCTTCGGTATCGCCAACCACGTTCAGCGGGTGCAGAACTTCAGACGCGATGCGCCCGGCCTCGTCAACAACGGCACTTGTGAAATCAC
>CALLQB010000085.1 GCA_938015295.1 uncultured Acidimicrobiales bacterium
GGCTTCGCGTATGCGTCGTTTCGTTTCGGGGTCGCCGATAACCACAAAGGTCCACGGTTGTTGGTGCGCTCCAGAGGGGGCGGTGGCTGCTGTTGCGATGGCCAGGTCGATGAGTTCGCGAGGCACGGCCTTGTCGCTGAAAACCCGAGCGCTGCGCCGCGATGCCATCTGGTCATAGAAGGTTTGTGCCCTGTCGAGCATCGCAGGATGGTCGAGCGGTTCGAAGGGGTGAGCGACAAACGGATACTTCGCCGCTGACTCGGGAGACGGATAGCTGTTAGTCACAGTGAGGAAACCGTACAACGCGGTCTGCTCAGGTCACCTTTCAGAACCTAGACTGGACCTTCTGTTCCATTTCGGTTGCCCGTATGGAGCGCCAAGAAAGTCCAAGAGAGAACGACGAGAAGATGTCTGAATATTTCGCGGCAGTTGAAGCTGGCGGCACCAAGTTTCGAGCGGCCATTGTCGACCCCGAGCTTACGATCGTCGACGAGGTGCGGATTCCCACCACGACTCCCGACGAAACGCTTTCGGCGGTCGAAGCGTTCTTTGCCGGCCAGGCGAACACCTTGGCGTTAGGTATTGCATCGTTTGGCCCCCTGGTGGTCGACCGGGCCTCGGCCGACTACGGATCGATCGCCGCTACACCCAAACCCGATTGGACAGGCGCTCCGTTGCTGTCGCGCCTCAGCGCGGCACTTGGGGTGCCTGCAGACATCCAAACCGATGTCGAGGCTGCCGCAGTCGTCGAGCAAAAGTTGGGGGCCGGCAAAGGCCTGGCGAGCGTTGCGTATGTGACGGTCGGTACGGGAGTAGGTGCGGCGGTTTCCATCGACGGCGTTCCGTTCCGAGGTGTCGATCACACCGAACTCGGACATATTCCGGTGCAGCGAGTCGAGGGCGATGACTACGCCGGACGTTGCCCATTTCACGGGGCGTGCCTCGAAGGTATGGCGGCAGGCCCGGCGATAGGCGACCGATGGAACGCCGACCCCTCGACGCTTGGCGATCGCGACGAGGTTTGGGAACTCGAGGCTGCGTATCTCGCCCAGCTGGTACGGGTCTACTCCGTGTCGTTTGTTCCTGATGTGGTGCTGTTCGGCGGGGGAGTGGGCACCCGGCCGGGTATGGCCGAGCTCATTCAAAAGGCCGCTCTTGCCGACATCGCCGGCTACTCGGTGAGCCATTCTTCCAACGCGAACCTGGTGAAAGCCGCCGCATTCGGCGAGGATGCCGGGTTGGTCGGCGCAGCTCTGCTTGCCCGATCGCTAGTTGCCTAGGACAACTATCACACCGTTGCTCGACCACGGCCCTTGACCTTCCTGTTGGGTGGAAGGTTTATACTTGTCGTATGGCAAGCGAGACAGCAAACAACCTGACGGGTGGCGTGGCAGAACACGACCTGCGCAGCGATATTGCTATCGACGGCATGACCTGCGCCGCCTGTGCGAATCGCATCCAACGTCGGCTCACCAAACTCGACGATGTGTCTCTCGCTCAAGTGAATTTCGCTACCGGACGTGCCACCGTGAACCATGGCGTTGCGGTCACGGACAACGACTTTCGCGAGGCCATCGAAGCGCTCGGGTATGCGGTTATCGACGAGGCCGAAACCAACGATGCCGAAAATCGACGCGAGGCCGACCTTTGGCGGCGGTTCGTGGTCGCCGTAACGCTCGCACTTCCGGCGATGTTCATCTCGATGGTTCCCGCCTTCAAGTTCTCCGGATGGGAATGGGTGGTCGCGGCGCTGTCGACACCTGTCATCTTGTGGTCGGGTTGGCCGTTTCACCGAGCCGCCTGGATGAACCTCCGCCATGGTTCAACCACGATGGACACACTCGTGTCGATGGGCTCGCTTTCGTCGCTGCTCTGGTCGGCGGTGGTGCTTCTGGGCGACATCGACGGCGGCCACATCTACTTCGAAACCGGCGCGGTCATCGTCACGCTGATTCTGCTCGGCAAGTGGTTCGAGCTGCGGGCCAAGCGCCGGTCGGGCGACGCCATTCGAGCACTCGCCGACCTCGGAGTGCGCACCGCCCGCCTGGTCGACGGCACCGAGGTCGATCTTGACGCACTGCAAGTAGGCATGCACTTTGTGGTGCGGCCCGGTGAAAAAATAGCCACCGACGGTGTGGTCGTCGACGGTCACTCCGCTATCGATGCCTCGATGGTCACCGGCGAACCCGTGCCGGTCGAAGTGGGTGTCGGCGACGAAGTCATCGGAGCGACCATCAACGCCAACGGCTCGTTGGTGGTCGAGGCTCGCCGCGTTGGCGCCGACACTGCTCTCGCCCAAATCATCAGGCTTGTCGATGAGGCGCAGGGGAGCAGGGCTGAAGTGCAACGGCTTGCCGACCGGGTGTCGGCAGTGTTCGTTCCGCTTGCGATTGCCGCGGCGGCAATCACCCTCGGTGCGTGGTTCGTCACCGGTCACGACGCGAACGACGCCTTTACCGCGGCGGTTGCGGTGCTGATCATCGCCTGCCCGTGTGCGCTTGGCTTGGCCACGCCGCTTGGCATCATGGTGGGCACCGGCCGAGGTGCGCAGCTTGGGGTCATTATCAAAGGTGGCGAGGTGCTCGAAGACACCAGGGCTGTCGACGTGATCATCCTCGACAAAACCGGAACCGTCACCGAAGGAGCGATGACGCTCACCGACGTGATCGCAGCTGCTGGGAACCGCGACGAACTTCTCCGCTTGGCTGCCTCAGTCGAAGCTCTGTCCGAACACCCGATCGCTCGTGCCATCGCCGCTGCCGTAACCGATCACCAAAGCGTCACCGGCTTCGAGAATCGGCCCGGCTACGGCGTTACCGGACTGGTCGATGGCAGCGAGATTCGAGTCGGGCGGCGCCTGCTGTTCGACGAGGTTCCGGCCGACATCGAGCAAGCCGCAACCGTCGCCGAGCAAGCCGGTGCAACAGCGGTATTCGCTGGCCGCGGTGCCACCGCCCAGGTTGTGCTTGTGGTGGCCGACCGCATCAAGAGCACCTCCGCCGAAGCCATCGCCGCCTTCCACGAACAAGGCCTTTCGGTCACCCTGCTTACCGGCGACAACCAACGAACTGCCCGATCGGTTGGCGACGCCGTCGGCATCGACACCGTCATCGCCGAGGTGCTGCCCGAGGATAAGGCTGCTGAGGTGAAACGTCTCCAGGATGCTGGCCACCGCGTTGCCATGGTCGGCGACGGCATCAACGATGCGCCGGCGCTTGCCCAAGCCGATCTTGGTATCGCCGTTGGCACCGGCACCGATGTTGCGATCGAAGCGTCCGACCTCACCGTCGTCACCGGCGACCTTCGAGCAGTTGCCGATGCAATTGCCTTGTCCCGCCGAACCCTGTCGACCATCAAGGGCAACCTGTTCTGGGCGTTTGCCTACAACGCCGCCGCCATTCCGCTTGCGGCCTTTGGCGTGCTCAACCCGATGATCGCCGCCGGTGCGATGGGTCTGTCGTCGTTGTTTGTGGTCAGCAACAGTCTGCGACTTCGCCGGTTCGCCGGCTACCGATCGCCAAGTCGATGAATTCTCTGTCTCACAAGAAAGAACCACCCCACATGAGCGACACCGCCACCCACACCTACAACGTTCCCGACATCAGCTGTCAACACTGCATCGACGCGATCACCAAAGAGGTTTCGCCGCTCGAAGGCGTCACCAACCTGCAGGTTGACGTCGAGGCCAAGATCGTCACGGTCGTGGGCGGCGACGATGCTGCGATCGTCGCCGCTATTGACGAGGCCGGTTTCGACGTCGCCCGGTAAACCGCTTGTAGTCCTCGCCTAGTCGGTGGAGATTGGGCTTGCGGGCACGCTGGCAAACGTGCCTCCAGAAGCGGCGAGTTCTTCGATAAGCGGGGCTGGTGCCCACATGTCGCCGTACTCGGCCTGCAAGGCTTTGAGACGTTCGAGCACCACGCCTACGCCCAACTGGTCGGCATAAAACATCGGGCCGCCCCGGTAGGCGGGCCAGTTGTAGCCGGTGATCCAGATCATGTCGATGTCTGACGACCTCATTGCCTTGTGTTCGGCCAGGATCTTTGCGCCTTCGTTGATCATCGGCAGCACCAGTCGCTCGGTGATGTCGTCTTGGGTGAACGTGCGGGCGTCGCGACCACTCTTGGCCGCGAATGCCCGAACGATCTCTTCGGTAATCGGCGAGGGCGAAGGCGTGCGGTTCTCGTCGTAGTCGTAGTAGCCGGCACTGGTCTTTTGACCACGGCGATCGAGTTCACAGAGCTGGTCGCGGATGGTTGCGCCGTTCGACGTGTCTTTCGACCAGCCAATGTCGAGGCCAGCAAGGTCGCTCATCTGAAATGGGCCCATAGCGAACCCGAACTCGTACAGCGCTTTATCGACTTCCCAAGGCATGGCGCCCTCATCGAGGAGTGCTTGGGCTTCGCGGCCACGTTGGGCGAGCATCCGGTTGCCGACGAACCCGGGGCACACGCCGACCAGCGCGGCGAGCTTGCCGATGCGCTTCGATGTTTGCATCGCGGTGTTGATGACTTCGAGTGAGGTGTGTTTTGCTCGCACGACCTCGACACAGCGCATCACGTTTGCCGGCGAGAAGAAGTGCATGCCAATAACCCACTCGGGTCGGGCGGTAGCTGAGGCGATCTCGTCGATGTTGAGGGCGCTGGTGTTGGTGGCAAGGATCGCGCCCGGCTTCGCCACGTCGTCGAGCGTGGCGAAGATCTCCTTCTTGATGTCCATGTTCTCGAACACGGCTTCGATGATGAGGTCGACGTCGCTCAGGTCGGACAACGACAGCGACGGCGTGATCATGGCCATACGGCGGTCGACGTCCTCCAGCGGGAATCGGCCGTTCTTCGCGCTGCGTTCGTAGTTAGCTCGTACAACAGCGAGACCGCGATCGAGCGCTTCTTGTGTTGTTTCCACGATCGTCACCGGAATGCCCGCGTTGACGAAGTTCATCGTGATGCCGCCGCCCATGGTGCCGGCGCCGATGACGCCAACCGATTCGACGGCCAAGACCTCGGTCTCGCGTGGAACATCGGGCATCTTCCACACTTGACGTTCGGCGAAGAACACATACCGTTGCGCCGCTGATTCGTCGCTGGTGACCAGCCCGTGGAACAACTCTTGTTCGCGTTTGATGCCCTCGTCGAAAGGCAGATTCACCGCAGCTTCGACACACTTGATGATGGCTTCTGGCGCGAGGAAGCCCCGCCATTTGCGGGCAGCCTTCGAGGCTCTGAAGGCACTGAAGATTTCGGGCGTATCGCGTGCGCCGGCGACCTTGTCGTCGTTGTCGCGGACCTTTTTCAACGGCTTGCCTTCGGCGACGAGCTGTCGAGCGTACGCAACTGCGTCGGCGCGAAGGTTGCCCTCGGTTGCCAGCGCATCAACCAGACCACTATCGAGACATTCTGCGGCGGGCACGTGCATGCCCGTTGTCATGAACTCGAGAGCCTGTTGTGGCCCGACGATACGAGGTAGCCGCTGGGTACCGCCTGCGCCGGGAAGTAGACCAAGGTTCACCTCAGGCAGGCCACACTTCGCGCTGGGCACGGCGATTCGGTAATGCGCACACAACGCAACCTCGAGTCCGCCGCCAAGCGCAGTGCCGTGGATGGCTGCGACAACCGGGATGGGAGAGTTCTCCATCATCAACTGGACTTCGAGCAGCGATTTTCCGGTGGCTGGGCCGCCAAATGACGTGATGTCTGCGCCGGCGATGAACGTGCGACCCTCGCAGATCAACACGATGGCGGATGCATCCGACGCAGTTGCTTGGTTGAACGCTTCCCAGAGGCCGTCTCGAACTGGAGCGCTCAGTGCGTTGACCGGAGGTGAGTCGAGCGTGATGACGGCAATCTGGCCGGAGCCCGGCTCGCCGTCGTAGGTCAGGTCGGTGACGTCGTTGATCGTGGTCATGCCTTGTGTGCTACCGGACAACTGGCGGCACAGCAAATAGGGTCGACGTTCATGGATCTCGGACTGACAGGCAAGACCGCATTGATCACGGGTTCATACCGTGGCACAGGCGCCGGAATAGCGGGGGTGTTCGCAGCTGAAGGTGCGCATGTGCTGGTGCACGGGTTCGAGACGGGGCAACCCGATGAGGTGGTCGACCGCATCACTAGCTCGGGTGGTCGCGCCCAAGGTGTCGTCGCCGACATTGCATCCGATGAGGGGGCGAAAGACCTGGGCGCAGTGGCGAGCGGGGTCGACATCGTGGTCAACAACTACGGGGCGCCGATTGGTTCACGTTGGTCGGCGATGGACAACTGGGCAGAGGAATGGAATCGCAATGTTTTGACCGGCGTTCGAGTCGCTCAACTCTGTCTTCCGGCGATGCGCGAGCGTGGCTGGGGTCGCGTGATCTTCATTGGCACTGTCGGATCGAGAATGCCAGGTACGCGCAACCCCGGGTACTACACAGCGAAGGCCGGGATGCACGCTCTGGTCCGCACGTTGGCAATGGAGCTGCGAGGTTCGGGTGTAACCGCAAACCTGGTGAGCCCGGCGATGATCGCGACCGAAGAGATGCAGGCGATGCTGACCAGGCGGGCTGTGAAGGCGGGCGTCGATGGCACCTGGGACGACGTCGCAAAATGGGGGCTTGCGAACGGCATGGGCAACCTGAACGAACACATTGCTGATCCGGCCGATATCGGCGCTGTTGTCGCGTTCGTCGCCAGTGAAGCGGCCTGGCACATCAACGGCGCTGACGTTGCGGTCGACGGTGGAGCGGTAGACGCCTAATGCCTCGGAACTTCTTCTTGCACGAAACGATCGATGTTGTCGGCCAGGGGCAATACGAGTACATGGATCTGGTGGCCCGCGAACCTGTGCATGACATGCCAGGCCTGTTTCGATTGCAGGGCACGTTCTTCGTCATTGGCGCGTCGGGCGGGAAGTGGCCGCAGGTCGTCAACATCTATGACGGGGGCGAGGAAGGGTGGGATGCGTGGACAGCCAACCTCGACCGTCTCAACCTAAAGCGTCGCGAGAACTTCTACACCGGCTGGTGGGATGAAGCAGCCGAGTTTCGTACCGGAGGCTTCGACCGTATTGCGGCAGCGGTTCCCGGTTGTCCGACGACCGCCGAACTTCGGGCAAGTGGTATCGAGGGCACGGTTTTTGTCCATCAACGACTCGAGGTGCAGCCTGGTCAGCAACTTGGCTTCCTCGATGAGGTTCGCCGGGTTCGAGTTCCGCAACTAGAGGCTCGCGGCATACATCTCACCAACCTTCTTGAAGTGATCAACAACCCCACCGAGGTCATCGTGGTGTGGGCTACCCATCTCGAAAACTGGACACAGTTGCGCAAAGACTTTGACACAACCCGTGGTCTCGACGACACCGGCACCGTCGATCAGACCTTGCTTGCCTGGCAACAGATCGAGCATTCGTTCGTTACCGGCGGCACCACCGAACTCATGACGCCACGACCAGGCAATGCTGCCGGACCGACACCCGGCGCCGAACAGCGGTGAGGCTTCAGAATTCGAAGTCAGGCAAGGATGCGAAAGCGGCTCGGAGCGCTTTTCCCCATCCCTGAGAAACCGTCTTGTAGTAGTCGTCGTCTTCTTCGAATCGGATGCGAGGCGCTAGTTCGAAGCTGTCGGTTTCGTAAATCTGTAGGTCGAGCGGCAGCCCAACAGAGAGGTTTGCCTTCAGGGTCGAGTCGAACGAGACCAGCAGGAGCTTTACGGCGGCTTCAAAGCTCATTGCTGGATCGAACGCGCGAACCAGAATCGGCCGGCCGTACTTGGTTTCGCCAATCTGCAGAAAAGGGGTGTCGTCAAATGCTTCGATGAAGTTGCCCTCGGGGTAAATGAGGAACAGTCGCGGCGGCATCCCCTTGATTTGGCCGCCCAGAATCAGCGTGCTGTGAAAGGTCGCTTCCGCATCCTCACCGGTGCGTTCGTGGGTGGCGATGACTTCGCGAAGCGTGTCGCCGATGAGTTGTGCGACTTGAAACATCGTGGGTGATGCAAGGATCGATGGCATGCGATCCTCGGGAACTTTCGACCGCTCGTCGAGCATGCTGACCACCGACTGCGTCGTCGCAAGGTTTCCGGCCGACAGCAATGTGATGACCCTCTCGCCTGGTCGATGCCAATGGGACATCTTGCGAAACACCGAAACATTGTCGACGCCAGAGTTCGTGCGAGTGTCGGACATAAACACCAGTCCGTGATCAAGGCGTAAGCCCACGCAGTAGGTCATTGTTGCACCTGCACAGAGACGTGAAGTTCTTCGGAACCCTGTCCGAACCGGATACCCGAGATCGGGGCCGCGTCGCTGTAGTCAGTGCCGGTTGCGACCTTCACGTATCGCTCGTCAGGTGAGATGCCGTTTGAGACGTCGAAGCCGACCCACCCAAGATGGTTGATCCACACTTCTGCCCAAGCGTGCGAGGCGTCCTGGTCGACTCGGTCGGTCATCATGAGGTAGCCGCTGACATATCTGGCCGGAAATCCGAGCTTTCGTGACGCGGCCAAAAACACATGGGCGTGGTCTTGGCAAACGCCGTGTCCGGCAGCGATTACCGACTCGGCCGATGAGAACGAATCGGTGACTCCTGCTGTGTAGGTGACTTGTTGTCGAACGCGATCGAGTAGGGCATGCAGCAGAGCTACCGGACTCGCTTGGTCTGTAACGGTTGCCACCTCATCGACAAGTGACGAGACCTGTGGGCCTGCCGCGGTGAGTTCGGTGGGCCGGCGGAAAAGCCAAAGGGGAGCAAACCCTGTGGTGGCTCCGTAAACGCCGCTCACATCGGTTGTTTCAACTTCACCCACGGCCAGAACCTCGATGGTCGTCACGCCGGGATCGCTACGGAAAAGGTCGACGGCGTTGCCGTGATGATCGGTGAAGGCGACCTCCTTCTTGCCGCCACCCAAGCTGGTTTCCCATCGCAGAACGTGCTGCGATGAAGAACTCATTGGGGTGAGCCGAACCTGCTGGAGCGAGGAACTAGGAGTGTCGTAGCTGTAGGTAGTTCGGTGTTGAATTCGCAGCAGCATGTCAAACACTAAACCGGTAGTCGAGTTCGATCTGATTGGCCAGCGTTTGCGTGCACGAGATCGACTGCTGGAGGAACTCGTGCAGGCCGAGGTCAAACACCGATTCGATCGAACGGTTCGTGACGCTTGCCTCAAGGCGTTCGGCCATGGCGTGACTTGCCAGGCGTTCGTCGTACTCGGCCGCGAGATACCCGAGGTTTGCGGAAATCTTTGCGAAACAGAACGCGAGCGAGCGCGGCAGGCGAGGGTCAAGAATAAGGAACTCCGCAACGTCTTTGGGGTTGATGCGGCCCGGGTTTCGCCAACGGTACCCCCGTTGCGCGGATACCGACCGGAGAATGTTCTCCCACTGCACGTTGTCGAGCCCAGAACCGACGTGCATCGCCGAAGGGAGGAGAACGTAGTACTTGACGTCGAGAATTCGAGCGGTGTTGTCGGCCCGCTCGAGGAACGTGCCGAGGCGACAGAAGTCGTATGCGTCGTTGCGCATCATCGTGCCGTGCAGGGCTCCGCGGACATACGCGCTTTCCTGGCGGACCTGACCGAGCACACGAGGTAGATCGTTCGGGCTGGTCGGCAACGCCAGAAGCTCTGACAGCGACATCCAGCATTGGTTCGTGGCCTCCCATACCTCCCGAGTCAGTTGTGTTCGTACCAGCCGTGCGTTGCTGCGGGCAGATTCGATGACCGACGCGACGCTGTGCGAGTGCGATGCGTCACGGAGCAGAAAATCGACCACAGAGGCGCTGTCGAAGTTTGGGTGTCGTTCGTTGTATTCGTCGAGGGCGCCAACGGTAGCAACCACCGACTTCCACTCTGTCGAGGCGTCGGCAGATCGCGAGAGAGCGATGCGTAGACCGGCTTCGATCAGTCGGGCGGTATTTTCACTTCGTTCGAGATACCTGAACATCCAGAGCAGGCCGCCTGCGGTACTTCCGAGCATGGCCCTCAGTCCTCCAGAATCCAGGTGTCTTTTGTGCCGCCGCCTTGGCTTGAGTTCACGACGAGCGATCCCTCTTCGAGGGCGACTCGAGTCAGGCCGCCAGGAGTGATGTGAATGCGGTGCGGTGATACCAGGGAGAACGGGCGGAGATCGACGTGGCGAGGAGCCAAACCGTGTTCGGTGAGAATCGGTACCGAAGAGAGCGCAAGTGTTGGCTGCGCAATGTAGTTGTCGGGTCGTTCCTTGAGTTTGGTTGCGAAGCGTTTCAACTCTTTACGGCTTGCGGCTGGCCCAACGAGCATGCCGTAGCCACCTGAACCGTGGACCTCCTTCACCACCAATTCCTCAAGGTGTTCGAGCACGTAAGCCAATGAATCTGCCTCTGCGCATCGCCAGGTGGGTACGTTCTGCAGGATCGGTCTTTCGCCGGTGTAGAACTCGACAATCTCGGGCATGTACGAATACACGGCCTTGTCGTCCGCGATTCCTGTGCCCGGAGCATTGGCGAGCGTGATGTTGCCGGCACGATAGACATCGAGAAGGCCGGGCACGCCCAGCACCGAATCGGCACGGAAGTTGAGTGGATCGATAAACGCGTCGTCAACCCGACGATAGAGAACGTCGATTGGCTGAAAGCCCTGTGATGTCCGCATCGCTACCCGACCGTCGACGACGCTCAGGTCGCGCCCCTCGACGAGTTCGGCCCCCATCTGGTCGGCGAGAAACGAATGTTCGTAGTAGGCCGCGTTTAGTACGCCTGGCGTAAGCACCGCGATAACCGGCGGTCCTTCGGTCGAGAGAGGAGCGCATTCGGCGAGCGACTGTCGGAGATGGGTCGGGTAGGTGCTGACCGGTGCGACACGAATTTGTGCGAAGAGCTCGGGAAACATGTGGAGCATGGTTTCGCGGTTCTCGACCATATAGGAGACGCCTGATGGCGTCCGAGCGTTGTCTTCGAGCACGAAGAAGTCGTCCTCGCCGGTGCGCACAATGTCGGTTCCGACGATGTGGGTGTAAATCCTTCCCGGCGGAGTGAAACCAATCATCTCGGGAAGAAACGCGGCATTGGAGGAGATCAGTTCGAGCGGGATTCTGCCTGCTCGGACAATTTCCTGGCGATGATAGATGTCCCACAAGAACGCATTGATTGCTCGAACTCGCTGTTCGATTCCCCGGGTTAATCTCGTCCACTCTCTGCTTGAAAGTATCCGCGGAACAATGTCGAAAGGAATCAATCGTTCGTCGGTACTAGCGTCCTCGTAGACGCTGAAGGTGATGCCAGTGCGGCGGAACAAGGCTTCGGCTTCGGCTGATTTCTGGAGAAGCTTCTGTGACTTCTCCGTGTCGAACCACTGGGCGTAGTCGGCGTACGGGAGTCGCATACAGGAACCATCGATAGTCATCTCATCGAAGTGGCTGGTGCCAGACATGGGGTCACCGTACAACTCGATGTCTCTCGGTATGGCTGCCGAAACGCGCTGTTCATCTTTGTGACACAACCCGCGCTAGCGGGGGTCAACGAGCGTGAATGAGCTGCTCGAGTTGGGAGAGTTCGTCGCGGTGACCGACCGCGATGAGTGTTTGTCCCGACGCTATCGTTTGCGAGCTGGGAGGGCCGTCGACGATGTTGCCATCGGACCCTTTGATGCCGACGATTCGCACGCCGCTTTCGGTTTCGAGTGCACCGATCGTCGACGTGATGCCACCGTCCATGACGGTAAATCCTCGGATCGAAAGCCCGAAGTTTTCGTCGTGAAGCGCTGCATCGAGGAACGAGCCGACCGATGGTTCAAGCGCGTCGGCGACGAGCCGTTGCGCGCCCATCTCAATTGGACTCACCACCTGGTCAGCGCCGGCGAGTCGGAGCTTGTGCGCAGAGCCGGCTTCGCTTACTCGGGTGACGATTCGAACATCAGGGTTGAGAAGTTTCGCCGACAGCACCGTCGAGATGGCATCGCTATCGCTCGACAGGCAGATGATAAGCCGGGTCGCTCGCTCGATGCCGGCGGCCAGAAGCGTTTCGTCCATCGTGCAGTCGCCGACGAGGGCAACCGCTCCCGCGTCGGTGGCGGCGTCGGCGCGGTCAACGTCGATTTCGATCACGCCAACGTTTTCGTTGTTTGGTAACAGCTGCTGCACGGCAACCCCAGTGCGGCCAAACCCGCAAATGATCGTGTGATCTCGCATTCGTTGCAACGTTCGTTCCTTTCGTCTGAAGCTAAACCTTCGAATAGAACTTTCAATGACCAACTCGGCGAAACCACCCAGCGCATAGACCACCGAGGCGACCCCAACCACGATGAGGCCAATGGTGAAGACTCGCCCGCTGGTGTCGAGCGGTTCGGTCTCGCCGAAGCCGACAGTCGAAACAACGATCACCGATTGGTAGATGGCGTTGACGACAGAAAATCCCTCGATCAGCCAGTACCAGGCAGCGCCAAGCAGGGTCACGATGGCGACGACGGCAAGGCCAATCAGCTGGCGGGAGTTCGCACGAAACCTCACGGGGGCATCATTGCAGACCTACGCAGGCGAGATGTCGTCTACCAACACGTCTTCGACCAGCGACCGTGTTCGAGTCAGGTGTGTGTTCGTTTCGACTACGACGGTGTTTATTCGTCAACTACGACGGTGTCTATTCGTCAACTACGACATAGCCCCGCAGGGCGGACACATCCTCTGCAGAACAAAGCATCGTCCCTTCACTCATCACCGCTGCTGTGCCCGCCGCGATCCCGAGCGCCAACGCTTCGACGAGCGGAAGGTCTTTCTGGATGCCGACCGCTATGCCACCGACCATCGAATCTCCCGCACCTACCGCGCTCTTGACTTGCACTGTTGGCGCACGCAGGCGAATCGTTTGATCATGCGTTACCGCTATCGCCCCACCGGCGCCGATCGACACCACGATGACGTCAACGTTGGAAGATTCGAGCAACTCCTTAGCCGCCGACTCGATATCGGACTCGGTGTGCAACGGCCGGTCGACCAAGGCCGCAAGCTCGCGGGCGCTTGGCTTGATCAGGTAGGCGCCCGAGCCCAGCGCTGCAGCGAGCGCCGGGCCCGACGTGTCGACAAGGACCCGAACGCCGTCGAGTGAAGCTACGAGCGGCGAGAGAATATCGACGGCTTCGTCGTTGGGCATGCTCCCCGAGATCACGACACATCGACTAGCGGCCGCCTGCTCAACCACTTGCGCAACGCAGTCGTCGAGTTCGGCAGGAGAAAGCGGAGCGCCAGGAAACACGAACCGGTACTGATGCCCCGTTGATGCCTCGTGAACCGTGATGTTTTCGCGTGTCTCGGCATCGATTGGTACGGCACGGGTATCGATGGCTTCTGCAGCCAGGAGCTCGGCGATACGGGTGCCCACCGAACCGCCCAGCGGCAAGACGGCGATTGTTGGTACGCCCAAACGTTGGCAGACCCGGCTGACGTTGATGCCTCCTCCGCCCGGGTCGGTTCTTGGCGCATCGCACCGCAACTTGTGGGTCGGCGCGACCACATCGACTTGAGAAGCGACATCGAGAGCCGGGTTCAGTGTGAGTGTGACGACAGGCGAGGTCATGGCGAAAGACTGTAGTGACGAACGGCCGACGCTTCACCTTGTGGGAGAGCGGAGATACGCTGCGGCGGTGACCATTGTTCCGTTTGACTTCGAAACCGACGGTGGCGTTGGCAGCCGTGCTTGCCTTGGCGTCATCGTGCTTGAGACCGATCAGACCATCGAGGCCGAGATGCGGCAGGTGCAGCTTCCCGGGGTTGCGACCTATCACGCCCGCGTCGCCAACGACATGGTGGTCACGCCCGAGTCGCTTACGGCTATGGCCCAGCGACTCCCGGTGGCGGCGTCGCTACTGCCGCGCGATTTCAGCTTTGACGCTATTGGGTACGCCTGCACCTCAGCATCGACGCTTATTGGCGACGAACGGGTTGAGGCGGCTATCCGGCAGACACACCCCGAGGTTGCCTGCACGAATCCGATTTTGGCAACCGTCGCGGCTTTTCGTGCCCTAGATGTTACCCGAATCGGGGTCGTCACGCCCTACACCGAGGAGGTGACCGGTCGCATTGTCGATCACTTTGACACGAAGGGCCTCGAGGTCAGCGTTGTCGGATCCTTTCTCGAGGAGAACGATTTCGTGGTCGCCCGTATCGCCGAAAGTTCGATCGCAGCGGCCGTGCGAGATGTTGGTTCGCGTACCGGTGCGCAGGAGTGTGATGCGGTGTTTGTGTCTTGCACAAGTTTGCGGAGTTTCGGCATTGTCGAGGGGCTCGAAACCGAATTGGGAAAACCCGTCGTGTCCAGCAACTTGGCATTTCTGTGGCATCTGTTGCGGCTGGGCGGTGTCGACGACAAGGTTTCACATCTTGGGAGATTGTTCTTGCATCACTAGCGGACACCGTTCGCGGACACCGTCCGGAGATCGTCCTTCTACTGTCCTCAAAGCGACGGACGCCGTAAGGTCGAATGTAGCGGCGAGCGAATGAACGCCCTCACAAGTGAAACAACGGCTGGTTTGATCGAAGTTGAAGTGGCCAACCTCGGCGGTGGCGGTTCGTCCCATCGGCTTCGCCGGGGTTTGCCATTTGAGGATCTCGACGAGCGATTTCTTCCACAATCTTTTCAGATTTGGGGTATCGCGTGAAGCTTGTCGACGTAGCCCGCAAGCTCATCGAGAAAGACGGCGTTGACGCGCTAACCGTGCGCAACCTGGCTGCCGTTTCGGGTCGCGAAAAGTGGGAAGTCGAAACCGAAATTGGTTCGATGGCACAGCTGAGGTCAACCTTGTTTGCCGTGGCGTCAATTGAGCTCGGACGAAGTTTGCGACCCGGCCGAACAGGCGGGAACGGCGACCCGAAATGGCGGGCAACTGCAGCAGGAACGCTTGTTGACCTTGTTGGCGACAATCCGCACTGGTTTCTCTTTGCGTGCAGCGACGTTCCCGTTATCGGCAAACCTCCCACAGACTTTGTGGCGATGCTCGAGGCAGACCCGTTGTTTCGACAAATCACCTGGCGGGGTCCGCTGGGTTCGTACGTAGCGGCTGTGCTGTCGGCCACGGCGTATTTCTTCATCGATGGCGGTGACCGGTCGGCAGCGGTGATCCTGGCCGAAGAACACCTCGACTGTTTCAACGAGGTATCGCTGTTGCTTCGCTTTGTTGAGAGAACGACCGAGGTACCTTCACGTTCGGTGACTTCGTCGTTGTCGGCGAATGCTGGACAACGAGAGCGGATTTTGGATGCGGCCTCGCGCTTGGTGAAAGAGCGGGGGATCGAAGCGGTCAGCTTCCGGGATGTGGCCGCCGCAAGTCTCTACGGCAAATCGACAGTGCACGACTCGGTCGGAGGGCGAGCGGGACTGGTTGATATGTTGCGCCAAAAAGCTAGGGCTGACCTCGTACGTGAATTGATGAGCGAGAAGGGCGAGCATGGCGAGAGGGAGCAGCCACCGGAGACTGCCGAGAAGTGGAGTGAATATTTCGATCGGTGGAGCCGCTATATTCTTGCGAACCCGCACTGGGCTGTGTTGTCGTGCGACCGCGGTGCGAACTGGGGGACACCCACCGCGTCCCAACCGATTTTGTTTAGCGCAGAACACTGGATGCTTGCTGCTGGCTCGCCGCAAATATCGGACTTTCAGAGTCGAGCGATCGTTGCGGCAACCGAGCTGGTGATCGCCGTCGGCGACAGCGGGGCGGGCGGGTCGGTCATTTCGACAGCTGTCGGCACGTTGTCTACGTCGATGACGAAGATACTCCGCGCCGAGAACCCTGCTGCCTAGTCGAACTGTGTGCTGCCTACGCTGGAGTGCTCCACAACGTCTGGTCTAGCGTAGCGCCTACGTTTCGCTGGCTATCTGACAGGCTGACAATCCGGTGAGACCCATGAGCTGTTGCGGCTGGAGGCGACACGAATGACGTTGCAGCGGTTGGCTCTCTACACCGGCGGCTTTATGGGGCCCTTTGGCACGGTGCTCATTGTGCCGATGTTTCCCGAGCTCCGGCGCGAATTCGACGCCTCATCGAGCGCGGTGAACCTCGGGTTCAGCCTCTACCTGTTCACCTTTGCCGCCTTTCTGCTCTTCTCCGGAACGTTGGGCGAACGATGGGGCCGACGTCGCACCGTTCGCGGAACGTACCTGCTGTATGCGGCGTCGAGTCTGGCGGCAGCCCTGGCGCCAACGCTTGGAATCTTTTTGGCGGCCCGCGCGGTTCAGGGCATCGCCAATGCCTTTATCACGCCCCTGTTGTTGGCGGGTCTCGCCGAGATGGTGCCGCAGGAACGATTTGGTCGCGAGGTCGGCATCTATTCAAGTTTTCAGGCGCTGGGAGGCGGGCTCGGTCCAATCGTTGGCGGTCTGGCTGCGGACTCGCAATGGCAATACGCGTTCTTTGGCTCGGCGGTAGTGGCGCTTTTGCTGGCTGCCTCACCACCCGATGGGGAGCCTCGTTCGTCAGCCAGCGGCGTACAGCTTCGACCGCTGCTTACCCGTCGAATGATTGCGCTGGGGGTAGCGTTCTTCTTCGCCGCCGCCGGGCCGCTTGGCATCTCGGTGGTGATCGGGGTGGTCGCCCGCGACGAGTTCCTGTTGAGTGGTACCACCACCGGCGTCATCTTGTTCTCGGGTGCGATGGCTGCGTTGGTGCTCGGGCCGCTTTGGGGGCGCACACTTGACCGATTCGGCGCTTGGCGGGTCGGCCCGGTCGCTGCGCTTTTGGCCACGTGCGTCGCTGCATCGCTCGTCTTTTCTGCTGGCGCGTTGTCCCTCGGCGCTCTTGCGGTTGCGGTGTCGGGTTCTGCGAGCCTTCTTGTTGTGCTGCTGCAGTCGGTCGGCGCAACGATCATTCCCGACAATCGTGGGGGAGCGCTGTCGTTTCTGCTCGCCTTCCGGTTTGTCGGCCACGCAATCGGCCCGATTCTCTTCGTTCCGCTCGTCGACGAATCGATCTCGCTTGCGTTCCTCGGTGCCGCGTCGCTAGGTCTTGTTCCCTTTTTGGTGCTGTCGTTCTTTGCTGCGCAGGCGAGGTCGTTTACCGGGGCTACTGATCGTTAACGGCGTCGAACCGGAACTTGCCATCGTCGCCGTAAACGGTGCCGCGGTCGTCGGCTGCGTACAACCGGTTCTCGCTGCTGACAAAACCGCCACAGTTGTGTAGCACCTCGACCATCTTGGCGTAGTTCGGATGGTCAAAATGCAGGGCCAGGTTCGCGGCATCGGCCCACAGCTCGTAGACCTGAATATGGGTTGGTTCGGCCGGGTCGGCGCCGAAGCAGTACGCGAGACAGCCTGGCTCGTCGGCGCGTGTGGCTGCCTGCACCGGGGCGGTGAGGCGCACGGCGTTGTCGCGGTCGGCCTCGGTTTCAAAGGACAGTGTTGCGGTAATGATGATGCTCACTGGGAGCCTTTCGTTATTGCGGTGTCTACCGGTTCGTAGAGCTGGTCGGCGAGCTCGTTGCCGAGTTGTGAGGTCGCTTCGATAACCAGAAACGCACCGTAGCCATCTTCGAGGTCGAGCCAAGGGACGCTGCCATACGCGCCGCCATCGCTGATGCGTCCGCTCGGTCGATCGACCCACCAACCCATGCCGTAGCCGGTGGTCTCGGACCATGCATCGCCGTCGTAGGCCGTGGCGAGACGGTCGGAATGCATGGTGTCGAGCGCTTCTGGCGAGAGCACTTTGGTGTCGCCGCACATGCCGTCGCGCAGGTGCATCAACAGCAGCTTGCCGTAGTCGCCGGTGGTGACGTAGGCGCCGCCCTCGATATTGGGGTTGTCGGTCGCCGGAAGGATCGAAGGGTCGCTATTGAATTCGCGTGGATGCACCCACCCTTCGCCGATCAAGCTGAAGTGGTTGTTGTAGGCGAGGACCTCGAGGTCGCAGGGCACAACGTAGATCTCGTTGATGAGCTCGGCCCACGACTTGCCCGAAGCGGCCTCAGCCACGCCTCCGGCTACCTGCCACTGCGCCCCGCCGTAGTTGAAGGCAGTGTCGGGAGGAGTGATGTCGCTGTCGTCGCTGTCGGTGGTGAAGATCGATGCGGCACAATCTTCGAGGTCGCCGCTGGGAATGTACTGGCACCGGTAGGGGCCATAGGCGGGGTTGGGAAGCAGCCCGACCAGCCCCGAGCTATTGGAAACGAGTTGAGCTGGGGTGACGTCGGGGTTACCGGCTCCCCAGTCGGCAACCGCGGCGACTGGTGTGTTGATGTCGAGCAGTCCGTCATCCTGCAGCCGCAGGAGCACTCCGCTAGAAATCATTTTTGACGACGAAGCGATAAGCGAGATCCGGTCTTCGCTGAACTCGCCCCAGTGCTCATGGTGAATCACGCCGTCGTCGCGGTGGACGATGATCAGGCCCGCGCCGTTAAGGTTCTTCTCGGCGATGAATTCCTCGACGATCGTCGAAACTGCCGCGAAGTCGTACGCAGCCGTTGGTGCTTCGGTGGTTGTCGGGGTCGCTAGCGCAGCCGAGGTCGGTGATGGCGCGGCAGTAGTCGATGGAGTGGTCGCTGCCGACGGGGGTGCGGTTGTGCCAGCAACCCGTGTCGACCCGCTATCGCCCCCTGCCGTCGAGGCGATCGAGGACGAGCTCGAACAGGCTGCGGCTAGAAGCACGAGTGGGACGAGTAGCAGCAGCTTGGCGGAGAACTGGCGGAGGAGCGGCGGTTTCACCGAGCAGACCGTAGCGTGCGGGGACAAGACGACGAGCGCGCGGGTTGCTGACCAGTCGGACTTCCGGTTCATGGTCGAGCGTTCGAACGATCGCGGCAGCTAGACGCTGCCCTGTGTTTGGGCCTTTTTGACCGACGCCCGAACGACGGGGATCTTGTCGTCGGCCAGTGGTTGCATCCACTGTTTTCGCGCCAGCGCCGCTTCGATGTACGGCGCGAGCTCGGCGTCTTTGGCCGCCTGCCGGTCGGCTTCTTCAGCCTTGAACTCGGCCATGAGCTCTTTGCCGAAGAGTTCGAGCGATTCGCAGATGTGTTCGTGACGGTTGCGGCCGACCTGCTGCAGAAAAATCACCTGATCGACGCCGGCTTCAGCCAATCCTCGAAGATGTCGCCGCGCATCATCGGGGGTGCCGATGCAACTTGCGTAGGTATCGCCGTGGGCCTCGGCCTCGATGACCTTCGCCTCGACGCGGTCGGCAATGCCTTTTGCTTGAAACTCGCCCCAGAGATCGGTGCGGCCCGGAACCTGGTCGGTCGCGACCAGAGCATTGAGGGCGTAGCCGAAGAACTCAAAGCCCTCTTGGCCGCGACGGATTGCTTCGGCACGTTCGTCGTGTAGCGAGAATCCGGCTACGAGTGCAATGTTCGGGTTGACGGTGTGGCCAATCGGTACACACTCTTCACTCTTGATGGTGTCGTAGTAGATCTCGACCCACGTGGCCGCTTCGTCGGGGTCGACGAACGAAAAGGCAAGGGCACCCAACCCGTTGCGGGCCGCAACCTTGATCGTGTCGCGGTTCGTGCAGGCGATCCACATAGGCGGGTGCGGCTTCTGGCGAGGCTTCGGAAGCACGTTGCGGCAAGGCATCGAAAACGAGTCGGACTCGTATCCGGGGTATGGGTCGAGCACCATCATGTTGGCGATCTGTTCGGCTGCTTCGAGCGACATGGCTCGCTTTTGTTTGGCTGGAATGTTGAAGCCGTGCAGCTCGAGGCGGGTTGCGCCTTCGCCGATGCCGAAGTCGACTCGCCCGTTCGAAATCAGGTCGAGGGTGGCGATGCCTTCGGCGGTGCGTGCCGGGTGGTTGTAGTTGGGGATGACTTGGCGGATGCCGTGCCCGATGCGGATGCGCTCGGTGCGGGCCGCCGCCGCGGCCAGAAACACCTCGGGTGCTGAGGAGTGTGAATATTCGTCGAGGAAGTGATGTTCAACCTCCCAGGCGTGGTCGAAGCCAAGGCGGTCTGCTAACTCGACCTGCTCGAGGGCCTCTTGGAAGAGGTTGTATTCGTCGTCTTCGGCCCAGGGCTTTGGCAACTGATGTTCGTAGAAGATTCCGAATTTCATTGCCCTACACAATCACCCCTTGCCTCTTCGAGGCAAGATCATCACCCCTTGCCTCTTCGACGCGAGATCACCCTTTTACTCTTCGAGGCAAGATCACCACCCCTTGACTCTTCGAGGCAAGAATGGTGAGGTATCGCACTCGACCTCCGTTCGAAAGAACCCCCAAACATGATCCTGCGTGGTTTTCCCAACGTCCTTACCGCGGATATCCGGGCGACGAAGTCGTGGTACCTCGCTCTGCTCGACTGGGTCGTCGAATTCGACAGCGACTGGTTCGTGCACTTGAAAGCGGCCGACGCCCCGGGCGTCGAACTGGGAATCATCGATCGCAACCACGAGGTCGTGGCTCCAGCAATTTCACTGGCTACAGGCGACCGCCTGATGCTCACACTCGTTGTTGACGACGTCGACGTTACGCACGCGAGGGCCATCGAGTTGGGCTGCGAGATTGTGCAACCGCCGACCGACCTGTTCTACGGTCAACGCCGAATGCTCGTCCGCGATCCCAACGGCACGCTCGTCGACCTCTCGTCAGAGGGTGAACCTTCGCAGGAGTTTCTCGACAGTCTCGCCTGAAACGCCCCGCGTGCTACCCGGTCTTTCGAGGTGGGGCGAAGGGCACGAACCTAGGCGTAGCGGCGGCGTAGTCGGCGTAGTCGGGGTACCGCTCAGCAAGCTGCTGTTCTTCCCACTTGGCCTTGTCGTTGAAGAACAACGCTGTGCCGACGCCGATGACGAAATGGATCCAACTTCCCGAGCGAACGACCAGGCCGAGCACAACAGCGAGCACGCCGGTGTAGATGGGGTGACGGACAAAGCGGTAGAGGCCGGCGGTCGTGAGCTTGCCAGATGCGGTTGGCACGGGGGTTGGTGTCAGCGACCGTCCGAGGCGAAGCGACGCAATCGCGATGATGACGAGGCCTGCCAGAACAAACAGGTAGCCGAAGGTTCGCAGCCAGCTCGGCGTCGACCAGTCGTCGCGTGCTGGCAGAAAAATAAGGGCGAGAAGGAGTACAGCCTGCGCGGCTACGTACGTCCAACCAATCATGGTGCGGTTCACACAGCGATCATAGAAGCACCGGGTTCGTTAGTTCGCCGTAGCGCTCCTACGGGGAATCGACCAGCCGATCGGCGACTTCGAGCATGTGGCGGCCAACGGGCTGCAAGTCGATCGATGTTGCGAGGAGCCCGGTGGATACTCGTTCGACGATGCCCCATTCCCAGATCGCTGTTTCATTGAGCGCGCATCGCTGCGCCAGCCATCTGCTGCGTTGCCGCGGGTCGGTTTGCATGAGCTCTTCGGGGTCTTCACGCATGATGACGCCCAGATCGTACTCGGCTTCGGCGAGTAGTCCGTCGGGGTCGATGAGTTTGTAGCCGTCGCCTGCTTGCAGCACGTTCCATTGATGTACGTCGCCGTGTACCAGCACCGCTCGTTCGTCATCGTGGGCGGCGATGCGCCGCTCGGCGCACTCGATTGCATGGTCGACACTTCGTCGCGAACAAGGGCCACCAAGGTCGTCCCAAAGCGTGGTGATGTTATCGATTAGCCAGGCCGCCTTCGCCGCACCGGTCGGCAACCCGCAACCGGGTGCAGGACGCCAGAGTTGACGAGCGGTGTCAGCAAGAATGCGGAGCCGGTCGTGGTACCGCAGACCGAGGTCGTACAACGACGGCCCCAGACGCTCGAGAAGTAGCGCCGATCGCTCGGCGTCGTAACGAAGCAACGTTGCGCAACCTTGACCATCGGCGAGCTGAAGAACGAGCCGTTCGTTGACCGCTTCGTCGCCATAACGTGGAATCAATAGCTTGAGGACCGCTTGGCTGCCATCGGCGCAGAACGCCTCGGCTACGAAGGCCTCGGTGCCTTCTTCGAACGTTTTGCCAAGGGTGAGGTCCCAGTCGTCGCAGATGCAAGCGATGAGGTCGTCGAGGTTGGCTAACCACTGCTCAGCCCCGAGGGCCACCGCCTTGTTGCGCACAACGGCCGGGATCGATGTTGTCATCAGGTCGACCCTGACGATGCGTGGGCGGCTAGCCCGATCGCCCACCCCAACCAGTGCAGTCCGGTGCCGAGCAAGCCGGTCCACAGCAACATTCGGTAGCAGTCTTCGGCGCTCGAACAGCTGTGTGCCGACGGTAGGACAACCATCAACATGACGACGTGAATGACGAGAAGAACAAAGACCGCTTTGCGCAGAAGGTCGTTGGTGCTTTGGCCGAGAATTGCCATCGCAAGACTCGGCAGTGCAAGCGTGGCGACAGCCACCCAGATGCTTGGCTGTTCTTCAGCTATCGCTACGCCGGCGAAGAGCGGCAACGACACCGCCAACGGGGCGACTGCGAGACGCGGCGTCGCAGCAAACGCGAGTTTCAACAGCCCCATCGCTAGTGGCGCGGCGACGAGTGAGGCAAGGGCAAGCAACACCCAACTCACCACGGCGAACGATCCGCCGCTCGTGTCCCACAGCAGCACGAAATGGCCGGTATCGACGGCGAACCGGCGTCCGTCGCGGAGGCCGTCGGCCATCAGAATGGTGGCGACCGTAAGAACCGCGAACGCCGCGCCTAGTACCCCGAAGGAGAAGGCGTCTTTGTCCCTGTCCATTTCGTCGCTGTTCATCTAGGTCTGGGCGAGGGGGTCTCTCGAGGGCCGTGGTTCGAGACCGGCGGCGGTGTAACAGGCGTCGATGAGTCGCATCGTCGCAACCGAATCCTCGCCGCTTGTCACCGGCATCGTGCCCGTCGCAACCGCGTCGCGAAATGCCACCAGCTGGTGGTAGTAGGTGGTGCTTGTCGGAACGTCGTGGCTGACGGTTGTGTCGCCCGTGGTCACCTCAAGCGACGCGCCGTGTTGTGGGGCCAGTGGGTTGATGACAGTCATCGTGCCGTTCGTTCCGGAGACCACCAGGTCGATCTTCGGTTGGGGATCTGGGCCGATCATCGAACATTCGATTTCGCCGGTGACGCCGCTATCCCACAACAGTTGCGCGGTGAGTCGTCCGTCGATCTGGTCAACAGGCGTGTCGGCCGAGGCCGACGTAACTCTTGGTTCATCGCCAACCGCCCACCTCACCCACTGTGCCGGATAGCAGCCAAGATCCATCATGGCACCACCCCCAATTGCTAGATCCCACCGGATGTCGGTTTGCGGAATCGCGCCCTCGGGGAGATTGAAGTGCGCGCTGACGTGCGTGAGATCGCCAAGGTCTCCCGAGTCGAGAACCCCACGCATCAGCTCGACAAGTGGGTGATAACGCCAGTGGTAGGCCTCCATCACAATGAGGCCTCGGTTGGCGAAGGCCTGCTCACCGGCGGCGGTCATCTCGCTCGCCTCGACGGCGTTGCTAGCAAAGGGTTTCTCGCAAAGCACGTGTTTGCCGGCGTCGAGCGCAGCCAACGTCCATTGGCGATGCAGCGCTGCCGGCGTCGCGATGTACACAGCATCGATGTCGTCGCAGGCCACCAACTCTTCATAGGACCCAAAAGCCTGAGGAACGTTCCAACGCTCGGCGGCTTCGGTGGCTCGGTCCTTCGAGCGCGCGGCAACGGCCACGAGTTCGACGCCGTCGACCTGTGGCGCCGGTTCGATGATGGCACCGTCGGTGATTCGGGCAGCGGCAACAAGACCAAGTTTCATGCGATTACCCTAGTGGTGCTGTCGGGGCGCAGTGCCGTGCTTTAGTCGGGTAGCGGGTGCACCTTGAGCGACAAAAACCTGATGGGCAGGTCGATGAGTTTGGTGGGGCCATGCGCGACCTCACCGCGAAACTGCATCGTCGCGCCGGGTTCGAGCACATAGCGCTTCGAGCCGTAGCCGTACTCGACGGTTCCTTCGAGCATGTAGATCATCTCGACCCCGCCGTGTTGGAACAGAGGGAACACTTCGTCGGCCTTGGCATCGGCTTTGGTGATGCTGACCAGTACTGGTTCGATCTCGCGCAGCGGACCGCGGAGAGCGCCAAGGTCGTGATAGCTCCGCCCATCGTTGCCGCCCTCATGTGCGATCTCGATGCCGCCACCTGGCGGCACGATCACCGCGTCGTGCTCTTCGTCGAGGCCGCGAAAGAACGCCGTGAATGGCACGCCGGTGGCGTTGGCGAGGCTGGTGAGTGTGCTGAGACTCGGCGACGTCTGGCCGTGCTCAATTTTCGACAACATGCCGAGAGATAGCCCTGATTCCTCGGCGAGCCGTTCCATCGTGAAACCCAGATCAAGGCGGAGGTCGCGGACCCGGTCGCCAATCACGCGGCTCACCTCTTCTGGCGTGAGCCCTTCGTGTCCCGGTGTACCGGGTTGCTTGTTGGGTTGACTGGTTCGACCCATGACGGTGACGAGCTGCGTGCCTGGTTAGAACAACGTCAGGTACTGGTCGATCTCGCCAGCGGTTACCTCGTGGTGATGCGCCATAAATTCGGCCTTCTTCACCTCGGCGAAGTATTCGCTGTAGGGGCCGCCCCGGGTGTCGCCCAGACCGTCACGCAGCACAGCACAAGAGGCCAGGTTTTCGGCCGCATGCAGCAAGGTCGGCGGCAGTGTCTCGATGCCACGCTTGGCAATTTCGGCGGGGGAGAGCGCAAACAGGTTGGCGGTGTTGGGCTCGCCAGGATCCATCGTATTGTTCACGCCATCCATGCCGCAGGCAAGCATCGCCGCGAACATGAGGTACGGGTTGGCGGCGCCGTCGCCGAGACGAACTTCGAGCCTGTCGGGCTCGGGTATACGAATCATCTGTGTGCGGTTGTTGCCGCCATACGCCGCATACGCCGGTGCCCACGTTGCGCCGGACGTCGGAGCGCCCACGCCCATACGTTTGTACGAGTTGACGATTGGGCACGCAATGGCGACCAACGATTGCGCGTGTGCCACCAGCCCAGCCGCGAACTGATACGCCATTTCGCTTAGGCCAAGACCTTTGCTGTCGGTCGCTGCATCGCTGGCCGAAAAGAGCGGCTCGTCGGTGTCGGCGGTCCACAAACTGATGTGGGCATGCAGGCCGTTGCCAGTTTTATCGGAGAACGGCTTTGGCATGAACGTTGCATACCGGCCATCGCGTTGGGCCATGGTGTGGATCATCAGCCGGAACAAAATAAGGCGATCAGCGGTGGTCATCGCGTCGGCATATTGCCAGTTCTGCTCAAACTGGCCGTTGGCGTCTTCGTGATCGTTGGCGTAGTTGCCCCAGCCCATTGCATTGAGGTTCTCAGAAACTGCGGTGAGGTGAGGCAGCATTCGGGTAAGGCCACGGGCGTCGTAGCAGGGGAGTGCGTCGATGTCGCGTTCGTCGGCAACCTGAATCGAGCCGTCGTCGTTTCGGACGACAAGCGAATACTCGGCTTCGACACCGGTTTTCATCACCAGGTTCGATGCGGCAAGTTTGTCGAGCGCCCGACGAAGAATGACCCGAGGAGCATACGGCCACAGTTCGCCTTCGACCGTTGCGTCGCATTGCATAGCGGCAACGTTGGGTTGCCACGGCAGCTGGGTGTACGACGTCGGGTCGGGCATCGCAAGAATGTCTGGGTCGGCGGGGTTCTGGCCCATTGGACCCGCGGCAAACCCGGCGAATCCGGCACCGTCGGTCATCAGCCCTTCGAGAGCGTTGACCGGCACCAGCTTGGCGCACGGTTTGCCGTGCATTTCGACAAACATTGCGTAGATGTACTCGACGCCGTCGGCTTCGACCCGAGCCTGGATGTCTTCGTAAGCCCCCATGGTGGTCCCCTTTAGTAGAGCGCGCCGGGCGGTTTGACCCGGCTCGTGCGACCACTACTCTAGGTGAAGAAGCTTCACTGCTGTCAAAGAACACTTTTGGGGGTCCAGAATGTGCGGAATCGTCGGTCTGTTTCTGAAGACCGAAAAATATCGACACGAACTCGGGCTCCATACCGCGGCGATGTTGCACGAGATGCGTGGCCGCGGACTCGATAGCGCAGGGTTTGCGGTCTATGACCCAGCACGCGAAGGACACACCAGATTGACGTTGCTGTCCGAGGGGCGAGAGTTCGACTGGTCGCCAACCGCAGCCGCTCTCGAGACTGCGCTCAACGCCGAAGTTACGGTGCGCCAGATTCTCGACCATGCAGTGTTTGAAACAACCGGCGACGGTCGGGCTGCCCGCCAATGGATTATCGACAACGTTCCTGAGGTCGACGTGCTGAGCCACGGCCGCCAAATCGAACTGTACAAGTCGGTCGGCGACCCTGATCTGGTGGCAAGCCGCTACGACCTTGCCTCGCGCACCGGCACCCATGCCATCGCCCACACCCGCATGGCCACCGAGTCGGCCGTAACCACCAACGGGTCACACCCCTTCGTGACCGGCGCCG
The DNA here is from genome assembly GCA_938015295.1 of uncultured Acidimicrobiales bacterium. GTDB lineage: Bacteria > Actinomycetota > Acidimicrobiia > Acidimicrobiales > SHLQ01 > CALLQB01. The sequence continues at coordinate 26,302 of CALLQB010000085.1, forward strand.
ACACCTGTCTGGTACACAACGGTTCGTTGTCGAATCACAATCAACTACGCAAGAAGCTGGTGCAGCAAGGAGAGTCGTTCCAGACCGAAAACGACAGTGAAGTCGCAGCCGGGTATCTCAGCTGGCGCCTTCGCGAAGGCGACACGATCGACGAGGCGCTGCACGGGGCCCTTCGCGATCTCGACGGCTTCTACACCTTTGCCATCGGCGTCGAGAACGGCTTTGCCATTCTGCGCGACCCGATTGCCTGTAAACCCGCAGTGGTTGCCGAGACCGACGATTGGGTGGCGATGTCGTCGGAGTACCGGGCGATCGCCATGTTGCCCGACGTTGCACATGCATCGGTGTTCGAACCCGATCCGGGCCGTATCTACAGCTGGAGTTTGGCAGCATGACCGAAACCATTCTTGATCTCGCCGAGATCACCCTTCGCGAGTTGAACCAAACCCTGCAAAACAGCGCCAACGGGGCGTTCCGGGTAACAAACCCTCGGGGTGCGCATGCGGTGGCGGCCGGCCTACACACCGATGTCGAGGTGCATATCGACGGCTCGGTTGGCTACTACTGCGCCGGCATGCATCAGGTCGGAACCGTCCGAGTCGAGGGCAACGCGAGCACCGGGCTCGCCGAAAACATCATGTCGGGCAAGGTGCACATCACCGGTAGCGCCACGATGTCGGCCGGAGCCACCGGCAACGGTGGACTCGTGGTAATCGAAGGAAATTCGGGCGCCCGTTGCGGCATCTCGATGAAAGGCGTCGACATCGTGGTGGGCGGAAACGTCGGCCATATGAGTGCGTTCATGGGGCAGGCGGGCAATCTGGTGGTGCTCGGCGACGCGGCGAACGACCTTGGCGACTCGTTATACGAGGCCAACATCTTTGTGCGCGGCAAGGTTGCCTCTCTTGGCGCCGACTGCATCGAAAAGGAGATGCGAGCCGAGCACGTTGAGACCCTCACTCGGTTGCTTGCCGAAGCGGGCATGGATGCCGACCCCGCCGACTTCACCCGGTTCGGGTCGGCCCGCGAGCTCTACAACTTTCATGTCGATGACATCGACGCCGAACTCGCAGCCCGAAGCACAGGAGCCTGACCCGTGTCTGAACAGCCATTCTCGCAGCAACCGTGGAACCTCCGAGAATCCTATACCTACGATCGAAACGTCATCGCCGAGATCCGTCGAGCCGCCAACACCGGTATCTACCGAATCCGCGGATGGGGCGCCAAACGCGAACTGCCGACTCTCGATGATCTTGTTTTCCTCGGAGCGTCGATGTCGCGGTACCCGCTCGAGGGGTACCGCGAAGCGTGCGGCACCGACATCGTCATCGGCGAAGGTCGCGCAGAAAACCCGGTGAAGCTCGATATTCCCATCACCATCGCCGGTATGAGTTTCGGCTCGCTCTCGGCCAACGCCAAAGAGGCTCTCGGTCGCGGCGCCAGCGCAATGGGCACCTCGACAACCACTGGCGACGGGGGCATGACCTCTGAAGAACGCGGTCACTCGAACACGCTTGTTTACCAGTACCTGCCGAGTCGTTACGGCATGAACCCCGACGATCTGCGCAAGGCCGACGCGATCGAGATCGTGGTCGGCCAGGGAGCAAAACCAGGCGGCGGCGGCATGCTCATGGGCCAAAAAATCAACGAGCGAGTCGCCCAGATGCGCACCTTGCCTGAAGGCATCGATCAACGTTCCGCCTGCCGTCACCCCGACTGGACCGGACCCGACGACCTCGCGATTAAAATTGTCGAGTTGCGGGAGATCGTGAACCACCGGGTGCCGATCTATGTGAAGGTTGGCGCCGCTCGCCCGTATTACGACACCGCGCTATCGGTGAAAGCTGGCGCCGATGCTGTGGTGGTCGACGGCATGCAAGGCGGCACCGCAGCAACCCAAGACGTCTTCATCGAACACGTTGGCATACCGACTATCGCTGCTATTCCCGAGGCGGTACGCGCGCTACAAGAGCTTGGTGTGCATCGCGAAGTAAAGCTGATCGCCGCCGGCGGAATGCGTTCGGGTGCCGACGTAGCGAAGGCCATCGCTCTCGGCGCCGATGCTGTCTCCATCGGCACCGCTGCGCTGATCGCGATCGGCGACAACGACCCAGCACTCGAAGCCGAATACAACAAACTCGGTACCTCTGCGGGCTACTGGGAGGACTTTCAGGCTGGCAACGATCCGGCTGGGATCACGACGCAGGATCCAGCGCTGTCGGGTCGGCTCGACCCGGTTATTGGCGGTCGACGGTTGGCCAATTACCTCAAGGTTTTGTCGGTCGAGGCGCAGACGTTGGCGCGGGCATGTGGCAAGTCACATGTCACCAACCTTGAGCCCGAAGACCTCGCGGCACTCACGGTTGAGGCCGCAGCGATGGCGAAGGTCCCGCTGGCTGGCACTGGCTGGGTGCCGGGCGGCTAGGGAGCAGCTGAGAAACCGGTCGACGCCGCTCTACTTCGAGACCTTTTCGGCGAGGCCAGCGCCGATATCTCGAAGAAAGGGGATGGTGAGTTTTGGGTGGGTCTGTCGCATTTCTCGCAATGTAGCCGTATCCCATTGCCGCATCGAGGCGATTCCTACCGTTGATACCGACGCTGACGCCGGAACGTGTTCGCCCCGCACGAAACTCATCTCGCCGACCAGAACCGGCGCTTGTAGCCGGACCGAGTCAGCCGACGTGTCGACTCGCAGTTCTCCATCGATCAGCACACTCACCTGCGGCACTGCTTCGCCCGCGACGATGATCGTTTTGTCGGCGATCAGCTCACGTCCGAGATGCCAGAAGATCAAGAACTCCCGCTGACTCATCGAGGGGAAGAGCTTCTGGTGCACCATTTGTTGGCTGGGGTCCAGTTCGATGGGCTTGCGCTCGCGTAGCTGTTTCACGATTTGCACGAGACTCATCGCCGCGAAAAGTGCATTCGCGGCGATGGTGATTGGGTTGTCGATCGATATGCCCCAAACAATGAAGCCGACGCTCGCACACACGAGCGTGATCCTCAGCCAGAGTTCGTCGGAGATGAGCGGAGCGAGTACGTAGACCACGTACACCATCGCAAGCAGCACATCCGACGTATCCATTATTTCTCCCTCCGCCGCAGCGGGTTGCCGCTGTCGAGGAAACCTTACAGACCGGACACTGTTGGAGAAACCGGTCGGCATTGGCCATCTCGTTCCGGACGGTCGGTGACCCGACGAGTTACTCTTCAACGCCTCCGAGCTGGTAAAGGTTTGGGAGGCTTCCCATGACAACCTCTGCACCCGACCCACCTCGTCCAGAGGCCAGACCAGCGAAGCCAAAACTTTCCGATGCGGCGGTTGCGCTCAAATTGCCGCACTTTCGCCGGTTCTTTTTTGCCGCTTTGGCGTCGAGTAGCGGCTCGTGGCTGCAGGGTCTCGCCAGTCCATTTGTGATGTTCCAGCTCACTGAATCGGGAGCCTGGGTCGGGGCCAGCGTCTTTGCGATCATGTTGCCGATGGCCATTGTTGGGCCATTGGCGGGCCCGCTCGCCGATCGAATTTCGCGCCGCCAAATCCTGTTGATCACGCAATCGATCTTGGCGGCGACAGCGTTCGGGTTTGCGCTGCTTTGGTGGACCGGTGTCCGCGAACCCACCACCTACCTAGCCATCATGATCGTCTACGGCACGGTAAACGGCTTCAACATGCCGGCCTGGCAGGCCTATGTATCCGACCTCGTGCCGCGCGAATTGCTCACCAACGCCATCACGCTCAATTCGGCACAGTTCAACGCGGCCCGTGCGTTGGGTCCGAGCATCGGCGGCATCGTGCTCGCCGGACTCGGTCCCGGATGGGCATTCTTTGGTAACGCGATGTCGTTTCTTATTGTGGTGATGGTGCTGGTTTCGCTTCCGCCCACCACACCGTCGGGCGATCGGAGCGAATCTCCGCTCACGCAGTTTGTCGAAGGTTGGCGATATGCCCGATCGGAGCGCGGGATCATGGTGGCCTACTTCGCTGCAGGAGCCGTCGGCCTGCTTGGCGGCACGCTCGCTCAGGTGCATCTTGTGCTCTTTGCTGAGCGGGTCTTTATGGTCGGCGAGTTCAAGTTTGGGTTGCTCGTTTCTGCCTTCGGACTAGGGGCGATCGTCATCACGCCATGGCTTGCCTCAATTGGCGCGGCAATCCCGGCATCACGTCGCCTGGTGGCCGGCATCGCCGCATACGGCATCGGCGAACTCGTGCTTTCCTCGACCACGATCTACGCGGTCGGCCTGCTGGGCGTCTTTATTGCCGGGTCGGCACATATGACGATGGCGACCACCACCAACAGCACCGTGCAACTGATGGTGGACGAACGGATGCGAGGCCGGGTGATGTCGCTCTACCTGGTGGTGTTCACCCTCACGATGCCGCTCGGTGCGGTGATCGAAGGCCCGCTCGCCGATGCGTTTGGCCCACAAGTTGTGGTTGCAGGCATGGGAACCTTGTTGCTCTGCGCTGCAGTGCTGCTCACGTTCAACGGTCGAGCGGCGACCTTCGACGAACCGGTGGCGGCCTAGAACGGATGCGCAGCCAGCTCGCGTGCATACTTTCGGCTGAGGACGGTTTCGAGGCCAAGCATCACCATGGCGGCGAAGAGCGCGGCCAACAAGAGTGACGTGCTGGAGCCAGCAGCGCCATACAGCGCACCACCGAGAATAACCAGTGGTCGAATGAACGTGCCTGGCCCGAGCACAAGCACGGTTCCCACGCTACGAACTTCGAGCGCTGGAGAGAAGTACGCGGCGAAGCCAATCGTGATGGCAGTCGCGAACGTCGCGTAGACCACAAGCATTCGTCGTCCCGCTTCTTCCAGTTCTGCAAAACTAAAGATGTCGAGAGCCATGCCGCCGAGCATGACGATGGCGAGCAGGACAAGCGCCGCCACTGCTCCCATCGCTCCGAGTCTGGCAGCCTCGATCTTCGCTGGCCGCTTTTCGATGCGACCGTCTCGCCCAGCGAACGCTCGAAACCCGGAGAAGGCGCCATCGACCAACGCAAGCAGGCACAGCGCGACCGCGGTCATCATGAGAGCCGCCTCGAAAGAGGACCAAGCGATTGCTTGTATGGCTCGACGAGCTCAGGGTTCATCCCGATTGCCGGCCGCATGACATTGAGCACCGCTAGCCGACGGCCAGTTGCGTCGAAAATGAGCGGCACCCAACCGGGTGCCCCGGATGCGATTGCGTCGAGAAGATCGGTATCGCTATGGGCTCGGAGCGCTGAACGCACTCCGTCGTGGCGGGCCAGCGGTTCGCGCATGCGGGCGCGGTGAAAGACCCAAGCACCTAAGGGGGTCAACCATGTCGGTGCAACATCGAAATGGAAGCATGCAGCTGCGCCCGCAGCGTGTTGCCGGGCGAAAAAGTCAGGAAGGTCTGGTCCGCGAAAGTGATGAATGACCCCCGACGATAGGTACACCGTGGCTGGCGTATCGAGCGCGAACGCGTCGCCGACCACAAACTTGCAGTCGAGGTCCTCGATCTCGGCCAAACGGCTAGCGGCTCGAAGCAAACCTTGGTTGAAGTCGAAGCCGATGATCTCGACATCGTCGCCCAACGAACCTGTGCTTGCGAAGTACCTCACGAGGTAGCCGAGCCCACAACCCACGTCGACCACTCGTTTAGGGCCATCGATGAGATCAAGAAATGGACGCACTAGTCGGCTAACCCGGTGCCCGTGCTGGACCTCTTCTGCCAAACGTTGCAGTTCGAGATGGCTGCGGAGTAGCACGCCGTCGACGCCACCGTCGTCGAAGACGCCCTCGCTCTGGGGGAGCTGGGCCAGTAGTCGCCGACTCGACGAAAACGGCGCATCGACGAGAGCGCTGCTTGCGTCAGCGACCTTCACGGGGCGGCGGCTGCCGTCGGCGCGGAAGTCGACGATGACGTCGGAGAGTTCCATCCACCGGTCCTGCCGTTCTGGCGCCACCATCAACTCCTATCGGTCTCGAAGCCGAGGTATCGAGATCGGCGGCGCCAGTTCTTCGTCGGTCGAAGCGGCCAAACCGGGTCGGCGTCGAAACTTCGGTCCCCGTGTCGTAAGTTCGTAGCCAAACAACAGGGGGAAACGCAGATGGGGTCAGAAACAACGTCAGAGTTCGTGGCACGTCCTGATCAGGTTGAGTCCTTGACCTCCTCGCGTCCGGTAGGGCACGGACCGGTTCGGGCCTACGACTGGATAGCCGGTCACGCGGCGCAGCGTCCCAACAAGGAGGCGCTGCGTGATTTGGGCAGCGAACGCAGCTTCACGTATGCCGAACTCGACCGCCGTATCGATGCGCTGGCAGCACACCTTGCGTCGATCGGGGTAGGGCGTGGCGACCGCGTCGGTGTGTTGGCGCACAACGGCGTCGAATTCTTCGATATCCAATTTGCCTGCGCGCGACGCGGCGCAATCTGTGTGCTGTTGAACTGGCGTCTCACCGTTAGCGAACTCGAGTACATCATCAACGACAGCTCTCCACTGTTGCTTGTCCACGACATCACGTTCGCGGAATCGGCCGAAGAGCTGCAGCGGCGCTGTGCAATCGGCGAGTTGCTGGCGATCGACGGTGGCGCCGCCGACAGCCCCTACGAACAGGCGTTGGCATCAGCCGACGGTCAAGACGGCGGGCGGGCCGAACTGACCCATGACGACCTGATCACGATCATGTATACGTCGGGGACAACCGGTCTGCCGAAGGGGGCGATGATCACCCATGGCATGAACTTTTGGAATGCGGTGAACCTCGGTATTCCGGGTGGGGTCGGACTCGACACGGTGCACTTGAACATCTTGCCGCTCTTTCACACCGGAGGTTTGAACTGCTACAGCAACCCAGTTCTTCACGCTGGCGGCACGGTAGTGATTCTCAAAACGTTTGAGCCGGAAGAAACGTTGCGAGTGTTGGGCGACCCGGCCCAAGGCATCACCCACTTCTTCGCCGTGCCTGCGCCCTACCAGTTCATGATGCAGCACCCAGACTTTGCCGATACCGACCTCTCGCGTTTGCGGGTTGCCGGTGTCGGCGGGGCGCCGTGCGCCCTGACGATTATGGAGAACTGGTTCGAACGGGGGGTGTCGCTCACACAGGGTTTTGGGATGACCGAAACCAGCCCAGCGTGCATCTTCCTCGATCCTGGCGACGCGCTTCGCAAGATCGGATCGACGGGCAAGGTGCTGCTCCACACCGAAGCTCGCATCGTCAACGATGCGGGCGACGATTGCGATGCGGACGAGATCGGCGAGTTGTGGGTTGCTGGCCCAAATATCACGCCCGGCTACTGGAACCGTCCCGATGCGACCGCCGATGCCTTTGCAGGGCGTTGGCTCAAGACTGGTGACGCTGCCCGGATGGATGACGAGGGTTTCATCTTCATCGTCGATCGGTGGAAAGACATGTACATCTCAGGCGGAGAGAACGTGTATCCAGCCGAAATCGAAAATGTGCTCTATCAACTTCCCGAAGTTGCCGAAGCCGCGATCATCGGCGTGCCGAGCGACAAGTGGGGCGAGGTTGGGCTGGCAGTTCTGGCCCTCAAGCCTGACACGTCGATCGACCGCGCAACGGTGATTGAGCACTGCGTGACCCGTCTCGCGAAGTTCAAGATCCCCAACGACATAGCGATCGTCGACGCACTTCCGCGCAATGCCACGGGCAAGGTGCTCAAACGCGAACTGCGGACGCAGTTTGTCGAAGCCGACGCACCCAAAATTTCCTAAGTATTTCCTAAGTGGAGGTTACGCAGCCGAGGAGTCGTACTCCATCACGAGGGCGGGGTTGCCGCCAGGGTCTTCGAAGGCCAGAAGGTGGCCGACTCCGGGGATCGTTGATTTTTCCATCAGGATCTTGCCGCCGGCCGCCAGAACTCGCTCTCGAACCGTGTCGACACTTTCGACGCCGAAGGTGCACTCGAAGCCCAGGGTTGGCGCATTGTCGAGAAGCTGTCGGCGCTGTTGAATCGCCCCCATCGGTGTTTCGCCAGAGGCATCGAGAATCTGCACGAAGCCGGCTTCGCCGTAGTCCCTGAACTGCCAGTCGAACACCGACCCGTAGAACGCCTGAGTGGCCTCGACATCGTCGGTGTTGATAGCGAAATGCGTCAATCGTGCAGTCATGACCTCCATACTGCCACCCCCCACCCCCCCCAAACCCCACACTCTCGTGACACCAGACGACAAGATTTGTCTCCTGGCGTCACGAGATTGTGGTTTTGTCGGGGGGTACGCTGTTTGGCGGGGTCATCTCGCAGCTTGTAGAACGGAAATGGCATGACACATCCGCGATTTCATCTGGCAATTCCTGTTTCCGACTTGACGGGGTGTCGGCACTTTTATGGCGACACGCTTGGCTTTCCCGAGGGGCGAAGCGATACCCACTGGGTCGACTTCGACATGTTTGGGCACCAGTTGGTCATTCACGAGGTGGCTGGCGGGCGGCCGTCCTCGGTTGCTGGAACGAATCCGGTCGACGGCGACGATGTACCGGTGCCACATTTCGGTGTTCTTTTGCCGCTCGAGCAGTGGGAACAACTGGCTCAACAACTCGTGGACGCTTCGATGGAGTTCGTGATCGACCCCCACGTCAGGTTCGCTGGCGAGAAGAGCGAACAGCACACGATGTTTTTCCTCGATCCATCGGGCAATGCTCTCGAGTTCAAATCGTTCACCGACGACGATCAAGTTTTCAGCACGTAGCCCTAGGTGGGGGTGCGGCGGTGAGACGTCACGAGGGACGATCGCAACAAGCCCACCGCCGCACAGTTCGTGGCAATCACGGCTGTGCCGGAAAACCACGATCGATGAGTGTGCGTGTTGTACCTGTGAGTTTCCTGAGAAAGTCCAAGAAGAGACACACCGAATCGCCCGCGACGTTACGACCTCAACTGTGTCTGCTGGGCATTCTCGGAGCCGGCAAAGAGCACAGTCTCCAACTCGGATTTGGTTGCCGCAACGAAGCCGTTAGAGGTTGAGACTGCGTCGTAGACAACCGAGAGCAGCTTCTCAGTGTTTTCACAGGAAGAGCCTGTTCACTGGGACTAGCCAAACGGTTCGACATCGATTGAGGACTACAAAACGTCTATGACGCAACGAATTCTAGTCGTCGAAGACGAACCTGCGATTAGCGATGTTGTGTGCACCGCACTGCGCTACCAGGGATACTCGGTCACCCAGACCGATAACGGCACCGATGGGTTGCGGTTGGCAACCGACACCATCTTTGACCTGATTGTGCTTGACGTTTTGCTCCCCGGACTCGACGGGTATGAGGTCTGTACGCAGCTTCGCGACGCCGGACGGTTCTCGCCGGTGCTGTTTCTGTCGGCCTTGGGCGAAACGAGCGACCGGGTGAAAGGGTTGGTCGTCGGCGGCGACGACTATCTGGCAAAGCCCTTCAGCGTCGACGAGCTTACGTTGCGGGTTGCGGCAATTCTTCGACGCGGAGCAGCATCTACCGCGTCGGCCGACCAGCTGCGGGTTGGTGATCTTGTTGTCGACTTGCAGGCCCTCGAAGCGCATCGAGCGGGTGTCCGTCTCGACCTTTCGCCTACCGAATTTCGTCTGCTGCACTACATGGTCATCAATGCGGGAACGGTGCTGTCAAAGGCACAAATTCTCGTGAATGTTTGGGACTACGACTACGACGGCAGCGAGAATGTGGTCGAGGTGTACATCGGGTATCTCCGGCGCAAGATCGACGATGGTCGGTCGGCGATGATCCATACGCGTCGCGGTATGGGCTACATCTTGCGCGAGCCCGAAGCGTGAGCGAGCGGAAACCGCCGGCCCTGCGGTGGCTGATGTTGTGGCCAACGCTTCTTGTTGTCATTCTGGGCTTCGCTGCTTTTGGTTGGTATATCGAGCGGAGCGTGGCGAGCGATCTCCTATCGACGGTCGACGAAGAACTGGTCCGCGCCGCGAACGCGCGAGGTCGACAGCGTGGTCGGCCACCCGGTGATGGGATCGCGGCTGATGGTTCCGATGGCACCGAAGTCGCAGCAGCCACTTCGCATCTTGAATTCTTGGTACTGCCGGGTGGCGAGGTTCGCACGGTTGCCGGTTCTGACCCCGATGTTCTTGGTATTGACATCCTCAAACTCCAACTCACCGCACATCCACAAACCGTCGGGAGCGACCCCCGCTTTCGGGTTGCAATAGACCGCGCCAGCGATGGGATACGGGTAACAGCGCTAAGCCTCGAAGAAGTAGATCGGTCCGTTCGCCGGCTTCGGCGCGATCTCCTTCTTGGCGGGCTTACGATTCTCGCGATCGTGGCAGCTGTGGTGTGGTCGATCGCCACAATGGTGGCGCGGCCGGTGACCCGAATCGCAAAGACGATGTCGAAGGTGGCCGGTGGTGCCCTCGATACCCAAGTCGACCCACCGAGTGGTTCGAAGGAAACCTCTGAGCTTGCGTCCGGTCTTGACGAAATGTTGGGCCAACTTCGGCTCACCATCGACGAGCGGGAACAAGCTGCGACCGATGCCACGAAAGCGCGCGACAACATGCGGCGCTTTCTGGCCGATGCGTCACACGAGCTCCGTACGCCGCTCACTGCGCTGCGCGGTTACAGCGACCTTCACCAAAAGGGCATGTTGGCCGACGGCGAAGATCTCGATCGGGCGATGGCACGCGTGGGCAGCGAAAGTAAACGCCTCAGCAAACTCGTTGACGACATGTTGTTGCTGTCACAGTCACAGGACCGCTCGGCTGAGACGAACGAGGTTGGCGCGGTGGACGTTGTGGCTTTGGTTGGCGTGGTCGCCGCCGATCTGCGAGCCGCGTACCCCGGAGCTGACATCGTCACGGCGGCGAATAGCGGGGCTGCGATTCGCGTGGACGGTGTGGCCGATCGCCTCCACCAAGCGTTGCTAAACCTTGGCGCGAATGCCGTTCAGCATGGCGGCGGATCGCAGGTCGAGTTTGTGGTGGAAAACCACGACGACGTCGCTGTCCGGGTGATCGACCACGGCGCTGGGATTCCAGAAGAGCTCGCCGAGCAGATCTTTTTGCCCTTCTTTCGTGCCGACGCATCACGTAGTCGGACGACGACGGGGGGTGCGGGCCTCGGTTTGGCGATCGCGTCGGAGATAGCCGCCGAGCATGGAGCCTCGCTTTCTCACGAGCAGACATCGGGCGGCGGAGCCACCTTTGTCCTCCGCTTTTAGTTGTAGGTGCGGCCGAGGTTCACGCTGTCGCTGAGTTGCTAGGCGCTGAATTCGCTGCGGATCGCCTCGGTGTGCTGCCCGATTGTTGGCAGTGATGGCAGTGGGTTGTCACGGGCAGCCGAGGGGTTGCGAACCGGATGGGCGGGAAGCGTTACCTGGGTTCCGGTTGTGGAGTTGATGGTCCGCCAGCGCATTGCCTGGTGGGCAACGACATCGTCGAGCCCGTTGACCGAACCGTTCGCGATGGAGGCGAGGTCGAGGCGGCGGAGGAACTCATCTTGGCTGAGCGTGCCGATAACGCCGTTCATGGTTTCCTCAAGCTCGACCCGATTTTGGACTCGTTCGGTATTGGAGGCGAAGCGTTTGTCGGTGGCCAGGTCGGGCATATCGAGCACATCGGTGCAGAGTCGCGCCCATTCGCGTTCGTTCTGGATTGACAGCAGGGTCAGCGCTCCCTCGGCGGTGGCGAACGCGCCATACGGCGCAATGGTGGGGTGTTTGAGGCCGACGCGTGTCGGACTCGTGCCTCCATGGTGATGTTGCACAAGCGGTACAGTCATCCATTCGGCGGCGACATCGAAGAGTGAGACGCCCAGCTGAGCGCCTTCTCCGCTTACCGACCTGGCGATGAGGGCTTCGAGGATCGCGGCATGAGCAGTAACGCCTGCACCGATATCGCAAAGCGAGATGCCGACGCGGCCGAGTTCTCCGGGCCCGCCAGAAATGCCAATCAGACCGCTTTCGGCCTGCACCAGCAGGTCGTAGGCCTTCTTCTCGGCGAGGCCTGCTTGTTCGCCGTAGCCGGAGATGTCGCAGGTGATCAGACGTGGGTTGGCTGCCTGCAGGGTGGCGGCGCCGAAGCCCGCTCGGTCGAGGGCGCCGGGTGCCAGGTTCTGCACGAAGACGTCTGCCGAGGCCACAATGCGGTGTAACAAGCTGGCATCGTCCGCGTCCTTTATGTCGAGCACCAGCGACTCTTTGCCGTGATTTGCCCAGGCGAAGTATGAACTATCGCCGTGTGCGGCGCCGTCGTATCCCCGAGCAAAATCGCCCGATTCGCGTTCGATCTTGATGACGCGGGCGCCGCCGTCGACAAGACGCGCTGTGCACAGTGGGGCGGCGACAGCCTGCTCGACCGCGACCACCGTGATTCCCTGGAGGGGTTTCGTCATAGCAACAAACTATTGCGGGAGACCTACTTGTCCCGCAGCGGCGTCTTGTCCCGCAGCGGCGTCAGGTCCTGCAGCGGCGCCCAGGTGGAGTGGGTGCCACTTGAGATGCGCTCGGGAAGTCGAATGCGAGCCACCGGCCCGTCGTTGGGTCGGGCTGCATCGAGCACCACGCACTCGGACCAGTCATTGACCATGTCGGTGGTAAACGTGATTAGGTAGCCGTCGTCTTCGGCGGTCGAACCGTCCCGCGGCGCCATCACGGTTTCGCTGACAAAGACGCCGTCACCGAACTCGATCACCTCTTCGACGCCGTTGTCGACATCGTGTTTGATCAGTGCATCGAACGCGAACAGGCCAGGGGTGCAGCGTGCCTCATACGCGTAGCGATGACGCCGCCCGCCGTAGCGGCCATTGATCATGGGGAACTCGGCGCAGCGGTCGCTCAGCTGCTCTTCGGTAGTTTCACCTGTTGCAAGATTGAAGCGCCAGCGATGGGCTCGGGCCTGGAGAACGTTCATATCGAGCGTTTCGAAACCCTTGTATTCGCTGATGCTCTCAGCGGAGCGAGGGATTCCCTTGGCGGTGGGGTTGTGCTGGAAGAACCCCTCGAGCACGACCTCGTCGCCATCTTCGTAAGCGTTGATCCAGTGCAAAACAAAGGTGGGCTCTGCCTCGAACCACCGGATGTCGTCGGTCGTTCCGTGCCGCGGAATTAGGGCGAACCTGCTGGGCATATCGCGGTGAAACTTGTTCGAGTAGTAGCCATCGGCAAGCGCATCGGGACGCCAGAACAGTGGCAGATCGTTGAGTATCGACCAGTTCTCGGTGAACGCCATGTCGTGGGGGAGTCGGGGGCCGGGCAGGGGAATGTCGACGTAGTTGGTGAGTTCGCCGTCGCGACTTAGAACGCCGTAGTGCATGTACGGGGCGTCGACGCTGTAGTTGAAAAACATCATCTCGCCGGTGTGTTCGTCGAGCTTTGGGTGAGCCGAAACTCCTTCGGCGGGGAACTTTCCACCCCAACTCGCTCGGCCCTGATCTTCGAGCGTTCTTGGGTCGAGGGCGTAAAGATCGCCGCACTGGTAAAAGCTTGCCAAGGCTTGCCCGCCGTGCACGATGACATCGGTCGAGGCGTTGTCTTTCATCATGCCGCGCGCCCCACGGCCCGTTGCCGCAATCGTGTTGGAAGGATGCTCGGCAATGCCCGCCCAGAGGCTTTGTTTTGCTTGTTGTTCTGCAACAAACGCGTCGGTCTGGACAAAGCGACTCGTGTAGCGAGCTTCGCCGTTCTCAAACGACATCGCATGCAGCAGACCGTCGCCATCGAAGGGGTGATATCGCTTGATTGGTTCGAACAGGGCAGTTTCGGTGTTGCGAAGATAGACGCCGTTGAGGTCATCGGGAATCTCACCGATAACCGGCATGTCCCACGCGTCGTATTCGGTGGTTTGCGGACGCCATGGCCCGCTGCGGTAGGGATGCGTGTCGTCGGGCGGTAGCGCCGAGGCGACGGTTCTGCGAGTTTCAACAGCCATTGGGTTATCCCTGAGGAGGAGTAGAAGTAGAGGAGTAGGAGTGGAGGAGTAGGAGTGGAGGGTGGAGAGTCGAGGAGTGACAGAGCGTGGTCAGTCGGGGAGCGGCGTCGCAACCGAGAGACGCCCCGACTGCTGGTGATCGGCGATGAGGTCAGCGACAAGGCCGCTGCGTTTTGTGTGTTCGACAAACGCCGACAGAAACGCGAAGCCGGCGGCATTTCGACCCTTTGGTGTGCCAATGGCTTGTTGCACCGTGGTGAAGTAGCCGTCGAGGACGTGGGCCTCGGGCAATGCCTCTAGCGGCGAGCTCAGCCCGGGCCGCAGGGCGGCGAACGCATCAAGTTCGTCGCTGAGGAAGGTGTCGAAGGCTTCCTCGGCGGAGGGAAACTGTAGGAGTTCGGCGTGTTGAAGATTGCGTTCGAGCCAAAGGCAATACGCGGCTCGGGCTTTCACCGCGATTCGTACCCCTGGTTGGTCGACCTGTTCAAAGGAGCGCAACGGCGAGTCTCCCCGCACCAAATACGTTGCTTCAATTTCGGCGTACGCTGCCGTGAAATCGATGAACTCGGCCCGAGCAGGTTCTGCACCAATGTTGCCGATATCCCAGACACCGTCGCCCGCAGCGTCGGCAACACTCCCCGGTGACGGGAAGGTGATGAGCTCGATGCCGACGCCAAGTACGTCGGCGAGAGCGCGTGCGATGCCCGGCGATACGCCGACCGGATCCCCGTGCGAGTCGGTGCCGGTGACCAGCAGGAAATTGCTGAGGTTGATGGCGGCTCGCAGCTGCCCCGTTGGTGCAAGCGCTGCGATTGCTTCGGGGCTGGGTGCCGGAAGGGGTGGAAGAGTCGGAGATGGCGACATGTCTCGACGATACCTGTTGACTGCCGCTTCGTTGATTTCTGTCCGGTACGATGAAGCGCATGTCTGCACCCAGTCACGACGACCACACCGACCACGGTGACCATACCGACGACGGCGACCACGTGGTGGCCGGCCCCTCGCGTAAATGGTGGGCACCGCTTGTCGGGTTCATCTTTGCTGCGGCAATTGTCACCGGTGTCGGCTTTGCCGCCGCGGCGGCCTATGAGACCGATGCCGAACGCGAAGCGAAATACGCGGAAGAACACAGCGAAGACGGCGAAGACGGCGACGATCACGACGAATAATCAGCCTGCCAGCAACCCTCTAGCTGGCTAGAATGTTTTGCGGTAAGCTCGCGGCATGAAAATTGGCGAGCTCGCTGAGCTGGGTGGTGTGTCGACCAAGACGATTCGCTATTACGAATCGATCGATCTGCTGCGCGAGCCGGCACGAACCACTTCGGGTTACCGCAACTACGGCGACGATGCTGTCGAGCGGCTCCGTTTCATCCGCGATGCGCAGGCCAGCGGATTGACCCTGGCCGAGATCGCGTCGGTCTTAGAGCTAAAGGAAGCGGGCGAGCGGTCGTGCGCGCACACCTCATCGCTGCTCGACCGTCATCTTGCACAACTCGACGAGCAGATCGCGCTATTGAAGAAATCGCGCACGGTGTTGGCCGACCTGGCCATGCGGTCGAAGGCGCTCGACCCCGCCTCGTGTACCGATCCCAACCGCTGCCAAGTCATCAGCGCCGCCGAACCCCTTCCAAACTTGTGAGACTTGAGTGACCGAACAGCCAATTTCCCCCGCCTCCGAACCGCCCTCAACGGCGTTGCTCGTGGTCGACATGCAGGTTGGCGTAGTCGAGCACGCACACGATCGCGAACAGGTACTCGCCAACATTGCCGGTCTCGTCGACCGGGCTCGCTTGGCTGCGGTGCCGATTGTCTGGGTGCAGCACTTCGACGACGATCTCCCGAAGTCAAGCCCGGGCTGGCGGTACGTCGACGAATTGCAGCGCACCGACAGCGAACTCCTCATCCACAAACAGCATGGCGACTCGTTCGAGGGAACAACCCTCGACGACGAGCTCCGGCGCCGTGGCATCGACCGCGTTGTGGTTGTTGGGGCACAGACCGAGTTCTGCATTCGTGCGACGATCCACGGGGCATTCACCCGCGGGTATGACACGATCCTGGTCGGCGATGCGCACACCACCGACGACCTGTCGGTGCACGGTCAACCCACGCCCGACAAAGTTATTGCCCATACCAATATGTACTGGGGAACGCAGACCGCACCGGGTCGCCGGGCCGCGGTCGCCGCCACGGCCGACGTTTCGTTTTAGGTTCGACACGTTCGCTTCCTTGCTGCCGCAGAGTCTGACGCAATCATCCTTCCGATCGATGGTTGACCCTCCCTTTGACCGATGGCAAACAACGCGCTGTCCGGCATAGTGAACGACATGGACATCGCAGACAGCGGAGACTCGGCGCCCTCTCCCACCGTGATCTCTGCGTCTGCGGTGTCGAAATTGTGGGGCGACGTTCCGGTCTTTACCGATCTCACTGTCGAGATCGGTCGGGGTATCACCGGACTTCTTGGTTCGAACGGCGCCGGCAAAACCACGCTCTTTGGCATGTTGCTCGGGTTGCATCACCGCAACAGTGGCGACCTGCGTGTGCTGGGTGAAGACCCAGCCCACGCGGGCCCCGAACTTCGGCAACGAATCGGCTACAGCCCCGAACACCACGACCTCCCGGTCGACGTCGCCGCGCAAGACTTCGTACGCCATATTGCTGAGATCCACGGGCTCCCCAAAAGAGAAGCAACCACGCGCTCAAGCGACGCACTGTGGCTGGTTGGTCTCGGCGAAGAGCGCGCTCGACCCATTGGCACGATGTCCACCGGCCAACGTCAGCGGGTGAAGCTTGCACAGGCGATCGCCCACGGGCCGTCGCTGGTCGTGCTCGATGAGCCGACCGACGGACTCGATCCTGTTCAACGCGACGACATGCTCGAACTCATTCGCAAAATCGGCACCGAGTACAACATCGATGTGTTGCTGTCGTCGCACCTTCTCGAAGAAGTCGAACGGATCGCCGACAACGTCGTCATCATCGCCGATGGCAAGGTGGCCGCTGCTGGCGCTATCGCCGATCTGCAGATTGGTCAGGGTGGAGCACTGGTTGTGCTCGACGATCAGGTCGAAGCGGTCGCCGGGTCAATTCAGGCTGCAGGTTTTGCGGTTCGAGTCGACGCAGGGCGACGGCTTTTCGTTGGCGCAAATGAGCCGATCGAGGCACTGGCTGGGGCGGTGCGAGACGCCGTCGCCGAGCATGAGGCGTCGCTTCGGCGATTCGTTCCCCTGCAGCAGTCACTCGAGGATTTGTTTCTTAACGAAGTGCACGGAGCCTCGGCATGACGGCATCGCATGGTGCCGAGATCTACGACCGCGGCTACCGGCCATACGACGGCCCAAGAACCGGCATATCGACGTCGGTGCGCAGCGTGTACTGGGCCTCGATTCAGCGAGCGCTCGGCTTGCGACGGAAGTTTCGGTTCAAACTGGTACCCATCGCCACCATCGTCATCGCCTATATCCCGGCGCTGGCGTTCATGGGTTTCGCCGTGCTCTTTCCGGCAGACATCGCCCGCGAAGCCGTTGTCGAATATGCCGGCTACTTCGGCCTGCTCAGTATTGCGTCGATCCTCTTCACTGCTTTCGTGGCGCCAGAGCTGCTGTGTACCGACCGGCGAACCGGCATGTTTGGCCTCTATATGGCATCGCCTCTGAACAAGGTGCACTACCTGTTCGCAAAGATCGGCGCCCTCATTTCGGTTGTCTCCCTGGTCACCATGTTTCCCGTGCTGTTTCTCCTTCTCGGTTATTCCTTCGCCGGCATTGGGCCCGATGGCTTCGTCGACACGATCGAGGTTGCCTGCAAAGCCATTGTTAGCGGCCTGTTGATCGCCCTGTTCTTCTCACTCATCGGGAT
>CALLQB010000086.1 GCA_938015295.1 uncultured Acidimicrobiales bacterium
TTTTCCGCGTAATAGAGAGTACTCTCTAATACATGAGATCGGCGACACGTCAACGGAAACTCTGGCCCTACAAATCCGGCGGTCTGCCGCCGGGTCAGCGGCGCCTCGACGTCATGCCCCGCTTCAGCGATATGCCGTTCAACTCGCCACCCAACCCGCTGCCCCAACCAGTCATCGAAGTTCGACGGGCTTCCGAGGTGCTGGCGACAATCGACCATGCGTTGATAGAAAGCATCGGCCCGCGGGACTTCACACGTGATTTTCACTGTGTCACTACCTGGTCGGTGGTTGGTCTTGTCTGGACCGGCGTCCCCCTGGCCGAGGTGCTCGTTGCGGCCGAGATTGCGCAACAAGACACAGAGTTTGTCGTGGTGCGGTCGGCCGATCAGGGGCGCGCCAACTTTGTCTGGGACGACTTCGACAGCTCGTCGATCTTTGTGGCGACCCATCTCAACGGCCAAGCTTTGGACGCCCGAACCGGTGGGCCACTTCGTCTAGTAGCGCCCGATCGTTACGGATATAAGAGCGTCAAACATCTCACATCGTTCGATCTTCGTCGCGACGAGCCACGGCTTCCAGCAAAGGAGCACCTTCGCGCTCGCGTAGCGCTTGAGGAGCGGCACCCGAAAATTTCGACCCGACTTCTCCGTTATGGGTACCGGGCGATGATTCCGCCCACCGCGCTGGCGGCACGCCGTAGCATGCGGTGATGGGTCGTAGTCCGAAGTTTTCCGTCGCCGAGATCCTTGACGCAGGGATCGATCTCATCGCGTGCTCCGGACCAACCGCTCTCACGATAAGCGGGATTGCCCACGAGCTCGGCGCTCCGAGCGGTTCGATCTATCACCGCTTTCCCAGCCGCGATCTCCTCGCCGCCGAACTCTGGCTCCGCAGTGTCGAGGCGTTCCAAGACGCGTGCATCCCCGACGCAGTGTTCGCCGACCCTGTGCAGGCCATCCGTGAGATTGCCGCGAACGTGCTTCGGTGGTGCCGAGAAGAAACCGATACGGCCGTACTTTTGTTGCTCTACCGCAGCTCTGACTTTTTTCCGGGAGACCAGCTTTCGCGAGACCGGCTTTCGGGAGACTGGCCCGACGACCTGCGAACCCGAAACGAGGCGCAAATGGCGCGGGTTGCCCGACTTTCGATCGAGCTTTGCGATCGGCTCGAAGCTACAACGCCTGCTCAACAGCGCCGCGTCCGATTCGCTACGGTCGATATCCCAGCGAGCGCAGCACGGGCTTCGCTCGCCAATCGTCTGCCTCCGCCCGAGATGGTCGACGCGATTGTTGATGACGCAGTGGTTGCCGTGCTGAGCGGTATCTAGCCGCTACGCAAGAATCGACCTTTGCATGCTTCCCCGAAACGGTCGTTCTTCTTGGCGGCCAGTTACCGGTTGGTCAGGGTCGAAATAGGGAGTGTCGCCAATGACGGTTACCCGTTCGACCGACCTGCCATGGGGCCAGTAATCCGACACCGCGTAGTGTTGACACGCTCGGTTGTCCCAGAAGGCAATGCTGTTGGCTTCCCAACGGAACCGGCACTGATACTCCGGGAACGACGCTTGGCGGTAGAGGATCCGAAGGAGTTCTTCGCTTCGTTCAGGAGTTACTCCGAGGACCTGTCGGGTAAATGCCTGGTTGACGTAGATGCCTCGGCGCCCGGTCTCGGGGTGGGTGCGCACAACCGGATGTTCGGGGTGCGGATACGCGGCATCGAAAGTGGCGAGTTCTTCCTCGGTTGCACCCTTGCGAACAAGTCCTCGACGGAACCCAGCAAAGTCGTGACGAGCGTTCTTGCCGTCGATCTCTTCTTTGATGTCGTCGGGCAACCCGTCGTATGCCGCATACATATCGGCGAAGAGCGTGTCGCCACCCAGCGGAGGGGCTTCTTTCATGAGGAGAATCGATCCGAGTGACGGTTGGAGCCGCCATGTGACGTCGGAGTGCCAGAGGTTTTCATAGCCGGGCGCATCGGCGTGATGGGTGATCTGGAGGATCTCGGGATACACGGGATGCTCGGGCGCAAACGGATGAACTTCGAGGTCACCGAAGTTTCGCGCGAATGCCAGATGTTGTTCAGGTGTGAGGTCCTGATCTCGAAAGAAGATCACCTTCCAATCGAGAAGAGCCTGGCGCACCTCGGCCAATGTCTCAGCGCTTAGTGGAGAACGCAGGTCGATGTTGCCAAGTTCTGCGCCGATCGTGGGCGACAGCGGCGATACAGAAATCGTGCTCATCAACCCAGTGTGCCCCATTTCTCAGGACCACAACCAAAAAGCCGCAAGCCCCGAAAGTGCCTGACCCCGAAAGTGCCTGACCCCTTTGGGTTAATGGGCGCCCCGGCGGAACAGGACGGTGGGAATGGTTTGGGCGAGGATCTTGATATCGGCGAGCAACGTCCAGTTCTCGACGTAGTCATCAACGATCTGGCCCCGTTCGGGGTAGTGCACGTTGCAACGCCCGCTGACTTGCCACGGCCCGGTAATGCCAGGTTTGACCCAACGGTACGAATCGTCCGCACGAAACTCTTCGAACTCGGGCAGGACGACCGGTCGAGGCCCGACAAGGCTCATGCTGCCCCGAACCACGTTGATCAGTTGCGGAAGCTCATCGAGGCTGGTGCGCCGAAGGAAAAGGCCGATCGGGGTGAGCCTCGGATCATCTTCGGGTTCGAGTTTGTAGTCGTTGTTGACGTATCTGTGCCACAGGGCCGCGTCGTTACGAAGCCGATCGTCGGCGTCGGTGTGCATGGTACGAAACTTCAGCATCTCGAACGGCACATTGCTTTGCCCCATACGCTTTTGCGAGTAGATAGCCGAGCCGGGAGAGGTCACGAGAACAGCGAGAGCGACAAGACCAAAGAGGGGCGCCAGTAACACCAAAAGGACGACAGAAACGACGACGTCTAGGCATCGTTTTGCTGACGCAGCAGCGCCGTGCTGCCGCCAATGGGTCGGTGGCAACCACGGCTCGGGCGCGGTCGCAAGCTCTGCGGCCCCAAGATCAGCAATATCAGTAATATCAAGGTGGACGATCTCAAGGTCGAGAATCTGCAGATCTGGCGTTGCAAGACGCGCTTCAGAGTCAGCCAACTCAAGCAGGTCTCGATGCGTTTGTGCCTCAGCCATCGCAATCCGATCGGTCTTGGGATGCCAGACCTGAGCATTAGGTCTCACGGACCGGGGATTTGGGTCGATTGGACTAGGCATGGTCACGACCTCATCCAACCCGGCGTCTATCGAAACCCCGGACGCAACCCGCACCGAAACGCCGGCGTCCCAAAACGGTGGACCAACCTGGGTTGGTTATTCGTTAGGCGACCCTGTCGTTTCGGGTCAGCAACAACACTGGTGGCAGCACTACCGCAAACGAAATGTTGTGGTCGATGTAGCAGCTGTCGTTGTTGCAATCTCGATCGCTCTTGGCTCGGGGGCATCACCTGCCGGCAGCCGGGCGGTCGACGCCGGCTACCTGATCGTGTTCGCCGTCCTCTTCACCCTCGGCGCCCGTTGCGCCAGCGGTTTCGCCCTTGCGCTGTCGACCGTGCCGTTGCTTCTGCTTGTGGGTTCTGGCTGGTTCGCCGTCGCGGCAGCGATCGTCGCCCTCGTACTTGCCCGCTCCTGGTACACGCGCCGCGGCAACGTCGCCCTCAGTCAAATCACTTCTCTCGCCGCAGCGCTGCTGCTGATCCTCTGTTACCTCAACCTGCACGACGCCGGCACACCCCGACTCTCGGCAGCCGCAGCAGGGACCGGTTTCGTCGCGGTGCTCCTTTCGGCGATCAGACAATCTACCGGTCGCGTTCGAGGGTTTTTCGAGGTTGTGACAATGGGGGTGATTGGGGTTGCGGTATTTGGCTCGGTCAACCTGGCAATGGTGCTGGCAACCAGCCGCGACGATCTCGAATCGGCGGCCGCGGCGGCCGAACGAAGCTTCGCCTCGGCTGGGGTCGCGACCGGCGAGGGGGTAGCAGCCGTCGACACCGAGCAGGCGAAGGTCGATCTCGATACGGCACGGTCACACTTGGCGGTCGCTCGCCAGAACGTCGATTCGTGGTGGGCGGCGACGGGGCGGCTCGTGCCGTTGGTTGCCCAGAACTACGACGTACTGGTCGACTCGATCGACGCCATCGAACGAGCCACCATCACTGCCCGACGAGCGGTCGAAGTGGTCGATGTGTCGACGCTGCGGTCAGAAACGGGAGGAATCGACGTCGCTGTTTTGGCCGAAGCAGAGGCAGTCGCAGTCGAATTCAAAGAGGTACTTGCCGCTAGTGCCGAGCGCCTTGCCGCGCCCGAAGGCCCCTGGCTTGTGCCAGCGCTTGTCGATCAACTCGACGAGGCATCGCGGCGGGCGGCCGCCGCCGCCGCCGAAATCGACACTCAGCTTCCCCGTCTGCGAGTGCTGCCCGCACTACTCGGGGCCGATACGCCGCGCACGTACTTAGTGCTAGCCGCCAACCCGAGCGAGGCACGTGACCTTGGCGGATTCGCTGGTGGCTACGCGGTGCTCCGCTTTGACGGTGGCGACCTCGAACTTGTGCAGTCAGGCCGGTCGACCGACCTCTCGTCCACCGAAGCGCCGGCGCTCGACAGCCCGTTTCCCGACCGCTTCCGCGACTATGAGCCATGGCGATATGCCCAGAACTTCACCGGCACTCCCGACCTTGGGGTCGCAGCATCGGTACTACGCGAGGTTTTTCCCGAAATGGGCGGGACACCGATCGACGGCGTTTTGTACATCGACCCCTATGCTCTCGGCGCCCTCACCGATATCACCGGCCCGGTCGAAATCGCCTCGCTCGGTTTGGAACTCGACTCGACGAGCCTTCCTCAGTTCCTGCTGATCGACCAATACGCGGTTATCGACGACCGTAACCTCCGAACCGGAGTCCTCGATGTCGTCGTTTCTGCAGTATTCGAGAGCCTGCAAACCAGTCGACTACCGCCGCTCGGCGAGATGATCGACACGATGGCTCCGATGGTTGACCAGGGACGCTTGCGGATGGTGAGCTTTGACGACGCGGAGAATGCAGTACTTGAAGACCTCGGACTTGCGGCACGGTTTCGTCCGGAAGCTTTCGACGACTTTCTTTCGGTAAGTCATGCAAATGCTGGCCCGAACAAACTTGATCCATACCTGCACAAGACCGTTTCCTACGACGTCACCTTGCCTGCGCCGGGTCTGCCCGATCAACAAAGCGATGCCACTGCCGTGCTCGATGTGCTGTTCGAGAACCGAGCTCCCGACACGTTGTCGGACTATGTCTCGGGAAACCGGTGGGGCCTTGAAACCGGAACGAACCGCTTGCTAATGATCGTGCATTCTCCACTCGATATCACCACGGCGAGCGTCGACGGCAACCTTGTGCAGGTGAACAGCGCGTACGAATACGGTCTCTGGCGCCACGAACTCTTTGTCGCGATACCGCGCGGTGAGTCTCGATCAGTTCAGCTTGAGATGACCGGACAATTTGGGGTTGGGATGATCGATGCCGACGCGACAACCCATGATCTTTGGGTGCACCACCAACCAACGGTAAACGACGACCGGGTCGCGGTGTCGGTGAACGGCGAAAGACGCGAGCTGATCCTCGCAACGTCTGAACGTTTCACCTGGGCGCCCTGACACTGTCTCGTTCCGTGGTCGTCCCGACCACTGTCCGCGCGGTGGGTCAAACGGCTCAAAACGCCATTCGAATCCTCAATCAGCTTGCGACAAGTCCGACTCGTAAAGGGTCACCGTACTCTCTCAGGAGTTTTCAAAATGTTCCGTCGAATACTGATCATGGCGCTCGTAGCGCTTGTAGCGATCGCTGCTCCTGCAGCGGCGCAGTATGACCCAGGAAGTGGCTGCGGCTCCGTTGCCATCTCGAGTCCGGTCAGCGTTGATGCCGACGGTACGGTTGTTGCCGCTGCCGGGTCCGATGCCAGCATCGCACTTTCTAACCTTCTCCCCGGTTCCACCGTCACGGTAACCGTTGGTGGCCTCACGGTCGCCAGCTACACCGTTCCAGCCTCCGGTGAACTCGCAGGCAGCTTCCAGCTTCCCGCCTCGCTCGCTGATGGCACGTACACCATCATCGCCACAGGAACCCACAGCGACAATGTGCCTTGTGGCGCCTCAACGACGGTCCGCATTGGTTCCACCAACACTGGTGGAACAACCGGTTCGATCACCGTGCCCGACCCGGTCACCGTCGATACCGACGGAACGCCGGTTGTCGAAGTTGGCGACGCCATCAACATCGTCCAGAACGGGCTCCTCCCAGGATCGGTTGTCACCGTCACGCTCAACGGCGCAACCCTCGAGACCGTAACAGTCCCCGCATCTGGCGAGATCTCAGTCTCGGTCACGGTGCCAACAGGCACCTACGCCGGCGACTACAGCGTCGCGACAACCGGTACAAACACCGACGGTTCCGCGTACAGCGGCGCACTCGACATTCGAGTCGCCAGCGGTAGCCAAGCCGGCGCAACCACCACCACGACTGCAGCGCCTACAGCTGGCACCACGCCTGCTGGTTCGCTCGCCTTCACCGGTAGCACCGCAGCACCTCTCGCTGGCGCAGCAACCGTGCTTATCGTGCTCGGTGCAGTCATGCTCAACTCTCGCAAGCCAGAGTCGAGCGACAGCTAAACAACCAGAAGCACGATGACATTCTGAGAGATTTCCTGGGTTGCTCCCGGAAA
>CALLQB010000087.1 GCA_938015295.1 uncultured Acidimicrobiales bacterium
ACCACCACGGCTGCGCCCACCACCACGGCTGCGCCCACCACCACGACGGCTGCGCCGACAACCACCAAGGCGCCGGCCACCACAACAACCACCACGACGGCTGCGCCCACCACCACGACGGCTGCGCCGACAACCACGAAGGCGCCGGCCACCACAACAACGGCCAAGGCAACAACCACCACGGTCTGGATCCCGCCCACCACAACAACGATCTGGATTCCGCCCACCACAGCACCGACCACCACCACAGGTGCCCCGACCACCCAGGCGCCAGCTTCAACGACGACGTGGATCGCTCCGACCACAACAACGATCTGGATTCCGCCCACCACAGCTCCGACCACGACCGTGACACCGCAGACGACAACTGCGCCGTCGACAACTCAAGCCCCGGTGAACACCACCACTACGGCTACGCCGACAACCACAACGGCTGCGCCGACAACCACAACCAGCGCTCCAACAACGAGTACGTCGACGACGACTCCGACAACGAGCACCTCGACCACGACAAGCAGTTCGACCTCCACGTCGACGACCGTCGTAACGACCACGGCGGCGCCGACAACCACGACCACCACGACCAGTGTTGTGGCTCGAGGGAACGGAAACTCGGCGAACACCGGCAACACCGACAAAAAGGCCGACAAGGCCGTCGCGAAAGCTGACAAGAAGAACACCAAGGTCGAACAGCGGTCGACAAATGTGTTGCCAAAGGGCTGGCGTCCCGAAGCGAAGAAGCCGCTTCCAGCGCAGGCGAACCTCGGAGCACGTCCGAACGAGCTGGCGTTTGTCGACGAGGACGTTCAGGAAAGCAGCGAGGCTGTCGTTAACGACGGTGTCCAAGCGACCCCGGCGCCGAGCGATGAAGTCGAACTGACTGCGGTCGGCTCGACCGGTGCAGACACCGGAAGCGAAGAACCCCTTGGGCTCGGACCGCTGCTTGCCCTTGGCCTGTTCGTCATCCTCATGGGAGCCGGAGTGACCGCTCTGGCTGCGAAGAACCGCTAGCTAGTGCGGTACTGCGAGATCTGCACTTCTTCGCCATAGTCGGCGTAGTCGCCATCAGCACGACCTTTTCTGAACTCCCCCCAGTTCAGTGAGCGGTAGTGCGGCGTCTCGTTGCCGAGGAGCGGCGCATAGTCGGTGTCATACGTTGGGTTGAAGAAGTACGGCACCGAATATCGTTCGGCTGCTGTCCTTGGCAACACCCGATGTAACGCAGCGCGGTACCGGTCGTTTGACCACACCTGCATCATGTCGCCGGTGTTCACCACGAATGCCCCTTCCTTCGGTTGGACATCGATCCAGCCTCCGTCATGCTCGACCTGGAGTCCGCCCACATCGTCCTGCAACAAAATGGTAAATGCGCCAGCATCAGAGTGATGGTGCAGTGCCATGTCGCCAAGCGGCGTGACGTCGCGAGCTTCCTCGTCTGCCAACACATCGCTTGTCGGATAGTGATTGAGCCGAATGAAACTGGTGTGGTTGGGCCCAAAGTGCGGCGTCAGCAACGTCGGTTCAAGATTGAGGCCTCTTACGAAGCCGACCAGAAGCTGCTGGGCTAACCGCTCGCACTCGGCCAGGTACGTGAGCATCGTTGAGCGGAAGGCTTCATCGCCCGCTGGCCACTGGTTTGGGCCGTCGATTGGCATGTGGTTTGCCGGATGGTCGTCGGCGAGTTCGGGATGTGGGACATGTGCGAAGTCGAACACTTCCTTTTGGTCACGGGCGTTCTTTGTCAGCTCTCGGTCGTAGTAGCCGCGACTGTTTGTCTTGTTTCGCGCAACGGCGCGCTTGCGTTCGATCGGCTGGTTGAAGAACGCCCGGATCTGTACCCAGAGGTCGTCGATCAGTCCGGCATCGATGCCATGTCCGACGATCTGAAAGAAACCAAACCGCGATGCAGCGTCCGCTATTGCCGCCGACAAATCATCGTCGTGGTTGCCCAAGCCAATCGCCGAGACGTCAAGAACTGGGATCTCTGTCATCAGCCACAAGTTCGACTGTTCGCCGCCGAAGACCAGCGAGAAAGTGCGGGCAGTAGTTCCATCGTCGAACTGTAGGCGAGGACAGGCGCCTGCGAGAAAGGGCAACGTTATTGTTGCAACTCCCAGATGAGGAGAGTAGCAACATTATTGTTGCAATGCCCGCCATCTGCGGTATGCTCCAATATTGTTGCAATTGGTCGATGGGAGTGCGGCCGCATCCCCAGACAACGAACAAAAGAGCGCGAGACGAAAGAGAACTCCATGGCTATGTACACCATCAGGTCGCCCAAAGACCTTGGCCGGGTCATCGCCGACCGCCGAAACTCATCGGGTCTCACCCAAGCTGAACTCGCAAAGACCGCAGCGGTGTCCCGCAGCTACCTCTCCCAGATCGAGGCCGGCCGATCGAGCTCGGTCATGGACCACAGCTTCCGACTGCTTCGACGCCTCGGCGCCACCATCACCATCAGTTTCGACGACACAACCGAAGCCGATGACTAGACCCGACCAACTGACGGTCTGGCTCGACACGACCCCAGTAGCAACCATCGAAGAACACAAAGGCCGCGTTCGCCTTCGATACCTCCCCGAGGTGCTCGCTGCTCACGCTGGGCAGCCCCTTCTTTCGTGTGCCCTACCTGTGCAACACCGTCCGTTCGACGCCACCAACTTCTTCGACGGCGTTCTACCCGAAGGGCAATTTCGCGCGGTACTGGCCGCAAGAGCATCGGTAAGCGCAGCGGACACCTTCGGACTTCTGATTCGCTACGGCCGCGACGTGGCAGGCGCACTGGTGGTGACCGGCGCGGACGAGCCAATGAGTAATGCTGCTATCGACCCACTCAGTCACGGAGCGCTTGAAGACGAGGTCGCTTCGCTCCCCGACCAGCCGCTCGGCATCCACGATGACTCCGAACTATCTATCGCTGGCATGCAGAACAAACTGCTTCTCGTCAAGCTCGAAGATGGTTGGGGACGCCCTCTCGGCGGCGCCGCCTCAACCCATATCCTCAAGCTCGACAGCCAGTCACACCCGGGCGTGGTCACCGCCGAGGTCGCAGCGATGAAGCTCGCCAAAGCCGTCGGGCTCACCACGGTCGACATCGAGCTCTCCAACATCAGCGACATCGACTGCCTCATCGTCGAACGATTCGACCGGACCACAGTCGACGGCCAGATCCGACGCATCCACCAGGAAGACATGTGCCAGGCGCTTGACCTTCCAGCGATACGCAAATACGAACTCGCTGGCCGCGGCGCCGATCGATCGGGAGGCGGACCAGAGTTCGCTCAGGTCGCAGGATTGCTCGACGAGTTCGCCGACGATCAGCTCCAGGAGCTCCAACGGCTGGCCAAGGTAGCAACCTTCACAGCACTCATCGGCAACGCCGATGCCCACGGAAAAAACCTCGCCCTGCTGCATCACAGCGCTTCTGAGGTCACCCTCGCACCCCTCTATGACACCGTCCCAACCGTGCTCTTTCCACGTCTCAAAGACGAGGCTGCGATGACGATCGGTGGCGCTACCAACCTCAACGTGGTTAACGCTGCGACAATTGCCCAAGAGGCATCGCTCTGGCATTTCGACACCAACCTCGCCACCGGCGCTGCGCGCGACGTCGCTCAGCAGGTACTCGATTGCCTCGACGATGTCGTTGAGGCGAACTCCGAGATCGAGCAAGCGTTAGTCAAACTTGTTCGAAACCGCGCTGAGCGCTTTCTTCGGTCATAGGGCGTCCCAGCCGCCGCTCAAGGCAAAGAACTGCATTCTCACCAAGTCAGATAGAAACTCGATCGACACGAAAAACAGGGATTTGCCGAGGTGCTGCTCGGTCGAGGTACTCGCGAAGGACAGCGACCGTTTCAGCGTGGGAGCTAACCATCTCTCGGGCGGCCGCCGACTCAACCTCGACCAGATCAGCAACGAACGTTTCGCCTTCGAACTCGACGCTGATGCGAGAATTGGCCCTGAGGTTGTATACCCAGTCCGGGTGTTTCGGCGCCCCCTCTGCAGTGCCGTACACGTACACGGAGCGCTTCGGGCCGCTCGTCGATATAACCGGAATAAGCGGGACCTCGCGAAGCTCTCCGGACCGGGCGCCGACGGTCTGCAAAATGATGATCGGCGTATCGCCGAATCTGGCTACTCGCCCATCGTTTGCCCGGTACTCCTCGATCACCTCAGCATTGAGGCTTTGCCAGGCGGCTCGGTCGCGGGTCATTCGACGAGCGTATCGGCGATCGAGCCTCGCGGAGAAGTACGGTCGTGGCATGGCAGCCCATGCAAATTCTCCCGTCACCGGCATCATGACCGGGGCCGACTCGATGCGGCCCGCGTCACTGATCGCGCATGCCCGCAAACTTGAAGAACTCGGGTATCCAGCGATGTGGATCACCGATATCTTCGGCCGTGAGATCTACGTGACCGCTGGCCAACTACTGGCCAACACCGAATCGATCAAGGTCGCTACGGGTATCGCCCACATCTATGGCCGCGATGCCATCGCCAGCGAGCAGGCCGGACGGACCCTCTCCGAGTTTTCTGGCGGGCGATTCATCCAGGGACTCGGCGTTTCACATCCAGTCGCAGCAGAGATGCGTGGTGTTCCCTGGGAAAATCCGGTGACCAAGATGCGAGAGTACGTGCTCGCAATGCGAGGTCCAGTCCCGATCCATACGCCGACCGACGCGCCTCCGGTCCCCCTCTACATCGCAGCGCACGGCCCCAAGATGATCGCGATGGCAGCCGAAGTGGCCGATGGTGTGAACACCTACATGCAGCCGCCAAGCCACACGGCCGAGACACGAGCAACCCTCGGTCCTGACAAGGTGCTCACCGTGGTGCAGCCGACCTGTTTGACAACCGATCCAGAAGTTGGTCGAGCTGCAGGGCGCCGAGCGCTATCGATCTACCTTCCCCTTCCCGCCTACCAGCGCCAGTGGGCCACCCATGGTTTCACCGAAGCCGATTGGAGCGACGGCGGCAGCGACCGGTTGGTCGACGCGCACATCGTCTGGGGCGACGAAGAGACGATTCGCTCGCGCTACCAGGAGCACATCGACGCAGGGGCAACTGGCATCTCGCTCGGAGCACTTCCTACTGATCCGGCAGACCCCAAATCTGTGTGGCCGCTCGTCGAGTCCCTCGCACCATCGAGCACCTGACCCCCAAAGTGCCTGACCCCAAAAGTGCCTGACCCCTTTGGGCTAACGGCCGCGGCCTGGCGCGTAGCGGTGGTCGCTGGTTTCGTTATCGGCGGCCTGAATCCTGTCCTGGACATCGGTGAGTTCGGCGCGGGCTTCGCGGCTATAGCGAGCATTTGGTTTGGGTTCGTCGCCGGGTAGCGGCGGAAGGCTGAATCCGGAATACACCACTTTGCGGGGGCGGTCGACGGGCGGATGGGCCCGGTGAAGCGTGTCGCTGCAATGCACCGTCACGTCACCGGTCTGGGTCTCGAGCATCTGCGGCGCCAGATCGAGACCGGGGTCGCGGCCTGAGGCGATGGTGTTTGCTCGGTGCGAGCCGGGAATGACACCCAACGCTCCACTCACTCGATCGGCACCGGTTACCGAGATGCCACAGGTCAGCGAGTTACACATATACGAGTGGCGGCCCTGGCCGCAGTCTTTATGCCACGGCAAATCCGACAGTCCTTTGACAATCCCTAACGGCTTCACGAGGCCCTCGCCGCCACCACGATGCTGATGACCGTCGCTGGTCAGGTCGGCGAGCCATTG
This sequence comes from uncultured Acidimicrobiales bacterium, assembly GCA_938015295.1. Lineage (GTDB taxonomy): Bacteria > Actinomycetota > Acidimicrobiia > Acidimicrobiales > SHLQ01 > CALLQB01. Next base: position 5,730 of record CALLQB010000087.1, read on the forward strand.
GTAGCGGTCGTCGGCCACCAGGTCGCGTAGCGCTGCCGACTTGTCGTAGAAGAACAGCACTCTCACTGCCTGGCTCACCCCCGTTGCATCTTCAGCCCACCATGACTCGCCATCATCTGGCGTGGCTTGACTGATCCAGGCATCGATGTCGTCGGCCAACGTCGACATCTCCCCTTCGTCGAACACGCCTCGAATATGCAGAAACCCCGCTTCGCGCAAGAAGTTCGCGACCTCTTCGCGGTCATCAGCCAGGGTGAAGACCCGATCGAGATCAAGCGGCCCGCCATCGAGGTCGGTCATCGAAACATCGCCGGTCTCATGAACCTTGCGCCCATCGAGAAGGGCCCGCAGCGCTGGCTCCCAGGCGATCCAGTCGTTCATGTTCCCGGCTGTGAGCTTGACCCGAGAGGTCATCGCCAGGCCCATGGTCGACTGTGCATCTTGCACAAGATCGGAAAGGGCGTCGCTCGCAAGTTCTGCCACGACACCAGCGGCACCGACACCGCTCTTGACCACAAGTTGACCGCCCTCGAGCGCCAGCGTGGCGTGACGGCCGTCGACGGAAAAACCAAGGGCTGGAAGTTCCTTATAGGCGACGCCGCGACCTGCTAGGTCGCCGAACGTGCCAAGAGCTTCCTGAAGAAGCTCGTCGAACACTTCATCGCACTCGAGGTTGCGGATGTCTTTTTCGAGCCTGGTGCGGTGATCGACCGACATTGCTGTTTCCTCCCTCAGCGAACCGGTTACCGACGCTGAACGGGTTGCTAGTCAAGTTGTAGTCGATTGGCGGTTTGCAGGCCAGACCTGTGCAAGGTCGGTGGTGGACGGCATTCAGAACTTTCGAATCAGCCTTTGGCACGGGATAACCCCTCGTCGGGGTTTGTCCGGTCGTGGAGCGCTTGGGCTATCTCGGGGCCAACGATGCCACTGAGTTCGGCCCGCAAGCTGACCGCTACCGAAACTTCGCCCACATAGGAAGACGGCAGCCCATCGTTGTGTGATTGCTCGGTACAGCACCACGCAAGCCCGTCGGTATCGTCGCCCCAGTCAGAGCGCCGCCATCGCCGCAGCGTCTTTGTGCCGTCTTGGTTCTCGTCGACGCGAATCGGCACTTGCCAGCAAATGGTTGGACGCCAGTCCATGGGCGATTCGCCCTCGTCGAGCGCCCCTAGGTACAGCGCGCAACCCTCTCCCCCGCCAAAGCCTGGACGATTGTGAAAAATGCAAGCGTCGTTGACGACTCGGGTCGCTCGACCACCATTGAGATTGGTTGGCGCATCCTGCAGCACACCGTTGGCTGCTGCTTCGGCATGATTTTCGAACCGAGCGGGGTCGAGCGTCAACCCAAGCGCCTCGATGAGCATCGCCTCGTCCTCACCAAGCAGATGTGCTCCCTCGCTGCAGCATCCTTGTGCCAGTTCGGGAGCCGGGTGGGCGAGGATGCCCTGGCAGCCGTTCCCCCACAGGCACTGCCAATTCGAATCGGTGAAGCCCACATCGATTCGCCACCGGGTGCCGTCCACCGGATCGGTGAACTCCTCGAATCGTTCTGCTCGGCTGGAGGACACTGGCCACGACTATACGACACCGCTTGGTAGAGCGGTCAACGATCTCAACGGTTGATCGGCGCTGCGTGTTTGTGAAACGCTGCGAGTACGAAAAGCGAAGCTCTTGCGGGAGGAGCAACATGACGCTGCAATCACCAATGATCGTGCCACGTGACGGAGGCGACCATTACCACTTTCTTAACCATCTCATGACGACGAAAGTCTCCGCCGAAGACTCTGATGGCGCCCTAACCGCAATGGAGTTTGTGGGCCCAAAGGGATTCGGCCCACCACTACATCGCCACGACGTCGAAGACGAATTGTTCTATGTCGTTGAGGGCGAGGTCTGGTTTTCGTGCGGCGAGGCCGAAGGCGTGTACGGCGCTGGAGCGACGGTCTGGTTACCGCGCGGCCAACCCCATACTTTTCAGATTCGGTCGGACGAGGCCCGAGTTCTTCAAATTACGACGCCCGGCCAGTTCGACCGGTTCGTCGCGGCGCTGGGTTCATCCATACCTGGCGTCGAGCTTCCTGAACCGACCGAGATCGACCCGGTCGAAGTCGCAAGGATTGCTGCCGCCCACGACATCGAAATCCTCGGTCCGCCGCCGAGCCCTATCTCGTAGCGAGATAGGAGATAGGCAGCCGTCACGACTATGGACCGCATCGAAATTCGGTCTGCCACGCCAGGCGATGCGGAGGCTGTTGCGGACTATCACGATCTTTGTTTCAGACGCGCCTACGCCTCACAGTTGCGCTCCGGCGATCTGGACGCTCCGGATCGAGATGGCACCAGGCAGCAGCTATACGACTGGTTTCAGCCCGGGTCAGGGTTTGTGACGCAGCTTGCGGTCGTCGACGGAGCTCCGGTCGGACATGTCACGGTGCGGGGCCACCAGCTGGTCCACCTGTTCGTCGCTCCGGCGTGTCAGGGCGCCGGACTCGGCCGTCGGCTACTCGAGCTGGGCGAGACACTCATCGCGGCAGACGGCCACAACAACTTCGAGTTGCATGCCCGTGTGGAGAATCTTCTGGCTATCAGCTTTTATGAGGCTGCCGGCTGGACGGTGACCAATCGGCGGATTCACACACACGAGCACGGCATCAGCTACGACGAACACGTGCTCGTCAAGAGCAGACGAACTCCGTAAGTGAGTAAGTCCGCCAGGACTGACGAACGACGTGGTCCGAACGGGACGGCACTAGAACCCCTGCGGACTTCCGGGCAATGGGATGTTTGGCGAAGCCAAACTCCGTAAGTGAGGAGGCCCCAAGGGGCTGACGAACGACGTGGGCGTTGAGGGACTTGAACCCCCGACCCTCTCGGTGTAAACGAGATGCTCTAGCCAACTGAGCTAAACGCCCGGGTAATCCTCACCGAGGTGAGAACCGGAATCTCCTAGGCTACACCAGGAGTGAGGATTCGCTCACCATTCACCCAAGTTGCGTAAAGTAATTGCATCGATTCGGACGATTTTTCAATCGCCGCGGCTAATCCGTCGTATTCGTTGTCGATTGAGGGCAACGTTTCGGGCTCAAACCACTGTGCGGCGGTGATCTCAACGTCGTCGATCTTCAGGTCGTCGGGAGTGCACCCGGGAGCAAATGCGGCCTTGTAGGTAAATTCGACGCGGCGAAGTTCCGGGTCAACCGTTACGACCGGCGCAGAGACCAGTTCGACTCGCAGCGAGGTTTCTTCGAGCACTTCTCGGACTGCTGCGTCAGGGGGCCGTTCGCCCTTATCGACAAGGCCGCCCGGGAAGACCCATTTCTCTCGGTAGGTGTTTTTGACCAGCAGCACTCGCCCATCGGGATGCTCGATCCAACAGATGGCGCCCAGCATGTACGACGGGGCGATCAGCTGCACCAGACGACGGCGGGCGTCGTCGGGAACATACCCAAGCGCTCGAAGCGCAAGGTAGCGGGGGGATCTCATGGCCGCACAGTAGTCGTTGACTCAGGCGATCTCGTCGAAGGCCGCTTTACGCTCTGCCAACAACGCATCGAGAAGTCCTTGATCGGCCCCACACACCGGTGTCCGGCGAGCGTCGTAATCGAGGACCATCAGATCTCGGCCGTGGGCGTCAATCACAGGAATGCCCAGCTCGCTGCACAGATGTAGCGACCCGAGGTAGTCCCACACGCCGTGGGCATCAACCGAACAATCGACATAGCCATCGAAGGTGCCGGTTGCGACGGCAGCGAGGTCGAGCGCAACCGCGCCGTAGCAGCGAAACTGTCCCCAACCAAGAGCTCTCGGCGGCAATCCTGAGATCCCGACGATGGCGTCATCGAGTGCTGGCGCGTCTCGTCGGGCAAGCGGCATGCCGTTGCGAAACGCTCCCTCTCCCCTAACCGCAGTGAACGTGTCGCCCGAGACGTGGTTGAGAACCAACGAAACCCACGGTCCGTGATCATCGACCACAGCGATGCTCGTCGCGAACCAGGGCAGGCCACGCGACGCGTTCGTCGACCCGTCGAGTGGGTCGACCACAGCAGTAAGGGCTCGATCCTGGTGTTGGTGGCCCGACTCTTCGCTTAGGATGCCGAACCCTTCGGCGACGAGAATGTCGAGAATCGCCTTGTCAGCGGCGACGTCGCTTTTGTACTGCGTGGGCCGTTTTCCGGAGAGTCCCCAGTCGGCGGTGGCTGCCATTGCCGAGACTCCGGCGTCGGCTGCCCAAGCGAGCGTGTCGAGTACATCGTGGGATTCCATTGCCGTAGTTCATCAGGTTTGGGTCGTGTCAACATCGATGGCGGAAAGGTTTGCGGCGGGTGTCGCGGTGCCCGAGTACCCCAAAGCCTCTTCGACATGGCAGGATTTTGACGCCTCGACGGGAGAACACCAGTTGGCAATTATCGACATCGCGGGATTTATCGCCGATCTCAAGGATCATGCGGTCGATCACCGTTTTCACGTGCACGACGAGCGACACTTCGTCGAGACCTATTCCATGCGTCAGGCATGGGAGGTCGACCTGCACCCAGAGCACGCGTGTGGCGGCCC
>CALLQB010000088.1 GCA_938015295.1 uncultured Acidimicrobiales bacterium
CGGGGCCAAGCCTTCGATGACATCGGGTTCGGCGATGTCGATACGGCCTTTGCTTCCGTTGCAGGGGTCGACCCATTCGACTGCGGCCGCCTCAATCGCATCGCCCAGCACCGCGTGGCCGTACCGATCTGTTGGGTCGGCAAGCACGGCGAGAATAGAGCCGCTTTGCACAACGCGTCCGTCGGGCAGCGGGTTGTCGAACAGGTCGTGCTGTCGCAACGGCGACACAAGCGTTGCCGCCGCAATAACTACGGGCGGAGCGAGTTGCGCATCCCACGAGCCTTCGATCTGGGTGACTTCTGGCGGGCTCGAGAGGGTGCCTACCCGAAACAGTTGGCCGTCGGCGAGCACGGCGATCCATTCGCCCGGTTGGCCGCTTGCCACCACCCAGTGAATCGTTGCGGGCAACGTGGTGTCGACCGACGTGGCGTCGGACAGGTCGATGGCCGCCGTCGACAAGCGGTTGCCCGAGAGGTTGATATCGACCCGACCTTCGGGGCCCGGGGCTTGGCACTCGTCGTTGTTTCCGGATGCAGTTTCGGGGATCGACGACGAACCAGTCGGCGTAGTGGTCGACGCGTTCGATTCGTCGATCTCGGCGACCCCAGCCCCGTCGTCAGAAGCCAGAGGTATCTCGATATCGGAATCCGCCGCTGCTTGGTCTGGCGCACCGCCTCCCGACGCGCACGCAGACGCAACGAGACACAACCCGAGGAGTGTGCCCAGCAGTTTCGGCAAGCGAAAGTCCTCACGCATCGCTAAGCAACGTACACCTGTGGGAGATCTTGGTTGCCGCGGTTGCCTGCTTCTCCAACTCAGCAGCTGCGACGGGTTGCTCGCGGTCAGATAGTCGGCGATGGTTGTTCGCAAACGAACGCTGGCCAAACATTTTCCGGTTTCTACCGAGGGGTTTTGGCGGCGCCAACGATTGAACGTTGAATGAAGGATTTGGGGACGGTGGATGAAGGCGATTCGGAGGCGGCTTTTGTCGACCTCTACCGGTCTTCGTTGTCTACCGTTCTAGGTTTCCTTTTCGTTCGCACGGGCGGCGATCGCGACCTTTCGCAGGATTTGGCTGCCGAGACTTTCGCGTTAGCGGTAGAACAATTCAACGCAGGGCGATCGGTCGAAGTGACGCAGGCGTGGCTGTGCACGGTCGCCCGGCGGCGCCTCATCGATCATTGGCGCCGACAGGCCACCGCTTCGCGGAAGCGGCCGCTGGTCGAGCAGATGACATCGATGGTCGTCGATGCCACCGACTCTGCACAGGTCGAACGGCAAGCTGTGGCCACTGCCATGGGCGCGTTGAACGACGACTACCGGTTGGCGTTGGTTTTGCATCACCTCGACGGCTACTCGGTTCGCGAGGTCGCCGAGGTGTTGGGCCGAACCGAGAAAGCGGCCGAGTCGCTGATTGGGCGGGCCAAAGAAGCGTTTCGCCAAAGCTACGAAAGGGGGGCACGATGACGAACTTTGATCCGTTGGAGATTCTTGGTCGACATTCGATGACTCCCTTAGAGCCAGAGTCGACCTTTGCCGATTCGTTGCTGGCTGAGCTGCTCGAGAACCTTCATTCGGGCGCCGATTCTGAAGGCACAGCCGCTCCAGTCATAAACATTGATGCTCTTGACCTCGATGAAGATGACCGCCCTACTGGTCGCCGGTTCTCTGGCCCGATGCTGACGTTGGCTCTCACCGCTGCCGCCGCCGTGTTGGTCGTGCTCGGACTCAACCTGTTCGGCGATGACCGGATCACAACCGATCCGGTCGATACCACCACGACGACCACCACGATCGTCGCCGACGCAGCCGAGCAACCACAAACACCCAACGTCCGCAACGCTCGAACCTGGCAACAGACCGTCGACGGCCTTGGGCTATTGAAGGCACAAGACTGCGCACTTGTAAGCCTTCCGTTCCGGTCGCTGCGGGCAACGTTTCCCGATGACGCCGTGCTTGAAGGGTTCTTCAAGGGCGAACAGGATCTACTGATGCCGGTAGAGGACGTGCCAGCGCTGCTCGATCAAGGCGAAGCGTTCATCGCCGCTCACCTTGATCTTCTGTCGAAGGACGTCGAGTTCGCCGACGAGCGGCGAGCCGGCTACGGGCGCATTCTTGAGGTCATTTCCGACATCAGGACTGGGTTGGCGCAAACCACCGGTGATGTTGTCGATGTGACCGCCCTCTTTCAGGCAGGTGCCAACGTCGGGCCGACAAACTGCCCCCTCGAAACAGTTATCGGTGCAACGCAGGGGCTCGCGTCAGAGTTCACGAACTACTCCGCAGATGAGCCAGGGTTTGGTGGCATGGGGATTCAAGCCGGCTACCGGTGCCTTGCGGCGGCCGCTGTTATTGCTGGCCTACAAGAAACGATCGAGGATCCATCCGCGGTCAGCGACCAAAGGATCCGCAACTATCTCCAGTACTACGAGACCACCTTTGTCGAGCGCGAACCCGACACCGCGTTCCTAGATTTGAAGGCGTCCTGGGATAGCTCAACCACGGACCCAGCCAGTTTCCTCGCCGAGTTCGAGAACTACCGGGCCACCGAACCCGATGGCCTTGTGTGCCCACTAGACGCCGGATTTGGCGAGTAGCCGTTCAGGTCCGCCGAACAGTAGTGCGAAACCCGACACCGGGACGCCGATGCCATAGCTGCAAGCCAGAGGCAAAGAGCCATC
>CALLQB010000089.1 GCA_938015295.1 uncultured Acidimicrobiales bacterium
TGAGATCGTCGTCGAACACCGTCTCGAGCGTTGGCCCGGTGCGTTCCAGCGCAAATTCGCCAACCATTGGGCTTTCTCTCGCCAGGTTGTGAACGACCGTCTCTGGGTCGGGTAACTCACGAAGCTCCTGAATCCGAAAGACCACAGTAAGTACGATCGACGGCGGCTCGGCCGGATCGTCGCCCATCGTCCAACCCCGATAGCTCGACTGCGACCACGTGGGCCAGCCAAGGCGAATATCGGCCTGCACCCGAGCGGGGATGTGTTCGCCCGGCAGCCCGTAACTGGTCTCCCAAGCAACGTCGCCCAGCAACACATCGACGGTGAGGCGTTCTTCCACCGCTTGCCGTTCGAGCAAAACATGTTCGAGCGACTCGCGAAGCGCACCTATGGCATCGGTGAAGATGTGATCGAGCACAACCCGAACGGTACAGGGTCCGACGGTGCGGTGTCCTGCAGGTTTGGACCGACTGCCCAAGTCCAGCTTGACTACATACATGAGCAGCGAATCGACAACCGGCGATCCGAGAAGTGTGGTCGCCGCCTATTGGGATGCCCACTTCGAACGCGACTGGGAAAAGATGGCCACGTTCTTCACCGGCGACGCCCACTACACCGACGTTGGCATCGACGCCACCGGTGCGACTGGCCCGGCCGAGATCATCGCCCGGTTACGCCTCGGCATCGAACCGCTAAGCCAGTACGAACACTTCCCAAAGAACGTCATCGCCGAGCGCCACCTGGTGGTCACCGAACACATGGAGCGCTGGAGCTTTCACACCGGCGAAGTCATCGACCACCCCTTCACCTCGGTGATGGAAGTCGACAACGGCCTGATCACCCGGTGGCACGACTACTCGCACCTCGGCAACCTGCTCGACCAGGCACCAGCCTGGTGGATCGAACACATCGCCGCCGGGTTCCGCTGACCTCTACTTCGGTTGCGACAGGCTCACCGTTGCGAGTTGCACGGCGCCGCCATCAACAACCGAAACCATGATCGAATACGGGTCTTTGGCGAGGCGAGCAACCCTGTTGGTTAGCCCGTCGTCACCCGACGTTTCGTCGCCAAGAAGTTCGAAGCCGTCGGCCAACAGAGCATCGCGGTAACTCTCGAACAACTGATCGGCGCCCGACGTTGGCAAGATCGACAACGTAAGCACCGAGAAGAACTGGTCGTCGGCCTCGGTCGTGTCGATCACCTGGCCATCGGGCAAAGGCACCTCGGCTGGCCAATCGGTAATCTCCGCAGATGACGGATCGAGATCGCCGATGTCGGGGATGTCGAGCGCCCCGACACCATCGACGTTGATCGTGCCGTTCTCGCGATCGAGCGAAACCGACTGCTCGACACCATCGCGAACGATCACCACTTCTTTGGTCTCAGGATCGAACTCGACACGGAAGTCACTGCCGCCCTGAGATCCCTCAAGGGAAATCGAGCCGTTGTCGTCAAGATCGAGATCGACATCTTCGCCGAGTTCATTTTCAATACGATTCTCTATTGCCCGCTCGGCAAGTGGTGCTGCTGCGTCTTCAGGAGTGAAGCTGCAGCCGGTAACCAAGAGTCCCAAGAGAACCGACGCGCACTGGGCACGACGTCTCATGTGATGCTCGTTTCTGTAAGGGGGGATGGGGGGATCGCCGTTGGGCGAAGCAGTACTCACCCTAGGTTAGACGCGATCGGTCGGTTCGAGAAGCGCGTAGACATCCGGCGACGACACCACCTCAGTCCGGTTGAGATACGCCTCCTGATTTTCATCGAGATACCGGGGCACGTACCGGTAGTTCACCATCATGGCAAGGCCCCGTTCGTGGCCAACCTGGGTCGGGTTGGCCAGAAACAGCAGTCGCTCGACCCGGGCACCGTTCGACAAGTGAAAGCGCGCGACCGGGTCGATAACCCGGCCGTTACTGCGCTCGCTGAGCAAATAGCGGGCGGCGAGTCCGATGAGGGCAGGCCGCACCTCGGCCACCAGATTTGGCTGACGCCACCAGTCGGGCGTGGTGGCGATCGTCGAAATGATTTCGGCCTCGTCTGACCGCAGCTTGTTGCTCTCGATCTGGTCGTCGACCCACTCGTGAAAGCCCGGCATCGGCGACAACGTAGAGAACACCGCGATGTTGGTGAGATCGTGCTGCAGTTCGCTCACCACACGCTTGATAAGAAAATCGCCAAGGGGCACACCCGCAAGCCCGGTCTGGCAATTGCTGATCGAATAGAAGATCGCCGTATCGGCCTCGGCCGTATCGATGACCACCGCAGACGGATCGATGAGTGGCTCAATCGCGTCGGCGATACCCACCGTCAGCGCAACCTCGACAAAAATCAACGGCTCGTCAGGCATGCCCGGATGGAAGAAGGCGTAGAGGCGCCGATCGGGGGCCAGACGACGTTTCAGGTCATCCCACGAAGCAATATGGTGCACCGCTTCGTAATGGATGAGTCTCTCGAGCACCGCGGCCGACGTCGACCACGTCACACGTTCGAGCCGCAGGAGCCCCACGTCGAACCACGAAGCGAGCAGGTCGCGAAGCTCGGTATCGAGGATCCGGCGGCCAGCCGACGTGCCGCGGAGCCGGCGCACATCAGAGCGCAGGTCCACCAGAAACTTGACACCAGAATCAAGCCCACTGAAGTAGCGGAGAAGGCGAATGCGCGAGGGCTCGAGAGCGCTGCGAAGTTCGGCGTCGATCTCGGCGAGCACCACATCGTCGGTCGAGCTGACCTGTCGGCGGGCGATCGCCGCGCTGACCCGGTCTTCATCCACGCCGTAGTGCGACGTCAGCAGATCGTAAAACCGTCCTTTGCCTGCGTCGTTGAGCGTGAGATACGCAGCGCCGATCTCGGCCACCCTCGCCCGAGCCGTCTCTGGGGGAGTGGTTGCCCTGATCGCTTCATCGATCTTCGACCGGAGAACCGCGTGGTCGTTATCGGCCAGCGAGGGGTCGAGGTTTGCGAGAAGGTCATCGGTGCCGCCGCTGCGCGTGCCGCGAAGGCGGCGGACAATCCGACGAAATCCGTTTTGGGGGGAAAGCGCGTCGTTGGACATCAAACCATCGAATCACACCGAACCCGACGGCTAGGCGATGGCGGGCCGACGAGAAACCGACCTAGAGATCGTCGCGGCGCTGGCGTCGGCGAGATGGCGGAGGCCGTTGGTCGCGTGGCAACGTGCCCATCTGCTCTTTGCGCATACGCTTCTGACGGTATTGCGCTTCGTCCGCGGCTTTCATGAGCTGGCCAGCCTGCGTGAGACCCGGATGAGTGATGGCAATGCCGCACGACATCGACCGGTTGGGATCGTCGCGTCGGAAGCGGGCGAGAGCGGCGTCGACAATGACCTGAGCGAGTTCCTCGGCCCGAGACTGAATAACCACGCTGAACTCGTCGCCGCCTATGCGGCACACCGTGACGTCGTCAAGGTTGACGGTCGCCTCGCGCAGCGCGTTGGCTGCCTCGACCAACACGGTGTCGCCCGCCGAATGCCCGAGCGTGTCGTTGACTGTCTTTAGCTCGTCGACATCACAAATGATGACCGCGGCATCGTTGCGAGGTTCGCCGCCAACGAATATTTCACTCAGCTTCTCGTCGAGAATTCGCCGATTCCACAAGCCCGTCAGTGGGTCGCGCAAAGCTAACGCTTCGAACTCTTCGAACTGCTCGGCTCGGTCGATGGCCAACGCAAGGTCGCCAGCCACGATCCGGAGCCGCCGAAGGTCAGAAGGGGAAAGCTGCCGGCTGTGTTCGGCGTACGTGGTGACCCACACGATGCCCCAAACGCGGTTGTCGCGAAGGATCGGCACCACAGCTTCCGACGACAGTCCGCGGAGATCGAGGTACCGCAGGGTTGCCGGGCCCGCATCGTTTGTGCGGCTTAGTAGTCGCTGAGCGCCAGGCTCGCTCGTGAGGGTGGCGGGCAGCGAACCGAGCGGGTACGACTCGGCGGTGGGGCGGGTCTGGTCATGGGGGCCGAGGTCGCCAACATTGACCAGCACCCGCATTTCGCCTTTTTGCTGGTCGAACTGGGCGATCGAAACGGTCGACGCCCGAAGATCGAAGAGCGTTTGTTGCGCAACGAGTTCGACGATGTCGAGCACGTTGCGCGACGCATCGAGGATCTGATGCAGTGGTAGCTCGGACCCAGCGCGCTCCGGGTCGAGGGCCGACAGTTGGCGATCGAGCCAGTGCAGATCGGTGGGCGCTGGGGCAGGGTTGTCGCGAACCGAAACGAGCGCCTCGTTGAGTACCGGGTCGAGCCACTGCATCTGGGCGATGGTGGGTTCATCGAAGGCGCCCACCGCGGCGAGCACTCGAGCGCCAACCGGTATATCGCTGCCCACCAGCCCGGTCGGAAGCCCGCCGCCACCCCAGCGTTCAAATTCGTGGTGCACCGCATCGGCGCACGCTTCGAGCCCGGCCGATCGAAGTACGCGGCTGCTGAGGACTGACCGTGCCGGATTCAGCAGATCGGCGCGGCGGTCGTGGGTTACCAGCAAACAGATTTCGTTGAGGTAGGCCCCAGCAACGGTAACCGCAAGATCTTCCTCGCCAAGCCCGATGGCCGCTGACAGTTGCCTCGCCAACCCGGCGCGACGAAGCCCGCGCCGGCTAGCAGCGGGATCGAAGGTCTCAAGCGTGCGAGCCAAAGCCATGGCCACGCTTCGTCTAGGCGGTGAGTCGGTAATGGGGGATTCTCCTGTTGTGACAGGCCTTTTCGGCCCGTTCCCCTCAGTTTGGTGCAACGGCATGTTACACGCGCGGACCCACACACCTGTTGCGGCCGCCGACTCTATGGCGTGGCGCTGCGGCTAGCGGGCTTCGAGGTCGGCGATGACCTGGTTCAAGCCTGCGGCGCCGAGACTGCCAAAGCGCACCTCAACATCACCATCGTCGTTGATAAACGCCCACGAAGGCTGCGACGTGATACCGAACCTCGACCACACGTCGGTGTTGTCGTAGACGTGTTCGATGTTGCCAACGCCGTTGTCCTGAACAAATGCCAGCGAAGACTCGATGGTGTCGTTTCCGGCAACACCAATGATCTGCACGTCACCGTCGTAGTTTTCTGTTACCTCTGCGACCGCAGGGGCTTCACGTACACAGGTTGGTCACCAGGGAGCCCAAAACCAGAGAACCGTGTCCTTGCCTTCAAGCGAACCAAGGTCGAACGTCGACCCGGCCACCGTGGCCTTGGTGCCCACAAACAGCGGGTTTGCCGACGCTTGGCCGCCATCGGCGTTATCGGCGCTTTCGGTCGCATCGGCAACAGATGCAGACGCAGGGGCAGAAGTCGTGTCGGCGGAAGATCCTCCACAGGCTGACGCTGCGGCAACTAGTGCTACCGCGCCCACAGAAAGTCTGCTCCGGAGGAACGCTCCAGAGCGTTTGTTGTTCTTGCTCACAACTGTTCAGCGTACGGCGGGCGCTTTGCGTTCCACTCTGCCCAAACTTTCCGAAGAATTTTCCGACACCGCCGCCAGGTGGCAGCCGGGGCGACATGACCGGTTAGGCTCGCCCTCGTGAGCACCCGAAAGCTGATCATCGCCGCCCTGCTGTGCGGCTTGGCGATTCTTGTGGCATTTACCGTGCAGGTTCTGCTGGTCGAGTAAATCGGCAAATATTCGGTGTCTCCAGCGCACAGCTGATCATGGGCAATTTTGTGCCGATATGGTGAAAGAACTACCTAGGAGGTGGTCCCGACGGCTACTAAACACGACGTCGTAATTATCGGTGGTGGACCCGCCGGTTACGCTGCTGCACTCTATGGTGCATCTGCCGGTCTCGACTGCGGCATTATCGAGATGAACAAGCTTGGCGGCACCTGCCTCAACGTGGGTTGCATTCCCGCCAAAGAGCTTCTCGAAACAGCCGCCGTTTTCCGCTCGGTCAACCATGCCAAGGACTTCGGTGTGAACATCGGTGGCGAGATCAGCGTCGACTGGTCAACCACCATGGCGCGCAAGCAGGGCATCATCGATCAGCTCGTTGGCGGTCTTGGTGGCATGCTCAAGGGCCGCAAAGTCACCGTCTACAACGGCATTGGCTCGCTCGGAGCGAACAAAGTCGTATCGGTGACAGGCGGCGAATCTGGCGACATCGAACTCACCGGCGACGCCATCCTCTTGGCCGCCGGCTCAGCCGTGCGCACCATTCCAGGTTTCGACATCGACGGCAAGCTCGTCATGACTAGCGACGAGCTTCTCTCGATCGACAAGCTGCCCGAGCGGGCCGTTGTCATCGGCGGAGGCGCCATTGGTTGCGAGTTCGCGTCGATGATGAGCGACCTCGGCACCGACATCACCATTCTCGAATACGCCCCGCATATTCTTCCCGGCGTCGACTCCGATGCTGCCAAGATCGTCGAACGCTCATTCAGCAAACGTGGCATGACGATCAAGACCGGCGTCATGGTCAGCGGCCATACCCCTGGCGGCTCGGGCACCTCCGTGCAGTTCTCACCCGCCGCCGGAGGCGACACCGAATCGATCGAGACCGACCTCGTCGTTGTTTCGGTCGGACGTCGACCACTGTCGGATCACCTCGGCCTGCAAGGAACCGGTGTTGTCGTCGACGATCGCGGTTTCATCGAGGTCGACGAATTGCTCCACACCGGCGAACCCGGCGTCTACGCACTGGGCGACGTCGTCAATACGCCGCAACTGGCCCACATCGGCTTTGCCGAAGGCATGCTCGTCATCAAGGACATCCTCGGTGAAGATCCTGCCCCCATCGACTACGCCAAAGTTCCGTGGTGCATCTACTGCCACCCCGAGGTCGCCTTTGCCGGACACACCGAGCAAAGCGCGAAAGACGCTGGCTACGACGTTGTCACCAGCAAACATCGCAATATGGGCAACGGTCGGTCGATGATCATTGGTGACACCGAAGGACTCGTCAAGATCATCGCCGAGAAGTTGCCCGATGGCACCGGCGGGCAAGTTCTTGGTGTGCATTTGGTTGGCCCTTGGGTTACCGAACAGCTTGGCCAGGGTTACCTCGCCGTCAACTGGGAGGCCACCATCGACGACATTGCGCCTCTCATCCAGCCCCACCCCACTATCAGTGAAGTGTTTGGTGAGACGGTTTTGTCGCTCACCGGACGTTCTCTTCACTAACTAGCGTTTCTTTCCCTCACACCTCTTCCCTCACACCTCTTCCCCCACACCCCGACACAAGGACCGCCTTCCATGGCCGATATCACGATGCCGCAACTTGGTGAAACTGTCACCGAGGGCACGATCACGCGTTGGTTTAAATCGATTGGCGACACTGTTGCCGAGGACGAGATTCTCTTTGAGGTGTCGACCGACAAGGTTGATTCTGAGGTTCCGTCGCCGGTCAGTGGTGTGCTGAGCGAGATTCTG
>CALLQB010000090.1 GCA_938015295.1 uncultured Acidimicrobiales bacterium
CGATGCCTTCAACGTGCCTCTCGTTACCTTCGTCGACGTTCCCGGCTTCCTGCCCGGCGTCGATCAAGAACACGGTGGCATCATCCGCCACGGCGCCAAACTGCTCTACGCCTACTGCGAAGCCAGCGTGCCTCGCATGCAAGTCATCACCCGCAAGGCCTACGGCGGCGCCTACGTCGTGATGGACTCCAAGTCGGTCGGCTGCGACTACTCGCTTGCTTGGCCATCGGCCGAGCTTGCCGTCATGGGCCCCCAGGGTGCCGTCGAGATCATTTATCGTCGCGAACTTCAAGGCGCTGCCGACCCGGTCGCCAAGCGGGCCGAACTGATCGACGAGTACTCAAAGCGCAACGCCAACCCCTACATTGCTGCCGAGCGCGGTTACGTCGACGACGTCATCGACCCTGCTGAAACCCGCATCAAACTTGTGCAAGGCATCCGTATGCTCGGCTCGAAGGTCGAAGAGATTCCGCAACGTAAGCACGGAAACGTTCCCCTATGAGCGAACAAAACCCGAGCGGCTTGCAGGTTTCGCCCGCAGCCTCCGACGAGGAGATGGCGGCAATCCTCGCGGCCTACGAAGCCCTTTGGCCCAAGCCGCAACCAGTCCAAACCGCGATCGATACGAGCGCAGCGTGGCGATTTAGCGGTCGCTGGTTCGCAACGAAGAAGTTTCCGCAGCGCTAGTCGCCTACTTCTGACTAGATGCGGCGCCCGACCGGATGGCGGGCCAAGCGCCTGTCGACCAAAGCGCCCAGCCAACGAGTACGGGTTGGAACACCAGCCTTACCGCTCGTGAGGTGTCAGAGTTCAACCCGAAGGCATCGGTGCCCTCGACGAGCTGAGCGATATTGCCCGGAAAGATTGCGATGAAGAACGCCGCTGCGGCAAGCCCGACAATCACGCGGTGCCTGCCTGCCAGCAGCAAGGCCACACCAAGCAGAATCTCGACAATCCCCGACAGCACCACCACGAGGTCGGCATCTAGGGGAAACCAGCTAGGCACCTGCGCCAGGAATTCGTTGCGTGACCACGACAGGTGGCTCACTCCAGCAAGGGTAAGCACGGCGCCAAGGAGTAGTCGCAGCCTGGTCTGGATGGGGCTCACCTGGTGCCGGCCGCCGGCTTGCAACAGGCGATCAAGGAGCTCACGCATGGCGAGACCCTAGACCGTGCTGCGCGAGAGACGTGCCGTATCCTTGGCGTATCGCAACTCTGGCCCGCACCTATCAGCCACTACTGGGCACGGTCGTCGATCTTCGTCTGGGTGCGAAGACGGCGCGCCGAGCGAAACAGTTGCACCGAGCCGCGGTCGAACAGATCACTCGACTGCAAGCGATCTTTTCGGTTTTCGACCCCGACAGCGCGCTGTGCCAACTGCGACGCGGGCAGTTGGCAAACCCTCCGCAAGAACTCATCGAGGTCCTGGGGTTAGCCCAGCACTGGAACCTGGCCAGCGAGGGGCGCTTCAATCCGTCGGTAGGTGCGTTGCAGCAGAAGTGGAGCGAAGCCTCCGCTGCGGGAACCGAACCGAAGGCCGACGAACTGCTCGATATCGCCGAAGCCAATCAATCGCTGCCGTTCGCGGTAGAAGGTGATGATCTGCAGGTGTTGGGCGACTGCCAGTGGCTCAACCTGAACGCCATTGCCAAGGGGTGGATTGTCGACCAGGCCGTTGCGGGAGCGCTGGCCGACGGCGCCGCTTGGGTCACTCTCAGCGCTGGCGGCGACGTGCTTCACTCCGGGCCCGAAACCTTGAACATCGGCGTCGAGAATCCGCATCGGCCCTACGACAACGAGCCGTCGCTCTTCACCGTTTCTCTCAACGCCGGCGCGCTAGCGACCAGCGGAGGCGCCAGGCGCGGCGTGGCCGTTGACGATCACTGGGTCAGCCATCTGCTCGATCCGCGAACCGGACAACCAGCCGAAGCCATCGCATCGGCGACCGTGTTATCCGCAACGGCCGCCGAAGCTGATGTGCTCGCCACCATCCTCGCCGTCACGTCAGCAGACGAAGCAATCTCGATGGCTCATGAACTCGGCGAAGTCGCCGCCGCTGTTGTGACCGCCGAAGGCGAAATTGTGTGCACACCAGCTTGGGACAACCTCAGGCCATCGCCAACCAGATCAAAATGATGCCGACGATCGTGCCGATGATCGCCCAACTCAACGCGCTCAAACGACGCTTCCGCATGAAGAACTGGATACCGAGGCCGGTCAGCGAGATCAGCACCAGAAGTCCGGCCGAGATATCGATGACCCAGCGCCACAACGTGCTGCTGTCTCGGCCCTTGTGCAGGTCGTTCATTACGCCGATAAAACCCTGCTCCTGGATGGTGAGGGAGTAGTCGCCACTAGGTATCTCGAAAAACAGCTCGGCGCCGTAACCCGGTCCTTTGAAGGTGATCGACCCATCGGTTTCGGTCTGGCCAAAGTCGGCGACCTCACCCTTCACGCCGTGTTCTACTCGCACATGTTCGCTTGCGACCAAAAACTCGACGTCGCCATCGGTGATCGCATCGGCGGGCAGCACACCACCGATGTTGCGGTTCACTACCTCATCGCCAAAGGTCCAGTCGGGGTGGTTCAACGTCAAACCGGTAATCCCGAAGAAAAGTACCAACAGCAGGCTGATCATGCTCGTGTACACGTGGGCCCAGCGAATCCAGAAATGACTGCGCTGCTTCAGCTTGCTCGTCGGAGCTGGTCGACTCTGCTTCGCTCGCTCGGCCAGATCCGACGCGTCTAACTCAGGCACGAAGCTCGAGAGAAGCGCTACTCAGTTCGCCATCGTCGGCCAGCGATTGGGTGAGGGAATCCCCAGACACCGAGAGCGGTTCGCAGATCAAACTGTAAGGACCGCGCTCACGATGCGACTCGATACACAGCACCAGATCGCGGTCGCCCACAAACGTTCCCTGATCATCGAGCCCGTCCCATACCAGCGAGTAGGCGCCCGGCAAGCGGGTCGCGCCGGAAATGAGGTCGGTCTGATCTATGCCACCAGCGCCGATACGGCTCTGGTCGATCGAGTACCAGCGACGAAGGTCAGGCAGCCACCTCGGACCTTTCTGCGACTGCTCGAACCACAACTCGATGGTGCGTACGAGCTGACCATCGGTGTCTTCGATCCACACGGCAATGTAGGGGTTGAGGCTTTTCCCGCCAGCGCCCTGGGTGTAGGTGAAGTTCACGACCATTTCGTCCCCGGCCGAGAATCCGCCAGCTGACGACAGAGGTTCGGGCTCGGTTGCCACTGGCTGTGTTGGCTCGGGGGCCTCAGACACCACCGAGGCTTCCGAAGGGGTAGCGGTAGAAGTCGATGGCACCGAAGCGGCGGAATCGCCTGCGAAAACCTCGGCATCGTTACTCGCGCTACACGCAAGGCCAGGCAGGGAAAGAAACAGTCCGGTACCGACGCTGCGTTTTAGCATCGTTCGGCGGGTCACCGCTGCGTAGCGAGAATTCTTGGGGGCGGGGGGTTTGCGGTTTTTCATCGGTGATCTCTGGTGCCCACGGTATCGGCTCCAAAAATGCTGGAGCGATGCGCTAGCTAAGAATCACGTAAGAACCTGTCGGCCCAAACCGGTGTTATTGCGGGTTCGCGACTTCGATGCGATCTTGTTGCCAGTCGCGTGCGTCTTTCAACGCAGCCGACGCCTGAGCCAGCAAATTCGCCGAGTCGAAGGCGTGACTTGGGTAACACGCAACACCGGCCCACATGGTGAGGTCGCTTTCGTGCTCGTTGACCTCACGTCGAATGCGCTCAACCGTCCAGATAGCGCCGTTCTCGGGCGTATCTTCGAGTACCAGACCAAACCGGCCATCGGTCATGCGACACGAGGTGTCGGCTTCACGAAGTGTTTTGGTAATCGCCCGCGAAACCAGCCCTGCGTCGGCAGGAACTCGTGCGCCGTCTTCAAGACGAACCACCTCGATAACCGCAATGGCTACGGGGCGGAGATGTCGTCGAGCTGCGGCGATTCGGGCATTGATCGAAACATTGAAATAGTCCTCGGTAAACAAGCCCGTTTCGGGATCGGTGAGGACGGCGGTGCTGTTGACCACCGAGTCGGCGGCCTCGGCCGTGCCTTCAAGCGGGTTCTGCGCTTTCGCAAGCTGCGCGCCAAGGCTTTTCACTGCGTCTTCAGCGGCTATTCGTGCCTGCACCTGCGAGGCAAGAGCATCTTCAAGCTCGGCAACCGACTGCCCGTCGGGCGCCATCGACTGGGCTACACCGCCAGGAATCAAGCCCATGCCACCAGCTGCAACCGCAGCAATACCTGCAAGGACGGCGAAGATGCCCGATCCTGAGGTTGCCGCCACGACACCCAGAACGAGGCCAACAATACCGAGGCCGATTGCGGCTAGAGATCGAGAATTCATTGAGTATCCATCGGCAAAATCGGCTGCATATTGAGCAAATCCTACCGGCCGAACGCCCCGGACCTGCTCGTTCTCGGGGATGGGTTGGCGGAGCTAGCGGGTTGGGTTGACCGAGTTAGGTCGTGGCGAAGGCGTCGGGAAGTGGTGTCGGCAGCACCGCAGCAAGAACGTCGAGGTAGTCGGCTCTGCGAATGCTGATGACCCCCAGAGTTGCAAGGTGATCGGTACGCCATTGCACATCGAGAATTCTGGGCTGCCCGTCATTGAGAACCTCGACCAGCCGCACTAGGGCAACCTTCGACGCATCGGTGGCGTGATGAAACATCGACTCGCCGGCGAACAGCCCACCGATGCTGACGCCGTAGAGCCCGCCGACCAGAGCGCCACCGTCGTCCCAGGTCTCAACGCTGTGCGCCCAACCCAGTTGGTGAAGCTCCTGGTAGCTGCGCTTGATCTGGTCGTCGATCCAGCCGTGCGGACGATTGGGGTCTGCGCAGGCCTCCACAACCCGATCGAAGGCGGTATCGATGGTTGTGGTGTAGCGGCTACAGCTTCGGCGCAGCGATTTGCTGATCTTCAGTTCGTTGAGAGGAAGCACCGCCCGAGGTTCGGGTGACCACCAGCCGATGTCTCCACCATCGCGCACCGGCATCGGGAACACCCCCTGGCGGTACGCGGCGAGAATCGTTCCGGGTGCAAGATCTGCGCCGACAGCGAGCAGCTCTTGATCATCGTCGAGATCGACCGGGGGGAAGATCCACGGCGAAGCCGGAGGTTCGATAGCCATGGTGCAGTCTGCTATGGAACTGGAAGTCGTTTGAACGTAAACAGGTTCTTGCGGCTGAAGTTGACCGTGACCCGAAGAAACTCATCGCTGGTCGAACCCTGCACGATCACCCGTCGAAGCTTGCGAGCCTTTGGGGTTGTGCCGAGGTACGGACGGTCGACGAGGTACAGGTGTGTGTCGCCTTCGAGAAGCAGCACCGGCTTGTTGAACGCGCTGGCCCGTTCGGCGAGGCGGTCGGAGAATGCCTGATGTTCGACCCGGGCCGCGCCGGTGCCGAGGTTGAAGATGTTGGCGTGCTGGAAGATGGCCACACCACGGGCGTTCTGGGCTTCGGCGACATCGAAGGTGTGGTCGAGCCACGCAAGCGCCGCCGACGTGCGACTGCCTACTTCGGCTTCTCGGCGCTGCGGATCATCGACCAGGTTGTCGGTTGCGTCGTCGGTGAACCAGGGCTCAAGACCGTTCTTTGATCCAACGAGATGGATGCTGGCGAACACCACACCCGGCTGGGTCCAGAGCTGGTTCTCGACCTCGGCGCCACCGGTCGACAGACCCTGGCTTTCGCTGGTTAGCGGGTTACGTCCAAGGGACTGCGATGGGTCAGCAAAAAACCGGTTGCGAAGCGAGGCAAGCCGCTCAAGCGGGTCGAATTTTCCGGCTGTGGTTCGGTGGCAGTCGGTCCATTCGTTGTCGCCGGGCGTGAAAAAAAGTGGCTTCTTGAAGAGGTCGAAGTTGTCTTTGATGACGTCGAAGTAGTCATCGGTGCACGGTGCGCCCCCTGGTTTTATGTCGCCCAGGTGCACCGCAAACTCGATCCGTTTGCGACGATCGATCTCGGTGCGCAAGGCGGGGAAACGCTCAAGCTGCTCGACGCTGTACGGCGTATCGCCGACGACGGCAAAGGCGTAGTTGCGAAACCCCGCCGACGATGCAGGTGTAGCGGTTAGCAGGCTGGCAATGAGGGCGGCCAGAGCCACCGGAGCGACAAGAGCAAAGAGCGCTAGTGCAAGGAACCGAACGTTCCGCCTGCCCGGGCGTACCGTGGAGACGGGGCGGGGCATCTAACTCTCGGTGATGGTGATCGACTCGATGATCATCTCTTCAAGCGGAGCGTCGCCAGGGCCGGTTGGGGTCGCCTCGATAGCGCTGACCACATCCATACCAGCAGTTACCTGCCCGAACCTGGTGTAGGCATCGGGAAGGCCTTCGCCGCTGGGCCCGGTGACAACAAAGAACTGGCTGCCCTGGGTGTTGGGTCCACTGTTGGCCATCGCAACCGAGCCCAGCTCATAGAACGGTCCGTCGCCGCCTTGCAGCTCGTCGTCAAATTGGTAACCCGGGCCACCGGTGCCGCTCGGTTGTCCGACCGCGTCGCCGCCCTGGATCATGAAGCCCGAGATGATCCGGTGGAACGACACGCCTTCATAGAAGCGGTAACGGGCCAGGCTGATGAAGTTGTTGGCGGTCGCGGGTGCGTTCTCGGTGTCGAACTCGATGGTGAAGGTTCCGGCAGTCGTGACCACATCGGCGGTGTAGTTCTTGGTGACGTCGATGCACATTTCGGGTGCACTTGTGAACGCCACGACTCGCTCGGCCGACCCGTCTTCTGGCGGACATTCAAACGGCACTGCGGCGGGGGGCACGGTGTCGGCCTGTTCGACGGGCTCCTCGACGGCGGCGGGCACGGTATCTTGCGCGGCGCTGTCGTCAACGGTCGAAGCGTCGTCGACGAAATCTTGTTCAGAAAGCGTGTCGCCGGTCGAAACGTTGTCGTCGTCGCCGCCCCGAGTGAGCAGGAAGATGATGCCCGCAATGGCTACCACGCCGAGAAGCAGGTAACCGATCGCCTTCGTGCTTTGGGCAGCCTTTGCTTTTGCCTGCTCAGCCTCGGCTTCGGCGATTCGTTGAGCACGGTTTTCGCGTTGACGTTCACGTTTTTCAGTTGCCATGGGGTGTTCAGCTTCCTGCCGCTACGGCGATGACGGCGGCGACCAGACTGACCACCATTGCGAGTACACAGATAATCGCGACGATCTTGACGATTCGAGAGTTGCTTCCGGCTGCCATGGAGGCAAAACGTATCCAAAAACCGTCCCGAATCCTCGTCGCAACACCCAACGTTGGGGCGAGCGAGAGCGTCGGGAAACCGTCAGCTAGCTCCAGCGATTGTGAGCCGCTTCCCCAGCTCATGAAGCTGTTCGGGTGCAAGATTCGCAAAGCTCATTCGCAAATACTGCTGATCGGTGGGCGTGAATGCGGTGCCGGGGATCGTCAAAATGTCGTGCCCGACCACGAGGCGACGGACAACTGCGTCGGTCGACTGCTCGGTAAAGGGATGGCGCACCCAGCCGAAATAGGCGCCGCTGGCCTCAAGCACGAAACCGCCAGGCTCGTTGGCCATGACGTCTTCAAATACCTTTTGAGCTTCGCCAATCCGGGCGACCTGCTCGGACCGCCACCCGCGAGCATGCAGCAGACCGGCAATGACCGCTTCTTGCCCAATACGGGGCGCACAAATTGCGACGCAGTCGAGCAGCTTCATCGTTTCGACCAGCAGATCCGGATGACCAACCACCGCGCCAACCCGGTACCCCGGGATAGCCAGGTCCTTTGAAAACGAATGCAGAGTCACTACGTGGTCGTCCCAGGCCGGCCGGTCGTACAGGCGGTGAGCCGGGTCTAGGGTGCCGCGAAACGACCGGTAGGTCTCGTCGACAATCAGTAAAAGATCGTTTGTTGCAGCAAAATCGGCGAACGCTTCGATCGTGGCGCTAGAAAAGATGGCGCCCGTCGGATTGCCAGGGGTAACCAGCACAACCGCACGGGTCCGGTCGGTGAGCAGCGCCTGAGCCTCAGCAACCGTAGGTTCCAAACCCGACGCCGGCTCGAGGTGCACCGGTACCAGCCCGTCGAGGCGAAGCCACATGTCGTGGTTGAAGTAGAACGGCGAGGGGAGGATAATTTCGTCACCTGGCTCGGCAATGGCCGACGAAACCAAACAAAAGGCCTGATTGCAGCCGGCGGTAATCAGCACCTGGTTCGGCGAGACCACGGACTGGTAGTCGCGACTTAGCTCTTGGGCGAAAACCTCACGCAGCTGCGGCAACCCCTCCTGCGGGCAGTACCGGCCACCGTCGACATGCCGGGCAATGGCGGCAATATGTTCGGCAATCACCGGCGCAGTGGCATAGGCAGGTGCCGCCTGTGACATGTCGAGCAGCTCGCGTGTCCCGCTCGCAAGCGGTCGAAGTTCGTTCGCAGCTCCAATAGGTGAGTGGATCTGATCGAGGGTTCGAGACGTAAGCCGCACCATCTCAGTCTGCCCCAAACCACGAATAGGCGATATTCGGTGGTGGGCTGCCACCGCAGGTTGGTTACCATCGTCGGCCGTGGCACTACTTGTACAAAAGTTTGGCGGCACATCAGTCGCCGACCCAGATCGCATCCGTGAGGTTGCCGACTGGGTCAAGCGTCGGCGCAAAGCTGGCGACCAGATCGTCCTTGTCGTCAGCGCAATGGGTAAAGAAACCGACGAGCTTCTGCGCTTGGCCGACGCTGTGTCAGGAACACGGCCCGGACGCGAAATGGACATGCTCATCACCGCCGGTGAACGCAAGGCTGCGGCACTGGTTTGTATGGCGCTCCACGACGTTGGCGTCGAAGCCGATTCATTCACCGGCAGCCAGGCCGGGTTCATCACCGACACCAATCACATGAACGCCAAAATCCTCGAGATCAAACCCGAACGCGTTCTTGCTTCGCTTGAAGCTGGCCGCACGCCTGTGCTCGGTGGCTCCCAAGGAATGTCGACCGAACGCGACGTCACTTTTCTCGGCCGCGGCGGCTCCGACACCACCGCTGTTGCCATCGCGCATGCCATCAAAGCCGATGCGTGCGAGCTCTACACCGATGTCTCGGGTGTGTTCACCACCGACCCACGAGTGGTCGACAACGCCCGCAAGATGAACCACATCTCGTTCGAAGAACTACTTGAGATGACCGCGACCGGTTGCCCAAAGCCGGCGATGCGGTCGGTCGAGTTCGCCCGCACCTACGGCGTCAAACTGCACATTCGTTCTGCCTTCACCTGGGAACAGGGAACCTGGGTGTCCGAGGAGGATCCCGCTATGGAAAACGCAATCATCTCCGCTGTCACACACGACACCAGCGAAGCCAAGATCACCGTCTGCGATCTGCCCGACGAACCGGGCATCGCCGCGAAACTGTTCCGCGACCTCGCCGACAACAACGTCAACGTCGACATGATCGTGCAAAACGTGTCCGAAGATGGCGCCACCGACATCTCGTTCACCTCGCCGCACGAAGGTTTCGACGCCGCTGTAGCGGTCACCGAAGCCTGCGCCGAATCGATGGGTTCAGGCCAGGTCACCTCCGACAACGACATCGCCCGAGTCAGCGTGATCGGCGCCGGAATGAAGAGTAACCCGGGTGTGGCAGCGACGATGTTTGAGACCCTCGCCAGCGCTGGCATCAACATCGAGATGATTTCAACGTCGGCAATACGAGTCAGCTGCGTTGTCCGCCAAGACGACGCCGAGCGCGCCGTGCAAGAGCTCCACGCGGCATTCGAGCTTCACAAGCCGGTCTGAACGGCCCGCCTCAGGCACAAAACACGGCCAGCCTGGCCACAAGACCAATCTGGTCGAGTCCCTGTCGGTGAATGTCTCGGTGCGTATAGTCCGATCTGTCGACATGGCGTTGGCGGGAGATCGCGATGGTTTTTTCTTCACCAATATTCCTGACCGCGTTCCTGCCGTTGGTGCTCATCGCCTACTGCCTGTGCCCTAAATCGTGGCGAAATGGCGTACTTCTCGCTGCCTCACTCACGTTCTACTACTGGGGCACGGGACGTCAGACGTGGATTCTGTTTGTCGTTGTGGCCGTCGCCTACCTTGGTGCGTCGGCAGCGTCGAAGCGTTCCGATCGCTGGAGCTTGGGTCTGGTGGTCGCGGCTGTTCTGAGTCCGCTGCTTTGGTGGAAATACAGCGAGTTCTTCTCCGAGATTGTCAGCAGCGTCGCTGGGGGAGTTGGCGCTGATATTGGTCCGCTCGATCCAAAGATCTTGCCTGTAGGCATTTCTTTCTTCACGTTCCAGGCGCTCAGCTACGTGCTCGACGTTCGTCGTGGCGTAGCCAAGCCACTCGACCGTCCCCAACAGTTTTTGCTGTACATAGCGTTGTTTCCGCAGCTCATCGCTGGCCCAATCGTCAGATTTACCGACATTCGCGATCAACTCGTCGAGCGCACACACTCAGCATCAAATCTGGCAATCGGAGCGACTCGTTTTGTCCATGGGCTGGCCAAGAAGGTGATCGTTGCTGACTCGGCCGCCCTCATCGCTGACTCGGCGTTTAACTCGAACATGGAACGACCAACGCTGGTCGCCTGGATCGGCATCATTGCCTACACCGTGCAGATCTACTTCGACTTCTCTGGCTATTCCGACATGGCCATTGGGCTCGGCAAGATGTTCGGGTTCGACTTTCCCGAAAACTTCAAGCGTCCTTACAGCGCAACCTCCATCTCGGATTTCTGGCGCCGATGGCACATCACGCTTTCCACCTGGTTTAGGGACTACGTGTACATTCCGCTCGGCGGATCACGAGTTCCACGGATCGTCGAGTACCGGAATCTGCTCATCATCTTCTTCTTAACTGCTTTGTGGCACGGTGCCGCGTTCACCTTTCTTGTGTGGGGCGGAATTCACGGTTTCTGGTTGATCGTCGAACGTGCCCTGGGCTGGAACGACAGCGAGCGGGTGGGCTGGTTCCGGCGGCCGATCACACTTCTGATCGTCATGATCACCTGGGTGTTCTTTCGTGCCGCATCGATCGCCGACGCAACCGATTACATCGCCGACCTTTTCACTTACTCAAATGCGATAGCCGACCCGCGATTTGTGTCGGCGCTAACCGTGCCGAACGTTGCGATGCTTCTGGTCGGAGTCGCCTCGTTCCTCCTGCCGGGGTCATGGGTGGCAGGTCTTCGCCTCGCGCCGCCGCAAGGCGTCGATGATCGGCCAGTCTTTCGGCTTGTCTACCTTGCGGTCATGACGCCCCTTTGCCTGGTGTTTGTGGCGTCGAGTGAATACAGCCCGTTCATCTACTTCCAGTTCTAGGCGGTGAAACCATGACTACTACTCCCGAACCAAACGCCGAACTACCAACCAGCCGTACGCAACACCTTGTTGCTTTCGCGGTCTTTCTCGCGGTGCTGCTGTCACCATGGATGGCCCGTCTTGTCGGTGTGTCGAGCGAGTCGATCGAGAACCGCGCGCTAACCGAGTTCCCTGACTTCAGCCGAGAGAATGTGGACGACCCCGCGACCTTTGCTCAAATTGGCGACTACGTAAGAGACCGCACGCCGCTTCGGCCACAGGCGATTGATGCGATGGGTCGAGTTGGCCACCGACTCGGGTATTCGGCTTCGCCTTCCATCATGTTCGGCGAGAACGACATGATGTTTCTCACTAAGGACTTCGTCAACCCTTGCGTTCAGAGGTACAAACCAGCAGCGCTTGTAAAGATGTTCGAGCAGTGGGACGACGCCGCAGCGCTCGGCAACAAGGCTTGGAGATTCGTTGTAGCGCCCGACAAGGCCGCAGCAATGGAACCGCAACTGACCGGCAGAACGAAGTGGGCATTTTCGTGCGCGAGTAAGAGTTGGGCCGAGATGAACCAAGCCGTCGCTGGGTTCGAAGAGGTCGTCAACCTGCTGCCGCCGCTTCAAGCCGCCGAAGCGACGGATCCTGGGTCGACGTACTTCACGACCAACTCACATTGGAATCCCTTCGGCGGCGGCATAGCGGCATCGGTCATCGTCGACTCGTTTGTTCCGGGTTTATGGTCAGACGAACACGTTGTGCTCGCCGATTCCCCGGACTCCCTTCCGGCCGACGTGCCAGCCCAAATGGGTCTCGACCTTCCACTCACCCAGACGATCCGAACGACGCACCGGCCGGGCACCACGACCGAACTCGAGCAGGTGGATGTCGGAGCAAGCCACCTTGTTCGTGTCTACCGGTCCGCGGGTGAGTTGCCGATGATTGACGGAACCACCGTCGTCGTGCACGACTCGATGATTACGGCTATGGAAAAGCAGATCGCTCCCTATTTTGAGGAGCTTGTGTTCATTCATTGGAACGACCGCGAAGAGGCAGACTTTCTCGGTCGTGTCGCTTCGGCAGACAATGTGATCTTTGAAACGGTCGGACGGAGCGCAAGCCAGCGGCTCAGCGTCAATTTTGTCCGCAGGCCCTACCTCGATCGGTTTCTGGCGGCGCTGGCCACGTCTAGCTAGCCAACTCAGCTTTGGCTTTGCGCCTTCGCGACCCAAGCACCAACAACCTTTGCGAAACTGTTGCTGGTAAACGCGAGACGACGTCGAAAACCTTTGCGTCGGGTCCAATGAGGGCTCGGCGACGATTGCGCCGCACAGCGGTAAGGATCTGCTCGGCAGCTTTGTCGGGGGTAGTCATGGCCGCCTTTTCGAATTCCTCGATTTCGCTTTCGCGTTCGGTGCCTTCGCGACGTTGACCCAATTCGGTTCGTCCATTGCGCATGATGTTGGTCTTGATGCCGCCCGGATGAATCGTGGTAGCCGACACTGGAGCGCCCTCGATTTCGAGCTCGATCCGGAGCGCATCGGTGAACCCGCGAACCCCGAATTTGGCCGCGTTGTAGGCCGACTGCGTGGGGATGCTGACCAAACCAAACACACTCGAGATGTTGACGACGTGGCCATCGCCCGAATTCCTTAGGTGGGGCAGGAATGCTTGCGTGCCATGGACGACGCCCCAGAAATTGATGTTCATTAGCCACTCGAAATCCTCGATCGACATTTCGGCGACGTTGGCTTCTAACGAGACCCCAGCGTTGTTGAAGATCAGGTTCGCCTTGCCATGTTCGGCGACGACCCCATCGGCCCAGGCGAACATCGCCGCGCGGTTGGACACATCAAGAACCTGAGCGCTGACCCGCGCCGGATCGGTGTGTTGTCCACAACGTCGGACGGTTTCGGCCAGGCTCTGCTCGTCGATGTCGCTCAGGGCGAGACGGCAGCCCTCGGCAGCCAGCTGCACCGCTAGCGCCCGTCCGATGCCCGACCCTGCGCCGGTGATTGCGGCCACTTTGTTGCTGAAAGTTTCCATGGGCACCCAACCGTAGTGGTGTGGCGAATCTGCCGTTATTCGATGGTGAGTAGAAAATCGCGCGAGGTAACCTTGACCATCATGAGTGCAGACGCAAAGAACATCGCCATCGTTGGCGCAACAGGACAGGTGGGCGGCGTGATGCGCGCCTTGCTGGCCGAGCGCAACTTTCCCGTGGCCGACCTCCGGCTTATGGCATCGCCCCGATCAGCTGGCCGAACCATCGAGTGGAATGGTCGCGAGATAACCGTTGAAGATGCAACCACGGCCGACTACTCGACGGTCGACATTGCCTTGTTCTCCGCTGGCGGCTCGACCAGCAAAGAGCTCGCTCCTGTTGTTGCTGCCGCCGGTGCGGTAGTCATCGACAATTCCTCGGCGTGGCGAATGGATCCGGAGGTGCCCTTGGTGGTTCCTGAGGTCAATGCATCGGCGCTCGACACGATTCCGAAGGGCATTATCGCCAACCCGAACTGCACCACGATGGCGGCTATGCCGGTGCTAAAGCCGCTCGATGATGAGGCGGGCCTCATCCGACTCACCGTCAGTACCTTCCAAGCTGTCTCGGGTGCCGGCCTCTCCGGTGTCGAAGAGCTCGATGAGCAGGTCCGA
>CALLQB010000091.1 GCA_938015295.1 uncultured Acidimicrobiales bacterium
TGGGCAGCGGTACGCGGCTCGTTGCAGCCCGGGTCGCAACCATGGAAATGGACGCTTGCGGTAAGTGCGGTGTTCGCCCTGGTGGCCGTTGTGGCAACGGTGATTCGGGTGCCCAGAGTCGACCGCCCGCAACAAGAAAAAGGCGCTCGCTAAGCGAGACGTCGTTGGGCTCGGATAAATTCCGTCCTATGAAAATCGGAATTCTCACAGGCGGCGGCGACGTACCCGGACTCAACCCGTGCATTAAGGCAGCGGTGACCCGGGTCGCCGATGCCGGTGGCGAGATGGTCGGCATCCGTCGAGGTTGGGGCGGCCTGGTCGCCATCAACCCCGATGACCCTGCAAGCCTCGAAGCCAACACCATGCGGCTCGACAAGCATGTGGTTCGCAAAATCGACCGCACCGGCGGAACGTTTCTGCACACCTCACGGACCAACCCCGGGAAGGTAGCCGGCAGCGACCTGCCAGATTTCCTTCGCGGACAGTTTGAAGGTGACGGGCCCCACGATCTCACCGGTCATGTCAAGAAGGTCCTCGAAGCGCTCGAGATCGATGCACTGTTGCCCATCGGTGGTGATGACACTCTTAGCTACGGCCTGCGAATGCACGAAGAGGGCGTACCGGTCATCGCTATTCCAAAGACGATGGACAACGACGTGCACGGCACCGACTACTGCATCGGGTTCTCCACGGCGGTCACCCGAGGCGTCGAGTTCATCCATAACCTGCGTACTAGCACCGGATCACACGAGCGAATCGCCGTCGTCGAACTGTTCGGTCGGTACTCGGGCGAAACGTCGCTCATTACGGCCTACCTGGCAGGCGTCGACCGGGCGCTGATCTCCGAGGTTCCCTTCGACATCGACCGGCTCGCCGAAATGGTCACCAAGGACAAAGCCGACAACCCGTCGAATTACGCCATGATCACCATGTCAGAGGGCGCAACCATCGCCGGCGGCGAACTCCACCTCACCGGCGAAGCCGACCCCTACGGTCACCGCAAGCTTGGTGGCATCGGCAAAACCACCGGCGAACTACTCAAGGAGCGCACCGGCGAAGGAATCGTGCTGCAGGAAGTGGCATACCTCATGCGATCCGGGCGGCCTGACAGCCTCGACTTGATGGTGGCTACCAACTACGCAGTTATGGCTGCCGATCTTGCGCTCGAGGGAGTTTCGGGACGCATGGTTGCCCTGCGGTCGGGCTCCTACACCAACGTCCCGGTTTCGGTAACCGGCGAGGGTGAGAAGCGGGTCGACATCGACGAGCTGTACGACGAGATGGAGTACCGGCCTAAGGTGCGCGACGTCGGCGGCAAGCCGATGTTCCTCTACTGACAGCTACCAGGGGTGGTCGGTGCCATCGATCTTGACGAAACGACCCGAGTCAGCTTGGGTGATGCCGTTGAGTACTCCGACGATGCCTGCTGCTGACTCGTCGACACTGATCGCCGCCTTGGGGCCACCCATGTCCGACTGAACCCAACCCGGATGTATCGCCACGTACGCAACGTCGGTATCGGCGGTGGCCGACATGACGGTCACCATATTCATCACCGACTTCGACGAGTTGTAACCAACGTCGAACGGCATCTGTGCGCCCACAATCATCGACCCGAGTTGCGACGAGATGTTGAGCACGACGGGGCCGGTGCCTTTGCCAAGTAGTGGGCGAACGGCTTGTGTGACGAGCATTGGTCCGACCGCATTCACTTCGATCTGACGCAGCACAACATCCTTCGTGGTTTGCAGCGGGCCTTGAGCGCGACGGTCAACACCAAGGTCGACCGAGGTCATGCCCGCATTGTTTACCAACGTGTCAATCGACTCGACTGCGCTGTGCAGCTCGGCGCCGAAGGCTTCGATCGAGCTGGTGTCGCCAATATCGAGCTTCAGTACACCTGCAGCACCCGCATCCTTGAGCTCGGTGGCGCCATCAGGATTGCGGGCGGTGCCCCAAACCTCGTGCCCTTCAGCGATCAGTTTTTTGGCGATACCTAGCCCAATTCCTCGGCCAGCTCCGGTCACAACAATGCGTCGACTCATGCCAGCACGTTAGTGACCCCACACCGTCGCAACCAAAGAAGAATGGTCGCAACCAACAGAGAAGGTGGAAGAAGGACCCGCATTCGCTCCCCGTTGTTCTCTGGGTTTGGGGTGTCCCGCTCGTCTGCGGACAGAATTGCCCCATGTACTACGAACCCCAAGATGCCGACTTCGACGCACGCGTTCGAGCGAGCTTCGCTGAGCAGAACATGATGCACACCATGGGCATGTCGATCGGAGCGCTCGGGCCGGGAACGATCGATGTCGTCTTTGACCACGACGAGCGATTTACCCAGCAACATGGATTTGCCCATGGCGGGTTCATCGCAACTGCGCTGGACACGGCATGTGGATTCGCGGCCCTCACCCTCATGATTCCCGAAGCCGCGGTGCTGACGGTCGAATACAAGATCAACTACCTTCGCCCAGCGTCGGGGGCCACGTACCGGGCATCGGCTCACGTCGTCAAGGCTGGCCGCACGCTTACCACTTGCGAGGCCACGGTCACTGCCGACGACAGCGACAAGCCGATCTCCACAATGACAGCCACATTGATGACGCTCCTCGACACCGGTATCAAGGACTAAGACCCAATGGGTGCAAGAGCTTTCATGAGCCCAACGAGATGCGGAGGCCGCAACCACAATGGAGTATGGGATACTGCAGGCGGCTGAGTTCCGGTGCAGGACTGCGCGACACAAGATCGGCTGATCCGGTGTCAGCGAAGTTGTGTCGGTGATTTTGTGTCAATTGGCTCTCGGCTTGAACAAAAACCGCTCTTCAGCTGGGGAACGCTATGGATGTACACCTGATCGACGGCACCTACGAGCTGTTTCGCTACCACTTTGCTCTGCCAAGCCATCCTCGAGAGGCCGATGGGCTCGAGGTTGGAGCGGTTCGAGGTGTGCTCAACTCGATGCTGCAGCTGCTTGAGGAAGGCGCCACCCACGTCGGCATTGCTACCGACCACGTCATTCCGTCGTTCCGCAACGCTTTGTATGACGACTACAAAGATGGCAGCGACATCGACCCCGAAATCGAAGGCCAGTTTCAGCCGCTCGAGGACGTGCTCGCAGCTGCTGGGTTCACCGTGTGGCCGATGATCGAGTTTGAAGCCGACGATGCGCTTGGCTCGGCCGCCATTCAGGCTGCCGCCGACCCTCGAGTCGACACGGCAATCATCTGCACCCCCGACAAAGACCTCGCCCAGTGTGTGTCCGACGAAGCTGGCATCATCCAGTACGACCGCCGTAAACGTGTGCGCTACGACATGGCGGGTGTGGTCGAAAAGTTTGGCGTGTTGCCCGAGTCGATCCCCGACTACCTCGGCCTGGTGGGCGACACCGCCGATGGCTTCCCCGGACTCAAAGGCTGGGGCGCCAAATCTGCGTCGGTCATCCTTCACGAATACACCCACATCGAACACATCCCCGCCGACGTCAACGACTGGGCGGTCAAGGTGCGAGGCGCCGCAAAGCTTTCGGCCACCCTGCAGGACAACCTCGAAGACGCCGTGCTCTTTCGCACCATAGCCACCATCGCGAACGAGGCCGTCGAACTCGGCGACGTCGAAACGCTGCGGTGGACCGGGCCAGCCGGCAACGCCGAAGAGGTACTGACCCTCAACGACGCCGCCGGCCAACTCGACCGCATCAACAAACTGGCCGCCACCAGAAAATAGGGGCGTAGGAGTCTGACAGCTACTCGGCCTCTGGGGTCTGTCGGTGTCCGTCGGTAGATTGCAAAGAACGCTTTGGCGACGGCGAACGTCGACCCTCTGATTGATGATTCGGGATCTGAGGTACACAATGGCAGTAACAGAAGAGGAACGACTCTCGCTTCGGGCGAAGCTCAACGAGGTGTTGGGCGAACGCGAGGCGGCGGTCTTGATGGAATCGGTTCCGCCAGTGCACTATGACCAACTTGCGACAAAGAACGACTTGCTTGCAACAGGGGATGACCTTCGGCGCCATTCCGACATGCTTCGGTCGGAGTTGAAGGGCGACATCGCTCGACTTGATGTCCGGATGGCCCAACAGCTTCGAGTGACAGTACTGACGCATGTCGGGTCGATGATCGGTCTCGCAGCGTTTCTGTCAGCGTTCAACTAGCCCCTCGCTGCGCTGGACCGGGCCAGCCGGCAGCGCCGAAGAGGTGCTGACCCTCAACAACGCCGCCGGCCAACTCGACCGCATCAACAAACTGGCCGCCACCAGAAAATAGGGGCGTAGCCCCTATCGGGGAGTGGTTAGCTGGCCGGTTCGAAGGTGAGGTCGTCGCTAAAGAACGTGGGCGGCTCTTCGGCTACTTCAACTTCGTAGTCGACGTAGGTTTCGAGATTCCACAGACCACCGTCAGCGTCGGCCACCACAGCCGATACCGAATTCTCGTACCTTCCGACCGGCTGGTGCTCGGTGTCGAAGTCGGTGATGTTCCATTCTTTGTTCTTGATGGTGCCGATGCCGACAGCAACCGGAGCCTGAATCGGAACTCCCTCGCCGAAGAAGGCGCCACACTTCTCGCCGATGAAGTCGAAGACATCGAGATCGGTCTTGTACACGTTGACCTCAACCTTGACACCCTTCTGTGGCGTCTTGAACGTCATCGTGCCATTGTCGGCACGCAGGAGAAGGCCCTTCCTCGCTGGCGGCCGCCGGTTGTTACACACGTCGTACATGTCGCCGTTCGCAATGACAGCCACGCCATCGCCAGCCCGTCCGTACACACGAGCCAGCGGAGCCTTCACCACGACCGTGCCGTTCTTCTTGGTCTTGATGGCCTTCATCCAGCTGGCCGGTTCGGGCGAGGCGTTCTGTGCGTCCGCCCCCGGTGCCAACGCCACGCTGCTCAACGCCAGGATTGCCGCCAAGAATGCCGCCATCATGAGTCGAGGGGTTTTCCGCCGATGCGATGTCATGTTTTCTCCAGTGTTTCCTCCGGGCATCCCACTGACCCCCGTGTATGAGGACATCGTTTGACCCCTGAGAAATCTGTCGCGCCGTTCGGCTAGACGATGCTTGTCAGTAGGAAATCAGCCGTCGGCGAACGACGCCGAAGAAGCAAGAATTTCTGATTGCAGGCGCGTAAGTACCGCCCGATGCCGAGGGTCGGATCTCCCGGTTCGCCAACACAGGTGATGTCCACCGTTGCGGCGTTGCACGATCGGTCCGACCGCCACCAAAAGTCCCCGCTCGACCATGTCACTCAACAGATGCTGCCAACCAAGGGCAATACCGTTGCCGGCGAGCGCCTCCTGAATGACCGTCGGGTAGGCGTTGTAGACGAGCCGCGGCTTGGCCGGAACGATTGGCTCGTCGGCCTCGGCGAACCACTCCCGCCACGTCATGTTGGGCCGACCAAGATCATCGATATGCAGCAACGTTTGGTCGGCAAGGTCAGCTGGGGTCGAATCGGGGCCAAGCCCGAGCTCGGCGGCCAGACTCGGCGCAGCAAAGGGTCGCACCGCTTCGCCGAACAACATGGTTGACTCCCAACCCGGCCAGCTCCCTGTGCCGGGCACAATGGCGAGATCCCAGTCGCTCGAGTCGAGCTCGCCGCTTCGTTCGAAGATGCGCAGACGGATTTCGGTTTGCGCGCTCGACTCCAGTTGATCGAGGAGTGGAACTACCCAGGTAGTGGCCATGGCCGGCTGTACCGCAAACACGAAGGCGTCGGGTTGATCGTCGAGCTCGGCCAACGCCCGCTCGAGGCCCGAGAACGCCACCTCCACTGCTTCGGCAAGCAGCTTTCCGCTGCTGGTGAGAGTTAACGACCGCCCCGAACGTTCGAAGAGGTCAACGCCGAGTTCGCCGGCCAGCGCAGCCATATGGCGCGACACCGCAGGCTGACTTATCTCGAGGTCGCGAGCCGCCGAGGTGAAATCACCTGTAGACGCAACAGCATCGAACACGGCCAAGCGGTGCAGTTTGGGAAGCCGACGAATGAGGTTACGCATCGCGAAACAGTACCGACTCGGGCCGCACGACACATAACAAATAGTTATGGGTTGTGTGCGCGATTGGGCCTTGTGCGCAGACGTGAGGACGGCGAGGGTATGAGCATGGCAAGCCACACCTATGACAACTTTCCAACCCGCGCCCGAGTCGTCGTCATCGGCGGCGGCGTCGGCGGAGCGAGCACCTTCTACCATCTCACCACCCACGGATGGGACGACGTGGTGCTCATCGAACGCGACGAATGGGCATCGGGAACCACCTGGCATTCGGCCGGCCAGGTCACGCAATTCGGCACTGTGCAGACGATGGTGGGGCTCAAGAAATACTCGTGCGAGCTCTACGCCCGTTTGGCCGCCGACCCCGATCGTCCCATCACCTACCGGAGCCACGACGGCGGAATCCGTCTCGGCTACAGCCAGCAAGATCGCGACGGCTACTCGCACTTCGTTGGCATGGCGAAGGGGATGGGCGTCGACTTCGAGGTCATCGGGCCGAACGAAATGGCCGAAAGACATCCGCTGCTCGACATCACCGGTCTCACCTGCGGACTCTGGGACCCGGTCGACGGCGACATTGACCCCACCGGCCTGGTGGTGGGCTTGGTTCACGCCGGCCGAAACAACGGCGGGCAGGCCTACCGCTTCACCGACTGCGAAGGACTCACGCAAACCAACGACGGCTGGATCGTGCACACCAACCAAGGCGATATCGAATGCGAAAGCATCGTCAACGCCGGGGGCTACCGGGTGCACCAGGTGGGCAACTTCTACGGGCTCGAGTCGGCGGTGTCGTCGATGGAGCACCAGTTCTTCCTTACCGAAGAACTCCCCGAACTCCAAGAACTCGGACGCCGGGTACCGCTCCTGCGCGACCCGGGTGACGACTTCTACAGCCGGCAGGAACATCAAGGCCTGCTGGTTGGTATTTATGAACAAGGCTGCAAAACGTGGGGCCGCGACAACATCCCCGTCGACTTCGCCAACAAACTCGAACCACCCGACCTCGACCGTCTCGAAGACAACATGATGCGGGTGTTCGACCGGTTGCCGGTGCTGCAGACCGCTGGCATCACCTCGGTGGTCAACGGGCCCATTACCTATTCGGGCGACGGCGTGCCGCTGGTGGGCCGACTCCCCGGCCGCCGCAACGCCTACTGCATGCTTGGCCTGCGTGCCGGCGTTGGTGAAGGCGGCGGGCTCGGCAAAGTACTGGCCGAGATCATCGTCGACGGGCAGTCCGAATGGGACACCTGGGTGCTCGACCCCCGTCGCTTCACCGAATACGCAGATGAGGCGTACGCCTCGAAGAAGGCGATCGAGGAGTATCGGCGCGAGTTTGTGTTCGATCACCCTGACGAGCACCGACCAGCAGGCCGTGGCGCAAAAATCACCCCGCTAACCGAGGTGCTCGCTGCAAGGGGCGCCGAGTTCGGCTCCATCAACGGCTGGGAACGCAGCCTGTACTTCCATCCCGCCGAGAACGACTTCGAACACCTGCCCTCGTTCCGGTTCTCCACCTACCACGACCAGATTGGCCGCGAGGTCGAGGCAGTGCGGTCGAACGTGGGCGTCGCCGAAATCAGTGGCTTTAGCAGGTTCCTTGTCGAGGGAGCAGCCGCCATCGAATGGTTCGACGGGCTGACCGCAGGCCGGATCCCCCTGGTCGGCCGAACCGCACTGGCCTACGTCAGCGACGAGCAAGGCCGGTTCCTGTCGGAGTTCACCATGACCCGGCTGTCCGACGACAGCTTCTGGCTACTCAGTGCGGCCTCTGCCGAGTGGCACGACCTCGACGTTCTCACCGACGCCAATCCGCCGGCAAGCGTCACCATCACCAATCTCACCCACGACCACAACGCGCTCATGGTGGCCGGCCCCAACTCTCGCACCGTGCTGTCGGCTATCACCGACGCGCCTCTCGACAACGCGTCGTTCCCTTGGCTTGCCAGTCGGCCGATTCAGATCGCCGGGTTCGATATCGTGGCACTCCGCCTCGGCTTCACTGGCGAACTCGGTTGGGAACTCCATATGCCCATGGAGGCATCGGTGCCCGTCTACGAAGCGATACACGCTGCCGGCACCGAGGTCGGACTCATCGACTTCGGACTGCTCGCGACCGAGTCGATGCGCCTCGAAAAGAACTACCGGGCGTGGAAGAGCGACCTACATACCGAGTTCACGGTGCTCGAAGCCGGGCTCGACCGGTTCGTCAACATGGACAAGAACTTCCAAGGCCGCGACGCCATCGCCGCGCAACGCGATGCCGGACACCGGCGCCAGTTCGTGGCCATGGAGATCGACAACGATATTGCCTCGGCGCACACCGGCGATCCGATTCTTTCAGGCGATCAACTGATTGGTGTCGTCACCAGCGCGGCCTATGGCCACCACCTCGGCATCAACATTGCCATGGGCTACGTCGAACCGGCCTATGCCGAACCCGGCACGCAACTCACCCTCGAGGTGATCGGCGAACGTTGCGCCGCTACGGTTCGCGCTGAGCCGATGTTCGACCCCGATCATCGCCGCCCCCGATAGGACCACCATGGCGATCTCGTACCTCAAGCAACGAGCCGTCGACCCCAGCGGGGCAGGCGACGATGTGGCCGCCAAGGTCGCCCACCTGCTCGACGGGTTGCGATCCGGGGGCGAAGATCGGGCCCGGTCGCTCGCTCGTGAGTTCGACGGTTGGGACGGGCCCATCGTCGTTGCCCCCGACACCGTGGCTACCGCCCGCAAAAGCCTTGCCCCAACGTTGCTCGACGACATCGCCGAAGCGCATCGAAACATCCGCACCTTCGCCCGAGCCCAACGCGAATCCTTGCAGCCCTTCGAGATCGAAGTCAGCCCTGGACTGAAGGCCGGGCATCGGCTCGTGCCAGTGAACGTCTCGGGTTGTTATGTGCCAGCCGGCCGGTTCGCTCATATCGCTTCGGCACTCATGAGCATCACTACGTCGAGCGTCGCCGGTGTCGACACCGTGGTTGTCGCCTCACCCGCACGCGCCGACCGGGGCGGCGTGCACCCGGCCATCCTTGCGGCCGCCGACATCGCTGGAGCCGACATCATCCTGGGCCTCGGTGGAGTACAAGGCGTCGCTGCACTTGCGTTTGGACTCTTCACCGGCAAACCCGCCGACATCATCGTCGGCCCAGGCAACTCCTTCGTGGCCGAAGCCAAGCGCCAACTGTTCGGCGACGTGGGCATCGACGTCATCGCCGGACCCACCGAATCGATGATCGTTGCCGACGAAACCGCCAACCCGCACCGGGTAGCCACCGACCTGGTGGGCCAAGCCGAACACGGCCCCGACTCGCCGGTCTGGCTGGTGACCACGTCAACCGAGTTGGCCAATGAGGTTGCTCGACTCGTGCCGCAACTCGCTGCGGAACTGCCCGAAGCGGCCCGCGCCTCGGCCACTACAGCCTGGGAGACCCACGGCGAGATCATTCTCACCGACACCAACGAAGAAGCTGCATCGGTATGCGACGACTATGCCGCCGAACATCTGCAGGTCATGGCCGCCGACCTTCCGTGGTGGCACCAGCGGCTTACCAACTACGGCTCGCTCTTCCTTGGCGAAGACGCCACGGTGACCTTTGGCGACAAGAGCGCCGGGCCTAACCACATCCTCCCCACCAAACGAGCAGCCCGGTACACGGGCGGTCTCAACGTGCTCAAATTTCTCAAACAGCTCACCTATCAGCAGCTGACGCCCGAGGCTGCACAACGCCAAGGCGAACTAGCGGCACGCATCTCTCGCTACGAGGGGATGGAGGGCCACGCCCGATCCGCCGACCTGCGCGCTACCGACCAACGTGTGGCCCGACAACAGACGGACGATGCTGCAGCGCAGCCGGTCGTCGACCTCGACTTCACCGGCCAGGAACCTCTTCCCGACACAGCGGTTCGGCGGGTCAACGACCTACTCGAGTCGGGCAAGCTGTTCCGCTACGGCGAGGGTGGTGTCGACGAGATGGATGCCGCCCTCCTCGAACAGGAATTCGCCGATCTGCTGGGCCGGCGGTTCTGTGTGGCGTTGAACAGTTGCGGCGCATCCCTGGCAGCAGCGCTCATCGCAGCCGGTGTCACACGCGACGACAAGGTGCTGATGAACGCCTTCACCTTGGCGCCGGTGCCAGGAGCTATTGCCCATGCCGGCGCCGAACCGGTATTTGTCGACATCACCAGCGACTACCTCATCGACTTCGCCGATCTGCAGCGGCAGGCCGAGGCCAGTGGCGCCCGGTTCCTCCTGCTGTCGTACATGCGCGGACACATCCCCAACGTCGACGAACTCATGGCGATCTGCGACGGGCTGGGCATCACCGTCATCGAGGACTGCGCCCACACCATGGGAGCTAGCTGGAACGGCCGAGCGACAGGAACGTTCGGCATCGCCGGATGTTTCAGCACGCAGACGTTTAAACACGTCAACTCGGGCGAAGGCGGGCTGCTGGTCACCGACGACGAAGATCTCGCAGCGCGAGCCGTGCTCATGTCGGGGTCGTACATGCTCTACGCCCAACACGGTGCCCGTCCAACCGACGAGGTGTTCGAACGGCACCGCCTCACCACACCAAACTTCTCGATGAGGATGAGCGGATTGGCCGCGGCGTTGGTTCGGCCACAGCTTGGGTTGCTCGAGCAGCGAGCCGAGACATGGAACGCTCGGTACCACCAGCTCGCCGAGGGGCTGCGGGCCGTTGAGGGGATCTCGGTACCCGAACGCGATCAGCGAGAGGAGTTCGTGGCCTCATCAATCCAGTTCTCTG
Source organism: uncultured Acidimicrobiales bacterium (assembly GCA_938015295.1). Lineage (GTDB taxonomy): Bacteria > Actinomycetota > Acidimicrobiia > Acidimicrobiales > SHLQ01 > CALLQB01. The sequence continues at coordinate 10,776 of CALLQB010000091.1, forward strand.
TCGACGACGCCGCTGCTGCCGACATAGCCGGGTTCGTCCAACGGGCTTTGGCATCGGGAGTGGTGCTCAAGTGGTTTGGCGCCGACGAGCCACACGGATTCACCAGCCGATTCGACCACTGGCGCTACGCCCCCGAACAATCGGCACCCCACGCTGCCAACGTTCTTGGACAACTCATCGACATGCGGATCCCGCTCTCGATGTCATCCACCCAAGCCAACGACATCGTCACCGTCATCGCAAACGCATTCACCGCAACGAAAAATAGTAATAGGGGTCAGGCACTTTAAGTGCCTGACCCCAAAAGTGCCTGACCCCATAAGCCTTAGAGAACCGCTGATCCAACACGCTCGACGACGTCGAACAGTTCGCGGTTGCGTTCTTTCATCGAGGGAACGAGCCCCTGGGCTTCTTCAAGAAGCGATTCTGCGTCAAAGGCGGTGATCTTGCCACCTTCGACAAGTATTCGCCCAGCGACAATCACGGTGTCGGCCCCGGCGCCTGTCTCGGATTGGACGAACTGATAAATCGGATCATTCACCGGCACCCACCAAGGGCGTTTCAAGTCGTACAGGACCATGTCGGCCGCTTGGCCCACGCCGAGAACTCCGAACTTGCCCCTCTCGAACATAGCTGCGGCTCCGCCTGCCGTTGCCATGTGAAGGGCCTGGCGGGTGCTGATCCAGCGCGAGCGGTCAGGCTGGCCGACCCGGTGAATGGCGGTGACAAGTTTCATCGCGCGGTGAATTGCCTGGTCCCCGCTGCTACACGAGCCGTCACTGCCGAGACCGACCTCAACACCACGGGCGAGCATGGTGGGGATCGGGGCGAGGCCGCTGGCAGTCAGCAAGTTGCTCTCGGGATTGTGCACCACGCTGGAGCCACGCTCGGCCATCAGGTCGATATCGGCGTCATCGATCCAAATCGTGTGGGCGCAGCTCAGGTTGGGTGTGAGTAATCCGAGATCGTCGAGATGGCGGACGGTAGTTGTGCCGTACAGCTCCTGGGCGATGTGAGCCTGGACCTCTGTTTCAAGGAGATGGGTGTGAACTCCAACGTCATAGCGTTCGACGAAATCGGCACACATTTCCAGTAGTTCGTCGCTGCAGCGCATCGGGTTGGACGGCGCTGGACCGACGCCGATTCGGCCCGAATCACCGTGCCAACGCTCAATCGAATCGCTGCACAGTTCACGGAGCTCGGGAACAGATTTGGGGGCGTACGGGTCGAGGCGCTTCACATCGGCAGCGAGTTTGTCGGGCAGCGATCCGCCGGGTGGCAGGATGTCGGTGTATTCGCCGTCGAATATTCTCAGCGAAACCTGAGCTCGCATGCCGGAATCGCGGTACGCACTGACGACGGCCTCGACGTCGTCAGGGCCGAAGGATTGTTCAGGGAAATGGTCCAGCGTCGCGGTGGTGCCGGTCAGCAGCATTTCGATGCAGTTGAGCATCGTGCTGACGTACACCTCGCGCGGCGTGCGATTCGCTGTGTAGGCCTGAAAGAGCCACATGCACGCTCGATGGTTCAGCAGGTCGTATGCGCCGTGGACAACGCTCAGAGGTGAGTGGGTATGTGCGTTCACCAATCCCGGCATGACTAGCCGATCGCTACCGTCGATCACGCGGTCGCATTCAGCAATAGTCTCTGGCGCCAGGTCGCCAACGGCTGCGATGCGACCGTTGTCAATCAGGATGTCACCTGCCGACAGGATGCGATCGTCTGCATCTAGCGTCACGATCATCGCGCCGCGTATCAAAATGCTCTCTGGGTTCGCGTTGTAGTTCATGTCTGCTCGCCTTCTGGTGGGTGATCTTGCATCTTCGATGTGGACGTGTTGCCTCGCAGCAACGAGATGGGCGCTGTATACAACGCTGCTATCCGACGGAATGTCGAGCACATGCGTCTGTTCTGTTGCCTCACCCTCGAACGGGCTCCGTCCGGGCAGCACAGGTCACGGTTGTATCAAGAGAACAGCACGAATTGAACATACGTGACGAAGTCTGGCGTCCCGCTCGCAGCGTGCTGGCAGTGGCCACCGCTAGTTCTCGTTTTGGCAACGGGACGGAAACAAAGGCCCACTAAACCTTCATTGTATACCAAGTCGCAACTCCGCGACTTTCGCTAAACCACTAGTAGAGGTGTTCTGATGTCAACCAAACTTCCGAGCGGAGGCTCGCCACGTCGATCGTTACGTGGACTGCTGATGCTGTTGTTCGCTTTCGCTTTCTTGCTTGGAGCGTGCGGCAGCGACGCGGACGAAAGCGCCGCGACCAGCACGGATACAGACTCGGCAACCGAGACCGAGGAAACACCTGAGGAGCCAGAAGAAGCAGAGCCAGAAGAAGCAGAGCCAGAAGAAGCAGAGCCGGAAGAAGTAGAAGAAGCGGCGCCGGCGGAGACGCAGTCGGTTGCGATGCAGCTCGCGTGGCTCAAGAACATGCAGTTCCCTGGCCCGTACATGGCTACCGAGCAGGGCTACTACGACCAGTTCGGCCTCGACGTCGAGCTGCTTGGTGGCGGACCTTCGGTCGACTCAATCACCGTTGTTGCCAGCGGCAACGCTCTCATCGGCATGGCCGACTCGAACGAACTTGCTGTCGCACGCGGTCAAGGTATTCCCGTGGTTTCGCTTGGTGCCGCTTTCCAGAAGAGCCCGTTCGGCATGATCACCATGGCCGACGCTCCGATTGACACCCTCGAGGGTATGTACGGCAAGACCGTCGCCGTTTCCGACAGCTCACGACCAACCGTTGAGGCGCTGATGGAACGCGAAGGGCTCGACCCGTCACAGGTCAACTTTGTGCCCAAGAACCCCGACCCATCAGTGTTGGTCGACGGTGCGGTCGACGCCTACTGGGGCTTCGTTAGCAGCGAAGGCGCTGTGCTCCGAGCACGTGGAGTCGATGTCGTCTGGACCCTGCTTACTGATCTTGGCGAGCCGACCTACGCCAACGTCTATTTCGTGATGGAGGAAACGCTCGAAGAGAATCGTGACCTCGTCGTTGCGGTCATGGCCGCCGACCTCGCAGGTTGGACCTACTCGGTGGACAACATCGAGGACACCGTGCGCATCACCGAGTCTGACTACCAGACCGAAGATGGCGAATACGACATCATGATTCAACAGCACACCGCCCAGGTCGAGCTGATCGATCCCAGTGGTTCCGGCGAGTTGTTGACCATCGACCCAGCAATCTTCGTGGCCAACATCGAATCGGCCATCTCCGGTGGTCTTCTCGACGAGGCCTACGACGTCAACGAGGTCCTCGACCTCACGGTGCTCGAAGACGCCCGAGCCCTTCTGGGCGGATAGTGCTCATGAGCCCCGATACCTCAGTAGTTGACGACCCGACGGAAACGGCAGTCGAAATGGAACAGGACAGCTATCTACGGCTGCGAGGCGTGTCCAAGGAGTTCCCGGTCGCGGCTGGCACCGTGACCGCCCTTGACGGGATCGACTTGTCGCTACCGAAGGGCGGTTTCGGGGCTCTTATCGGGCCAAGCGGTTGTGGCAAATCTACGATGCTGCGATTGCTGGCAGACCTCTTGCCTCCGACATCGGGGACGATCGAGATCAACGGTCGTCCCCCGTCGGAGGCACGAAAAGAACGGCAGATCGGGTTCGTGTTTCAGGACCCAACGCTGCTTCCCTGGCGGTCGGTGCTCGACAATGTCCGGCTGCCCGAGCAGGTCTCGGGTCGCACGGCTGGGTTCTCCGGGTTGACGCCCATGGAGCTGATCGAGCTAGTTGGATTGGCTGGGTTCGAAGATGCTCGGCCCAGCCAACTTTCCGGTGGCATGCGCCAACGGGTTGCCATCGCACGCGCGTTGGTGCTGCAGCCTGAGGTGCTGCTTCTCGACGAGCCGTTCGGTGCGCTGGACGAGATCACACGTCAGCGAATGAACATCGAGCTGTTGTCGATCTGGAGCCAGACCGGCGTTACGGCACTGCTGGTAACTCACTCGATCGGCGAGGCAGCGCTCATGGCCGACACCGTCTTCGTGCTGTCGGCCCGACCAGGCCGTATTGCCGAGGTCGTGGACGTCGACCTGCCGCGACCCCGCACCCTCGAGATGATGAACACCGAGGCATTCAATGCCGCGGAAAACGCGCTCCGGCGTGCGCTGTTCGGAGGTGGCGAATGACCACAACGTGGTCGCCGCCGGCTGTCGAAACGGAACCGGTTGCGGGTTCGACTGAACCCAACACGTCCGTCGCCACAACACAGTTGTCGAAGCGAGACCTTCTCCTTCGATGGCTGCGGGGCCGAGTCGCGCCAGTGGGCACGGCAATCGTTGCGCTCGTGTTATGGCAGTTGCTCGTCTCGACCGGCATCCCCCCAAGTTCAATCGCTTCACCCACCCAGGCGTGGGGCGCATTCGCCGAGGACCCAGGAAAGCTCTGGTTCCACATAACACCGACACTCTCGGCAGCGTTGAAAGGCTTCGGCATCGCCACTTCCCTTGCGATCTTGGTGTCGTTGGTGACCGTGGTCTTCCCCCGGTTAAAGAGTCCGGTGTACAACGCGTCGGTCGTCACCTACAGCGTTCCCTTGATCGCTCTCGCCCCGGTGTTGCTGGTCTGGATCGGCAATGGCGCGGGACTTCGCATCACGATTGCGGCGATCGCTGGCTTCTTTCCTGTGGTGGTTGGCTGCATGCAAGGATTCAGTGCGCCCGGGCCCGCTCGGCTGGAGTTGATGGATCAGCTCTCGGCGTCACGTGCTCAGCGGTTTCGACTGCTGACCATCCCTGAGTCGCTGCCGTTCATCTTCGCCGGGCTCAAGGTGGCAGCGGCATCGTCCGTGCTCGGCGCGATCATCTCGGAGTGGAGCGGCGCAGATCGCGGGCTCGGTCTCGCAATGATCAATGCGCTTTCGGGCTACAAGCCGAGCGCCTTGTGGATGATCATCATTGCCTCGACTGCTCTCACAATCAGCATCTATAGCATCGTTGCTCTCGTCGAGCGCCTGGTCATCCGCTGGGACTACGACCAGAGCGACATGGCGGCCGACACGGTCACCTCATCGAGAGATTTGGTCGAGCGGGGTCCAGTGCTATCGGTCATTCGGGCCGCTGCACCCTGGGTAGTCGGCGCCGTGACAGCCGTAGTGCTATGGATCCTGCTGCTGGAATTGACCGACACGCCTGCATACCTCGCCGCCCCGCCGCCAGACGCGTTTGCGGCGCTGCTCGAAGACTGGTCGAAGATCCTCGACAACTTGTTGTACACCCTCGTCGAAGCTGGCGCTGGCCTCCTCGTGAGCACGACGCTGGCCCTGACCTTCGCCACCCTCTTCACCGTGGTGCCCACGGCCGAACGTTCGCTGATGCCGCTCGCCCTCACCGTTCGCTCGATCCCCATCGTTGCCATTGCGCCGCTGCTCGTCTTGGTCGCAGGACGCGGTTTGCGGACCGCGATCGTCTGCGTGACCATCGTGACGTTCTTCCCAATTCTGGTGCTGGCGGTCAAGGGTTTCCGTTCATTGCCCAACGAGGTTGTAGAACTCTTCCAAGTCCACGGCGCGGGCGAGCCCGACCTCTTCCGGTACGCACGCATTCCGTACGCCGTGCCGTTCATCTTTACGGGGCTTCGCGTCGCCGGATCCAAGGGTGTGCTCGGGGCGATGCTCGCCGAATGGTTGACCGGCAACCAAGGCCTCGGCGCACTGCTCGTGTGGGCGGCCGGTCGCCGCGAGATCGGGCTTTTGTGGGCAACCCTCGTGGTTGCGACCGTGTCGGCGATCGTGATCTTTCAGATCACCGGCGCCACCGAACGCCGGATCACCCGTCGCATGATGGGCACGACGGCCTGATGCGGAACTCGCCAAACTCAAACGGCTCTTCAGGCAACGAGGTATGACATGCGAACGGTAATTCGGGGCGTCACCGTCTTGACGATGGATGAGGAGAACACCGTCTTCGATCCGGGCATGGTCGTCATCGAAGACGACACCATCGTTGCGGTAGGTCCTGACGGCGATCAGGGCCCCGCTGACGTGGTCCTCAACCGGCCTGGAGCGATCCTGCTACCTGGTCTGGTGAACGGGCACATGCACAGCCGACCTGCCCGTGCGCTCGGCGACGGACTGACCTTACGGGTGTGGCACGACCACTACCCCGACAACGTGGTGCGCATGCTCGAGCCCGGCGACGTTCGCCTTGGTGCTCTGCTCGGCTGCGGCGAGGCCATGGCCGGCGGAACAACGACACTGCTCGCCATGCCAAACAAACCCGCCGAGTTCGGCGCTGCGTGTGCCGAACTTGGCATACGAGCGTGCGTGGCCGCCCACGCCACCGACCGCCCGGAGATGGCCGACTCGTGTGATTCGCTCGAAGACAATATGGAGGCGGTCCGGAGCCAAGCCGAAGACGAGACCGGCGGCCGGGTGAAGTTCTGGCTCGGGTTCGAACATCAAAACGCCGCCAGTGATCAGATGGTGGTGGCGATGGCCGAGGCGGCGGAAGCCTATGACACGGGCCTGACCACGCACTTGTGTGAGAGCGCGGGCGACATCGATAAGCACGTCGAGCGGTACGGTGCTCGCCCGGTGCCGCGTTACGCCGACCTCGGCGTGATCAGTCCTCGAACGGTGTTCGCTCACGGCAACTGGCTTACCCAAGACGAAATCGAGACCCTGGCCAGCGCCGGAGCCTCGGTGATCCACAACCCGGTTTCCAATATGCGGATGGGAACTGGGGTGGCTCCCGTTCAGGATTTCCTCGACGCAGGGCTCAAGACGGGCCTCGGCACTGATGGCTTACTGTCGGCATACCGGCTCGACATGTTCGAGGTTATGCGGGCCACCGCCATGCTGCAGCGCATTGTTCACCTCGACCCGTTGCGCATGCCCGCACCGACCATTCTCCGAATGGCGACCGCAGATGGCGCAAAGGCGCTTGGTATGGGGGACAAGATCGGTTCGATCGAATGCGGCAAACTTGCCGACCTGGCGCTCATCGACGGTCGGCGCCTGCACCTGGCCCCTCGCCTTCGAGGCGTGCATGACAACATCGAGGCGCTTGTTGTGTTTGCCGCGTCGGGTGACGACGTCGTCGACGTGTGGGTCGGGGGCGCGCACGTTGTAGCCGACGGGTCGCCGACCACGATCGATGTTGCGTCGATCATCGATGAAGCCGAAGGCCGCCAGCCACATCTTTCGACACTGTTTGGAGACCATCGGCCGTGATGAGTCTCGACGTCGCCCCCATCGAGCTGCAAGCCACCCCGGAGTCGGTCCACTGGGGCTTCCAGGACGGCAACCGGAAGGCGGTTTGTGAGATTCCCGACGGTGGCGTTGTACGCGTTCGTTCAGTGCAGGGCAAGCTCGACGACCCCGTGCCTGCCAGGTGGATCGCCGATGATCTTCGGGCAATCATCGACTCGGACATCCCTCGCGGGCCAGGGCCCCATATCGTCACCGGCCCTATTGCGGTCGAGGGTGCGAAACCCGGCGATGTACTTGCGATCGATCTGCTCGATATTCGCTTTGGCGCCCCCTACGGAATCAACCTTATGCGTCCTGGTAAGGGGCTTTTCCCCGACGCTCTCGACGCCAGCGTCGACGTAGACATCGTCGCGATCCCCATCGATGCCGCGCAGCGAACCGGCCATGTGCCGCCAGGTATCGACATCGCGCTTCGTCCCTTCTTTGGAATCATCGCCACCGCGCCGCCACCGTCGTGGGGCACGATTTCGACGGTCGAACCACGGGCCAACGGTGGGAATATCGATTGCAAAGAACTGATACAAGGCACCCGATTGTTCCTGCCAGTCTTCGTACCCGGCGCAAACGTGAGCGTCGGCGATGGACACGCCGCCCAGGGCGATGGCGAGATCAACCAGACCGCCGTCGAAACGAGCATGGACGGCGATCTGCGCATCGCGATACAACCCGGGCTGGCGATCGATCATCCACTTGCAGTCACACCCGCGGGACTGGTCACGATGGGGTTCGAAGACACGCTCGAGGCCGCAGCGCGGGCCGCAATCGATCAGCTACTCACGTTTCTCGAAACGTATTGCGATCTGCCATGGATGGCCGGCTATCGCCTAGCAAGCCTGGCCGTCGATCTGCACATCACCCAAGTCGTGAACCGCAGGGTCGGGGTCCATGCCATCTTGCCGCACGCCGTTCTTTCCCAACTCGACATCCCCGATTGGCTCGTGGTTTCACCACCCGGGCCCTCTATCGACTCCCCATCAACTACCGGAGGTACCCCATGGCTGTAGACCTTGTCGTCAGCGACATCACCACACCGCCAAATCGCCCCTATAGCCAGGCGGTCACGGCTGGCCCCATTGTGGCCGTGTCTGGTCAGACACCGATCGGCTCCGATGGCAAGGTCGTTGGCGTTGGCGACCCTGCCTTACAGACCGAGTGCGTGCTCGACCGCATCGAACAACTCTTGATCGATGCAGGGGCGACGATGTCCGACGTCGTCAAGGTCACGGTGTATCTCTCGGACTTCGAGCACTTCGGCGCCGTCAACGATGCGTACCGTTCCCGCTTCGGTGAGCCACGACCAGCGAGGACGTCGGTGGCTTGTTCACTCGTCAAGCCGGAGTACCTGGTAGAGATCGACGCACTTGCGGTGATCGCCCGATGACCGCCTGGGACGTGCACCGCTTGCCCATGTCCGATCCGGGTGACGTCTCGTCACTCGAGGCGGCAATCAACAGCGGCGAGATCGACCCCGGCGCGATCATCGGCGTACTTTCGCAGCCCGAAGGCACGGGTTACGCCCGCGCCCTCACGATGTTGCAGCTATCGCTGCTCATCGGCAGACATTTGGATCAGTCACCAGACGATGTCGTCGCTCGAGTGCCGATGATGATGATCGGCCTTACGGGCGGGCTCATGAGCCCGCATCACAGCGTCATCACCAAAACCGAAACAGCGACCGAAACTCCTCCGGGTGATCCGCGACTTGCCGTTGGTGTAGCGAGCACCCGCGACCTCGCACCGAGCGAACTCGGAACTGCACTGCAGGCGCAATTGGTCGCCGAAGCGGTGACGGCTGCTGTGGCCGAGGGCGGAATGACCGCCGATGAGGTCACCTGTGTGGAGATCAAATGTCCTGCGATGACACCGGAGCGGGCCAAGTCGGTTTCGAAGCTCATCGGTGGATCACTCGGCGCCGCTTCGTCGGCATCCAAGGCTGCCTCGGCGCTCGGCATCGCGATCGCACTGGGCGAAGTCGCTGCCGAGACTGTCACCGATGATGTGGTGAACAGCGACCGGTCGCTGGTCACGAGTCGAGGTTCGGTGTCGGCAGGCGGTGAACAAACCGCCGCCCGTGTGCTCGTCTTTGGCAACTCGACAACGTCGACCAGCTCGTTGCGTTCGGGCTGTGGTGTTATGACCGACCAGCTCGATGTGAGTGGTGTCATGGACGCTCTCGTTGCGGCGGGCCTCGACGAGCCGTCGATTCCGCTTTCGGCGGCGGATGCGGCCCGGGTTCGCCAAGTCTTTATCAATTGCGGCGCCGACCTGACCAGCGAGGTCCGCGGCCGACGCCACACCATCAACTCCGACTTCATGTCTGGCCAGGCCGGCATCGTGGCGAAGGCCGTCGCCAACGCCGTGGTCGCCAGCGTTGTTGGCGATCCAATGATCCTCGCTTCGGCTGGCGCCGAACACCAAGGCCCCGTGGGGTCAAATCTCATAACCGTCCTCTTGGAGGTAGACACATGACTCAACTAACCAGACCAAGCACCCAGCTCACGCTCGCGGGTGCGCATACGGTGCTTCACGCTGCGATGGAGAAGGCTGACGCGATGGGCATACCTATGTGCATCACGATCGTCGATACGGCCGGTCACATGGTCGCGTATGCGCGCATGGACGGCGCCAAGACGATGTCGGAGTTGTCGTCTCGTGCGAAGGCGGAAACCGCAGCTTCGTCACGAGCCCAGACCGGATCGGTGACGCCCGGCGTGGATATCAAGCTCGGATTGGTAACCGGGGGCAAGCTGACGAACCTCAACGCTGGTGTGCCAATCGAGGTCGGTGGCGAGGTCATCGGCGCTGTAGGCGTTGGATCTGGCACCGGAGAAGAGGACCTCGAAGTGGCTCTAGCTGGCATTGCTGCGTTCCAAGCAGCGTTGACCGAGACCGCGCCAGCGTGACGTCGCCAGCGCAATTGCTCGAGTCGAGCGGGGCCATTCGCGAAGGCCACTTTGTCCTCGATAGTGGGCTCCACTCGACGCGCTATTTCCAAGCCGTGGACTTGCTGGCCGACAAAGCGGTCTCCGATGCGTTGTTCGATGCCGTCGCCGAGCAATGGGTGGATCGCGACATCGGTATCGTGCTCGGCGCCAACGAGGCGGGAAGTGTGATGGCCTGGTCGATTGCGGGTCGACTCGGCGCCGAACCGAGGTTCGCCCGCAAGTCGAGCGACGGTTACCGGCTCTTTGGCGGCGCAGGTGTACCCCCAATGCCGGTGCTGGTTGTCGACGACATCACCACTACGGGCGGAACAGCCAAACACTTGCTGCACGTGGTCCGCTCCCACGGCGCAACACCGGTTGGCGTGTCGGTGCTCGCCACGAAAGGACTGTTCGAGATCGACCTGGGTGTGGAGACCCACGTACTGGTCACGCTCGACGGGATGGATGCTCACAACCCCGAACAGTGTCCCGGTTGCGAAGCTGGGGTGCCGATCTCGTGACTCCCGCTTCGTTGCTGCCGACAGACGATTTGGGCGCACTGATTCTCGGACCGGCGATCCTGCTCGATGGCAACACCGATGGAGCGCTCGCTGGAATGACAGGGGTCGTGAAAGACCTCTTCGACATCGAGGGGACCAAGACCGGAGCCGGCAATCCTGACTTTCTCTCCGATGCGGTAGTTGCGGACGCGTCGGCTCCAGCGGTTGATCGATTGGTCCAGGCTGGTGTGACGGTCATCGGTAAATCGATTACTGATGAGCTCGCGTTCAGTCTGGCCGGCACCAATATGCACTACGGCACGCCCCGCAACACGGCCGCGCCTGGTCGAATCCCCGGCGGTTCGTCGAGTGGTTCGGCTAGCGCCGTCGCGGGTGGGCTTGCCGATGTTGCCCTAGGCACCGACACGGGAGGTTCGGTTCGGGTGCCAGCGTCGTGGTGTGGCATCTTCGGCATGCGACCGACCCACGGCCGTATCCCGATCGATGGCGTGCTGCCACTGGCCGTGAGTTACGACACCGTTGGCTGGTTCGCCCGCTCGGGCGAGGACCTGCGAGCGCTTGGACAGGTGATGTTGGCCGAAGCCACCGCACCAAACCCCGTCACATCGGTGTTGGTGGCCGAGGATCTGTTGAGCCTCACCGACCCGGCGGTGCAAGCAGGGCTTCGAGCACGCGCGAACGAGATCGCCGAAACCTTAACCGGCACTGCGCCCCAATCCGTTCGGGTCGTTCCAACTGACGACAGCCTGGACGAATGGTTTCGCGGTTTCCGTATTCGGCAGCAATGGGAGGCCTGGAAAGCCCACGGTGCTTGGTTCACCGCTCGTCGTCCCTCGATGGGCGCCGACATTGCGGCGCGATTGGTGCAATCGTCGGAGATCACGGCCGACGAGGTTGCCGAAGCGGATCTGATCCGGGGCCGCGTACATGATCGGCTTGATGCCTTGGTCGCCGAAGGAACTGTGCTTGTCGTTCCCGCAACGATGGGGCCCGCTCCCGAGCCAACGCTGTCGGGACCCGAAGCGGACAGGGTCCGTATGCGGATGCTGGCAGTGAATAGCGTCGCGGGAAGCACCGGCTCACCGACCGTCGTCGTGCCCGGCACGCAACTCGATGGCCTTCCTGTGGGAATAGGACTTCTTGGTCGCCCGGGCAGCGACGCTCTTCTTCTCGATGCTGCAGCACAACTCGACCCAGCTTGAGCGGCGACAGAGCATCAGGTTGACAACGGGTTTCGCTGTCAGTCGGCGTAGTAGCGCCGGGTGGCGGCCTGTAGCGCAGCCACATCGTCGGCCGTGGCGCTGAGATGGCTGGTACTGCCCAACAGTTGCTGGCGGATCTCTGCCGCCGCTGCTTCAACGTCGGCCGTGAGCACGTGTCCGTCGCGGACGACCACCTGTCCGTCGGCGACCACGTGCTTCACGTAGCTCTTCGTTGCTCTCGCCTTGATCAGTTCGGCGTCATCGACATCGACGGCGAGATCGGCCCGCAACCTTTCGCGGTCGAGAAACACGATGTCAGCCGGTGCGCCTGAAGGAAATCCCCAGGGCCCGTCGGTACCTCGGACCACGCGATGCGACTGGTTCATTGACGCATGGAAGCAATCACCCATCGACACGGCGTCGTCGAGACCCGTTCCGGCTTGCAGCAGATGGGCAAGCCGCAGCTCGCGGAATCCGTCGACGTCGTCGTCGAACCCGAGACCGTCAAGCCCGGCGGCCACGTCGACCCCGGCCGCAACCATCGAAGCCATTGGAGCGATCCCGGATCGCAGTCGGAGATTCGAACTGCTGTTGATAACGATGCTTACGCCTCGGTCTCCGAGCAACGCAAGTTCGTCGGGTCGCAGCCAGACGCCGTGCGCCAAAGAGAGGCGTTCGCTGAGAAGCCCGAGCTCATCGAGGTGCCGAACGACGCCTTCTGGGTACTCGCGGTCGGCCCATTGTCGCTGGCGAGCCGTTTCGAGCAGGTGCATGTGGACCCGGCGGCCGGTCTGTAACGAGGCATCGGCAACCGCTTCTAACAGATCGTCGCTTGCCCATTGCGGGCCGTGCGGGCCGTACTGGACATTCACCCTGCTGCCATCTACCTGGTCGGCAATCGCATCGACGGCGGCAAGTTGTTCGCCGACGCTCGCAATCGAGTCAGGTAGGAAGCGACTCGGGTCTCCGCTGTAGCCACAGCCGCGTAGTGCTTCGGTTGCCACGGCGTCGTCTGTATAGAGCAGGTTGTTGCGGTTGACCATCGGGACGGCGATCGCCGCCGCAATTCCCATCGTCGATGCAGTGCGACCGACAACCGAAAGCGAATCGACCAATGCTTGTGGCTCGCCCGGCCGGTCGAAGTGCATTGTTGCGGTGAAGCCGCTGGCGAGCAGCTGTCCAAAGAACACGACTGCGCTCGCCTCGGGGTCGAGCTGAGGCATCGTGCGAATGGCGGTCAACCAGGATTCGAGTGGCCCGTCTACGGCGCCGAATGCAAGCGACGACACTGGTCTCCCATGGTCGTGCCCATTGGCAAGCGAAGGAACGGCAACTGTCCCAACGGCATCGAGAAGCACCTCGGGCTCGACCTGCAGGTCTTCTGAGATTCGGCCGTCGATGATGTCGAGGTGCCCCTGCTCGATGGTATGGCCGTCGCCAGGCTTGCTCACCACCGCGTCTGCGGTTACCCGAGCCGGCATCACGTGGCCACTACTTCGTGATGTCCATGTCCCAAGCCGCCGCTGCGTGCGTGAGATGTTCGCGGATGCAGCGAGCGGCTTCTTCAGGGTCACCGGCCTCGACGGCATCGAAGACGGCCTGGTGCTCTTTCCACGATGACTCCGCCCGTTTGGGGAGTCGGCCCGCATACTCCAGTTCGCTTCGCTTTCGGAGTTGCTCGACTAGGCCAGCCGCAGTTGGATTGTGACTGGCCTCGCCCAGGAGCCGGTGAAACCTGGTGTTGAGGGCGACGAGCTGCGAAGGGCTCGCTCCACGGACCGAAGACGTGCCGAGCACGACGATCTCTCGTAGTTCTTGGAGCTGTGCTTCGGTTCGATTCTTGGCTGCGTCATGGCAAAGCAGCTCTTCGAGGATGAGGCGCACGCGGAGCAACTCGGCCGCTTCCTCGGCCGTGACGCGACTAACGAAAGCCCCGCGGTTGGCTTCGACGTGGATGAGCCGCTCGGCTTCGAGGCGTCGTAAGGCGTCTCGCACCGGAACTCGTGACACCCCGTACCGCTCGGCGAGATGCTGCTCCTGGAGGTGCTGACCCGGTTCGAGAACGCCATTGAGGATCTCTTCGCGAATGTTCTCAGCGATGCGCACATACAGAGGCGTGGAGGTCTCCTGGACTTTCGGTGCTTCGCTGGTCAGTGCTTCGCTGGTCATAAGGTGGCTCACCGTACCAGGGAAAAATCTTGCGTTGTACACAATCTGGCACTTCATGATGCGATCGCCGATGGGCAGTTGGCGCTGACGCCCGGCCGGTGACAGTTGGCGTTGTGCGATGAGGATCCCAACGCTGAACATGTTGGACGGTTGCGTCATTATCCGACGAGGGACCTCGGTATGGCGGCGTGACAGCCCACTATTCCATCCACCACCTGGGTGACTCCGAGATCGACCGCGACCGAAGCGAGCGAGTAGGCCTCGTCAAGGGTGAAGCCTCCTCGGTCGACGAGTAGACGCAAGGCCAAATCTGCCGCCATCTTCATTGCTTCGTCGAGTTGGTCGCCGAAGCCGTGTGTGTACCACTGTGATTCGGTGAGGAGTAATGGCGAGCTGGCACTGACGTCGTTGACCAATGACAGGCGCAGCGTGACATCGAGCGATGCCTCGATCGCCGTTCCGCAGATCTCGCCATCTCCTTGCGCGAAGTGTGGGTCGCCAACGTAGAACCCGGCTCCAGGGTTGAAGACCGGATAGTGAACAACGGCTCCTGGACCGAACCTCCAATTATCGACGTTGCCGCCAAAGACGCCGGGAGGCGTACTCGACATGCGTCCGCCATCAGGAGCCACTCCCATGATCCCGAGATGCGGGCGGACCGCCACTTCCACCGCTCGGCTGAAGGGCTGGCGGCTACCTGGATCAGGTGGGGTGACGATCCCAGGCACGTTCGTAGTTTCGAGCCGTTTGAAATCGAATCCGAACACCGGCCGAGCCTTCGAGGGAAAGCTGCCGTCGGCCGGTGGATCTAGCAGCTCGTATATCGTGACTCGCTCTTTGTCGAACTCTTTGTAAAACAGTCCCCAATTGCCCGCGAAGTTCGAACCGTGAGCAAACCGCGGCTTCATTGACAAGATCTCGACGCGCAAGGTGTCGCCCGGCTCGGCGTTCGTCACGTGGATCGGTCCAGTCAGTATGTGGGGGCCTGGCCCGCGCTCGGCCACAGCTATACCGTCCCAAATGGCCCGCACCCCATCGTCCATCAAGAGGTCGGGAGCGTCTCCGGAGTGATGGGTGACGGCTTCGATCGTGATCTCGGTGCCCGAATCCACGTGCATGACCGTGGGCAGGTTCGAGTCGAGGTACCCCCAGTAACACGTTTCGGGGGTAGCGGTGAGGCGCATGTTCATTGCGCAGACCCTAAGCACGGCCGGTGAACACCGTGTTTCGGGTAGATCACGTTCAGTATCTTTGTCGGAGCCCTTGCAGGCTTCGCACGTTCTCTTTGCGGTTCTTTACAAGTTTTTCCAGTTTTTCCAATTCTTTGCAATTGTGTACAACGGTGTGAACGCTGTGTTGCGAAAAGCCTGCCACCGCAAACAACCACAGAAAAGTGGGCTGTAGTTGGGGCATGGACGAAAACGCCAACGCACTTGATGCCGTTCGGTCAGCAGTTGCGGCCTACGACGTAGCCCTGCGGGCCGACGACCTCGACGCTGTAGGGGTATGGTTCGATGAAGCTCCCACGACCACCCGGTTCGGACAAGGCGGGGCGGTGCGAGGCGCGACCGAAATCGACGCAATGCGACGTCGGCAGGCCCCCGGTATGGCTCGCGGTCGGGTCGACGGCCGAGCAGACATTTGGCTCCTTGCTCCCGGCGCCGTTGTAGCGACTCTCGAATTCACGCGCCCGGACGGATCGCAAGGTTTGCGCACCCAGGTCTGGCGCTTGACCGAAGACGGCTGGCGAATAAGCCACGCACACCTTTCGATCATCGAATAGGCGCTCGACCGTCTGTGGCCCGCTCGCGCTGACCGCTAGTTGAGCGACGGCGAAGCTGCGAGCAGACCGAGCACCCGGCTCGGACTGAGCGGCCCCGTTCGAATTGTCACATCTGCGCCGGCCATGCGGCGCAACGCATCTTCCACCGCGTTGGCGATCGCCGCCGGAGGGCCGACCGCGCCACCTTCACCAAGGCCTTTGACTCCCAGCGGGTTCGTCGGGCTCGGGCACACGATCTCATCGAGCCGAATGTCGGGAATCATGCTTGCGAGCGGCATCGCATAGTCAGCGAAGGTCGAGGTGAGGGGCTGACCGCTCGGGTCATACACGATGTGCTCACACAAAATGCCACCGATTCCTTGGGCAACTCCGCCCACGATCTGCGCGTCAGCGATACGCGGATTGACGATGCGGCCCGCTTCGTGCACCACCACGTAGTCCACGACGCTTACTCGTCCAGTCAGTGGTTCGACTTCGACCACGACCGCGTGGGCTCCACTCGCAGTGGCGTAGTTCGGTGGCCGAAAGTACGACGTTTCCGACAGGCCATCGCTGCCAGTGCCACCGGGCGCATGCGGCACGGCACGTATCAGCTCGGCGAGCGTGATCGACTTTGTGGGAGAACCGACCACGCTGATGATGCCCTTGTTGAGTTCGAGGTCCGCGGGGTTTGATTCCATCACGTCGGCGGCGGCATCGAGAACGCGTTGGCGCAACAGGTGCCCGGCCTGTCGAGTCGCATTACCTGCGGTGACCAACGCCCGGCTGGCGACCGTGCCAATACCGTCCGGGATCCTCGACGTGTCGCCCGCGACCACGTCGATATCGGCCATATCCACGCCAAACGAGTCGGCCAAGATTTGCGCAAACGTGGTGCGGTGGCCTTGACCTTGAGACGAGGCCCCGGTGTACAAACGGACACGCCCTGACCGCGTGACTTCGACGCGGGCTCCCTCGAACGGGCCGGAGCCGGTCATCTCGATGTACATCGCGAACCCAACGCCGATCACCCGTCCACCGGCCGGCGGCGATGATTGCCGCTTCCGCACCGATGGCAAATCGATCATGTCGACCGCCCTCGACAACAACTCGGGGTAATCGCCCGAGTCGTATTCCTGCGGCAGGCCGCGGCGATCAAGCATGCCCGTCCGGTACGGCATCTGTTCAGGGCCGATCAGGTTGCGGCGTCGTAACTCCGACGGCTCCATGCCAATCTCGATGGCGAGGAGGTCTAGTGCACGTTCCATTGCGAACGTCGCTTCGGGACGGCCCGCACCGCGATACGGCGACGTGAAGGTGGTGTTGGTGAGCACGCCAGTGGCCTCGATATCGACGTTGTCGACCTGATAGGGCCCGACGAGATGACACAGCGCGTTGTAGGGCACGACCAACCCCGTCATATTGCGGGCCCCGAGGTTGACCAAGAAGCGATCTTGTACCGCAACGAGTTTCCCATCGGCGTCGGCGGCCACGGTGATGTGATGCACCTGTTCTCGGGCGTGGGCGTCGGCGGTGAGATTCTCGTATCGATCGGCGATCCACCGAACCGGTCGACCAAGATGGCGGGCGGCGTACGGGACGAGCAACTCTTCGACGACCACGGTTCCCTTCTGTCCAAACCCACCCCCGACGTCGACCGCTTGCACTCGCACGTCGTCAGCGAGCACATCAATCGATTCGGCGATGTGATCGCGTAGTCGGTGTGGCGTTTGGGTAGAAGACCACACAGTCAGAGCTCCCGAGAACGGATCCTGCTCGGCCAGGATCCCCCGGGTTTCAAGTGGCGCGCACACGTGGCGCTGGGTGGAGAACGTGTCCGCTACGACGACGGCGGCGTTGGCGATCGCTCGTGCGGCGTCACCTTTGCCGTGGCGTATGTGGACCCCGACGTTGTCTTGTTCGTCGATTAAGACGAGCGGCGCGTCGGGAGCGACAGCTAGCTCGAGGTCCACTACCGCTGGCAGTTCGTCGTAGTCGATCTCGATCAACTCGACGGCATCTTCGGCCAAGTAGCGCGACTCGGCAACCACCATGGCGACCGGCTGGCCGACATAGGTGACCTCAGGGTTGGCAAGAATAGGCACCGGCTGAACCTTGTTAATTGGTCCAAGTTCGGCAAGGCCCGGTGGCACGCGCAGTTCAGCAGCCACCAGCGGCGTGATTTGATCAACGACGTCTGCGGCCTCATATACCGCTATCACGCCCGGCATCGATCGCGCCCGAGAGGTGTCGAGTCGAGAAATGAGGGCGTGGGCTTGCGTGCTGCGCAGAAACGCAACATCGGCAGCGTCGGCCACGTGTAAATCCGCCACGAATCGCCCAGCCCCGCGCACCAGCCGTTCATCCTCAACCCGTGGCACCGAACGGCCCACATAGCCTGGAGACTCTTCGCTCACGGGCCGTCTCGCTCGCCGGATCGGTCCTCGACCCGGGGTGGCATGAGACCAAGCGCATAGCGAGCTGCATTTCGGATGTTCATGTAGCCAGTGCAACGACAGATCGAGCTGTCCAGGTGGTGATCGAGCTCGTCGAGGGTCACGGGAACCTCCCGTTCGGCCAGGCTGGTCAGGGTTATCAGCAGTCCCGGGGTGCAGAAGCCGCATTGCAGTCCGTGATGGTCGCAGAACGCCTGCTGCATTTTGTTTGGCGTGCCATCGCGTTCCGCCAGCCCTTCGACCGTTCGGATCGACCGGCCATCGATTTGGGGTGCCAACAGGAGACACGAACGAATCGGCACATCGTCAAGCAGGACGGTGCACGCGCCACACGAGCCCTGCTCGCAGCCCACATGGGTACCAGTCAGCCCTAACCGCTCTCGCAGGAAATCGGTGAGCAACAGTCGAGACTCGACCTCGGCCTCGATCGCTTCACCGTTTATCTGCACAGCAATCTCATGACGGGCAGTCGATTCTGAGGCGGGCGGTGCGAGTATCCGGCGCCGTGAGCTGGTGGTCGAAGTCAACTCAGTCATGACATGCGCCCCCGTGCTTCGGCAACGGCTCGAACGACAATCTGTTTGGCGTGTTGCACCTTCGTGTGCGCTGACGCGTGTGCGTCGTCGAACGGCGAAAGGGTCGCTCCCCACCGGTCGACGAGTTGTGGGTCAAGACTCGGATCCGTGGTGTAGCGAATCGCCTCCTCGATAAGGGTTGCTCGGGTTGGTCCGACACCAACACCGAAGACCACCACCCGGTTGGCGGCGGCTTCACGACGATTGAGCACTACCGCTGCGCCTGCGGTAGCGAGGTCGCCCGGCTGTTGTGAGAACTCTTGAAACGCCCAACCCTGGCCAAGCGCTGGTTCAGGGAAGTCGACTGCAGTGACTATTTCGTCATCTTCGAGCGAAGTGGTAAATGTCCCCCGAAAGAACTCGTCGGCCGGGATCGACCGTGTGCCGCGTCGCGACTGCGAAGTCACCACCGCTTCGAGCGCGACCGCCACTGCTGGCAACTCGGCCTGTGGGTCGTTGTGCGCAAGACTGCCGCACACGGTGCCTCGATTCCGGATCGGTGGCTGCCCGATTTGGGCTATCGCCGCAGTGAGCATTGGCCACCGGTGCAAGACGTCAGGGTGACCTGCCACCTCGGCCTGGGTCACCGCGGCCCCAATTCGCAGATGCGAGCCGACCTCAATCGATCGCAACTCATCTATTCGCCCGATGTCGATCAGGACATCAGGCGATGCAAGCCGCATATTGATCGCGGGCATCATCGACTGCCCGCCCGCCAGCACCCTTGCATCGGCGCCTGTCGACAACAGTTCGATAGCGTGATCGATCGAGCGGGCCCGCACGTAGTCCAGAGCACGTGGTTTCATCGGCGGTTCTCGGCCATGCGTGGTGCTCTCGATGCCTGGTATTCCTGAAGGCCTAGTGTTCCTGAAGTTTGGATCACCGGGCCTCGTTTCAAAACGCCGGCGTCAATGATTCACAGGCCCGAAACAGAAACAAAATGGCCCGGGTGTGCGAACTTCGACTACACCTGGCCACCAGCTCTACGTTTCGGGCACAAACACCTTGCTCAGCGGAATCGGCACGATCTCTTCGAGCTGGTCGAAGTTGCAGGACTCGGCGTCGCGGTCGGGGCGCCATCGTACGAACCGGGTCGTTCCGCGGAATCGCTGATTGGTGATCTGCACGTAGCTCACCTCAACCACCTGGGTTGGTCGAAGCGGCGTCCAGGATTGATCGCGGCCGCTCGCACCGCTCCACCGGTTGGGTGCGCCAGGCATCTTGCCGTCGGCAGCCATATGCGCTTCGGCTTCGAGCCAGTCGGACCACGGATGCTCGCTGATGTCGGTGAGTACGTGAGGCGCCAACTCCTCCACCAGTTCGGCCCGACGCTTGGCGGTGAAGCTAGCGGCCACACCCATGTGGTGCAGGTTGCCTTCATCGTCGTGCATCGCCAGCATGAGTGATCCCACGCCGTCGCCACTCTTGTGGGTGCGGTAGCCGGCCACAACACAGTCGGCTTCGCGGGTGTGCTTGAGCTTGAACTGGCTCCGCTTGTTCTCGAGATACAGCCCATCGAGCGGTTTCATGATCAGCCCGTCGAGGCCAGCGCCCTCGAACTGGTCGAACCACTTGAGCGCCGTGGACTGGTCGGTAGTGGTGGGGGTTAGCCGGAGTGGGGGAGCGAAGTCGCCAGCGATGCCCTCGAGGAGCTTGCGGCGTTCGCCGAACGGGGTCTCCATAAGGTTCACATCGCCCAGCGCCAACAGATCGAACGCCATCACCTCGGCCGGGGTCTTCTCGGCCAACATGTTCACCCGCGACTCAGCCGGGTGGATCCGCTGCTGCAATGCATCGAAGTCGAGCGCGTCGCCCGAGGCCACGATGAGCTCAGCATCGACCACACACTTTGGAGGCAGGCATGCCTTGAGCGGTTCGACGAGTTCGGGGAAGTAGCGGGTGAGCGGTTTCTCGTTTCGGCTACCCAATTCGAGGTCGTCGCCGTCGCGAAAAATGATGCATCGAAAGCCGTCCCACTTGGGCTCGAACGACAGGTCGCCATCGGGGATGGCCTTGAGCGCCTTGGCGAGCATGGGCTTTATTGGAGGATTCACTGGCAGATCCATACCGCGATTACCGTACGCCACACGCTGCATCAATGGGGGAAGAAATCATCATGTCCGACGCGATCACGCCGTTTCCCGTAAACATTTCCGACGCCGTCCTCGCCGACCTACAAGACCGGCTGGCCCGCACCCGGTGGCCCGAAGCCGAACCAGTCGACGACTGGTCGCAAGGCATCCCGCTTGCCTACGTGCAAGAGGTGGCCGCCTACTGGGCCGACGGCTACGACTGGCGAGCCACCGAAGCCAAGCTCAACTCGTTCGATAACTTCACCACCGAAATCGACGGACTCAACATCCACTTCATTCACGCGCCATCGCCCCACGCCGATGCGCTACCGCTGGTGATGACCCACGGCTGGCCAGGCTCGGTTGTCGAGTTCTTGAAGGTCATCGAACCGCTGCGCAACCCGACCGAACATGGCGGCGACTCGTCGCAAGCGTTTCACGTGGTGTGCCCCTCGCTACCCGGCTATGGCTTCAGCGACAAACCAACCGAAGCCGGATGGGGAGTCGAGAAAATCGCCCGAACGTGGGACACCCTCATGGGGCGCCTCGGCTACGACGACTACGTCGCCCAGGGTGGCGACTGGGGCGCCGCGGTCACCACTCAAATAGGCATGCTCGAGGTTTCGAACTGCCGAGGCATTCACACCAACATGCCGGTGGCCGGCCCCGACCCCGAGATGATGGACAACCTCACCGAACTCGAAACTCGGGCCCTCGAAGGATTCGCCCACTACGACAAATGGGACTCGGGCTACTCCAAACAACAGAGCACCCGTCCCCAAACCCTCGGCTACGGCCTGGTCGATTCGCCAAGTGGACAGCTCGCCTGGATCCTCGAAAAGTTTTGGGCGTGGACCGACAACGACGGCCACCCCGAAGACGCGCTTACCCGCGACGAACTCCTCGACAACGTCATGCTGTACTGGCTGACGGCAACCGGAGCTTCGTCGGCTCGCCTCTACTGGGAAAGCTTCAGCAGCTTTGCCGATGGCACCTGCGACAAACCCACGGCAGTCAGCTCGTTTCCGAAAGAAATCATCCGTAGTAGCCAACGATGGGCGTCAAAGCGGTACCCAAACATCGTCTACTGGAACGAACTCGACAAGGGCGGCCACTTCGCGGCCTTCGAAGTGCCCGACACGTTCATCAACGAGTTGCGTGCAGGCTTCGCTTCGATGCGCTAACCAATCACCAGACGAGGACCACACTTTTCCAGGGGGAACCTATGGCAGTTGCAGCGGTAAACGGACAGCAGATCACCTACGAGGATTCGGGTGGCGACCTGCCGGCCATCTTGTTCAGCCACGGGTTTTTGATGGACAACACGATGTTCGACCAGCAGGTCGCAGCACTGAGCGGCGACTACCGGTGCATCCGGTGGGACGAACGCGGCTTCGGCCAGACACCGGCTACCGAACACTTCACGTATTGGGATTCGGCCGACGACGCGGTTGCTCTGCTCGATCACCTCGGCATCGACAACGCTGTGTTTGCCGGCATGTCGCAAGGCGGCTTCCTGTCGTTGCGCGCTGCGCTTCGGTATCCCGACCGCGTGACGGCGTTGATTCTCATCGATAGCGAACCGGGCGTTGATCCGCCTGAGGTGCTCGAAGGGTACAAAGGCATGGTCGGTCACTGGACGAGCGGCGAACCGCTAGGCGAGGTCGGCGAGATGGTGGCCGGGCTCATCCTCGGCGACCCCGATCTCAACGCCGAATGGATCGCCAAGTGGGAAGCCCGGCGCGCCGCCGGCGCCGAAGACATGGAGTTCGCAGCGATGACCCTGCTCGACCGCGACGACATTACCGACCGCATCGGCGAAATCACCGTGCCGATCCTCAGCATCCACGGCGAACAGGATCAGTCGATCACCATCGACAAAGCCGAAGCACTCCAAGCCGCAGTGCCTAACGGTCGTGGCCTAACCCGAGTTCCCGGGGCAGCCCACGCACCAAACATGACCCACCCCGACATCGTCAACGCCGCAATACTCAGCTTCCTCGGCAGCCTCTAGCCAAAAAGTAAGAACGCGGGGTCTGACCCGCGTTCTTACTTTGCTGTTTTGTTTGGCTGACTCTTTTTACTTGCCTTGCCAGTTTGGTTCGCGCTTTTCTGCGAAGGCTGTTGCGCCTTCGATTGCGTCTGCTGAGCCGAATACCCGCTCCATGATGGGGTTCTGGACTGCCCAGAACTCGGCATCTGTGAGCATCGAAGCTTCCTGAATGATCTGCTTCGAAGCAGCGACACCCAACGGGGCGTTCTTCGCGATCGATTCGGCCAACTCGATGGCAGCATCGAGCGCTTCACCCTTGGGTACAACGCGGGCAACCATGCCCAGCTCAAGACCTTCTTCGGCACGGATTGGCTTGCCGGTCAGCGCCATCTCCATTGCCTTCGCGTACGGCAACACCTTCGGCAGACGCAGCAGTGCGCCTGCGCCAGCGAACAGGCCAACACCCACCTCGGGCACACCCAACTTGGCGCCCTCAGCCGCAACCATCAGGTCACATGACAGGGCGATCTCAAGGCCACCCGCAAGAGCAAATCCCTCGACCGCGGCGATGAGCGGCTTCGCTGCCGAACGCTCGGCGATGCCAGCAAAGCCGCGCCCCTCGATCATTGGCATGCCGCCCGAAACGAAAGCCTTGAGGTCCATGCCGGCACTAAAGCCGCGACCGTTGCCAGCGAGAACGCCGACTCGCAGATCGTTGTCGGAGTCGAGTTCCTCAAGTGCAGCGGCAAGCGCCGTAGCGAGATCCTGGTTGACCGAGTTCATAGCCTCGGGGCGGTTGAGCGTGATGATCATCACATGACCACGGCGCTCGGTTAGGACGGTGGGTTCGGTTGCTTCAGACATAGCCGGAATACTAGAGAGCCAAAGGTGGTCCGTCGATTCCAGAGTTGACTCTGGCCGGTCATTGGCTCTGGTCGGTTATTGCCATTTGGGTTCGTACTCTGTTGCATCGTTGCGGAGAAGATCGAGCAGCGTTGCCGGGTCGTTGGACGACACCACGAGCGCCCGGTTCTTCTCCTTGAGGAGACCGTCGTCGACTGCACGGTCTAGCCACGCCAACAGCGAGCTGTAGTAGCCGTCGGTATCGAGGAAACCCACCGGCTTGTCGTGCATTCCAATCTGTCGCCACGTTGCGACCTCGGCTACCTCTTCCAACGTTCCAAGCCCGCCGGGCATCGCGATGAAACCGTCAGAACGTTCGTACATGAGGGCCTTGCGCTGGTGCATGGTGTCGGTCTCGATTAACTCGGTGAGGCCACGGTGGGCAACCTCTTTGCCGAGTGATACCGGGATGATGCCGGTTACTCGTCCACCAAGCTCAAGAACGGTGTCGGCAATGAGCCCCATCAGGCCGGTCTCGCCGCCGCCGTAGACCAAGCCAATGTCGTCGGCGACCAACAAGTGGGCAAGAGCCACCGCATTAGCCGCATGTGCCGGGTTCGATCCAAGAGATGATCCACAAAAGACACACAGTTCTCGCAAGTTACGCATCGGCGAATCCTAGAAGGTCGTGTCAACTGGTTTTCGCCGCGGTGTGTGGCGCAGCGCGACGCCGTTGCGCCCGTCGCTACTCGGTGGTGGTGATGGGACCTTCTTCGATTGTCTCGATCTCGAACGGTGAACACACTGCACCGGTATCGTCAAAGAACCGTTCGATGAGATCCATGTCGAGACCGGTGCTCGAGAAGTCCTCTTCGCTCATGTCAGCGAAGAAGGCAGGGTCCCAACCACGAGCCTCTGACATCTCGGTCACCACATCGAGGAATCGTGCCGCTTCAACAGCGCCAGCCGCCAGCACCGGTGGAGCCATGTCGACCAGGAGGCCGGCGTCGTCACGCATCGTTGCAACCATGAACTCGGCCTCGGACGGCGTGCCTGGAGTACCTACATCCTCGAGCGCAAAGAATGCCCGACAGAAGTCCTCCCGTACTGGTTCGGCCAGATCAGTGTTGTCGACCGGCGGCGCCTGCTCGACTGGTGTGTGCTCGTCCTCGACTGGCTCATCAACAGCGGACTGCGAAGAGTCTGTCGAGTCGGTTGGCCCAGTCGTGTCAGAGGGAGAGGTTGTGTCGGTAGGGGTTGCGTTGGCAGGGACGGTTTCGGGAGTGACCGTTGGCAAGGGAACGGTTGGCACGGGGTCAGTCGACTCGCCGCCGATGGCGACCAGCCGCGGCTGGTCGTTGCTACATGCCGCACCCAGAAAAATCAGCGCAATAAAGACGATGAAGAGACGCATACGCATATGACGTTCTGTATCGGCACCCGGTTCCCAACAGCTGAGGATTTGGCCCAGGGTGGGTAGTTGACTTCGGTTCACGGTGCATTCAACCGGTATGGTGCCGTCATATGTCTGAACTACCTCTGGCAGATCGACTCGCCGATCTCAACAGCCGTAAAGAAGAAGCCCTGCACGCTGGCTCCGACCGCTCGGTCGAACGCCAGCACGCGAAGGGCAAGATGCTCGCCCGTGAACGCATTGACTACTTCCTCGACGAGGGTTCGTTCAACGAACTCGACATGCTGGCCCGCCACCGGGCGCTCGATGCTGGTCTCGACACTCGCCCCTACACCGATGGCGTGGTAACCGGCTGGGGAACCGTCGATGGCCGCAAGGTCTTCGTGTTCTCCCAAGACTTCACCGTCATGGGTGGCGCACTTGGCGAGGTGTTCGCCGAAAAGATCCACAAGGTGATGGACCTCGCCAACTCTGTCGGTGCGCCGATGATCGGCCTCAACGACGGTGCCGGAGCCCGCATTCAGGAAGGCGTGGTCAGCCTCGACGCCTACGGAGGCATCTTCCGTCGCAACGTGGCCGCCTCGGGTGTCATCCCCCAAATCAGCGTCATCCTCGGCCCGTGTGCCGGTGGAGCCGTCTACAGCCCCGCCATGACCGACTTCATTTTCATGGTGCGCGAAAAGTCGCATATGTTCATCACCGGCCCCGACGTGGTCAAGACCGTCACCGGCGAAGAAGTCACCCTCGAAGAACTTGGTGGCGCAGGCAGCCACTCGTCGAAGTCGGGTGTCGCAACCTTCGTTGGCGAAAGCGAACAAGAGGTGCTCGACAGCGTCAAGCACCTGCTGTCGTTCCTCCCTGCCAACAACCTTGAGACGCCACCCGAATCGGTGCCAACCGATTCTCCCGACCGACTCATTCCCGAGCTGGCCAGCATGGTTCCCGACTCGCCCAACGTGCCCTACGACATGATCGAGATCATCACTGCGGTCATGGACGATGGCGAGTTCCTCGAATACCACTCGGCCTGGGGTCGCAGCATCGTCTGCGGGTTCTCCCGCCTCGACGGCAAACCCGTCGGCGTCGTCGGCAACCAACCCAAGGTGCTCGCCGGCGTTCTCGATATCGAATCGTCGGAAAAGGCCGCCCGGTTTATCCGCACCTGCGATGCCTTCAACGTGCCTCTCGTTACCTTCGTCGACGTTCCCGGCTTCCTGCCCGGCGTCGATCAAGAACACGGTGGCATCATCCGCCACGGCGCCAAACTGCTCTACGCCTACTGCGAAGCCAGCGTGCCTCGCATGCA
>CALLQB010000092.1 GCA_938015295.1 uncultured Acidimicrobiales bacterium
CTGGGCGCCGAACCCGAACCGTGTGCGCGGCGCAGCTGGCCGATACGCCGAGCGGCTGCTCGATGCCGCGCCTGGGCTTCCAAAATGGGACGCACAAGCTACGAGCTGACCGCATTGGTCCTCAGTCGCCGAGGTGTGAACGCGCTCGGTCCGTGCACTCGCGGCACATCGCTTCGCGGAACCGATGTGACCACCGTGTGACCACGGGGCCGAATCGGCCGAAAACCACAAGATCCCAGAACTGGCAAATTCGTTGCCAGCACTGGGATCTCGGTTGGTACGCCCCCCGGGACTTGAACCCGGAACCTGCGGATTAAGAGTCCGACGCTCTGCCAATTGAGCTAGAGGCGCTTGTTAGCAGTGTGATGGTACCGGGCATTTCTCCCGGAACCATCACTCTGCCTTGGGGTGACCGACGGGATTTGAACCCGCGACAACCGCGACCACAACGCGGAGCTCTACCTAACTGAGCTACGGCCACCAAGGGTTGCCAGCATAGGCCCGAAAATGCCCAATCGATAACCGGGATTCAGGTGAATCTTGGCTCAGGTCGTCGTCAGGGCTTTGCGATCGATTCAGCTTCATGGACCGCATCGGCCAAAGCGGCCATGATCTGGTCCTTTGCTTGTTCCGCCGAACCGGTGAGGTCGGTAAGAAGTCTTGTTTTTACGACGACTGTGGTGCGTTTGAGGCGGGGGAGTGGCACGGGCTTGCCAACCGGCCACACTCGCTCTGCGCCCGAGACTCCGACGGCAAGAACGGGAGACCCGCTCTTGATGGCGAGCTGGCCGACGCCGTCGCGGGCTTCACCGACACCAGTCGGCCGGTCTTCAGGCTTTACGAGGCGCCCTTCGGGCATGATCGCAATTGGTCGCTCGGCGTTGAGTTCGATGAGTCCGTCGTCGATAGCGATCTTTCCGCCACCCTTCTTCACCGGAATACAGCCAGTGTTCTTCAACATCCAGCCGATGACGGGGATATCGAAATACGAGCCGTTCACGAGCATGCGTGGCGTCTCGCCCCACCACAGCAGCAATGCGTAGGCGAGAAAGACGTCGAAGAAGCTTCGATGGTTGGCAGCGATCACCACACCACCGCGATCGAGTACCGCTGGACGGTCAGGAAAGTCATATCTAGCGAAAAGCGAGAAGAAGGCACGCGCTAGGCGGCCGGCTCGTCTATACCCAACGTGGTTTGGCTGAACGTTCACGCTGCGAGGCTAGCTTCCCTGGCGGTCGGGAAGAAAGATCCGCATAGCGCCTCCGGCAGGAATTGAACCTGCGACCTTGGAATTAGAAGTTCCGGTAAAGCTGTTTTCTACTGTGCCCGGCCGTCCTCGAAGGCTTGCCTTGAGTAGGTGATATAGCCCGTTTTGAGGCCAGGTTAGAACTACTCGGTGTTGGCCTGTCCGGGGTAGTTTGTGACCATCTTGTGACCATGCATCACGTCAACTGGTTCGCCTGTTTAGGCCTCACTCGGCACGAACCGGTCGCGACCGCGGGGCTAGGGCGACCAGGCCAGACGCGCGCCCTGCCGGGCGAGCGCCGCTAAAGGAGGCGTCTTAAACCATCTCTAGACAAGAGAGTGTTCGTGTACCACCATTCGACGCCCGCCCGATCCAAAGCCGCTGTGAAACCAGCCTCGGTTGAATCGTTGTTCATCCCACTCCCGACCAATTGGCATCGGATCTCTCCACCGGATGACAGCATGCACCTCACCGGATCCGACCTATCTCGTTTCTGGAAGGTTGCCGCTGGTCGGGCAAATACGAACGACACTTCGTCATGATCGAAGACGCTGGTGCGACCATTCGCCGCGATCACACAGGTGGTTTCAGTGATCATGACGTATCGACCCGCTCGATAACGTAGTGCCACAGCGGCGACACCGGCGAAGAACACCGCTGACCCCAAGCTGTTTCCCACCGCAACCCGCTCGTCGCCAGATAGCAATCCAACGACTCCGATAGTCCCAGCAAGCAACGCCGCGAACAACGAGAACCCGATTCCGACAGCAAAACATGCGGCATACGTGCCAAAGCGCCACTTCCGTTCGTAGCCACATCGCCTTCGAAAGACATGCCGACCCGAGCTCACAGACCGATCCCGCTCCTCGTTCACATGACTATTGTCGGACCATAAAATTCTAAACTTGATCACGATGCAGCGATTCGAACCATCCGGACACGCTCGAATGGCAGCGGTGATCCTCATCCCTGAACTTCGACTTCATCGTCGCCGGGAACTCGTTGTCGATGGCTTTTGCGGAGCACTGATCCCTTGGGTCCCCGCCGTTGAGCAAGCGGTCAAAATGCTCTACTCGAGTGCCGTACGTCGCTCGGTTTCGGGGCCGTCAACTGGCGTGTATGTTCCGTCCGACTCCCGGTGCCACTCTCTGCCGTTGCCATCTGCACGACGATGCAACATACGCCAGGACACCACCTCCGTCCGTTCCCATTCCGTAACCAACAGATCATCGGCGTTCTTGATTTCCACTACCGCCTCCGCTTTGTGACATTTCACGCCGTCTTGGCGTAATCGGTATCACGGAATGTGTTCCCCTGTTGTGACCAGTTCGTGACCAAAATCCGTGTCATTCGAATGGTTGGGGTTTCGTCGAGTCTCTGAACTGCGTATTTATAGCGCCTCCGGCAGGAATTGAACCTGCGACCTTGGAATTAGAAGTTCCCTGCTCTATCCAACTGAGCTACGGAGGCATGGCGACAACTCGCCGGTTGGTACGGTACCGGCTAACGGCTTCGTGGGTGCAGATTTGCTCAGGCCGGCCAAGAAGTTCTGTGCTGGCTCATACTCAAGAGTTGGGCCGTGAGTTCGGCGGACCGTGGCGGCCCAAAGAAGAATCCCTGCCCGTAGGTGCAACCAAGATCGGTAAGCACCCGACGCTCACCGATGGTTTCGATGCCTTCAGCGATCGTTGTGACGCCTAGCGCCTGAGCCACTGAGAGCACTGCGGAAAGGATTGCTTGGCTCTCCTGACTCCATTCACTGCCGCTGACGAAACTCTTGTCGATCTTCAACGCGTCGGCCTCGAACTGACGAAGCCGATCGAGGTTTGAATGCAGCGTGCCGAAGTCGTCGATGGCGATGCGGACGCCCAGTTTCTTGATGCCATCGAGCGAGCGCATCACCTGGTCCTCGACACCGCCGAGACCGTGCTCAGTGATCTCGATCTGCATCATCGCCGGGTCGATGTCGTAGATGTTGAGTAGCCGGTCGAGGTCGTCGACCAGGGTCGGGTCGGTAAGGAGTGGTGGCGACAGGTTGACCGACATCGAGAATGAGTCATCGATCGTGCGGCTGACCATCCACGCTTTGAGCTGGCGGCATGCCTGCTCGAAAACCCAACGGTCGACCCGGTCGAGTAGCCCGCTTCGGTCGGCGCGGGCGATGATGCCTGAAGGGTCGAGTAGTCCGTACTGCGGATGACGCCAGCGGACAAGGCCCTCAACGCCAGAGATGCGCCCGGTTTCGAGCCCGATGATTGGCTGGTAAAGCAGCCGAAGTTCGTTCTCTTCGATGGCCATGCTGAGTTCGTCGTCGCCGTAGTCAACGCGCCGTCGCTCGCCGACGCCGGGCAACATTGCGTTCTTGCGCCCCTTCTTTACCTCGTACATTGCGAGGTCGGCTCGGCGTACAAACTCAGACGGGTCGTCGTTCAAATGTCCAGAGGCGATGCCGATGCTGCCTTCAACCAGAACCGGCATGCCTTCAAGCTCGACGGTGTCGCGCAGCGCTCGCGTCAGGTCGTCTCGCAGCTGTTCGGCCCGGTCGCCTTCCGACGAACACAACAGGACAAATTCGTCGCCGCCATACCTGGCGAGGTACTCGCCTGGCATCAGCTGGCTCGCAAACCGATCGGCAATCTTGGTCAGGAGTAGATCGCCGGCATTGTGGCCGTACCGGTCATTGATCGACTTGAAATTGTCGAGGTCGCAGAAGAGTACGGCAGAGCTTTGACCGCCTACCGACTCGATTCTGTTGCTGAGAAGTTCCATAAATCGGCCTCGGTTGAGCTGGCCGGTCAAGACGTCGTGTCGTGCTTGATGTCGAAGTTCGCGCTCAACCTCGGCTCGCCGGTCGTGCTCAGCCAGATTGTTCTCGCGCATCTGGTCTATGGCCTTGGCGAGTCTTCCGACTTCGTCGTTGCCGTCGGCCGGCACGGGGTCATAGGTGTCTCCCAGCGCCAGCTCGTCGACCATTCCGGTGAGCTTTTGCAGCCGGCGCTGGTAGCGCCGCGTCGCCGCGGTGACCACAAGAGCTGTCCAGCCAAGAGCGAGCAGGCTAGCGATGAGCCAAAGAAGTCTGACTCGCTGCGGTGCAACCATCACATCATCGGTGTCCGCCTTGACCAGCACGTACCATTGCGAACCATCGATGGCGTCGAGTCCGCCAACCGTGTCGACGCCTCGGTAGTCGGTGGCTACGAACAGGTCGTCTGACGAGGTGGTTAGGCCCTCGATGGCCTCGGTGCTGCTGAACTCGGCGTCTTCGGTGAAGCGCAAAGGTGTTATCGGAAGAAGTCGCATCTCGGCGTCGATCTGAACAACGGCGACCTCGCCCGAGTCCCATGGCGTCTCTGTTGGCAGGACGGCGTCGAGGTCTTCGATCGAGAGTTCGGCGGCAAGGATCGCGCCCGTTTGAATCGTTTCGTTACCGACCGGAACCAGAACGGTCAGGCGTTCATCGCCCCGCTCGACGCGTCGGGCGGTACCGAAGTAGCTGTCTCGCCCGCGAGCCAGCTCGATGAACTGGTCGGGAATCCGCGGCGCCCCTGATGTCTCGGCAATGATGAGGCCTGTCTGGTCGTAGATCTTCGCCGACCGCAATCCGAGACGGTCTGCTTCAGCCATAAGGGTCTGGCTGTTGACTCGCTTCTCGGCAACGGTGTTCGTGACGAGGTCGACGATGGAGCTGTCAGCGGCCGCTTCCTGGGCGCGCTCTTCGCTGGTGCGTAGCCATGCCTCCACATCTTTCGATGCAACAATCGCCTGCACGTCGACCGTGTCGAACGCTGCCGTTTCCATAAAGTTGAGCGACGTTCGCAACGCAAGCGCGCCGAGGATGAGCGAGGGCACCAGTACCAGCACCGATAGCAGCGCTGTTCTGCGGGCGAGAGTCATCGGCGACACCACCAAAACGGGCCGCCGATGCTCCCAAGGAGCTCACCACGTGTAGTCAATACCACCACGTTAGGTGGTGCACTCGCTGGTCGATAGGGTCGAACGCCTTGCAGCTACAGGTCGTATGGCCTACACGCCGCCCGCCGTCCAAGTGCTGTTCGCGCTAACTTTTCGTGGCGATTTTGGTCGGTGCTGTGCTGGCGGACGTGAGGTCGACGATGGGTTCGATGACCAGTGAGCCTCGACGCTCGGTCACCGCTGTCACCAGTGCCGCCTGCGTCGAGTCGCCGATGCTTCGCAGCGCGGCGCCGAAATCGCGAAGCTCAAACAGCATTTCGTCGAGCTCAAAGAGCGCTGGCTCGGTTTCGATGGCGATGATGGCTCGAAGGCGATTTCTGCTGATCGCGAGTTCGTTGGCGGCGAAGGCGAACACATCGGCCCAGAGGCGAGCTTCAAGGTGGCTTTCGAGACCCGCGAGTTCGAACCGCTGAGTCGTGGTTTCCCCCGGAGATTTCGATGCGTGATACACCGTTACCCCGAAGTCGAATAGCGCCGCCGAGATTGGTTGGCCATCGACCAGAACGTTCGGCTCGTCGCTGTCGAACGAACGTGTGCGAACTGCGGTCATCGCCGTGCGGTTCGACTGACGAGTCTTGGCGCCGCGGAGAGCGGCATGGCCGGCGAGAACCTCGCGCCAGTCGTCGGCCAACGAGCAGTCGGCAATACACAAACGGAGCCCGGAAACCATGGCCAGTCCAAGGGCGGGATCGGTTGGCGCAAAGACATCGACGGTCACGGTCGCTGAAGCTTCGGGGCGGTCGTGCACCTGCCATTGCTGCTTACGTACTGCGCCACCGAGGGTCGGCAACCGCAACGCTCCGCCGTTGGCGACACGAGCGAGTCGCTCCCGCCGCAGTTCGAGCAGTGCAGAGCGCTGCGCACGAAAGGTGCGTTCAAGCTTGGCGACAAAGGCGATGGCTCCCGGGGTTAGGACTCCGTCGGTGGTTGGTGACGGCGTCACCTCGGTGTGCTCGATGATGCTCATTCGAGAATCGCTCCTTCTTGCCACGGCTGGCGACGTGACTGCTGCTGTGACGTCGTTGTCACTAGTTGGGGGGTGGTACGCAACGCGTATCTTCCGATTATGGCGGCCGGAATCGAAAGACGGCAGTATCTTGCGCTGTTAATCGCGTTGAAAATTGGCTATTATCGAAAGATCAGTCAATCTTGCGGGAGTCTTCATGGCGCAAGGCACTACCAACGCCCGAGTGCTCGGTTTTCGGGTCCGGCACCTCCGCAAAGCAGCCGGAATGACACTCAACGAGCTTGGCGACCGGGTGGGCCGGCCCGCTCCCTACCTGAGTCAACTCGAAAATGGCCGTGTCGAAGCAAAACTCAGCCTGCTTGATGAGCTAGCGCAGGCGTTTGATGTCGATCTTGGTGAGCTGCTCGACCCCACGCCGCCCGACCGACGCAGCCAACTAGAACTCGATGTCGAGACGGCGATGGCCGACCCTCGGTACCGAGCCCTCGGACTTCCGCAGGTGAAGGTCTCCGCCAAACTCACCGACGATGTACTCGAAGCGATCTCGGGTCTCTACAACGCTCTCCCAGATACCAGCGGGCTCGACGACGGAGACTCGGTAAAGCGGCAGCGCGCGGGCGACCGGGCGCGCATCGCGAACGCGCAGCTCCGCGAAGAGATGCGTGAGTGCAACAACTACTACCCACATATCGAAGAACGGGCTCAAGAGGCGTTGGCGGCGGTTGGCTATCCGGGCACGGGCCCAGTTTCCGAGCGCCTACTTACCGCTATCGCTGCGCACTTCGGTTTCAGTATCGAACGCGTGCGAGGTATGCCTCGTTCAGCACGGTCGGTTACCGATCAGCGGCGCCGCATCATCTACATTCCTGACCGCGATGGTTTGACGCTGCGAGCGGCGCGATCGGTCGTGTTGCAAACGCTCGGCCATTTCGCACTCGATCACCAGACCACGTCAGACTTTCCTGGCTATCTGCGCCAGCGCATCGAATCGAACTACTTCGCTGCAGCAGTGCTGTTGCCCCTGGAGGTATCGGTCGAGCTTCTCGAGCGCGAAAAAGACGAGAAGGACATCAGTATCGAAGACCTCAAGGAAATGTTCTACGTCTCCTATGAGACCGCTGCCCACCGCTTTACCAACTTGGCGACCGAACATCTCGGCATCCCCGTGCATTTCCTGCGAACCAATGCTGAGGGCGTCATCGGCAAGGCGTACGAAAACGATGGCATTGGTATTCCGACCGCACCCGATGGCACGGTCGAAGGCCAGCGGCTCCCGCGCAAGTGGGGCTCTCGACAAGCTTGGAAGAGCAGCGACGGCTTTCTCCTGCATTACCAACACACACTCACCGACAACGGCAGTTTTTGGTGCGTGACGTACGTTGAAAACAATTCTGGGCGGAACCCATTTGCGGTCACCATTGGCACCACCGAGGAGTACTCGCAGTATTTTCGCGGCGGCGACACCATTCGGCGCATCAGCGCCCGTACCGAAGATAGCCAACCTGATCCGGCCTTGATCGAGCGGTGGCGCGATGTTGCGTGGCCTTCTGCTGCGCAACGGAGCCATGTGCTCACCGCACTCCCGGCGGGGGCCCATGAGTTCTCTGCGTTTCCGGGCGTCGACCTGGTCGACGTGTACCGCTTTCTCGACCGTCAATGAACCAAGTACATTCACTGCATGGCGTTTGACTACGAAGAGCTCAACGAAGCAGCAGTTCAAGCTGAATTCGAAACAGGTGAGCGGGAGTCATCCGAAGACGAAGCACGAGCACATATTGCCGTCCGTATCGTCAGGATGACGTTTGGGTTTTTCCTTGTCATCCTCGGCATCATCTTGATGCCGCTGCCCGGACCCGGTGGCGTCATCGTCGCTGCAGGCTTGGTCGTGTTGTCGAAGGACGTCGCTTGGGCTGACCGGGCGCTTCGGTGGATGCGTAAACGGACACCCGGAATTCCTGAAGACGGCAAGATCCCGCCGTCAACAATTATCGTGTCGCTCATGATGATGGTGGCGGCGTTCCTCACCTTCTGGTGGCTAAAGAACACCTTCGACCTGCCCATCATCGGATGAACGCCGGCCGGCAGATCACGTTTGTCGATGTGGGTCTCGGCAAGTATCTCAGCGACACGCCGAGCACCCGCTTTCCCGTGTACACCAGAGGCAATGCAGGCGAGGTAAACCCTTACGCGTACTACCCGCTGAGCTATTCGACCGCCGCCCGCCAAGGCGAGGAAGCCATGCGTAACGCGATGGTTCGCAGCGGTCTGGCTACTCGGGACGAACTCGACGAGGGCGATGCCATGGTCGCCGTTGGCATCTTCGGCGGCTACGCCTATCTCAACCTCTCGCTGAACCGGGTCATCGCGCTGCGTCTGCCTGGCAGCGACCTCGAAGAGGTCGACCAAGGGCTACTCGGCAACGGCGACATCGCTCCCGCGCATATATCGCAGCCGGCCGACATCAACCGGCTCGCAACCTTGCGTGGATTGCGGTTTGTGATACGCACCATCAGCTCACCAACAGTCACCCACCTCGACACCGACAAACGTGAGGTGGCGCTATTCGCCCAATCACGCGGCGTCGCCACCGAGGCCACCGAGGCCACGTTGATCGAGACCATCCGCGACCACAACGACTTCGTCATCCGCCTGTTCGAGACCCATCTGTTCACGTCGATCCAGGCAGCGACCGCCGTGGCTGTGCTCGGCGCGTTGTGCGAACAGTTCCTCGGCGAGCGAGACGTAGCGATGCAACTCCTGGCCGGAATCGGCGACGTCGAGTCGGCCGCCCCGGCGGCCGCAATGTTTCGTCTTGGCAAACTCGCAGCATCAGAACCGTCGATCAATGCCGAGTTCGATGCCGGGCTCGACGAACTCGAGCAGCGTTTGCGTAGTTCTCCTACTTCGCAAAATTTCGTCGCAGAGTTCGATGCATTTCTTGCTGAGTTCGCAAGTCGGGGCCCAAACGAGTGGGAGGTGGCCACCCATACGTGGGGCACCAACCCAGCGCTTCCGCTCGCGTTGATCGACCGCATGCGTGCTGCGGCTGACGACCACGACCCGCTAGTCCAAAGGCAGCGCCTCGCCGGCGAGCGCGAAGCATTGGTCGCCAACGTGCGGTCCGACATCGGGCCCGCGAGATGGGCGCTCTTCGGCCGAGTGCTGCGCGCTGCCACAGTGTTCAGCCAGGCGCGCGAACGCAGCAAGACAACGGTAGTCGCGGCGATTCATATCAACCGTTTGGCAGCCCGCGAGATCGGCCGTCGGGTCGCCGCTCGCAGCGATGTCGATGCCGACGATCTCTGGTTCGTCACTTCTGACGAGTTCGACGAGTTCGTCGACGATCCGAACTCGTTTCGCGAGACCATCGCCGAACGGCGCCGGGTTCGCGATGAACTGGCAAAACGCGTTCCGCCGTTCAACTTCTCCGGCAAAATTCCGTCACCCGACACCTGGCCACTTCGCGCCGACATCGTTGCCGACCCGGCTGGGGTAGGACAGGTCTTGGCGGGTATTGCAGGTTGCGCAGGCAAGGCCACCGGGCGTGCACGGATTGTGCTCAACCCGGCCGAGCCGGGCGAACTCGGCCCTGGCGATGTGCTGATCGCTCCCATCACTGACCCCTCCTGGACGCCGCTTTTTGTGCCGGTCGAGGCTGTTGTCGTCGATGTTGGTGCACAGATGAGTCACGCGGTGATCGTGTCGAGGGAACTAGGAATTCCGTGCGTCGTCAGTGTCACCGACGCAACCAGCAAGATTCCCGACGGAGCGATGGTTGAAGTCGACGGCACCACCGGCGTGGTGAAGATCCTGTCGCTACCCGACGACTAGCTACTGCTCGGAGTCGGCGTCGGTGCCCGCTGACGCTAGTGCCGTCATCATGGCGTCTCTCACGGCTTTTGAATCTTCAATCATTGCCATATGTCCAGCATTGGGAATCTCGACCACACTCACGTCGGAGAGTTCGTCGATGAGCGGCTCGGCAGCTTTTGGACGACTCATCTTGTCGGCCATGCCAACGATGACCGTGGTCGGCACATCGATTTTGGAGGCCGCCTCGACAGCCCCTTGATAGGCGTTGCAGGCCGCCAAATCGACCGCCAAGGTCCCAGGTGGGCACCGGTCGATCAGATGACTCGACGAGGCCAGCTGCCAGTAACCGGGCACATCGTGCCCGCCGATCTGCGCATCCGAGTGATGCGACCAGTCGGTCATCAATTCGCCCGCCAGGTGTTGGTTGTTGGCCGCTGCGTCCAGCAGAAGACTATTCACTGGCATCGTGGCCGAAACCCCGAGCAGGATGACCGAAGCGACACTCGCCGGAGAGCTCGCCGCCAGTTCGAGCGCGACCAGCGAACCCATCGAGTGGCCAACAACGTGCGCCGGAGCAACACCCAACTCATCGATGACCAATGCCACCCAGGCCGCCATGTCTTCCACGGTCTCTAGGGCCGGACCTGCGGATTTGTCGTGTCCGGGAAAGTTGAGGGCGATCGACCGGTAGCCGTGATGCGCGATGTACCGGCTCTGTAGCTGCCACACCGTGTGGTCCATGCCAGCGCCGTGCAGAAAAACGACGGCGGGAACGTCGCGGTCGATTGCCATTGCCGAGTTGCCGAACCTGACGGTGCGACCTGCAACCACGATCTCCATTACGCGAGCCCTTTCTGCGAGTTGTACAGCGCTCGTTCGAGGTCGGCGATGATGTCGGCCGGATCCTCAAGACCCACCGATAGGCGAATCAGATCCTGACCAATTCCCGCAAGATCAAGGTCTTCGTTGCTCATCTGTTGATGCGTCGTGCTTGCCGGATGCAGCACAAGGGTTTTCGCGTCGCCGACGTTCGCGAGATGAGAGGCCAGCTTGACCGATTCGATGAACGCTCGACCTGCTTCACGGCCACCCTTGATGCCGAAGCTCATGATGGCGCCAGCGCCCTTGGGGTAGAGCTTCTTTGCGAGTTCGTGGTCGGGGTGCGTTTCGGAATGCGGATGTTTGACCCAGGCGACCGAATCGTTCGCTTCGAGCGCCTCGACGACAGCCACGGCGTTACTCACATGGCGAGCCATTCGGAGCGGCAGCGTTTCGACGCCCTGAAGAAGATGGAAAGCGTTGCCGGGAGTCATCGATGCGCCGAAGTCGCGCAGACCCTCTGCCCGCGCTCGCATGCCCATTGCTGCGGGACCGAACTCCTCGGTGAACACGATGCCGTGGTAGCCGGCGTAGGGCTCGGTGAGCGTCGGAAACTTTCCCGAAGCCTCCCAATCGAAGTTGCCGCCGTCCACGATTGCGCCACCCAGAGCGATGCCGTGGCCGCCGAGGAACTTGGTTACCGAGTGCATCACGACGTCGGCACCATGTTCGATTGGTTGAATGAGGTACGGCGTTGAAAAGGTCGAGTCGATCATCAGGGGAATGTCGTGTGCGTGCGCGACATCGGCGACGGCTGCGATATCCATCACCTCGATTCCCGGGTTGCCCAACGTTTCGCCGAAAAGCATCTTGGTGTTCGGCTGAATCGCCGCTGCGAATTCTTCGGGCTTGCGCGGGTCGACGAAGGTCGCGGTTATTCCGAACCGGGGCATGGTGAGGTTGAACATGTTGTACGACCCGCCGTACAGGTTGCGCGAGGCAACCACATGATCGCCCGCAGATAGCAGGGTGACGATGGCCAAGTGGAGAGCTGCGGTGCCGCTGGCTGTGCAGATTGCGGCGACGCCACCGTCGAGGGCGGCGAGCCGTTCTTCGAGCACAGCGACCGTCGGATTCGACAATCGTGAGTAGAGATGGCCCGGCACTTCGAGGTTGAAGAGCCCAGCGGCGTGGTCGCTGTCGTCGAACACATACGACGTTGTCTGGTAGATGGGCACAGCACGCGACCCCGTGGTG
This sequence comes from uncultured Acidimicrobiales bacterium, assembly GCA_938015295.1. Lineage (GTDB taxonomy): Bacteria > Actinomycetota > Acidimicrobiia > Acidimicrobiales > SHLQ01 > CALLQB01. Next base: position 12,075 of record CALLQB010000092.1, read on the forward strand.
GGATCGGGCTGTTGGCCCGCATGCAGACTTAGCGTGTCGAAGCGAAGGAAGTCCGGATTTGTCACGCGCTGCAAGCTAGTCGTCTGACGCCGCGAATTGCGATACGAGATTGCCGAGCGAACAGGTCAGAAATCGCTGCTCGTTAGGCGGTTGGTGGCTCGGTGAGTACGACGTTGTTACGAGCGTCGGCTATCACCGGCGCATCAAACCACTCAATGGTCGGCGCATGCCCATATTTCGCGGTCACTCCCTCTCGCCAGCCAGGGTTGAAGCGGGCCTCGGCACTTTCGCGATCGGTCCACCAGTACACGCCGCCAACCTGGAGGCCATCGTCGCGCCGCAGGTAGGCCTTCCATAGCAGGCCTGGCGTGTCGAGATAGGTGTGCGCATTGCCACCAAAGTTCTCCGCTGCTTCGTCAAGCGAGATGCTTTCATCTGTCTCTGGAAACCGAACCACCGTAACGATCATCCCAAAATCCTACGAGGTGCAAGGCCCGAAAACTCCGAACCCAAAGGGGTCAGGCACTTTAAGTGCCTGACCCCATAAGTGCCTGACCCCTTATTCGGTGGTTGGCGACCAGACGAGGGTGTCTTCGTGGAACTGGCTCCAGGCGAACC
>CALLQB010000093.1 GCA_938015295.1 uncultured Acidimicrobiales bacterium
TCTCTTCAACCGCCGTCTCTTCAACCGCCGTCTCTTCAACCGAAAGGTTGATCTGCGGAGTCAAGCGCAGGGTCATTGCCATAGGTCGCACGGTATCGTTTTGCTACCAATTTGGGCTGCCGGGCTCAGCGAAACAAGCCGGAAGTTCGTCGATTCAGTCTTGAAACTCCGGTGGGCGGCCTTGCTTGCGGGCCCGAACCGCCTCTTCGAAGTTCTTCGTCGTAAGGCGAACATAGAGTTGGGCATGAGTTTCCATCTCAATGGCGGCCCGAAGGCTGCCGATCTCGAGACCGGCCCACATCGTCCGCTTGGTCAACGCCGTACCTTGGGTGCTCCAGCCGTTGATCTGGTCGGCGAGATCTAGAGCCTCAGTCAACAAGTCATCGTCGGGAACGACCCGCGACACAAGGCCGATCGCGGCCGCTTCGGCCGCATCAACATCTCGCCCCGACAGCATGATCTCCATCGCACGAGATGACCCGATGGCCCGTGGCAGCAAAAAGCTAAGACCCAACTCGGTCGCCGTGAGGCCATTGTTTATCCCAGCGGCACGAAAGTACGCCGACTCCCCCGCCAGCCGAATGTCAGCGCCCAACGTGAGGCACATGCCGCCACCGATCGCTGCACCGTTGATGGCGCAGATCACCGGTTGGGGCATCTGTTGCATGGTGGGCACGAGGTCGGCGAGCACGGTCATCGCCTTCGTCGCGATGCGGGTCAACGTCATGCCTTCGATGTTGGGTGGAGGACCCCCGTCGTTGCTGGTGTCAGCGCCCGAGCAGAAACCACGTCCTGCGCCGGTAAGCACCACACAATGGGTGTCATTGTCGGCTCCAACCTGCTCAAACGCCTCGTGAAGCGGAACCATCAGCTCGAATGCCATCGAGTTCATCCGCTCGGGCCGATTGAGTGTGATGACCGTCGTATGTGGTCGAGGCTTGGCGATGATGATGGGGGTTTCGTCGGTTGTGGCCATGTCAGCGAAACTACTCTGGGCGGTCCTAGGCGGTCATCTTGCCGGAGGTCGACCGAGCAGAGCGACGCTGCCCGAGCTTCATCACTCGAGCGGGGTATCGCTCGGAGCCGGATCGGGTTCGGCCCTTGCAAGCTCAGCGTAGTGCGCTTCGAAAGGGTCGAGGCCTTCGTTGAGAAGCTCGATATCGCTGGGATCGCCAATAATAGCGACACCGTCGAAGGCGAGGAGCGTGACATCAGGGGTCGGGATAACGAGTTCACCGTCGCGCTCGATGAGCGCCAAGATGCACGAACTCGGTAGGTCGAGTTCGCCAACGGTGCGGCCGAGCTGTTCGACGAGGAACGGCATGGTCTCGACCGGGCCATGGTAGAAGTGGTCGTCACGCATCAGGATCGCATTCAGCGCCTTGTCGTCTTTTGCGCGCAACCAGCGATCGGTGAAGTGATCGCTCTGCACCACCTCGGCAATGTGGCCAGCCAGACGCAGATCAAGGCCGACAGGCCGGGTGGGTGACACGAGAAACAACAGCGTGTGCGCGTCTTGAAGGTCGTCGACGACGAGGTCACCGTCGATGATCGACCGCTTGACCTCTGGACCGAAGCGGTACACGACGAGCTCTGGCTGATCGATATCGTTCAACACAGCGATCGACATGTACACGCCTTCACCAACCGGTCGGAATCCCAGCGAATCGGTGATGGTCTCCGCAATGACTTCACCCGCCTCGAAGCGCTCGCTGACCGTCGCTCGCAGGAGAGCGCTGAGGCTGGCGTTGTCGAAGGTACCGGTCTGGAGATCGACTACCGCAGAGCGAGCAATCAACGCTTCGTAGGTGAGGTCCTCGTCTTCGGTGCGGTCGTGGATGATGGTCATTAGCTCGCGTTCGAGCCCTTCATACACCTGCTCGCCGAGGCGTTGGTGCACGTGGAAGATCGCACCACGTCGTACGACGTTTGCCGAGGCATACCACCGGTACCATCCAACACAACCGAGTAGGAGCGCCACCGTGAACGCGATAGCAAGAGCACCCATCTCACTGATGAGCCAGAGCGAAACCACGATTCCAGCGATCTGAAGCCACGGGTAGAACGGGGCCCGGAAGCCAGGTTTATAGCTGTCGATGCGACTCTCGCGCATCACGATTACCGCAACGCAGATCAGGGCGAAGAGCACGAGCTGGAATGCCGACGCCAGTTTTGCCACCGCTTCGACGTCAAAGACGAGCAATACGACCACCATCGACACAACGGTCATAACGACCGACTTTGTCGGCGTGCCGAACCGGCCGAGTTCGGCCAGCGAGCCAGGCACCAGCTTGTCCTTCGCCATGGCGTACGGATACCGGGAGGCCGACAAAATTCCGGCGTTGCCGGTCGACGCAAACGCAGCGATTGCGGCCACGACGATCAAGATCACGCCGAGATCGGCAGGGACCCAGTCGAGGAAGACATCGCCGGCGTCAGCCACCGGCGTCAGGCTTGATTCGAGCGACGTCTGGTCGAGCACGTTGATCAAAATGAGAGTGCCGAGGGTGTAGATGATCGTGGCGGTCGCCAGCGACAGTGTCATGCCGAGCGGAATGTTCCTATCTGGGTTTTCGATCTCCTCGGCGACACTTGCGACCTTCGTGAGGCCCGCGTATGACACAAAGACAAGGCCGATGGTCGAGACGAATCCAACGAGCCCAGAGCGGAAGAACGCTTGGTCGGCGCTGTTCGGGGCGAATGCTTCACCGCCGTCAACTTCGCCTATGCCGAGGATGATGAAGGCGGTGAGGATGACAACGAGCGAGGTGACGAGTCCGCGCTGGAGCAGGTTGGTTTCTTTTGCGCCGACGATGTTCAACACGCCAAAGGCGATCGTCAAGATGATGGCCAACAGGGTGAAGGAGATATCGAGGTACAGGCCGAGGTAGGCGCCCATGCCGACCAGCGCAAACGCACTTTTGAACACCACGGCAACCCACGAGCCGAGTCCGCCGATCGTTCCCATCAGTGGACCCATGGCTCGATCGAGGAAGTAATACGTGCCGCCGGCTTTCGGCATAGCGGTCGAGAGTTCGGCGATGCAGTACATGGCCGGCAAAATCAGCAGGCCAGCGACGAAATAGGCGAGGAAGACGCTGTCGCCGGTCAGGCCGGCTGCGAGACCGGGCAGCAAAAACAGGCCGGAGCTGAACATTGCTCCGGTCGACATTGCGTAGACATCAAAAAGGGACAGGTTCTTCGTGAGCGAGTCGGCCATACTTCCCTTTCGAAACACCTATTGAAATGGTAGTATACCGCTGCAGCGTGCACCCGACGCGCCATAGGGCTTCGCTCGTGCCCACGATCTCCGCTAGAGCAACACCTTGCTAGAACAAGACCCTGTTCGTGTCGGTGAGTGAACGGGCGATGTCATCGAGAGCCGGATCGGCGATGACGACGTAATCGGTATCGCTGTGCGTGAAACCGCGTGCGGCGAGTTGATCGGCAACGTCGCGGCGAACGAGGTCATAGCGGGCCTCGGCGAAGTTGCGCTCATCTCCGAGGATGCAATTTTCGATAGCGAAGCGGCCGATCCGCACGCTATCGACGCCAGCAGCGGTGTCGGGCGTGGCCGCATCACCCACGACCTGCAAAAGCAGAAGCCGATCATCATCAACGCCAGATTCCTGTGGTGGGACTGAATCGCCGTCGACCGGAAACGTCGCCATCACGATCGTGAAATCCATCCCCGCCTCCTTATGTTCTTCGTCCTTCTGAAAGTCGGCGTTCGACGACATTTCGATCATGGCCATACGGTCGCGGTACTGGGCGATCGCAATGCGATCCCACACATGACCGTCGCCGACCAACTGGTGCAGCACGGGCGCCATCATCACGATCCGCGAGCCCACCTTGCGGAGATGCTCGTGCGGTGCGTACACGTCGTCGGCGTCCACGCCGCTGATCGACGACTCGCGGCCATCTGAGTATGAGGCCCGGTCACGGTATTTCATCAAGTTGAGAGCCCACATCGGCCCGCCCGGGTCGTCGCGACCGAACCATGAGGCGATGTATGACTCATTTAGCTGTCCATATCGGGGCATCGGCCAAGGCTACGCTAGTGCGCATCCAACTGGCAATTGACGCGCTTGGCCACTACGGTCTGCCACATGCAGTTCGAGGCAACTCGTGCCGCAGCTCTTCGTCAGTCGCTTGGCTTTTCGAGACGCTGCAGCCGGTTCCGCCAAGGCCCCCAGCGCCAAACCATCTCGTCGCCATCGAGATAGCGCGTGACGGCGATAACTCGTTTATCGCCCGGGTAGAGGTTGTGGCGTCCCTCCTCGAACCGAGCAGCGACAGCGATCGGCGTGCCCGCCTCGGTGACGTCGTTCACGCCGCCTTCGAGGGTGCCATTCACGAACATGTCGTGAATCACTCCCCCGGCGGTGATCACCACGCGATCGCCAGCCTGCTCTACGCGCTCGACGTGTCCTTTAAGCGGGCCGCTTTCCACTCGCCACACGCCGCGCAGATCAGGGGCGCCATCCACGAGCGGTTCGTCGCAGCCTGCGAGCACCGGCGCCGGCCAATCGCTCCCCCGCCAACCGTTCGCAGGTGTCTTGGCGACCGGGATGTCGGCTGCCTTGAGCGACGCTGCCTCGCGAGACGCGGCAAATGGCGTGGGCTCATAGTGTTCGCGGCCGGCGGGTGGGGTGTCGGCTGGCGAACGTCGGAGTCGAATCGGCGCCGTCAACATCGAGCCGAGAGTCTTGACGACAGCCGCGATCACGACACACCAACCGCAGCGAGGAGTTGCATCAGCTCGCGGGCCACCATCGGCGCGGCGTTTTGGTTCTGGCCGGTCACGAGGTTGCCGTCGACGACCCAATGGTTCGCTAGCGGATCGCGAAACCTCGTCTCGCTCTCGAACAG
>CALLQB010000094.1 GCA_938015295.1 uncultured Acidimicrobiales bacterium
AAATACCTGCCGCAGAAAGTTTGAAAGTCAATCGAATCGCACGAAGTGCCACCATTCGGCCTATGGTAAACCGTTCGTATCAGCGGTACACCGGTAGGCGTGGCCCTTCGCCACACTCCCCTGTTCATGCCGCAAGGCCGGAAGAAGCAGATATGCAAACGCTCGATGTGCAAGATAAGCCTGGTTGGTTCGAACGGACGACGAACATCGCTCACCTCGTAAAATACGCGGTCATCGGGCTCGGAGCCGTCGCTATTGACGCCGGTTTGTTTCTGCTGCTCGACGCTCGGGGAATGAGCCCATTGCCTGCACAGATCATTTCGGTGTCGACCGCTGTTGTATTTAGTTTCGTCATGAACGCCCGATACAACTTTGGTACCCGCGACAAAGTAGCAAAGCGGTTTGCAAGCTTTGCGGTAGTCAACCTCATCGGCTTTTTTGTGGGCCTCGCCATTATCCTCGGCCTTACCGAGGCAGACGTCGTTTCGGCGGCGGTAGCGAAGCTGGTCTCCATCCCTGTCGTCACCGGCATGCAATATGTACTCAACGCCAACTGGACCTTTCTTGAAAATGACTGACCCTTCCCCCCAGCCCACAGCGGGCACGTCTCGACGCAGTGTGGCAATCATCGGTGGCGGATTTACTGGCCTGACGGCGGCACGGCGCCTCGCGCTCACCGGTCACGACGTCACGGTGTACGAGGCAGGTTCGGAGGTGGGAGGTCTCGCAGCGAGCACCGAGATCGCCGGCATTCATCTCGAAAAGGCGTACCACTTCGTCTACAAGACCGACGAGCACACGTTTGCTCTGCTCGACGAACTGGGCATCCGCGACCAACTCGAGTTCCACCTCAACTCTTCTTGCACGGTCATCGACAACGTTGTGTATCCAATGTCAACGCCGCTCGACTTGCTGAAATTTTCGCCGCTGAAGTTCCACAACCGCGTCCGCGCCGGAGTGAGTGCGCTGTACCTGCAGTTCGTGAAGGACTGGGACAAACTCACCGAGATCACCGCGATCGACTGGCTGAACAAGTATGCAGGAAAGGAAGTCACGTCGGTCGTCTGGGAACCGCTGCTTCGCGGCAAGTTTGATCAGTACTACGACCAGGTCACCATGGCGTGGCTCTGGGGTCGATTCAAGCAGCGCGCTGACAGCCGATCAAAGGGCGAAGCCTACGAGCGACTCGGCTACCTCAACGATGGCTTCGATTCCATCACCGACGCCCTGGTTCGCGACATCGAAGCCAGTGGCGGATCTCTACGGCTCAACACCCGAATCGATCGTATTGTCGAGGTCAACGGACGGCCGCACGTGTCAATCGCTGAGTCGTCCGAAGCACACGACGCTGTGTTGATGACGGTGCCTAGCCATGTTGCAGGCAAGCTCATCGAAACCGCTAGGGACGACGCCCCTGACTACTTCGACCAGCTCGAGGCGGTCGACTATCTCGACGCTGCAATCCTGCTCTTTGTCACCGACAAGCCCATCTCGTCGTACTACTGGCACAACATGAATAACCCGGACGCTGCATTCGTGGCCTTCCTTGGCCTTTCGGCTCTTGTCGGCACCGAGAACACCGGCGGAAAATACGTGTACTACGCCGGCGACTACATCCCCCCAGAGCACGAATATATGTCGATGACCGAGGACGAGCTTCGCGACCGTTGGTTCGCCGAGCTACGCAAGGTCTGGCCGCTGTTCTCCCCCGACGACGTCATCGACTCGAAGGTCTACCGATTCCGGAATGCGCAACACGTTGTCGACATTGGCTTCGAGGAGAAACTGGCCGACCATCAAACACCAATGCCCGGTGTCTTCCTGGCGAACTTCTCACAGATCTTCCCCATGGACCGTGGAACGAATTACGCGATCCGAGATGGCGAGAAGCTCGCGGCCCAAATTGCGTCTTCGTTCTAGAGATCTCGTGCAGAAATAGCGGAGGTTTGGCGCTTGCCGACCTTTCGTCGCCGGACCATCGCTACTATCGCGCCGGTGCCGCGATTGTAAAGCTTTCACCAAGTACTATTCGATTTCTCCTTGCATACGCCGAAGAGATAACGGCGGGCGGTCTCGCTCACGTGATCTTTTCGAAAGAATTCGGCCCTTCCCCAAATGCCACTGGCTTGCCCAACAGCGGCACCGTGACTGATTTTCTGAGGTAATTTCACCAGTGATGTACGAAGCAAATAGCCAGGCGAACGAAACGCCGGGCCTTGAGGACTACCTCAAGGCGATTCAAGCCCGAAAGTGGCTAGTCATCGCCTTCGCGATCGCCGGCCTCATCTTGGCCGCACTGTTTGCGGCATCGCGAACCTCAAGCTACGACGCTGAGGCGACGGTAGTTCTCCGTCCGACGCCGGCCGGCGGAAACAGCGGCGTTGACCAAGACATCAAGACGCTGCCCAATCTGGAGACCGAGCGAGCGAAGTTCACCTCGCTGGGAAATGCCCAAGCGGTGAAACGAGAGCTTGGCCTCGACATTGGAGCTCGCGAACTCCTCAAGCCCTCGAAACTTTCTGTGCAGTTCGAACCTCAGGGTCAGGTTCTCGAGGCGCGATTTACCGACGAAAATCCTGAAACCGCAGCGCTCATCGTCAACTCCTTTGCCGACAACTATGTCGAGCAGCGCAATGCCGAGTCCGATGAGTATTACGAACAGCAGCTCACCATCGTGCAGGGCGATTTCGATCAGCTCCAAGCCCAGCTCGACGACATCAACGAGCAGTCGGCTGCTGTGCAACGCTCGCTACAAGAAACATTTGGTGGAACTCCAACCGATAGCGAGATTGCCGCCCGCGCTGGTTACAACGCTGAGCTGCAAAACCTCAACCAACTCCGCGCCACGGTGCTTAGCCCGCTCAACACCACCCGATCTCGGGTACAGGTCCTGACCAGGTCCCAGGCCACACTCAATCTTGCACCGCCTGGTGAAGTCCTCCGTGCGGCAGCGCCGCCAACCGAACCCAACGGGCTCGGCAGCAATGCCATCCGTATTGCCGGCCTTCTTGCTGGCCTTTTGCTCGGTATCGCCGCAGCGTTCGTTCTCGATCGCCTCGACAACACCGCTCGCGAAGAATCCGATGTCGAACTCGCGATCGCCGCCTCGGTGCTTGGCACCGTGCCGCCCTTTGGTTTCAGTAACCGCACGGGGGCCTCTGCACTGGTCATGCTCAGCTCGAGTAAAGCAACATCGGTGCAACGGGCCCGAGAGTCGTTTCGCCGTCTTCGCACCTCGCTGCAATACCTAGCGACAACCGACAACATCCACAGCCTGCTGATTACCAGCGCTCAGCCATCGGAAGGCAAGTCGGTCTCGGCCACTAACCTCGCCATTGCTCTTGCGCAGGGTGGTAGCCCGACTGTTCTCGTATCGGCTGACATGCGCCGACCTTCCATCGAGAACCTGTTCGGTATCGGCAACACTGAAGGCTTGTCCACCGCACTCCAGGCCCGAGAGGTCACGCCGCCGCCAATCGTTAGCGTTGGCGTCGAGAACCTTGCCGTCATTCCTTCGGGCCCAACGCCAGCCAACCCCGGCGAGCTACTCGGCTCGGCCCGATTCCGCGACCTGATCCGACGCCTTGAGGCAACCTATGAGTACGTCGTTGTCGACACGCCTCCGGTCCTGTCAGCCGCAGACGCTATCGCTGCCAGCGCAAGCGTTGGCGGCGTCGTCGTCCTCGTCGACAGCCGACGAACAGACACCTCGACGCTGCTGCAGGTCCGAAGCGACCTCGACCGGGCGGGTGCCCGTGTTCTCGGAGCGATCCTCAACCGCGACCGTAGCCGCGACGCAGGATTCTTCTCGCGCCGCGACCGTTACGCCTACGAGCGGGCATCGAAAAACCTGGTGTCATGACCGCACTGGCTCCGTCGTTTGCGCCAGCACCTCGGTTCGCTTCGTCAACCTCAACCGTTAGCCGTCCCGGCGTTCTCGAACAGGCGCTGACCGTGCTCATCATGAGCACCCTTACTCTTGGCCTGCCAAACGAGTGGTTCGTTACCTACGACCCCATCAACGTCATCGACACGGGCGGTAGCGCGCTTCCGTCGGCAGTGTTCTTGGCACTTGGCCTGCTTCTCTGTACCCGGCTCATCGGCAACTGGAACCTGGTACTCGAGGGTGTGCGCCGCGAATGGCTCATCTCGTTTCTGGTCGCGCTCGCGCTTGTTTCGCTGCTCTGGAGCCCCGATAGCATCCAGACGTTCCGACGCTTCGGCGCCTTCGCGATTGCGACTCTGGTCGGCTACTACCTCGTCGTGCGCTACGAACTGGCGAAGATTAACCGCATGCTCGCGCTGGTGCTCATCATCGGAACCATCGTGAATTACCTGTGGATCTTCGGCCTGCCGCAGTACGGAGTCGATCAAACACTCGAGCAGAATTGGAGCGGCATCACCTCGAACCGAAACGTGCTTGGCCGACTGTGCGTGCTTTCAGCCCTCACGTTCTCGATTGGCTTTCGCGAGCATCGGTCGATGCGCCTCGTCTATCTGTTCTTTCTTGCGCTCCAGTTGCCCCTTGTCCTTGGCGCTGGATCAAAGACATCGCTGGCCAGCTATCTCATTACCCCGGTGTTCCTCGTCATCTACCAGGCGTTCCGCGCTCGCAAGACGTTGTACGGCGCGGTTGCTATCACCCTTTTCGGCGGTGCAGCTCTCGGTATTGCAGTGGCAACGGCAAGCCTCGACGCGTTGACACGGGCGCTCGATCGCGATGTAACCCTCACCGGCCGAACGCTGCTCTGGGAAGACCTTATCGACCAATCGCTCACCCGGCCTTGGACAGGTTTTGGGTGGGAAGCGTTCTGGGGCGGATGGTTCAGCCCCTCACACGAAATCTGGATCCAGCACAACTGGCTTCCTCCCACGGCCCACAACGTCTACCTCGACATGTTTCTTTCGCTCGGCTTGTTCGGCTTCGGCGCTATGGTTCTGCTCGTCGCACGAGGCATTATTCGTGCCTCTCGCCATGTCCGGTACGTACCGGGCCCGATGGGTCTTTGGCCCCTCGGATTCTTCTCGATGCTGGTGATGATTTCGATTACCGAGTCCGGAGTTGCTGGCCGCACCATTTTCTGGCCGCTCCTGGTCGTCGCTTCGGTCCATGGTGCCCGGCTTTCTCGCCGGGTTCTCGACCTCACCGGTGAGTCGCTGCCGCCTGCTCCACATTTGAGCCAATGACAGATCTTTCGGTCGGCGTCATCACCTACCGACGTCCCGACAAGCTTGAGCGGCTCCTCGCGAGCCTCGAGGACGTCGATCATCCTGCTCCGTGGAACTGGTCGCAGACGATAATCGTCGATAACGACCCGGCCGGGTCGGCCAAACAGACCGTCGAGCGATGGGTGAGCCGCCTGCCTGGCGTGGTGTACGTCGCTGAACGCAACACCGGATTGTCGACTGCTCGAAACGCAGCGGTAAGCCAGGCGATAGCGAACAACAGTGACTGGCTCGCCTTCATCGACGACGACGAAGAGTCGTCTCCGGCGTGGCTAACCCAGCTGGCCGAAACGCAGCGGGCGACCGACGCCGACGCGGTGGTCGGCAACACGGTCTTCGCGTTCGAAACGACACCGCCGAAGTGGCTCGCAGGGTCGGGCGTCTATGACTTTGAGCCTGACGTGGGCAATGGAGCCGACACGACGTACCTGTCGACCAACAACCTGCTTCTCCGTACGGCCCTGGTCGACACACTTGGTGCACTATTTGACGAACGGTTCAGCAAGACCGGGGGCGAAGACCACCATCTGGGCCATAGGCTTGTCCGTGGTGGTTACAAAGTGGTGCAGTCCGCCCACGGACTAACCACCGAATGGGTGCCCGCCGACCGGATGGATGTAGCTGTTGTGCTGAAACGACTACAACGTGATGGAAACACCCTGGCACTTGTCGACTTGTCCTTCGCCACTTCGCCAAGTGAGAAACGCAAGGTTCGTGTGCATCACCTCATCGAGGGAATCGCCAAACTTCCCTTGGGTGTTGTGCGAGCGGTTGTCTATTCGATACGAGATGGCCGCAGTGGCGCCCTGCGCGGGCTCAAGACTTCGGTCATTGGCACCGGCCAGCTCAAGGCGGTCGCAGGCAAAGACGTACTCGGTTACCACGTGGACTCAGTGCCCACCTAGGGCACGCGTTCCGCAATGAGCCGCCTCGACGCGCTACGAAACGACGCCTCCTCGGAGTCCGGCCGAAACGCCCTTTGGGGTATCGCAGCCGAAATCGGCCAACTCGTTGTCAGCCTCGGCATCTTCCTTGGACTGTTTCTCGTCCTGAAGATCGAGGACTTCGGTCTGTATAGCGCGACCGTTGCTATGGCCATGATTATGGCCAACTTCGCGCACGTCGGCGGTCATGTGCTGATGATTCGTCGCGTCGCGCGTGGCATGGACCTCGAAGTCGAGTGGCAGCGAACGACGACGACCGTCGTGTTAGGAACCCTTGTCGGCACGCTTGCTCTCTTGATCTTCCGAGGCATCTTCGTTCCGAGCGTTTCGCCACGAACCTTCGTTCTACTGACGCTTTCGCAAACTACCTTCTTTTGGCTATCGGAAAACGCGACGCAGGCCAGCCAGGCAATGAAGAAGCTGCAGGTCGGTGCGCAATCAAAGCTCACGTTCGCGGCCGTACGTGTCGGCAGCCTGATTGGTTTCACTATCTGGGGTGACGGCACGCTCGATAGTTGGGCCTGGTGGGCGGTCGCTGGCTCAGCTCTTGGTGCACTCGGCTCGGTGAAGATTGTCGAACGAGCGTTCAAGATCCGCTCGCGGTTCCGCCCCCCGACGCCCAGCGATCTTCGGATGGGTCTTCCCTTTGTACTCTCGGCTACCAGCGATGGCGTACTCGACAGCATCGACCGGCCGTTATTGACCAGCTCGGGATTCAACGTCGCCGCTGGTTTTTATTCAACGGGCTACCGCATCGCCACGATCTCGGTACTGCCAATCATGGCAATGGCACGCGCTACCGACGCAGCGTTTTTTGAAAAGGGCAAGCGAAACCCGGCAGAAGCACTCGACTTCGCCAAGCGCCTTACTCTTCGTTCGGGTAGTTACGGCTTCGCCGTCGGCCTGATGTTGTTTCTCATTGCACCGGTTCTGCCCGAAATTGCCGATGTTCTTCTTTGGTTCGCCGACGATATAGGCGACAAATTTGAGGATGTGGCGACCGTGCTTCGAGTCATCGCCGTGTTGCCCTTTCTGCGCGGTCTGCAAATGTTTCCCGCCAACGCACTCACCGGAAGCGACCGACACAACACCCGGCTCGCAATCATGATCGGCGCAATGCTGCTCAATCTTTGCCTGAACCTCTATTTCATCCCGCGTTATTCATGGCAGGGAGCAGCGGGCACCACACTAGTGGCCGAGGCCGCCTTCGCACTCGCACTCTGGATAGCCGCAGCCAAGCTACGAACCGCTCAACCGGCACCAACTGATGCCGACACCGTCACTACGGTGGTCTGAACCCATGTCTTTGTTACCGCTCCGCCACGATCGTCTTCTCCCTCCCCGCACTCTTCTGCCGCGCTCGCCGTTTCGCATTGCCCTGGTGGTGCTGTTCGGCCTGCTTGCGAGTGCCTGCGGGGAAAGCATCGGCGGGGTCGATGGACTCTCGCAGGACGCACTGCTGTCGATTCCGTCAGGCGGCGGGGTGCCCGAGGGAACCGGCGCCGCAACGTCGATCCCCAACGTCGAGCCAGATCCCAGCAATCCCCAACACTTCTTCATCGGCCCGGCAGGCAGCGACGACGCCGACGGCAAAACTCCCGAAACGGCCTGGCAACATCTCAGCAAAGCCTTGGCTGAGCAAAAGGCCGGCGATGTCTTTTGGCTTATGGATGGTGTCTATGACGAGGAGCTTCGAGGCGAGGCTCATTACGTGCTCGAGGTTCCCGGCACAGCAGACGCCTGGATCCGCTACCGCGCGATGCCTGGTCATCGACCGGTCATCGAGGCATCAACAACAAGCGCCTTCGAAATAACGCAAAGTTTCATCGAGATCCAGGGCCTCGAAATTCGCGGCACCGGCTTCACCACAGAAAATAGCTACGGCTATGGCATCGTCGTGGCACGCGCCCACCATGTTCGGGTCATCGACAACGAGATCCATGGCTTTCCCACCGGTGGTTTCGGCACACGCGGAAGCTCACATCTGTATCTGTTCAACAACGTCGTCCACGACAACGCGCTTTGGGATGCAAACCAAGGGTCGGGAATCTCGTTTTGGCGACTCGAAGATCGAGGATTTGTCGACGACGCTGCGGGCTACAGCAACTACATCGTGGGCAACATTCTCTACCGAAACGAAAATCGCGTATTTTGCGGGTTCTGCGGTGAGGACATCCTGACCGACGGAAACGCGATCATTGTCGACCAGAACACGATGGACGAAGAAGGCAACGAAGCCATTTACCCAGGTCGCACGCTCATCGCTAACAACATCGCGTTCGACAATGGCGGCCGTGCAATCAACGTCTTCCAATCGCATCGAGTCGATGTTTTTAACAATACGGCCTACCAGAACCTGTTCACGCCCAACCTCGACGGCAACAACGGAGAGATTTCGACGTTCGCCACCGAAGACGTACGGATCGCCAACAATCTGATCGTTCCCCGTCCGGGCCGCACGGGCATCACGACGAACGGCAAGAATCAGGCCCGCCAATCGAATGTCATTGTCGTCGGCCGCACCGGCAAAGAGGGTAACGACTTCCTCGTCACGACGGCCGGTTTTGTCAACGCAAGTCTCGACGCAGCGGTCGCCGACTTCCGGCTCCGGGTCAGCTCACCTGCCATCGATGTCGGAATTCGGCTGCTGCCAACCGATGCCGACAACCGTCCGCGCGGCGACCAACCCGATGTTGGGGCCTATGAAGCTGGAACGGGCGAAGATCCACTCGAGGCCTCACCCAGCGGCACCGTGGTCGATAAACAACAGCCTGACGAGTAAAAGTCGTTCGGTTTGTAGCCCGACGACAGGCAAGCGGGTGGCCTAAGTCGAACGGCTCAGCTTGTCCGAATGAGTTAAGTCAGCTGTTTTTGGCGTCGATTTCTTTGGCATGGCTGTCCAGAAATCCAATCCATTTCTCGCCCAATCCCGCAACGTCATGCTTCGCGTTGCGGCCCTCTTGTTCGCCTTGACGCTTGTCGGCACGGCATGCTCAAACACCGCGCCAACGGCCAAAAAGTCGTCTTCTGAGCAGGACCAAACCGAGGTTCTTGGCGCTGGCCAGGGCACTACCTACTACGTCAGCGTCAACGGCAGCGACAACAACAACGGAACCTCGACGGGCAGTCCCTTGCGCTACATCACCACAGCGGTGAGCAAGCTTCAACCCGGCGACACCGTCTTTGTCATGAACGGCACATATACCGGTGACGGCAACAACGGGCAGGCGCACATTGTTGTGAACAAGAACGGTACGCCGGACAAGTGGATACGTATCAAGGCAATGCCGGGCCACTCGCCAAAAATTCTCGCGACCAACACCAGTGCAATTGAGCTGTACCACTCGAGCTACGTCGAAGTATCAGGATTCGAGATCGTCGGACAGGGATTCAGCGCTAGTCACAGCTACGGCTACGGCATTGTCGCAAACACCGGCCACCACATTCTTGTGGCCAACAACACCATTCATGGTTTCCCTGTTGGTGGTTACGGATCACAAAAGATCAGCCACGCGATGATTATCAACAACACGATCTACGAGAACTCGTACTGGAACGACAACCAGGGTTCAGGTATCTCGATCTGGCGACCGCAGCACCACGGCTTTGGCGATGATGCGAACGGTTACTCGGACTACATCGTTGGTAACACGGTGTACGCCAACCAGAACAAGGTCTACGGCAGCGGCATCGGCTTCCCGAACAACATGACTGACGGCAACGGCATCATTCTCGATCAGAACAATCTGACTGGCTACACGCTCCGCACCTTGATTGCGAACAACGTTGTCTTTAACAACGGCGGCAAAGGCATTCACGTGTTCATGTCGAGCCATGTCGATGTCTACAACAACACCACCATGCACAACTCCTGGACTGGTGAGCTCACTGGCACGCGCGCCGAGATCGACACCTACGACGCACGTGATGTGCGTATCGCCAACAACATAGCGTGGCCGCACAGCGGCACCGACGGCATCGTTGTCAAGAATTCAACAAACGTTTCCAACTACAACAACCTCGTTGTGGGCGGCCAGGTCTCCTCGAACGACCGACGGGTCACAAGCAACCCCGGCCTCACGAATCCGACCACCAACCCAGCATCAGCAGACTTCTCGCTGCAGAGTTGGTCACCGGCGATCGATGCCGGCCTCGACCTGGTGAACGATTCATTTGCGGGCGTATCTCGACCGCAGGGCAACGCCCCGGACATCGGTGCCTATGAGTTCGCCGCTACGAGCCCTACGACCACGACGACCAAAGCACCGGCGAACACCACGACGACCAAAGCACCGGCCATCACCACGACGACCAAAGCACCGGCGAACACCACAACCACCAAAGCACCGGCGAACACCACGACGACCAAAGCACCGGCGAACACCACAACCACCAAAGCACCGGCCATCACCACGACGACACTCGCCAACGGCACTGAACTTGTCGTTCCCGACGGATGGACACCCCACATCAACAAGCGCAAGAGCGCTCCGGCGTTCGACCTCACCGGCCTCTTCGATGGCGCCGACGAGGCGGATCAGTCCGAAGAAGCACCTGTCGACGATCGCTTGGGCGAACAACCGCAGGAACTGCCATTCGCCGACGACACTCTGGTCGACGAGCCAACCAACCAAGACCTCGAGGACGTCGAAGTCGGAGCTCCGCCGCTTGGTGATGACTCGTCTGGAAGCGGACCAGCTCCGCTCGCCCTCGCCGCACTCGCTGTACTTGCCCTCGCAGTGACCGGGTTTGCCGTGCGCAACGCACAGCGAAACAACTGACAACCAATAAGCTCAGCGGATAGCAACAGATCTCGCGTGACTATCCGCTGAGTTTCGAGGTACTGCGCGTTGTTCTGACCAGCTCTGGTTACGATAAGTCGCAGTGAAAGTACTCATTGTCGCCTACGACTGCGTGCCCAACGCCGGATCCGAGCCTGGACTTGGCTGGCAGTGGACACAGATTGCGGCCCGTCGCCACACCGTCTGGGCATTAACAAAGGCCAGCAATCGGCGCGCCATCGAGGCGCATCCTGGCAGCGCCGCGGTCAACTGGGTGTACATCGACGTGGCAGAGGACTCCGGTCCGCTCCACACCGGCACCAGCTGGGGCGATGCCATCCACATGATGTTGTGGCTACGAAAAGCGTACGCCGAGGCAAAGAAGATCCACGATCTCAATCTCCTTGATGTGGTACACCACGTCTCCTTCGGCGCGTTCTGGTTACCCAGTCCGCTGGTTCGGCTCGGCCCTCCCTATGTCTTTGGCCCCGTCACCGGCGGCGAAGTTATTCCTCCAGGCTTTCGCCACATGCTCTCGACAAAAAGTCGTGTGAGTAACGCTGCTCGCGAAGCGCTTCAATGGTCGGCAATGCGTTCGACCAATTGGCAAAGAATGGCCAAAGCGCGGCGAGCGGTACGGGTGGCGGGCACTGAACAAACACGGGCTCGCATGATTGAGGCCGGCGCTTCGTATGTGCACCTCTATCGCCCGTCATTTTCTCTCGATGATGATCAAATACAGGCGCTCGAAGCGCTCGATGGCCCTGATCTCGACGCCCCGGTGACCTTTGTCAGCTCGGGGCGTCTTATTGGCTGGAAGGGACACATTCTGGCCATCGAGGCGTTCGCCAAGGTGCTCACGCGTTTACCCGAAGCCCACTTCCACCTGATTGGTGAGGGCTCCGAAAGAAGCGCTATCGAGGACCGTATCGCTCAGCTCGGTATCGGAAAGTCGGTCACCCTGCACGGGTCGCTGCACCGTGACGATGAGCGTGCACTTATTTCACGCAGTCACGTCTTTGTTTTCCCAAGCTTGCGCGATAGCGGAGCGACGCTCTTCGTGTTTGCCATGGCCATGGGACTTCCCATCGTCGGCTTCGATACGGGTGCTGCGAAACAGATGATTGGTTCCGAGTCGGGCATTCTTGTGGAGCCCGGCCCACGAGACGTTGCTACCGAGCGAATGGCAGAAGCAATGGTCACTGTGGCGCAAGACGGCGACCGGCGAGCAGCGATGAGCCGCGCCGGGCGCAAACGTGTCCGCGAAGTCTTTCATCTCGACGAGGCCTCCGCAGCGCTCGACGATTGGTATGTGCGGGCGACGACTGATACCTACCGCCCACTTGGTTGACGCCTGATTCCCTCGATGGCTCAGTCGACGTACGGGGTGATTTCGCTCACCGTCGTCGGGGTTCGGTGCACGCCTTCGCAACCGGTATACGAGTCGGCGTTTTGGCCAGCGGCCACCAAGATGTCTGTCGATGTGGCTTTCCATGCGCCGCCGGCGCAAACATCGTCAGCACCACCGCCGCCGTCGAGCACGTCGGCTCCGAGTCCGCCGAGAAGGAAGTCGACGCCTTCGTCGCCAAAGAGTTTGTCGTTGAGCGGGCCAGCGAACAGTGTGTCGTTGCCTGTGCGCCCGCGAAGTGTTCCGGTGCCACCGATGAAATCGTTCCCGGCGCCGCCGTCCATCGTGTTCGCCCCGTTGAAGTCATGCAGCTCATCGTCGCCACCCGCGCCAGTTAGCTTGTCGGGGCCGAAGTCTCCTTCGAGGTAGTCATTGCCTTTACCCCCTGAGAGCACATCGGCGGTTATGACCTCGCGTAGCGTGGCACCGGGAGCGTCTGCATAGAGCGTGTCGTTTCCGCCACCACCAGCGATGACGTCCGAGCCGTTCTGACCGTTGATTGCGTCGTCGTTTGCTCCACCCGAGAGCTTGTCGTCACCGCGTCCACCATTGATGGTGTCGTTGCCGCCGTCGCCGGTGATGCGGTCATCGTCGTTGCCGCCACTGAGGCGATCGTTACCCTTTGCCCCTCTGATGTTGTCGGCGCCCGACCCACCCGAGATGGTGTCACTTCCGCCGTCGCCAAAGAGCTGATCGTTTCCGGTGCCTCCGGCAATGATGTCATTGCCGCCGCCGCCTTTGACAACGTCGTTGCCCGGCCCGGCGTTGATCGTGTCGCGACCGCTTCCGCCACAGATGATGTCGTTGCCGCCATTGCCATCAATGCGATCATTTCCCCCGAGGCCGACGATGACGTCGTTGCCCGACGTGCCCCTGATGACGTCGTTGCCTGACGTCCCGATAATGGTTGCCTTTGCGCCCTTGCAGGTCTTCCCCGCAGCGTGCGCTGCCGGCACAAACGAAACCGCAGACACCACAAGCAGCAGCGCCGCAACAGCAGATCGGGTGGGAGACAAAAGGGGGTGACTCGACACAGCGGGAGGCCTTTCGATAAGCGAATTCCTCACGGATAGTAGTGCTTTTCGCCCCTCTAGCGCCACTCTAAGTACTCGTTTTGGCAAGAAAGTACAAAGCGTCACCACCTCTAGCGCTGGTAGTTCTAGTATGGGCCATCGTCTCGCTTCTACTACCCCCCTAGTGAGGACAACTTTATGAAGGTGCTATGGCTTTCCGGCCATCACTTTGAGCCAGCCACGATGGGCTTGTTCACCTACCCGCGCGGCGTGGCGCGTTCGCTGACTGACTGCGGCGCCGACATTGCCTACATCGGCCACGAAAGAGATGAGGTGCCGCGTCCAAACGATCCGGCTTGGACCCTTCTTGGCCCAGCCTTTCGCCACACGGTACGAGGGCAGCTCACCCGTTATCCGTTCATGATTGCCGAGATCTACAACCGCGAAGCGCGCGAATCGATTGGGCCGTTAGTGCGTCGCACGAACCCCGACGCCATCATTGTCGACCACCTTCGCAGCGGTGGGCCGCTCGAACTTCTCAAAGAGGTCGCGCCGATCATCTACCTCTCCCACAATCACGAATCATCGGTTAAGCAATCAACCCTTGACAACAATCCATCGTTTCACCACCGGGTTGCGTTCACACTGGATCTCCGTAAGCTTCGCAAGGCCGAGCAGGAACTTTGCGATGCGGCGGCACTCGTGACGGCCATCTCCGAAACCGATGCCGAAGCCTACGCTCAGATGAACAACGTTGAGCCCGAACGACTTCTTCATATTCCACCGGCCTACCGCGGCGAACGCTTGGCCAACCGAACGATCACGTCGGCAACCACGCGAAGAGTCGTCATCGTCAATAACCTTGTGTGGGGCGTCAAACGTCGAAACATGCATGAGCTACTGGCCGTGACCGCCAAGCCACTCCACGATGCCGGCATCGAGTTGGCAATCGTCGGCGGCGACGACGAGATCAACCGGCCAACAGCCGAAATGTTTCCGACGGTCTCGTTCCCGGGTTTCGTCCCCGATCTCAAGGCGTACCTCAGCGAATCGCGCATGGCCGTCATGTTCGAACCCGAGGGCGGCGGACTCAAGATGAAGATCCTCGACTACATCTTCAACCGGGTTCCGGTTGTCGGACTCCCGTCGGCGATGTCCGGGGTTCCCGTCGAACCCAATGTCGATTATCTCCCAGCTCCACGAGCGGTGGACGTCGCCGAGCAGATTCTTGCGACCATCGACGACATCGAGATGTTGAACAAGCTGCACGATGCCGCATTCGATGCCTGCCGCAGTGCGTTCCTTCCCGCCGACACCGGCCGAGCCCTCTACGACCGCCTCGAAACGATTGTTTCGTAACTTCTCCACAAAATCCCCCACACCCCCACCCAGAGCGCGCTTAACGTTCACGTCAGCTACGAACAGTGTTCGACGGTGCGACCGTTAACAAGGCCAGCGGAACTGCCGATAGCACACCTGCTGGACCTCGAGTTTTTTCCCCAAATCCAACTACTGCATCGGCGAGCGAGCTGATGCGACCCCGAAGGAAGTTTTTATGAGCGAGACAGTACTTGTTGCCGGTGGCGGCGGGTTCATTGGTGGCCATTTGGTCGACCGTCTTCTTCGCGACGGATTTCAGGTGCGTTCGGTAGATCTGAAGCCGACCTCCGACTGGTATCAGGTCCACAATGATGTCGAAAACCTCCAACTCGATCTGGCCGAAAAAGAGGCCTGCGAAAAAGCGGTCGCTGGAGTCGACCACATCTACAATCTCGCCGCTGATATGGGCGGCATGGGTTTCATCGAGAACAACAAAGCGCTTTGCATGTTGTCGGTTCTGATCAACACGCATCTGCTGCAAGCCGCCGCTGGTGCAGATGTGCAACGGTTCTTCTATGCGTCGTCTGCGTGTGTGTACAACGGCGAGAAACAAACTGATCCCAACGTCACCGCCTTGGCTGAAGCCGATGCGTACCCAGCACTTCCCGAGGACGGCTACGGCTGGGAAAAACTCTTCAGCGAGCGGATGTGCCGCCACTACCGCGAAGATTACGGACTCGAAACCAGAGTCGCCCGTTACCACAACGTGTACGGCCCAGAAGGCACCTGGACCGGCGGACGCGAGAAGGCCCCGGCCGCAATTTGTCGCAAGGTTGCTGAAGCAAAGCTCTCCGGCAACCACACGATTGGGGTCTGGGGCGACGGCATGCAAACCCGTAGCTTCATGTACGTCGACGACTGCGTCGAAGGCACTACACGGCTCCTGAACTCCGACATCATCGAACCGATCAACATCGGCTCAAGCGAACTTGTCACCATCAACCAGTTGGTTGATATGGCCGCTGAGATCGCGGGAATCGACGTCGAGCGTGATCACGACCTCACCGCACCGCAGGGTGTGCGAGGCCGAAATAGCGACAACACGATGATCCTCGACCTCATGGGTTGGGAACCAGCTATCCCACTACGAGACGGTCTCGAAAAGACCTACAACTGGATCTTCGAACAGATCACCGCGTCGTAAGGTCCACTGTGAAAACAACCCGACCCGACCACCAGCGAGTTGACGTCCTTGGCGTCAATATCAGTGCGGTAAACATTCCCACTGCAGTTGAGGTCGTCAGCAACTTCATCGCTGACGACGAACGCACCTACGTGACGATCACCAGCGTCCACGGTGTGGTCGAGTCGCTTCACGACGACGATCTGCGACGCATCCACAACGACTCTGGCATGTCGACACCAGACGGCATGCCGCTCGTGTGGTGCTGCAAGAAGGCGGGCGTCGCAGAAACCGACCGAACCTATGGCCCCGACCTGATGCTCGCGCTTTGTGAAGAGTCGGCGGCAAAGGGATGGACAAACTATCTGTATGGCGCCGGCCCCGGTGTCGCCGACGAACTCGGTAGACGCCTGGCCGACCGGTTCCCCGGGTTTAAAGTCGTCGGAACCCACTCGCCGCCGTTCAGGCCACTGACAAACGAAGAAGACGACGCCCTCGTCGCTGAGATCAACTCGTTGAGCCCTGATATTGTTTGGGTTGGGCTCTCCACTCCCAAGCAGGAGTGGTGGATGCACGAGCACCTGCATCGGATTAATGCCCGGGTCATGATCGGCGTCGGTGCAGCGTTCGACTTCCACTCCGGCAATACCAAGCAGGCACCGTACTGGATGCAACGGTCTGGCCTCGAGTGGTTCTTTCGCCTCGTAACCGAGCCCAAACGCCTATGGCGCCGTTATTTGCTTGGACACCCGCAGTTCGTCTGGGGCATGTTCAGGCAGCGGCCGGTGATCGCTCCGAAGAACTAGTAGCTGCTGCTTAGTCGCCGCTGTTGGTAAATACCGACGTTACGGTCTTGGCGAGAATCTTGAGATCACCGAACAGCGTTACTCGTTCGATGTAGTCGAGATCAACGTGCACATTTTCGTGTAACAATTCTGAGCGCAACTCGCTGATTTGCCAAAGCCCAGTTATGCCGGGCCGCACCATGTGACGTGGGTGATCGACAATGTCGAAGCGATCGGCAACCTCAAGAATTTCGGGTCGCGGACCCACAAGGCTCATATCGCCACGCAGGACGTTCCACAGCTGCGGGAGCTCGTCGATGCTGGTCTTACGCAGAAACCGACCGATTACGGTGTGCCGCGGATCAGATTCTGTCTTGTGTGTTTGTCGCCGTTCGTTGCCAACAAAACCCTCGGCTTCTAGATACTGTTCACGCCGGTCGGTTTTCATCGTGCGGTATTTCACGATGGTAAAGGGTTTACCCCACTGTCCGATGCGCTTTTGCCGAAACAGCGACGGGCCCCGCAAAGGCGATACTCGGATAGCGATGGCCACGCCGACAAGCACCGGCGACAGAACGACAAGAGCTACCAACGAGACCACGACATCAAAAAGTCGCTTGCCCCACTTGGCGTAGGGCCCAACAAAGCGGTCGGTGGCTGCTATCGGCACCGGCTGGTTACCCGAAAGCCGCAGGGCAACCGTCTCGGTTTTTTGCTTTGCAGGCTTGGAGGTCATGTGACTCGGTTTGTGAGGGGGGCGAACCAGAACATGGAAGTTCGTGTTCTTTCAATTCATCGTAGATTCGGGCAACTTACCCGGCAATGAGCAGTCTGGCCTAACCGCGAAGCGCCCATCACAGACGGCGGGTGGCAATCCACGAAGCGAGTTCACTGGTCAGGCGATCAAGGCTCTCAAGAGCGCTGCGATAATGCCGTTTTGCTTTCTTGTGCGGATCCGGAACTTCGTCTGGACCGCCTTCGCCCATCAGGTCACCAAAACTTCGTTGCTCGGCGAGGAACGACAAACTTTCCTCCAAGGTTACGTCTGGCGGGGCTGCGGTTGCAGTCCGCACAAGTCCCCCCAAGGTGTGTACGCGGTGCGCTGCGTCGGGAGCAAGCACGATGATCTCGCGTGCATGGCGCCGCTCCATGGTGATGACCAAGTCCGCAGCGTTCACCAGCTCGGCAGTGAGTTTGCGACTTTGGTGGGTTGACAGGTCGATGCCCGCTGGGCGAACAAGCCCAGCCATAACGTTGTCGGCCGATCGGCCGTCAAAAAGAAAACCCGCCGAGGCGAGAGACGATTCGACACCATGGCGCGCCAACTTTTCGCTGACCATGCGCTCGACGACAGGGGACCTGCAGATGTTTGCCGTGCAAACGGCAAGGATTCGGGGGTGGGAGACGTCATCTCCGTGAGGCCAAGACACAGCTACAGACTAGTGCTGCTCGTCGGCCGGTGAGTGCACCGTGCCCCCGTACCTCTGGCGGTCGAGCCAACCGAGCAGGACGGCGACAGCACGCGGATCGTGGCGCAGACCGTGCCCAGCACCGTGAATAATCCGAAGATCAGCTGACTCGTGTGCGTCGGCTATCGCCCTCGCGTCGAATTGCGGCACGACATCGTCGGCACTTCCGTGCAGCACGAGCAGCGGTACAGTGAGCTCTTCGGCCCCGTGGACCGCCCGGAACCCGTCTAGCTCAGCGGACCAGGCCGCAAAGTCAGCGGGAAACGATTCGCTTTTCACTGCGCCGAGTTCACGCGCCCATAACAGCAAGTCACGCGGATTTCGGGCCCAATCGTCGAAGTCGGCTGGCGAACCCAACGAGGCCACCCCTGCAACATTGTCTCGATGCGCTCCTGTGCAGATGGCAAGTGCTCCGCCGGTACCAAAACCTGCGACAAACACATCGGTCGTCGTTTCAATGGCAGCCGCTGCGTCGATAGCGGCGCAAAGATCAGTGAACCAGCCGCGAAGTGAGAAGTCGCCTTCGGAGCCGCCCACTCCCCTCGCGGTGAAAGACAACGCGTTCCATCCCATCGAGTCGCAGATGCGCTCGGCCAGGCTCGGCATCGACGAGTACGAAGATGTTCCGGGTCCCGAAGGGAACCCATGGGCAATCACAACTGCGGGGACCGGCTCGTCGCGGTCGCCGAGAAAGAGCTCGCCGCGCAGACGAAATCCCTCACTGAGAATTTCGATGTCGGCCAAGGTCAGGCGCTGCGGGCCCTATAGCCGCGGTTACGAGCCTCCGCGAGCGTGTCCGGCCCGAAGCAAATACCCGCATCAGCGGCGAGAACATCGTCGATAACCGAAGCGTCCTCAACAGCGTCAAGGTCGTAGACGAGCTGCGTCCGCTTGTCGCCGAGCCACCGATTCTCATGAAAATTTGTCGGACGTTCCACGCAAACTCCTGGTCGAAAAGCTGATCCTCAGTGTAGCGCTGTGTGCCGACCCTACGGCGCCCCGGGTCAGTGTTCGCCAACGCCAATCGGCGTCAACAGATGCTCATTTCGCGCGCTGGTCGGTCGATTGGAAGACGCTTCTGCTTCTCGAAACCTGGCGCAATGAACTCCTCCTCACCTTCATCTTCATCTTCACCACCGGCCCGGTCGGCCTCGTCCGCGGCGACCTCGCCGGAGCCAGGCCCGGTGCCTGGCTCAACAGCAAGCTCGGGCGGCTCAAAGGTGGCGATTGTCGCTGCGGCGGCCGTGCTCGTTGTTGGCCTGATTGCGTTGTTCCTCGCAGGCGGCTCAAGCGAAGATTTTGCCGTCGACCTCTCGGTAGTCGAGCCCACACCTGAGTCGTTGTCGACTCCCGATCGCCTGTCGTGCCCCACGGCAGCCACAGCGACAAGTCCGCTGGAAGGTTCGTATTTCGTAGCCGACCAGGGTCGCGTCGATGGATCAGCATTCGCCTCGCGGGCTGTTGTTGCTTGGAACCTAAGCGTCACCTCTGCGACCAATGACGTTGACACTGCCTCGTTCGTCGTCGACTTCAACGATTCGACGGACGAGAACGAGGGCATTCTTTGCAGCTTCGTCGTGGCCGATGATCCGGCCAACGTGTCGAGTGAAGGCACCGGACAAACCACTGCGTCGTGGTCACCAGCTGATGTTGACAGCGAATCGTTTGAGGGGACCCTCACCGTCGAAGGCTTGACAAAGGGCGAAACAAGCATCGTCCAGCTGTGGACACTGATCGATCCCGAAGCTGGCCAACAGCCGAACCTTCGCACGCGTGTGAATCCCGAGCTCGGAACGTCTGCGAACCCGACGGCCCAAAGTGTACGAACGTCGTTCAAGCAACCCGTCGAGCCTACGGAGGGAACGCTCGAACTTGCGCTCAACGATGGCGACGGTGAACTCACCGCTGGCGGGCCGCTACTCGCCACATGGACAGTGTCGAACACGACTGCCGACCGGGTCTTTGACTTTGTCGATCTCGCTGGCTCCTTTGAGGGAGACATCATGCCGGAATCGGTCTCCGTCGTGTCTGATACTGACGGCTCGCCCACTGTCTGTGATCTCGCTGACGGCGGCTTTGTCTGCACGCTTGGATTCGTGAAGCCCGGGGAAAATGTCGTGATCAGCGCACTCGGGCGCGTCGACGCCGTCCCCGAATCGTTCTTTACCGGCAACAGCGGTAGCTGCGACGACGGGAGCGAAGACCTGTGCACGCACGGAACGCTTGGCTACCTTGGGCAATTCGACCGCAACGAGATAAAGATTTCTGAAGCGGCAGACATCGCGCAGGCCGGCGAACTCAGCGTCGCAGTATTTAGCGACCCTGAGGTGGGCTACGTCAACCGGCCACTAACCCTGAAGGTGGTGATGACCACCTCCAACGACGACGTTGCGATCGATACGATCACGCTCACTGGCTGCGCCGACGAGATCCTCGACCTTGAGAGCGGCGACATTGACGGCGATGACCGGCTTGACCGCAGCGAAGTGTGGCAGTTCGCCTGTTTGGCTCGTCTCAGCTCTGCCGACGGCGAAGTCATTGTACGAGGTCGCGACGCTGCTGGCGGACCGGCACAGCTAAAGACCAGCTTCGAGGTCGAACTGATTGGCCCGGGCGTTCGACTCGTACGGTCAACAACCGAAGACGCCGCTATCTTCACCGTCGATAACCGAGGTGACGTCGAGCTCAACGAGTTGGCCGTGACCTCGACCGGCTGCGACGCCGAGTTCGTCAACGGCGACACCGACGGTGACGGCGCCGTCGACCCGTCTGAAGAATGGACGTTTCGCTGTCCACTCGACGCAGGCCCCGGGCGAGTGTTCGCCGTCGATGTACTCGGCGGAGTGGTCACTGCTACCGAGGTCCTCGAGGAAGACCTCTAGCGGCAACTTGTTGGCAAAAAGTTGAACGGAGGCCACGAATGGCCTCCGTTCGATCCACAAGTTAAAGAACCGCCGCAAGCGACGGAACTGTGGGCTGGAAACTGCACACGGTGCCTAATCGAAGCGAGCGGGACATGCTCGCGGCTGAGTGTGCAGGGTGGCTGGCGAGTATTCACCAACTGCTCCAGCGGGCTTGCCTAGCGGCCAGCCACCTCCGAAGTCCCAAATCTATTACCAGTGATGTGGACCACCTCCTCTCTTTCGGTATACCGAGTTAACCACAAACCGCACGACAATGTTGGGTCATTTAGCCCTTCTTCGTTTCGTGACCTTTCAATCCATCTCAGTACTGTGGTAAACCGGAGATGTGACCCCCCAACGTGTATCCCCCCTCAAAGTCCTACTCACCCTGCCTTTCAGCGTGGCTTTTGCTGCCTGTCTGGCGCTGCTCTTTGCCAGCCCGGTTAGCGCCCAGAACGAAGATGCCACCGCCACGCTGGGCGGCGCTGGCTGCGACGGCGACAACGTCGAATTGGTGATCTCGACCACCGCTGGCGAAGCGCTCGTCACGCAGAATGCGAGCCCAGAAGGCGGCGACTGGGAAATGATGGTCAGCATTCCAGCCCGCAACGAACCAGTCATCGCCTCCGCAACGTGTTTCTCGGGCGACGTTCCACTGGTGAACTACTCCCCGATCAGTCTCCGCGTGCAGCCAGGTGTTGAAGTCGGCGGCGTGATCGAACTCCCGGCAAATCCAATCGAAGGCGCTGCAGCACAGACGGCCGCGACAGACACGCCTGCTACGCCCGAGGCGCTCCCGGAAACGGGTCCGTACACCGTTGGCCTCACCGCTCTTGCCGTTGCGCTCATTGCCGCTGGCCTGGGTATGGCGTTTGTGTCCAACCAAATGCGGACAGTTTCGCCGGTCGCCGTCAACCGAAACAGCGGCTGGATGAGCTCGCACTGGGACCGCAACGAAGGCTAGCGGTCTGCCGCTAGTCGGCTACCTCAACACCAATCGCACCGATCTTTCGCAGGTACTGCATCTGGAGATCGAGCACTAGGACAACGTCGAGTGCCTCGACGTCGGGGCGCTCGGCCAGGGCTTTGCTCACGACGTACTGCACCGACTCATCTTCGCCGGCGACGACCGGCTCCTCGCCCTCGTCATAGACGCCGAGCTCTTGGCCATACTCGCTGGCCATTCCCGCTTCGTCGAAGTAGTCGAGGTGCCAGAACAGAATCTGCCGCACGTCGCCGTAGCTAAGACGCGCCGTTGCTTCGTCAGGGAGGTGGTCACCGATCCAGGCGACGGCGTCTTCAAGCTCGAGTACGGCGGGGGTCACGTCGCCTTCAAGTTGGCTGACCACCCCACCAACGGCCACCAACGCGATGACGACGATGAGCATGAATACAACGATCCAAACAATCACGAGCACGTCTAGGTCTCTTTTCTTCGTTTCTCTTTGCTGATCTTGTGGCTTGGGGCCACTGGCAGCTCCGCTGCGTTCTTTACGCGACTGTAGGCCCGGCCGAAGCCGAGCCTACGAGTCAATTTGGTTCTTTACCTGATCAGCGCCGGTAGTCGCCGCCCATCGGGTCGGCCGCTAGATGCCGATGCGCTGAGCGAGAAGCTCGCGGTGATAGGTGGGATCGCCGAACAGCAGCTCGCTGCTCTTTGCTCGCTTGAAGTACAGATGCGCAGGGTGTTCCCAGGTGAAACCAATGCCGCCGTGGATCTGAATATTCTCTGCGGCTGCGTGGAAGTAGGCCTCTGAGCAATACGCCTTGGCAAGCGAGGCAACCGACGGAAGCTCGTCATTCAGCTCTGATGCGCACCAGCCGGCGTAGTACGCCGCGGACTTGGCAGATTCGACCTCGAGGAGCATGTCTGCACACTTGTGCTTGATCGCCTGAAACGAACCGATTGGGCGTCCGAACTGCACCCGAACCTTGGCGTACTCGACCGACATGTCGAGGACCATCTGTGCGCCACCGACCTGTTCTGCGGCGAGCGCCACTGCAGCGAGGTCGAGCACTCGCTCGAGCACCGCCCAGCCGCCACCGTCTTCGCCGATGAGCTTCGCCGGAGTTCCTGCGAAGTCGAGGCGTGCTTGCTTGCGGGTCTGGTCCATCGTGGCGAGGGCCGTGCGGGTCAGACCCGCTGCGTCACCAGCGACATGGAACAGTGACACGCCTGCGTCGGTGCGGGCGGCGACGATAAGTTCGTTCGCAACATGGCCATCGAGGACGTACATCTTTGAGCCATCGAGCGTGTGCCCGTCTCCCGAAGCAGCGGCGGTCATCGCGATGCCCGACTCGTCCCACTTGCCATTCTCTTCGGTGAATGCCAGCGTTGCGATGGTTTCACCCGAGGCGATGCCGGGAAGCAGTGCGGCTTTGGCGGCGTCATCGCCCGAGTGCATAAGGGTGTTCGCTGCGAGTACGACCGAGGAGAAGTACGGGGCGCAGAGCAAGGAGCGACCCATTTCTTCGAGAACAACGATCAGTTCGACGTAGCCGAAACCCTGCCCGCCAAATTCCTCGGGGATGATCAGACTTTGCAGGCCGAGCTGCTCTGCCATCTGCGACCATACAGCAGCGTCGTAGCCCTGCTCGGTGGCCATCTGTTCGCGGACAGCCTCTTCGGAGGATTTGTCGGCAAGAAAGGAGCGGACAAACTCTCGAAGCTGGTCTTGTTCTTCACTGAAGGCAAAATTCATGGGTTCTCCACATATCGCCCAGAAAACTGGGTAACGGGCTTGGTTGGTAGGTCGACCGTAGAGCAGTTCGCCGAGGCGAACAACTTCTGAGGTGTACACATGTGTACGCATCTTCCCAAGCGGGGTACGCTTTCTGCATGGACCCAGCACCAGCCACCCGCCAACCAACGACACACATTGGCACCCGGGAGCTCCGGGCAAACGTCGCAGCGATGATCCGTAGAGCGAACAACGGCGAGCGGCTGGTCATCACCGTCGACGGAAAGCCACACGCAGTCCTTGGCCCAATCGAAAACAACGGTGCGGCCACACTTGACAGCCTTTATGCTGCCGGGCTCGCCGTACCCCCACGCGGTGCTCGACGCACCGAAGCTCCTCTGCCGTCGCCGTTGGCTGCCGACGTTCGTCTCGGCCCCACCCTCGACAGCATCCGAGGTGGCACATGACGCTGTACATCGATACGTCCGCTTTGCTTCGCCGGTATTTGGCCGACCCCGAGCGGCCTCTTGTGGTGGACGCAATGGAAGCCGATTCGGTGTGGTGCGGATCCGCGATCAGTCGAACCGAAGGCCTCATGGCGCTTCATCAGATTGCCTACAGCCAATCGCACCACGAAGAGCTGTGGCAACAGTTCCGATTGGATTGGGACAGCGTCGTGGAAATACCTGTCGACGATCGGTGTCTTTCGCGCGCTGCCGAAATCGGCGCACAGTTTCGCCTGCGTGCGGTCGACGCAATCCATCTTGCCGCAGCCGATCGGCTGCCTCGGCCCTTGTCATACCTCACCCTTGAACGCCAGCAACTTGCCGCTGCGGTGGAGCTGGGCTTCGCAGTGATCACTCCCCTCGCAGAGTAGCGCCGCG
Organism: uncultured Acidimicrobiales bacterium; assembly: GCA_938015295.1. GTDB lineage: Bacteria > Actinomycetota > Acidimicrobiia > Acidimicrobiales > SHLQ01 > CALLQB01. The sequence goes on from CALLQB010000094.1 coordinate 24,598, forward strand.
ATACGATGCGCCAATGGCACTCGATCTAACCCAAACGCTGCACTACTCGGCGACCGGCCTTGAGATACACAAACTTGTCGTCGGCCCCGTCGACAACAACGTCTTCGTCGTTCGCTGCACCGAAACAGGCGAGGCCGCACTTATCGACGCGGCCAATGAACACGAGCAGCTGCTCGAGCTCGCCGAAGCAACCGGCGTGAGGACCATCCTTGAAACCCATGGCCATTGGGACCATGTGCAAGCTATTCCGGCAATGCGCGAGGCCGGCTACCAAGTCGGTATTACCGCCGAGGATGCTCCGATGCTCGAAGAGATGACCTACGACTATCTCCTCGAGGCCGAAGCGGTGATCGAAGTCGGCCGACTTCGACTTGAGTCCATCCTCAACCCCGGTCACACACCCGGGTCGATGAGCTTCAAAGTAACCAACCATCCGGTGCTTTTCAGTGGCGATACGTTGTTCCCTGGCGGACCCGGCGCCACCAAGTTCGAGGGAGGCGATTTCGCCACCATTATCAACTCGATCGACCGGCTACTGTTCGCCAAACTCGATGCCGACACCGTGGTAATGCCCGGTCATGGAACCGACACCACCATCGGCGCCGAGCGACCGAGTCTCGACGAATGGGTTGCACGCGGATGGTAAGGCACTAATGGCGCTGCCAGCCGACCAACGGCCCTTTGACGATACGCCAGTACACACCATCGATCTGCCACCGACCCCGGTTCGTGACCGAAACATCTCCGCTGAAGCATGGATCGAAGCTCCGCCAGAACTACGGAAATCGGGAGACGATATCGGCAATCCGCGTATCGCCTACAAACGACGGCTCGGGCGTTGGCTGCTGTGGCGCGCTGGACCCGCCAAGGGGGCAGACGCCCGTTATACAGCGATCGATAGCGATGACTTGTCGAGGATCTTCTACTTCACTCTCCAACCCGATGGCACCGGTGAAGGCATCGGCCCGAGCGGCGCCGCACACCAACGTTTCAGGACCTGGAAACAAGACCTACACGCGTCGTAGCTCGGTCAGCGCGGTCAAACACGAGTACCGCACAGAGCACCAGGAAATACGACGACGGCACGCGGTAAACCAAAACCTCAGTCACCGTGCCGACAACGACGAGCCAGAGCAATGGGTCGAGTGCGGTTAGCCGGTTGCCAGCGGTGAACCACCGCACAAGCGAAAACAGCAGCAACGACAGTCCCGCGACCCCCTGGGTGACCAGCACCTGCAGCCCCGCATTGTGGGCGTGCAGCGCCGGCCAAGTGATCTGTCCATCGCGAATCTGCCCGGTCAACACCGGCGGCGATGTCCCGACTCCATGGCCAAATATTGGCCGGTCTTTCGCAACATCGATAGCAGCTCGCCAGACCCGGGTCCTTCCGGTAAGCGTTAACACCTCGTTGGGATCGCCACTTCGGGTGAACGTGTCGGTTACTTCAGAAGAAACCTCGGGGATAAACGACACCGTCACAAGAACCAAAGCGGCACCAACTGCTGCTAGTCGCCGCGACCGCGAGTTCGTGAAACAAGAAACGAGTAACGCAACAACGAGCGCTATGAGTGCGGTGCGCGACTGACTTGCCGCGCCTCCGAGTAGCGAAACAACACCGCAGACGATCGCAACCCTCGGTGCCTGATAACGAAAGAGCAATACCGCTGCGGCGACAGCGCCGACGGCTGCGGTCTGGCCAAGCGTATTTGGGTCGGTGAACAAACCGGTAAGGCGCTCGACACCGAAGAGGCCATCGGTCGACAAGACGTTTGCTGACGATGCGGTAAAGAGCCGTTCAACGGCGACGCTCGCCACGACAAGCAAACACGACGACACCGCAATGCTTCGTATCGTCCGTTTCGCTCCCAGAGCTGCAGCGAGATAGCCGCTCACCGCCACTGACCCCGCCAGAAGCAACCCATCGATCAGCGAGGCGCTGGGTGCCACCGAGAAGGGCGCTGTCGCGACCCCAAGACACGTCATCAGGGCAAGCGAACCCCAAGCCCATCCAGGTACAAACGCGGCTCTGGTGAACAGAACGGCGACCGTTGCTACGCCAAGCAGCAGGAAGGCCTTAGCCGCCAGTTCTTGCCCGGATGGAGCATCGATCTCTCCGAGCCCGACCGAAGCCCCCGAGATAGGCAAACAAAAAAACACGAGGCCAAGTGCCACCTCGAGCACGAAGAGCCGCCAGTGAAACACCGGCGCCTCTCGGCCCACGAGGCGCTCGACGTCTCTGCCACGAGAAGCTGCAGTAAGGGTCACTGCCACCTAGCTGACAGGCGACGACGTTGCCGCCCGGTCGACAACCAGCACCGTCAGCACGTTGACGCCGAGTGCATGCAGCTCGGCGACCGGACCCGACAACTCGTCCTCACGAACCGCCCCGCGGCCAATCGCCAACACCGCGTAGTCAGCCCGCAACGCAACTTCGGCAAGAGTTCCATCGGCTATATCGCCACCGCTCGTCAGCCCCACATATTCTCCCTCGATCTCCTCATCAAAGGGCACGACCCCGTTAGGCAGCTCAAGAGTTGTCAGTAGGGCGCTAAGTCGTTCGGTCAGTGCCTGCGTGTCGAGGCCAAACCCGGCGATGACGACACGTTCTCGAACGCTTACCCGTCGTCGAAGGAGCAGCGCAACAGACTTCACTGAGCCGTCGACCAGCAACGCGTCATGGCCGAAATCGATCGAGTCAAGATCGGCTGACTCGCGAATCGGCAACATATTGCGGTCTCGTGCGAGGACCATCAACGCACCGATACCGAGACCAGCTGCCGCAGCCAATGGCCAAACTGGCCGATCGGCTCCTTCGGTAGTGCCATCTGCGGGTCGCAGCACCTCGAAGTTAGCGGACGAGGCGTTACGGATGAGATCGGCCAAGTCGACCTCAGCGTCGGTTCGCTGCCGCACAACGCGGTCGATGTCAGCTTTCACCCGGTTTCGAGCGTCGTTGGCTTCACCGTAGCGAGAAAATGCGGCCTCATCTTCAAATCGAAGCTCCGAATTGGCCGCCTCAATCTCAAGCAAACGGGCGCTTTCAGCCTCAAGTGCGGGGAGCTCGTCGTTAAGAGCAAGGATTTCGGCCTCGATAAACAAGCGGTCCTGCTCGCCGTCGCCGTCAAAAAGCCCGTTCATATGCTCGACGACCAGAGCTCCTGCGGCATTTGCCGCCGCAGCTGCTTCGTCATCGCTAGCGGCCCCGCTCACGTTGATGTCCACAAAGGCCAGAATCCCGTTCGGCGGGTCGACGGCTATGTCCAGTCCTGGTACATCGGACGCCGCAGCGAACGCTGAGGCGAACTCGGCGCTGGCTATGTATTGCTCGATGCGATCGATGTTGGGCACGATGTCGAAATACTCAGGGTCGCGGCCGAAGCCAACCCGTGACGATGCAGACCCACCGTCACCGGCAATTGTTTCGGTCCACAGCCAGCCAAGTCCCGCACAAATAAGCGCGCAACCAAGCACGATCCACCAGCGTCGGCCGAGCAGAACAAGAGCATCGATACATCGCTTGGTCAGCTCCCCCACAGTTTCTCCCCAACGCTTTTGCTGACAACTCGCATTCCGCAGATGGTAGACGGCTCGCCTGTTGCCACCCCAGACGGCCCAAGACTGGTCAGGAGCGATGGAGTTGGCCCACGTCGATCACCACCTAACGTGCCGTCCGACCACCCCGCGACGTCGACCGAAGCAATAGAATCATCCCTATGAGCGCACCCCTTTTCGAGATTGACGCCCTAAGAGCGCGCGCCGCCGACTCCGACGGACCAGACATCTTGAGTGGCGTCAGCCTCACTGTCAACGCCGGCGAGATCCATGCGCTGATCGGTCCTCCGGGCGCCGGAAAGTCGACGCTTGCCGCCACGCTGCTTGGCAGTCCCGACTACCTTGTCAGCGGTGGGGCGCTGCGGTTTCGTGGCGATGACGTCACCGATTGGGGGCCTGACGTACGCGCCAAAGCGGGCATGTTCCTCGCGTTTCAGTATCCGCATGAGATACCGGGGGTCTCGCTAGTCACTGTTCTCCGTCAGGCCGTTTCGGCGCGCAAAGGCGTCGATCTTTCGGTCGTGGAGCTGCACGCATTGGTCGCCGAATGGGCGGATCGCCTCGGCATCGACTCGGGGTTCGCCGACCGGTTCCTCAACGAGGGTTGCTCCGCCGCGGAAAAGAAACGTAACGAACTTCTCCAAATGGCTCTTCTTGAGCCCGATATTGCGATTCTCGACGAAACCGGTACTGGCGTCGAAAGCGGAGCACTCGATGTCGTCGCCCAGGGCGTGCAGGAGGTCCGAAAGGACCGCCCCGGTCTCGCCATGGTGGTCGTCTCGCAACACCCGCGGTTGCTCAAACTGCTCGAACCGGACTTCATCCATATTCTTCGCGGCGGAAAGATCATCGACAGCGGCGGCGCAGCGCTGGTTGAAAAGTTTGTGAAAGAGGGCGTAGACGCATGGGTTTGAACGTTTCGGAAATCAAAAAAGACTTCCCGGTTTTGGGCCAGACGGTGCACGATGGCCGACGCATCGTCTACCTAGACTCCGCCAATACCTCGCAGAAGCCGCAATCGGTTATCGACGCGATGGGAAGGTACTACGAGACCATTAACGCCAATGTGCATCGTGGCACCTACAAGATCGCCGAAGAGGCGACCAACGCCATGGAAGGCGCCCGCGGCCGGGTCGCAACCTTCCTCGGCGCCAACTCGTCACGCGAGCTCGTTTTCACCAAGAACGCAACTGAATCGATCAACCTCGTCGCCAACACGTGGGGCCGCTCGAATCTCAACGAAGGTGATGCCGTCGTGCTCACCATGATGGAGCACCACGCCACTATCGTCCCTTGGCACATGGTGGCCGCCGAAAAAGGCATTGAACTGCGCTGGATCCCGCTCACCGCCGATGGCCAGCTCGACCTGACCGACATCGACCGGCTCGTCGATGGAGCAAAGCTCGTTTCCTTCACGGCTATGTCGAATGTGTTGGGCACGATCAACCCGGTTGAGCGCCTGACCGAAATCGCCCGGTCGGCAGGGGCGATGAGCCTTGTCGATGGCAGTCAGCACGTGCCCCATCTCGCAACCAACGTCGCCGAGCTTGGCGCCGACTTTTTCGTCTTTACAGGGCACAAAATGCTTGGCCCCACTGGTATCGGCGGCCTTTGGGCACAAGAAGAAACACTCGATGCGATGCCGCCGTTTCTTGGTGGCGGCGAGATGATTCTCAACGTCACGACCGAAGGATTCACGACTACCGAGATCCCCTGGAAGTTCGAGGCGGGCACCCCACCAATTGCTGAAATTGTTGGCCTCGGCGCAGCCGTTGACTACCTCACCGCGGTGGGGATGGACGAGATTCGCCAACACGAGGTGGAGCTCACGGGCTACGCACTGCGAACTCTTCACGACCGATTCGGCGACGACCTCACCATTCATGGCCCGGCGGAACCGGCCAGCCGCGGTGGCGTGATGTCGATTCAGTTCAAAGACATTCACCCGCACGATTTGACCCAGATTATGGACCAGAACGGTGTGTGCCTTCGCGCCGGTCACCACTGCGCCAAGCCGCTCATGAAGGCCTTGGGCGCAAATGCAACCGCCAGGGCCTCGCTCTACCTCTACAACGACGAAGCCGACATCGATGCGCTCGGAGATGCTCTCGAAGCGTCGGGCGAGTTCTTCGACTTCTAGCTCTCGCCGATCCTTTCGAAGCTCAGTACTCTAGGAACCACCATGGGACTTGAAGACCTCTACCGCGAAATCATTCTCGACCACTACCGGAGCCCGCGAAACCGCGGAGAGCTGCCGCCGCCGGCCCATCGGGTCGAGGGGTTCAACCCGCTCTGCGGCGACGAGGTCGTTCTCACGATCGAGGTCGATGACGAGGGCATGGTGAAAGACCTCAAAATCGGTGGGCAGGGATGCTCGATCAGTCAATCGTCGGCGTCGATGATGACTGCAGCGATCAAAGGGAAATCCGCTGCAGAGGCGCGCGAATTTATCGAGGCGTTTAAGACCATGATGAGTATCCACTCCAAGGAGCTCGGCGACGACGAACATGGCGAGCTTGACCAGATCGACCCCGACCTTGATCTTGGTGATCTCGAGGCGTTGAAGGGCGTTGTCCAATATCCAGTTCGAATCAAATGCGCCACGCTTGGGTGGAACACCCTAACCCAGGCACTGGACGAGCTCTCGGCCTAAGTCCAGACCGCCCGCTACACCCGCCTCCCTTACACCTTGTTGAGGTGAGCTCGGCCCTTTCCTAGCGCCTTCGCCTCATACAGCGCAGTGTCCGCGGCCCGAACAAGCTCGTGAGGTTCGGCCGAACTATCGGTGGTCCATCCAATGCCTACGCTCAACCGGGCGCGAAGTCGAACCGAAGTGGCAACCTCGAAATCTTGCTGAAAAGTCGCCAGGATACGTTCAGCCAAAAACATCGCCTCCTCAGGCGACTCGAGTCGGTACGGAACTACGACAAACTCGTCCCCGCCCCATCTTCCCACCATGTCACCGGCCCGCATTGCCCGGCTCAGTAGTAGCGCGACCTGAGTAAGGAATTGGTCGCCAGCTTCGTGGCCTAGTTGATCGTTTACCTCTTTGAAGTCGTCGATATCGACAAAAAGAACGGCGCTTGGGCGCCCGCGACGTCCAGCCGATTCAAGCGCTTCAGAGATGGCGATGTCGAGATTGCGACGGTTCGCTAGACCGGTCAACGGATCGTGCATAGCCAGATGTCGATACGCTGCACGTTCGAGTCGGAGTTCAGCTTCGAGTGCTCGCCGGCGCAATAACTCACCGATCAATCGACTGAGCACCGTCGTCATCTCGATACTGGTCTCCGACATGGCATCGGGGTCTTCGAAGTTGTCGAGACTCAAGAAGGCGACCGGGCGCCCATTGGCGAGCACGGGGCCCGAAACATTTACCATGATCTCCGACAACCGGCCGGCGGTTTGCAACCATTCGGTTACTTCCGGCGTGCGGGAATCGACCTCAAACTCTCGGAGAATCTTTGCGTTGGGGTCCCATGCATCGCGGAAGAAATGTTCTAGGTCGAGGGTGCGGAGCTGAAGCGCTGCGAGGTCGAATCCGACCGCTGCAACGAACCGAAATTTGGTCGTTCCAGGAACGTTCAACTGCACGCTGCCGCCTTGGGCGCCGGGTACAACTTCAACCGCTCGCTCGATTAGCCGCCGGTAAAATTCGTCGTCGTCTTCGGTCGTGTACGACAACTCGCTGAGTTCCATCAAGGCACTACGAAAACGCTGCTGCTCGGCCAACACTTGTTCAACGGTGATCGTTGCTCTTGATAACGAATCGTTCACATGACGTTTGTCGGCAAATTCGCGTCGTGTCTGAACCAAAGAAATCGCCAGCTATACACTTTTCGAGGTCCTAAGACACGCCGTCCTTAGCCTCGTCGGCTGCACTCGCCGAGCCACGCTGATGCCGACCATTTTTCGCTGCGACAACGCCAGCGACGACCTCTTGTCCAGCGTTTACGGGAAGATGGTCGAGAACATCGGCGAAAAAACCAGTGACAATCAGATGCTCGGCTGCTTCGGATGGTATGCCCCGGCTTTCGAGATAGAACAGGTGATCTGGGTCGATTGGCGATACCGTCGACGTCTGGCCGCATCGAACGTCGCTGTTCTCGATCTCCAACCTAGGGGCTGAATCTGTGCGAGTGTGCTCGTCTAGCTTCAGACTGTGGTTGCTCTGTACAGCGCTACTGCCACCTGCGTCAGGGCGCATTCGAATCGTGCCTGAAGCGATCGCCTGCGAGCGACCAGCAAGCGCTCCCTTGACCAGGAGGCGACTCGTGGTGTTGGGCGCAACGTGGTCCTGCGTCGTCTGGAAGTCGAGGATCTGTTCGTTCTCTCCGTAGTACATTGCCAGCAAGTTGCCGGTCGCACCGCGGCCTTCGAGCCGGCAATCGAGCTGCAGACGCGAATACCGTCCGCCGAGCCCGGCGACGCCGATAGAAGCAGTCGCGTCCTGTCCGACGCTGGCGACGATGGTACCCAACTGCGTGGCACTAGCGCTCAACATCTGTAGGTTCAGAAAGTGCAACCGGGCGGCTGGGCCAACATCAAGCTCGGTAACGGGCACAACAAACACTGCACCCACACCCGTGCCCTGATGTTGCACAACTGCCGCTTCGCTATCAGCGCCCATGCGCACGATCAGGCGCGGAAAGACCGCCGAGCCCTCGCCGCGCGCTCGCTCGCCGACCACTATCGGCTTTTCAATGACCATGCCCGCCGGCACATCGATCACCACAGCATCACCGACAAACGCATCGGACATGATCGAAAAGTAGTCGCTGCTCTCGCCAGCAACGCTTCCGAGAATGCTCTCAGGGTTGCTGTGGTCGGCAAGGCGGCCGACGAAAAGGCCGTTTCGGACCAACGCATCGTCGAGTTCCTGGCGAGTGACCCAGCCGTTTCGAACCTCAACAAGCCCCGCCCGAACCGACAGAACGTCGAAGATCGCCGAATCTTTGCCCGAGGTGTCCTCGGTCGGCCGAAACTCCTCTATCTCGACCTCGCCGATCGGCGAGTACTTCCATGGTTCATCTTCGCCGAGAGGAAAGTCGACTTCTGCAAGCCGCTGAGCCGCCGCAATTCGACGTTCGATCAGCCACGAGGGGCCCGGAAGTTCCTGTGCAGCTTCAACGCCAAAATTCGTCAGAAGAACAACCTCAAAGCGGACGGGTACGAAGCACCGATGCTAACCGCTGCAATCGCCGCCGTTTGAAGCCAGCGAATCGGTGCGACGTCTCTGCGATCAGCGTTTGCGACGCTTGAACCACTTGGTGAGACGAGATTGCTTGGCAGATACAGCCCGCTGCTCCTCGACCTCGGCCCGGATCTTGGGCCCGGCAGCATTGACAATATCTTCAGCCTCATCGAGCAACGCTGCTATTGAGTCGTCGTCGCCAAGTCCGACAGGTTCGGGCGGAGTAGGCGGGGTAATGAGCGTTCCATGCCGCCAGTTGACGTCGGCCAACCGCCGCTCGTAGCCGTCGCAGGTTTCGGGACAGCGCCACGGCGCCTCAGGAGCAAGATCAAGGTTGCATTTCCTGACCGTATCGCCGCTGGGGTATGTGCGGCTTTCGAAGTTCTTACAATCCTGTCGCATGGGCACACGCCAAGTTTGCCAGCAACGTAGCGTCAAGCGGTAGCGCCAAGAAGGTTTTTCGGTGGTACGCGCCCTTCAGCCCACTGAGTCTTCTAGCTGCAGGTCGATCAGACGGTTCCACTCGACAGCATATTCGAGTGGAAGACTTCGGGTAATTGGTTCGATAAAAGCGTTCGCCAGCACTCCCAAAGACTGCTCAGCGGCGAGGCCGCGACTCATGAGGTAGAACAGCTGATCGTCGCCGACCCTCGATACCGCAACGTCTTGAGCCACGACGGCGTCGGTGCGGCCAACCTCGATACGCGGCGAGGCGTCGAAGGTGCTTTCACCATCGAGGACGAGTCCATCCGAACGCACCTGACTCGCACAACCTTCGGCGCCGTCGTCAATGCGAACCAGACTCCGGTAGCTCGAACGCCCGCCATTTTTCGCAAGGGTCCTGCTGATGACCTTTGACGTGGTCTCGGGAGCAACATGTCGCATCTTTGCGCCCACGTCTTGCTGTTGGCCCCGCCCCGCATACGCAACCGAAAATACCTCCGCACTCGCCTTTGGTCCCGTCATGACCGTGCCGGGATACGTCATCGTGAGACGGCTTCCGCTATGGCCGTCTACCCACTTCATATGTCCCTCAGCTTCGACCACCGCACGCTTGGTGACGAGGTTGTAGACATTCGCCGACCAGTTCTGCATCGTGGTGTAGGTGACGTGGGCGCCCGGCCTGACCATGATTTCAACTACGGCAGCATGCAGGTTATCTGTCGAGTACACCGGTGCCGAGCAGCCCTCGATGTAGTGCACAATGGCCCCTTCATCGGCAATGATTAATGTGCGTTCGAAGGGCCCGACGTTCGCCGCGTCGCTACCGAAGCCGACCTGCAGCGGCACCTCGACTTCGACCCCCGGCGGGACGTAAACAAACGAACCGCCACGCCAAACTGCCGAGTTGAGCGCCGAGAACTTGTTGTCGTTGAGCGGGACGATTTTGCCGAAGTACGCCCGCACGTGCTCCGGGTGATCACGAACCGCAGAAGCCATATCGGTGAAGACGACGCCCTGGTCCTCAAGGGTTTTGCGGTTTCTTCGTTGCACGACCTCGGCTTCATTGTGAGAGGTGCCGCCGCTCTGGTCGAGGCTTCTAGGCTCGCGGCGATCGACCGATCGTGCCGGCCGACTCAGGTGCGCCCAGACCTCGTCGAAATCGACCCCGTTAACGTCGCCGCCCCACCGGGGAACCGGCAGCTTTCGGAAATCTTCGAGCGACTGCAACCGGTACTTCCGCATCCAATCGGGTTCGCCGCTCTGCATCGACATTTCGTGAACGATGCCGGTGCTACCACCCTTTACGGGCTGAACGGTCACGAACGTCTACTGAAGGCTGATCTGTTCGTCGTACCATCGATCATAACGTGAGTGCCACGGGCCGAAGAACGTCAACAGAGCTGCGACCCGGCGCGTTGGGCGAATCCTTGTTGGCCTGATGGCTCGAGGATTCGACGCCCTCGGTGGGCCGCCCGCTTCCAACTTCGACCTTCTGAGGCTTCTTGTTTGCGTACTCGTTGACGTACTCCTGGCCAGTGAACTGGCGAATTTCAAACATCACTTCGTCGATCATTTGACGCAATTGCAATCGCTGGTCTCCGCCGTTGCGGTAATGCGCTACGTCGATTGGCCGACCGAAGTACACCTCGGCAGATTCGAAAACCTTGGGGAAACTGGCATCGGGTGGCTGGATTTCTCGGATGCCCTTCAGCCCGACGGGGATGATGGGTGCACCCGTTTGCAGAGCGAGCCGGGCCGGGCCGGTGTGCCCCTTGTGCAGCCGACCGTCGCGCGACCTCGTGCCTTCGGGGTAGATCCCGAAGAACTCGCCTGCCTCGAGTATCTCGGCTGCCTTGTCGAGTGCTGCTTTGGCAGCGTCGCCACCGGCGCGGTCGATGGGAATCATGCCCAAAAGTGGAAACAGACGCCGGGTCTTCCAGTCGTCAAGATATTCGGCTTTCCCGACATAGGTAATACGCCGAGGCAGTGTCGCTGGCACAAAAAACGAGTCCATGACCGACGTGTGGTTGGCACAAAGAATCGCCGCGCCATCCAACGGCAAGTTCTCCGCGCCATACACATCAACATCCCAGAGAACGTTGAAGATCGGTTGGATCACCGTCTTCACTGCGGCTTGTAGTCGGCCAATATTTTTCGGGAGCTGGTCACCCATGTGGCTACCTTACTGGGCGCGCTTTACTTCCAATGAGCGAATTCGGCGGATTTCCAGACCTTACGTCGAAAATGACCTCGCACCGTCTGCACATATTCGAGCGCCCCGTCGTCTTTCCATTCGCCCGAGAACCAGTGCCCGACGCAACCCCACAAGTCACCCGCCGCATACGAATCATTGCCGGTTGTCGCTGCCAGCCAGTCGATATGGCCCTCGTAGCAAGCTCTAATGTATGCGAGCGCGTAGTCAACGTTGAAGGCCGTAGACGTCTTGCTAGCGGGGTACGTACCCGGATGAAAAGCGTCTTTTACCTGGAGGATCCCATAACTTGGCGTGCCTTTGTCTTGGTCGCCAACCTTCGACATTCGCCATGCACTCTCTGCGACTGCAATCGCCCGCACTGTCTTTCGACGAAACCCCCATTTGCAGGCGCCCCAATCAAGAATTTCGGTGGTCGTCCCGGTGAAATTGCCATCGATCCGCTGCCGCAGAAGGTCGGCCTCGTCGGCCATACCAAAGGTATCGGCTGTCCAGGCTAGGAGTTCGTAGTCCTCGCCCGGGACCGGAACAAACCTGTTCTCTTCTGCATTATCGGGCCGGATTTCAGGCGCCGAGCGGATCGCGCCTGCGCAGCGAGAACCATCGGGAAGGCTGCGCCCTGGCCGCACAAGCTTCGATGTTCGAAACCGCTTCTTCGCAACTGCTTCGCCGGTGACCTGGTCGACCCTTACTCCAGCGCTGACTTCGGTCTGGCCCTCGGCGATGGTGGCCGACGAACTGAACGCGAGAGCCGCTGCCAAGCTGGCTACGGCGGCGACAACACCCACGAGCAGTTGCCTCGTGCAACGCGTACGCCCGGTCATCACACCACCCCCAAGAGCATCGCCGCTTCACTGACGCCCATTCCCTCCGACACCGCCCGGTCGATAGCGCTGAGCGCTTCTGGCACGTTGAGATCGGCGTCGAGTGCTTCGCGAACAGCCTGGAGAGCACCGGTTCCGCGGCCCGCCAATCGCCAGCTTTGGAGTCGCTCGGCCGCCGCGACGAGTTCAGCTGCGTCCCATTCCCACTCGGTGCGATAGTGGTGCGAAAGGATCGCCAGCCGGATGGCTATCGGGTCGTGTGTTTTGCGGAGGCGAGAAACGAACACCAAATTGCCGAGACTCTTCGACATCTTCGTACCGTCGAGTAGCACCATTGATTGATGCAACCAATGCCGCACAAAGATCTGGCCAGTCGTGGCCTCCGACTGCGCAGCTTCACATTCGTGATGCGGGAACACCAGATCGGTGCCGCCTCCGTGAAGGTCTATCGTCTCGCCAAGCTCGCGAAGTGCGAGCACGGAACACTCAACATGCCAACCGGGGCGGCCCGGGCCCCAGGCTGACTCCCATGCAGGCTCTCCGACATCGGAGGGGCGCCACAGCACAAAGTCGAGCGGGTTTCGTTTATGCGGATCGTCGGGGTCTTCACCCCGTTGTCGACCCAGCGCCAGCATCCTCGTATGGTCGAGACGGCTGAGATGGCCGAACCGGCCGCCAGTGCAGTTCACCGAGAAGTACACCGAGCCGCCGGCGGCGTAGGCACATCCCGTTTCGATCAGCGAGGCGATGAAACCCCGAATGTCCGGTATGGCCCCCGAAGCCCGAGGCTCGCTCCACGCCGGCAGATTCCCAAGTTCGGTCATGTCAGCGGCGAACTTTTTCGTTTCGGCAAATGCTAGATCGAGGTAGTGGACTCCCCTTTCGCGTGCAGTGCGCAACATGTCGTCATCAACGTCGGTGATGTTTCGCACCATTCGTGTCTCGTGACCCAGATCGCGTAGCCGCCGCTGCAGTACGTCGTACGTAACGTACGTGGCAGCGTGCCCGATGTGGGTAGCGTCGTAGGGCGTGATGCCACAGACATACATCGACACAATAGGACCGGGTTCGAATGGCACCACGGCCTGTCGTGCGGTATCGAAGAGTTGCATCACTAACCGAAACCGTAGTGGACGTCGACCGGGGCCGCATCGACGTGCCGACACCCTCCTTGTAGGGTCTGTGATATGGGTCTCCTCGATGGTAAACGTCTGCTACTCACCGGTGTCCTCACCGACACCTCACTGGCGTTTGGCGCCGCGAAGCTGGCACAGGAGGAAGGGGCCGAGATCATCCTCACCGGGGCTGGGCGCGGTCTGCGTCTCACCCAGCGCACGGCCCGAAAGCTGCCGACCGAACCCGAGGTCCTCGAACTCGACGTCACCAATCCCGACCATACCGACTCGGTGCGCGCAGCTATCGAGGCAAAGTGGGGAACCATCGACGGCGCGCTGCATTCCATCGGGTTCGCCCCCGAGATATGCCTCGGCGACGATTTCATGGCGGCAACCTGGGATGACGTCTCGACCGCAATGCAGATCTCGACATACAGCTACAAAACCATTGCTGACATCGTCGTGCCGCTGATGCCCAGTGGCGGCTCGATCGTCGGCCTTGACTTCGATGCCACGGTTGCCTGGCCAACCTACAACTGGATGGGTGTGGCTAAGGCCGCTCTTGAGTCAGCTAACCGTTACCTCGCCCGGCAGCATGGTCCCGCAGGAATCCGATTTAATCTTGTCGCGGCTGGACCAATCCGCACCATGGCGGCCAAATCGATTCCGGGCATCGACGAGTTCCAAGAGGTCTGGGAATCAAAGGCACCACTCGGTTGGGACGTCAACGACAGCACTGCGGTGGCTAAGGCTGTTATTGCGCTGCTCTCCGACTGGTTTCCGCTAACCACGGGCAGCATGGTGCATGTCGACGGCGGTTACCACGCAATCGGCGCGTAGCGTCGCCGATTCCCAGCGATCGATGCAACGACTGCTCGTCATTGGGGGAACTGGTTTTCTCGGAACAGAACTCATTGCCCAAGCGGCGCGAAAGTTCGAGGTCCACGCGACCCGGTTTAGCTCGCCGCAAGGCGCCAAGTCGGCAACCTGGCACCAACACGATCTGACCGACCCGGCCAAACTTGCGCACCTTTTTGCGTCAGTCCGGCCACAGGTAGTCATTAATGCGGCCTACGTAAAAAGCGGTCCGAAGCTCCGCACCGTGACCGGAACTGCACCGGGCGAGATGGCTCGGCTGAGCGCACTACACAAGGCACGTTTTGTCCACGTCTCGACCGACGTGGTGTTTCCCGAAACCGTCCCGGGTACAGCCCACGCAGAAGATACGCCGACCAATCCCAGCAACGCCTATGGAGAGGCGAAAGCTGAGAGCGAGGGATTGGTGCGCCAGCACGCAGGCCTCATCGCGCGCACGTCGCTTATCTACAGTGCAACGAGTCCCAACGATCAGCTCGATCTCATCGAGGCAGCAGCCAACGGCGAACCGGTGGTGTTCTTCACCGATGAAGTGCGCAACCCGGTCCACGTTGCTGACCTAGCAGCGTGCCTGCTCGAACTCGCCACCATGGCCGACCCGCCAGCGTTGCTACATCTGGCCGGGCCCGACGCCGTCGACCGGTTCACGTTCGCGAAACTGTTAGCAAACGCTGCCGGATACAGTTCCTCGATGCTTCGAGGCGGTCCATCGCCTCCGACGAGCGACCGACCTCGACACCTAGCGCTCAACAGCACACTTGCTGCCGATCGCCTTTCCACGGTGCTGCGGCCGCTACGCGACCACCTACGAACGTAGAGCGAGGCGGCTGCCGCAGGCTGGCGATTAACGACCCGACGGCGGCATCTGCTTGCCGTAGCGGTCGTAAAAGGTCGTGTCGACTCCCGACAGGCTCGCGGCGAAGACGCGCCGCTCAAACTGTCGGCGCCTATAACGCCTTGTTAGATCGAGAATTGAGACTTCCAGTCGCTTCTTCATTGGGTGCCGCCTTCATTGTCGCACTTCCGCTGTACCGGCGAAGTTAGCAGCGCCACCAGCCCTGCGCGCGTTTATCACGCGCGATTTTCTCGCGCAGCGTGGTTAACGGAGGGGCGCTTAAGGTATTTCAGCCAAAACGACTGCTAGCCAGATCCGGACCTGGTGTGGTCCGGATCCGGCCAGAGGAAACCCTAGAACGTACCTTCAGACAGTCGAGCCGCCGATGGATGCGGCTAGGCGAGTTTGAACTCGATACGCCGGTTCTGCTGACGTCCCTCATCGGTTGCATTGTCGCCAATCGGGTTTGCTTCGCCGAAGCCGACAGCGTTCATCCGACTCGCCTCAACGCCTTTGTCGGCAAGGTAGTCAAGCACTGCTTGGGCCCGGTCTGTGCTCAAAGCAAGGTTGAAGTCATCGGGGCCCTGATCGTCGGTGTGGCCTTCGATACTGACATTTGCCGCGCTGTTGGCAAGCAACAACTCGGCAGCTTCGTCGAGCGTTGGAATACTTTCGCCGCGAATATTTGCGCTGCCGGAGTCGAACTGAATCGGCTCGAGCTGGAACAGGGCGTTTAGGTCGGCGACCAGGAGATCGCCGCTCACGTCCACCTCGTTATCAACAGACAATCCGAGGCCGTCAAATGCGGCTCCTGCGTCAGCTTGCGCTGCGTCGGTCGCCACTGCGCCAGTTACACGAATCGTGCCACCGTCGTTGGTGTAACCGCCGTCGACCACCAGGTTGTTCACCACGGCGTCATCGCCGTACTGCGCTATGGCTGTCGAGCCAATCTCATTCTTTGTGTCCTCGTCTGGCACCGTACCGGTCAGCACAATCTGGTCGCCAAGGGCGATCGTGACGTCAGTCGGCGTGAGGTCAGGTGCTGCGGTAGTGAACGACCCCGAATCGGTCAGGGTGTGACCTTCCTCGTCGGTGATCGTCGATGTCCAGTTGTATTCGGTGCCAGGCGTCAAACCACTGAGATCAAACGAGTGGTCGGTGGCAGGGCCGCCAGCCTCTGAACCACCGGAACCATCAGCGCCCTCGTAATCGAAGGTGTAAGAGGACTCTGCGTTGCTAGCGAAGCTGACCGCTGCCGAATCGAGGCCGATCGCCCCGATTGCTGGTGCGGCAACCCACGCAAAGTCGGGAGCCGCGACTTCTTCGACCTCGGGCTCGGGTTCTTCGATTTCTTCGACCGGCTCGGGAGCTGCCGCCGGGAGTTTGTCGATCACACTTTCGCCGCGGAGGAAGACAAGAAGAACGACACCGATTACCGCCGCCAGAACTCCGAGAACGAGAAGAAATGGTTCCTTGTCATCATCATCGTCGTCGTACATTATGGGCTCCTCGTGAGCTGGTGAGCTTGGCAGCAACGATTTTGTCGCGCTGCCGCATGGATGGATTGTCCTGTGCCGTCGCCAGCAAGAACAGTCCAGAAACTTAGCGGGTTTGATCGACGAACTGGTTCATCCACTGACCAACGTCACACAGCTCAACGACGGCCGCACACGCACTTCGCGGAGCTCAACAGGCTTGGTTCACCGTCGAATACGGGTTTACTGCGTTTCCGTAACCGCCAGGATGAATCTCAAAGTGCAGGTGCGGTGTCGTGGCATTGCCGGTTTCGCCGACATAACCAATGACGACACCCGCTTCGACTTGTCCACTGTTGCCGTACCCCGAAAGGTGCGTGCCGTAGTAATAGTTGCCGTCGTCACCGTTGAGATGGAACGAATCACCACCAATGCTGTTGCCACGGTGTTCGACAAACCCGCTCACGGGCGCAACGACCGGCGTGCCTTGCGGCGACATCATGTCGACACCTTTGTGGGTTCGGCCGCCGGAGCGCGGCGCTCCCCAGGTATCGCTGAAACTTACCGGGCCCTGAACCGGGCAGATCCAGGCGCCGGAAGCAATCGGCTCGACCGGCGTGCTGGCCGGCTCTTCGGGTTCGGGTTCGGGAGTTTCGCCACCGTCAGGTTCGTCAGGTTCGTCAGGCTCGTCAGGCTGTTCGCCACTCGGCTGGTCGTCGCCGCCCCCAGCCACCGGTTCTTCATCGGTGGGGTTTTCCAGCGCCGCGGCAGCGGCGGCCTCAGCAGCCGCCTCGCGCGCCGCTTTGCGGTCGCGCTCTCGCTGCGCTGCCGCCTCAGCCGCTTTGCGGACTCGCTCTGCTTCTTCGAGTTGGTCGACCAGTCGCTCGAGGACGTTTAGCTCGTCGCCCATCAATTCGAGATCGTCATACAGCGATTTCTGGAGGTCGGCGAGTTCAGACGAAACCCGACGCTGCTCAGCGGCGCGCTCGTCGAGCAAGGTGCGAACATCGGCAAAATCTGCTTGTTCCTGGCGGTAATCGTCAACCACATCTGCTTGATGACGTCCGGCGAACACCGCAAAGGCGTCGGAGAGAACAACCTGTGTCAGATCGGCGTTTTGCAGGGAACCCAGCTCGTCAAACTCGCCGGTGTACCGCTGTACAGCGAAATCGCGCACTTGGGTCCGCAGGTCGTTCAGCCGCTTCTGGCCAGCGCTAACCTGCGTTGTGAGCGCCTCAACTTCAACCTCTGTGGTCGCAAGTTCGCTTTCCGCCAAATGGAACGAAACCGTTGCTTCGTTGGCGCGATTGGTAAGCGTGTCGATTCGTTGTTGGACCGCTGCGATCTCGGATTCGAGCTCGCCGATTTCGCCATTCTGGGCAGACGCAGGCAGGCCCCAAGCAACCAAGGCCACAAACACCACAAGCAACAGAGTGCGCATCACCCACGCGAAGTTACTCGTTCCGCAGCCTTTGTTGCAGTTGGGTAACGAAATACCTGGATGTGAGCGACCAGAACGCTACGAGGAGAGACCAGCCACGGGGTCGGTTTCGTCTTCAATCTCGCCCACCAACTCCTCGAGGAGGTCTTCGAGCGTCACAATTCCGAGCGTCCGCTCGTCTTCGGAGCGAACGACACAGAAGTGGACATGGGCATTGCGCATTCGTCCCAACACCTCATCGAGCGGAAGTCCGTGCTCGATGAGTAGGAGATTTCGAATACTCTCCATCGGCAACCGGTGGTTCTGGGCTTCCTTGGGAAACCGCAGCAGATCTTTTGCATGAACCCAGCCACGCACGTCATCGATTGTTTCGCCCACCACCAACAAACGAGTATGACCAGAGGTCACGACGACTCGTTCGATTTCGGCCAGCGTCATCGGCAAGCCGACCGACACAACCTTCGAGCGCGGCACCATCACTGCAGATACATGCCGTTCGCCGAAATCGAGCGCGCCGGACAGCATCGTGTGTTCGAGCTCTTCGAGATTCCCAACGTCGCGCGAAGCATCAACAATCTTGCCAAACTCCTCCGCGGTGTGCACTGTTGCTATCTCGTCAGCCGGCTCGAAACCGCAGGCCTTGAGCAGTACGACGGACAACGCATTGAGGAACCAAATCAACGGTCCAAACAAGGTCAAATATGCATTGTTGATCGGGATCAACCAGAGAAGGGACCGTTCAGGAAACGCCAACGCGACATTCTTCGGCACCATCTCGCCGATGACCATGTGGAGGAAAACCACGATGGCCAGCGCGACCGTAAACGAGATCGAATGCAGAATCGCCGAAGGAACATCAAAGAAGACCCCGATCGCCGACTCGAGATACTGCGCGACGACCGGTTCGCCGACTAAGCCAAGCACCAGCGACGAGATGGTAATCCCGAGTTGAGCTCCAGCAAGTTGCCGCTGCAGATCGCTGAGGGCCTCGAGCGCACGCCCCGATCCGCGTGTTCCTTCCTCGACCATAAGCTCGACGCGAACTCGCCGACTCGCCACCAACGCGAACTCCGCAGCCACAAAGAAGGCATTCACTGCGATCATCAGCAGACCAACGACCAACAACCATGGCGAGTAGTTGCCGGCATCTTCGGCCGCTTCGGCAAAGGCCCACATCACATCGGCGCCGCATCGGTAGAAGCAGTCGACGACGAAGTACCGACGTCTCGAGCGCTGCGACCCGACCACGCTCCAGGTTCTGCAAGCCGCACGTGAGTAATCCGCAACCCTTCAACAGCGAACACTTCGACCCGCCATCCGTCGTGCTCGAAAAGCTCACCCGCCCGCTTCGGAATGAAACCCAGCTGTTGCAGCACGAACCCGGCCAGCGTTTCGTATGGGCCCTCGGGCATCTCAAAGCCGCATGCTTCCTCGACTTCGTCGGGGTGCAAGGCAGCGGACAACACGTAGTTGCCCGGGGCCTCTACGCGACTCATGGCCGGGACGCCACGATCGAACTCGTCGTCGATCTCGCCAACAATCTCCTCAAGAAGGTCCTCGAGCGTAATGATGCCGGCGGTACCACCGTGTTCGTCGACGACAACCGCCATATGATCGCGGTTTTCTCGTAGATCGCTAAAGAGATCGTCAAGATCGCGCGACTCGGGCACGGCCATCATTTCGGCCATCAGGTCGGTGACCGGTCGCGAAGTGCGGTCGCCCGCATCGAGCGTGTAAATCGACTTCACGTGCACAATGCCGATGACATCGTCGAGATGGCCATCGATCACCGGAAACCGAGAAAAGCCCGTCGCGAGCGATTGATCGATGAGCATCTCGACGGTCGCATCCTGTTCAAGGGCGAGAATGTTTACCCGTGGCGTGAGGGCGTCGGCCGCAGTCTTTTCATGGAACCGGATTGTGCGTGTGAGCAGCACCACATCGTCGGGATCGAGCGCTCCCTCTTCTCCAGAACTTTTGATCAGCGCCTCAAGCTCTTCGATGTCGGGCTTGTGGTTCAGTTCGTCGCGTGGCTCGATGCCCATACGCCGAACAATCCAGTTTGCGGTGCCATCGAACGTCTTCACAAACGGATACATCACCAGATTCCAGAGCACCATTGGGCGCCCCAGCAAACGTGTTGTGAGCTCGGGCTTTGAGATCGCAGCCGATTTCGGCACCAACTCACCGACCACCATGATGAACGCCGTACCGATGGTGATTGCGAGCACGACCGAAAGCCCGGTGCTGGCGCTTTCGCCGACGAACGGCTCGAGGATCGGCTCGATCAGCGCACCGATTACCGGCCTACTGAGAAAGCCCAACAAAATGCCCATGATCGAAATGCCGAGCTGGGCGCTCGACAAGACAAAACTCACGCGATCGAGCAGGTCAAGAACGGTCTTCGATGCCCCATCGCCCTGCTCAGCACGAGCTTCCATGCGGTTGCGGTCGACCGCCATCAGCCCAAACTCAACCGCAACAAAAAAGGCTGTCGCCGCAACAAGGATCAAGATGCCTGCGAGTCCTAAAATGGTACTCAGAACAAACCTCACGGGTCGAGCAAAACGCGGCACTACCAATCTATCTCTATCGGGAGCGGTCCATCGCTCAAGATTCGCGCCGAACCGGTCGATCGTTTGGTCTATGACGTCGACGCAAGAACCTGTCTACTCATCTGCATTCACCGAGGCCATTGGCCCGGTCAACACGCGACCCCACCGCGTGTTGATTGTCGATAGCGACCCACGATGGGCAACCGCCGTCGAAAAGCGGGTCGACGCCCACCCCCGGTTCGAAGTCGTAGCGGTCACAGGCTCGGCCGCTCACGGCGCCGATCTCATCGAACAGTACGCCCCTGCCGCCATTATGTTGTCGGCAGAACTGTCGGGTATGAGCGGCATCGACGCTCTAGCAATCTTCCAGCGCCTCGACAGCGAGTGCGAAATCGTCCTCCTTTCCCAAGGCAACAATGCCCGGGAACTTGCCTCACGCTTCGGCGTTTTTGGCTCGGTCAGCAAGTTTCGGGCTGCCGAAGAATTCGACGGCATCGTCAACCGTTTGGCCACCTTTCTTGACCAGCCGAACCGGCCGGAGAAGCAACGTCGCACCGGCGAAGACCGCCGGAAGGCACAGGACTGGAACAAGGTGACGAGCGAGCGACGCCAAGCCGAACGACGCAACGAGGACGTCGGCTATATCGAACGGCCAGAAGATGCACGCCCACCTGTCATGTGGGACGGCCAACAACAACCGCCGGCCAAGGGCTTCTACTAGTTCCCTTCCGTCAGCGCCGCTGACAGTTACCTTCTGTCAGCGCCGCTGGCAGTTACCTTCTGTCAGCGCCGCTGACTATGTTCTTGGCGTGAGCGCCGCCAACGACCCGAAGTTCGAACCGCTCACCATCGAGGCCCTCTATCCCCCGGCCCGCGCCAACATCGACGCCAACAAAGAACTGGGCTGGCTCCGCCGACTCTGGCCACTCCTTCGCGCCCACAAATTCGTCATCGCCGGAGCGCTCGTCACTGGCCTACTTGGCGTCGCGCTCAACGTCAGCGTCCCTCTTCTCATACGCGACGCAATCGACACTGCGCTAGCTAGCGACCCGTCAGCCAGATCGCGACCACTCACGCACTATGTCGCAGCGTTGTTGGCGATAGCGGCCTCGTTACTTTTGTTGCGCTCGCTATACCGGTCGCTGCTCTTTCGAGCGGCCCACCAAGTCGACACCGACCTTCGCGAGCTGATCTACAGCCATCTCACGCGGCTCTCGTTTTCGTTCTTCGACACCACCGCGTCGGGCGAGGTCATCAGCCGCGCCAACAGCGACATCCGGTCGGTGCAAATTCTGTTGGCGTTTGCGCCACTGGCCGCGCTTAGCATTGTCAGCTTCGTCATTGCACTCGTGCTTATGCTGCGCATCCATGTGCTGCTCACGTTAGTCGCGCTCGTTCCGATGCCGTTCGTGTACTACGTCGCCCAACACATGCGAAACCAGGTGTTCCCGCTCAGTTGGATCACCAGTAGTCGTCAAGCCGAAGTCGCCACCGTGGTCGATGAAAACATCGGCGGCATTCGCGTCGTCAAATCGTTTGCCGCCGAGTATCAACAGATCGCCAAGTTAGCGAGCGCAGCACAGCGGCTTCAGTGGTCGGCTGTTGCGGCCAACGATTCTCGCGCCCGCCACAATCCGGTCATCGAGGCACTTCCGCAGCTGGGTTCAGCGTTAGTGCTGCTTTACGGCGGAGTGCTCGCCATCGACGGCACCGTCACCGTGGGAACAATCCTTGCCTTCAATGCTTACGTCATCTTGATCTCGTTGCCGTTTCGACTTTTCGGCTTTCTCCTCATGCAAAGCCAGCGAGCCGCGGCTGCCGCACAACGGATCTTTGCGATTCTCGACAAGGACATCGAGATCGATGACAAGCCCGGTGCGATTGACCTACACAATCCGGGCGGCGAGATCGTCTTCGAAAACGTCTCCTTCAGCTACGGAGGCGTTCAACCAACGCCATCGGACGACGAACCCGCTAGCACGAAGAACGAGCCCGAGCAGGGGCGCCCCAAAGTGCTCGACGGCCTTTCGTTTCGAATCGAAGCGGGCGAAACCGTCGCATTGGTCGGGCGCACCGGCAGCGGCAAGTCGACGATCACCCGACTCATCCCACGGTTCTATGACCCGAGCGCCGGCCGAGTGCTCCTCGACAACCACGATGTCCGCGACCTGACGATGCGTTCGGTGCGTCATCATGTCAACGTCGTGCTCGACGAACCGTTCTTGTTTTCTATCTCGCTACGCGACAACATTGCATTCGCCCGGCCCGACGCCTCAGATGCTGATGTCGAATCTGCGGCCATCGCCGCCCACGCGCACGAGTTCATCATTGAGCTTCCCGGCGGGTACGAAACGGTGGTCGGCGAACGCGGCTACACACTTTCAGGTGGGCAACGCCAACGAATTGCGATCGCCCGCACCCTTCTCGCCAACCCGAAGGTTCTTGTCCTCGACGACGCAACGTCGGCCATCGACGTCCAGGTCGAAGAAAAGATCCACGACGCGCTCCGCGCCTTGATGACCGGTCGCACAACGGTCATTGTGGCGCACCGTCTTTCGACAATCAGCCTCGCCGACCGGGTAGTACTTCTCGAAGGCGGACAAATCATCGCCGACGGGACTCACGCCAAACTTATGGCCACCGAACCGAAATACGTCGAGGTACTCGCCACGGCCGACATACCCGAAGCCACTGAGGGAAACGGCCGAACTGGCCCGAGCGCCGACCAATGATGTTCGGCCCAGGCGCCTTCGGAGGAGGGCAAACATCGGTCCAGCAGAACGCGGCTGCTGGGCTCCCCTATGCAAACGTTCCCGGGCACCTCAGCGATCTCGTCGACGACATCCTTGCAAGCGAGCCCGACCATCCCACGCCGATGGTCGAGTACAGCCCTGCCCACTACGACCGACGGCCGTTCGGTTTACGCACGTTCTTGCGGCCCCACGCTGGCCGGCTGACAATTGCGACACTTGTCGTGGCCGTCGAGGCAGCCTTGTTGAATGTTGGACCGCTGCTGGTTCGAGTAGGCATCGACGAGGGCATCGGCAACCGAGATACGTCGATTCTCGTGCGTTCGGCTCTTTTCTACCTCGGCGCAGTGGCCTTGGCGGCCATCGCCAGCCTGGCGCGCATTTCCTACACCGGGCGCTTGGGCGAGCGGCTCATGTATGAGCTGCGCATCCGAGTGTTCTCGCATTTCCAGCGCCAATCACTTTCATTCTTCACCAGCGAAAAAGCCGGTGTGCTGATGACGCGCATGACCAGCGACATCGAGGCTCTCACCCAACTCTTTCAAGAGGGGTTGGTGCAATTTGCCGTCCAGGGCCTCACCGTCGTCGCAATCACCGTCTTCCTCTTTTCGCTCAATTCGACGCTCGCACTCATCACGATCGGACTCGCCGCTCCTGTCACCATCGCCAGCGGGCTGATCTTTCGTAAGATATCGGCGATTGGGTATGGGCGCGTTCGCAACGCGATCGCCGATGTGCTCTCCGACCTCTCCGAAAGCCTCGCCGGCATCCGCATCATCGCTGCGAACAACCGTCGGGTGCAGAATCTTGTCCACCATCGCAATGTGATTGGCCGGCATCGCGACGCCAATCTCTTCGCTACTCGAGCTCAGGCCGTATTCGGGTCCTTTAGCGAGGCGGTTAGCGTCGCCGTGCAAGCGCTCCTTTTGCTTTGGGGAGGTCGGATGGTCCAACGCGGCGAACTCACCGTCGGTGAGCTCACCGCTTTCCTACTCTTCCTCAACCGGTTCTTTGCACCTATCCAAACCCTCATTCAGCTGTTCAACCAGTACCAGTCGGGTTCCGCCGCAATCGAGAAGTTGCGACACCTGCTCCAGTTCGAACCACAAGTCGTTGAGGCCCCAACCGCAACAGTGTTGCCACCGATCGACGGTGCGATCTCGTTTGTGGACGTGAGGTTCGGTTACGACGACGACACTGAAGTGCTTCATGGCATCAACCTCGAAGTCGAACCTGGCGAGGTGCTTTCGATCGTTGGTCCAACGGGTGCCGGAAAGTCGACGGTCGCCAAACTGGTCACACGTTTCTATGACCCGACCGACGGAACAATTTCGATCGATGGCACCGACCTTCGAGATGTCACGTTGCATTCACTGCGAAGCCAGCTCGGGGTGGTGCCCCAAGAGGCCTTTCTCTTCAACGGCACCATTCGCGACAACGTTGCGTTCGGACGACCCGATGCGAGCGATGAAGACATCTGGCATGCCTGTGTCGCCGTCGGCATCGATGACATCGTCGAAAAGCTTCCCGGCGGCCTCGATGCGCCGATACACGAACGGGGTTCATCGCTATCGGCAGGCGAACGGCAACTCCTTGCGCTGGCTCGAGCCTTTCTTGCCCGCCCGCGTGTACTCATTCTCGACGAGGCGACGTCGAACCTCGACCTGCTTTCAGAGACCAAGATCGAACGGGCGCTTGACGCTGTGCTCGAAGGACGCAGTGCGATCATTATCGCCCACCGGCTCGCAACGGCGATGCGGGCCGACCGCATCGCCGTCATCGATGAGGGAAATGTGCTCGAGATCGGCACCCACGAAGAATTAGTAGCGCTGGGCGGCCAGTACGCCGAGATGCACGAAACATGGTCAAGCCATGTCGATGTTTCCTAGGCCAGCGATACCTTGAACCGGCGTTCAAAATGCCAACCAGTGCGGTAATCGACGCGACGTCAACCAAAGTGTTGCGGCTGGACAACCAGCAGGACCCCTTGGCCGACCTGCACCCTGGCGGTCGTGTTGGCGAACTCGTTGCTCGTGCCCCGCGTTTCGCCGACGTCGAGCGCCTCGTTACGCAACGGCCACCTCAACCCCGATGTCGTTACGCCCATGACCTTTCCCGCCACAGCGAACAGCGAGACATGCTCACCTCGCGACCCGACCAATTCAACCGTCGTTCGCACGACATGAACAAGCGCAGGTCCTAGCCGAGCTTCGACACGCACTCCTGCATACTTGTGACGCGTCAGCACAAGCAGGCTCGACAGTTCGTGATCGAGGCGCCCTCCACCGCCGCCGACAACACTCAACCGCGTGGCGCCTCGCTCGATGGCAAGGTCGAGAGCAAGCTCGAGATCGGTGAAGTCCTTGTCGGCAGGAAAGCCGACCACTTCTCCCTCGAACGACTCCAAGTCCACCGGGTTTACCGAGTCAAGGTCGCCGACGAGAACGTCGACGGCATGCCCAGCACGCTTGGCGACACCGAGCCCGCCATCGGCAGCGACAGCAAGGTCGACAGGCGCGAGGCCAGTAAGTGTGCGCCGGTCTACCCGTGCGCCATTGATCCAAAGAGCGGCGTGCGTCACCTACTCAGGGTAGAGGTGGGCCCACAGTCATGCTTGACAAACTCAGAAAACTCGAGATCGGCTAGCGGAATCGCCAAAGCCGTGTCGGTGCCGACCTCCATCGCTACCACAACACCAAAGACTTCGCCTTGGGCGTTGACCACGGGGCCTCCAGAGAATCCCTCTTCGGTGTGCACGTCGACCATGATGACGTGCTTGGCCTTCATACCGAAGATCAAGCCGTCGCCGAGGCCGAGCATTTCACCAGCGACGATACTCAGCGGGCCGCCGAGCGGATAGCCCGCGATCGTCGCCGTTTCGCCACGCTCGGGGATGACATCGGTGGTCACCAAACCCTCAATGTCGAGATCTTCAACGAAGAGCCGTGCAGCGTCCTCGCCTGAGCCGGGCCGACCTTCGACCGTGCTAAACACCGACTCGGATCGATGCGGTGTCAAAAACGCAACTTCGGCGTCACCCACTACGTGCCCGGCTGTGTACAGACCACTGTCGGAGACAAAGGCGGACCCTTGCTGCGAGGTGTCGCACGCGATTGCTGAAACTGACAGCACCGTCGCTGGATCGATATCGGCAGGTACGCGCTCAAGCCCGGTTCGTTCGACCGACAGAGCCGACACTTCAGTTGCTGCCCGAACAGAGTCCTGGGTCGTACGACCGTCGACCAGAACGACCAGAATGAGCGCAAGACACAGCATCATGACGACGATCATGAAGAACATGACCACCTTGTTGCCCGAACTGGTCTCGGCGGAGGGGGGAAGCACCATCCCTCCATCGTTACCAGTATTTCAGTGCTATTTCGATACCTTTAGTGCTTTTTCATGCGGCAGGGGTCACAGAGGGGTCATCTGACCCATTTGCGCCAGTTCGGGTTTAGTAGTCGAAGTCGAGTTCGAGATCGAGATGTTCGTTCTCACGGAAACGCACGAGGGTGCGCAGACCGGTTCCCGGTTCGCCACAGACCCAACACCCCGAGTCGGCTTGGCCCGACCATGCCACATCACAGATGGTGCATCGCATGCGGACCATGGCTGGCGTTTCGGTGGACTGAGACAACGGTGAGAGTTCGGACACCCTCTACCGGTCGGACGGAGTCACCACATTGTGAGGCTCCCACCTGAAGCAAGACTCCCTACCCCCCGGAACTCCCCTCGAAAAGTGCAGCCTGTTCGGACGACTCTGGTTCAGGCAACGCCGGCAGTGAAGGCCGGCTTTTCGCCACCTCGGAGTAAAAGCGCCTGGCCAACCCAATGGCAACTGCGTTGTCGGGTGTATGGATGAACACGATTGGCTCTCTTCCTTGATCAAGCCATCGAACCACGGGGGCAACCCACTTGTGCCAAAAATCCGGATTGGCTTCAGCTCGTGTTTGGCCGATGAACCGCACGA
Organism: uncultured Acidimicrobiales bacterium; assembly: GCA_938015295.1. Classification (GTDB taxonomy): domain Bacteria; phylum Actinomycetota; class Acidimicrobiia; order Acidimicrobiales; family SHLQ01; genus CALLQB01. The sequence goes on from CALLQB010000094.1 coordinate 51,841, forward strand.
TTGGAGACTGCGAGGTCGCGGTCGCTCGAACGGGAAGTTGCGGCTTGTTCTCAAAGGCCTCGATTTCGGCTGGGGTAACCCGCGGACCAGCAAAGACCGCACGACTATCGAGAATTACCCGATCCATACCAAATGCATGCAGGCGCTCGTTGAGCGACCGTTCGGTACCCCCGCCGTCAAAAAATGCAGGATGCCGCACCTCGACCGCCCACGAACGCGAGGCCGGTAGCCGACGAAGAAAGCTCGTGAGGACCCCGAAATCCTGCGGACCGAAACTGGCGGGAAGCTGCACAGACGTTGGGCCGAGGTTCTGCTCGAGCGGTTCGGTGACGGAACAGAACTCGCGTACCAGATCTGCAACCTCACGCAGTCGCTGGTCGTGAGTAATTGCCCTCGGGAGTTTAAAAACGAAGCGGAACTCGGGCCCGACGGCACTTGCCCACCGGTCAACGGCTCGCTTGCTGGGAAGCCCATAGAAGGTGGTGTTGCCCTCCACGGCCGTGCACCACTGCGCGTACTGACGGAGCTCGGAACCAGATTTGGTAGTGGCCGGAAAGTAGGTGCCCGTCCATTCGGGAAGGCCCCACATTGCACAACCGATCCGCAGCGTCGGCTGTACCGGAGCCAGCGAATCGGTAGCCATCGACCCAGATTAGGGCACTGCAGGTCCGAAGTTCATGGAGTCCCACGGTTTGGCGGCGAAGTTCTTGCTGAGATCGACTGCGGAAACAATGACGGTGTAGTCGCCAGAGCCGCGGGCAACTCGGTGCGAGAACGGGAAGCTCCAAAGAGTAGAGGTCGCCTTACGAGAGTCCAGCTTGGCGCTGTTCCACTTTCGTCCATCAACCCATTCGCGTTGCTTGTTGTGCCAGAACTTGCGGGTCTCGTTGTCGCGAATCCGAACGCGGACAGCACGTACACCAACATCGTCGGTTGCCGTGCCGCTGATCTGGAACTTCTTGCCGTCGATGACGACTCGGCCGATCGACGACTCGGGTTTCACTGTGTCTGGTTCGGGCTCTGGTTCTGGTTCGGGCTCTGGTTCTGGGTTGTTCTCGTCACCAACAAAAATCGTGATCGACTCGCCGCGCACCACAACATTGGTCTCACGCTCGAAGACCTCGGGGTACGCCTCGTAGACCCCGTCGTTCTCATAGGTGTGAAACAGATGTGTACCAAAACTTACGGTGCCGTCGCCGTGAGTCCAACGAACGTATCTCGCGTCGCCGTTGATATCACTGCTGTACACCTCGAACGCCACCTCGAGCGGTGCCTGACCAACGGTGGGCCGAGCGCTTTCGCCGTAGATATCAGGCGGTTGCGGCACCAACGGATCTGGGGTCGGCGTGTTGGCAAGATACTCAAGCATCATACGTTCGCCGGGCGCACCAAGACTGCTCTTCACACTCGGCCAGCCAAGTCCGCCAGACCCGTCGGAACCTAGACCCCATTGCCAACGTTCGCTATGCCCGTAGACGATGCCGTCAACTCCCATTTGCAGGGCACCCCGCACATCGTCGATGACGTCGTCGGGAAGCACCGGATCGTCGGGGCCATGTGCGGGACAGTCGGTAAAGGTCGGTGCGATCGCCTCGTAACGAAGCTCGGCAGCAATGACTGGTTTGTCGGTGAGCTTGAGAAGTGCTTCGAGTTCGAGTCGCATATACGTCGTCGGCACACAATGGCCGGTTTGGGCCGCGACGATCTCGAGCCATGGTTCGTTGATGAACTTCTGCTGTCCGCGTCGGGTTCCTGGCGTGTGGTACGCCACAGGAATCGTCGAGCCATCGTGTCGAAGACCCGCCGAAAGGTTGGCCCAGACTTGAGGGTCTTCCTGATCTTGGGTGAAGTCGCACCAATTGTCCCCACCAAGAATCCACATTTCGATTGCCGGATGGTCGCCGATCAGCTC
>CALLQB010000095.1 GCA_938015295.1 uncultured Acidimicrobiales bacterium
GTCGGAACCTCGGCGTCGGGCGAACCTGTGCCCGAAACGATCACAGCCGGCTCACGTGTCTTCACTCCGTCGCCGAGGTCGTACAACAGCTCGGCCTGTGAGTCGCCGTTGACCATTGTGCGCGCCAGCTGGGCGACGTACACCGGATCGGCGGCGCCGTAGTAGATCCACCGGGTTCCAAGTTCTGAGTGGGCCATCTCGCCAATGAGCCACGGGTCGGCGCCGGCAAGCGGAGCGGACCGGTATGTCATGGGCACCTGGAGAACAACGTTGTCATGGCCGGTAGCGAGTAGGTGAGTTTCGATGCCAACCTCGTCGGCTGGATCATCGAATCGGTAGGCCCCTATGACGGAGAGATCGCCGCTCACTGCGGCCAGTGCCGATTGGGAAGCAACGTAGCTGGTCAGCAGGTCGAGTTTCGATGGACTGATGGTCGCTTTTGCGTGCAGGAAGGCCATAGCCGAACCCTACTTCTGTTAGTACGGGGCGTTCTCGCAACCGAAGCCGTCGTTGTCGTGATCGAGGCGGTACGGGTCGACGCTCGGATCAATCACTCGCACCTGGCCCACGTATTCGGGGCCGTCGCCTGAACCGCCAAGGCAGTCGACATCCGAAGCGATGGGCACGCATTTGCCGGTATAGGCGGGGTGGCACTCGAGCGGAGCCATGGTGCTGGTAGTTGACGTCGTGGTCGAAGTTGTCGAAGTGCTTGTGGTTGACGTCGTGCTCGTCGACGCTCGTGGGCGAGTAGTCGTTGTTGTCGAAGTAGTCGTTGTTGTGCTGCTCGTCCGCGATGCTGGAGGCGCTGGTTTCGTGGTTGTGGTGGAAGAAGGGGTCTCTGGCTGCTCGCGCGTCAACTCACAACTCTTACGCGATCCCGGGCGTGCTCCATCAATGCACACGTCGCGGCCTGGTCCGCCCCGCAGTTGGTCGCGGCCACCTTCGCCGCGCAAAATATCGGCGCCGCCGCCCCCATACAGACGGTCGCGGCCCGGCCCTCCAAACACAAGGTCTCTGCCACCGCCGCTCTTCACGATGTCGGCGCCCTTGCCAGCGCAGATAATGTCATTGCCACCTGCGGCGATAATGCGATCGTTGCCGCCGAGTGCAGCGATGACGTCTTTCCCAGATGTGCCCCGCAGAACATCGTCGCCCTCTGTTCCGAGGATGGTCACCGTCTCACCGCCACAACTCGAGTTTGTCCTTTGTGTTAGTTGCAAGTCAGCGAACGAGCGGATGGGTTCGCCGACTGCGCCGGTTGTGGCACCCGACGGGTTTGCCAGAACTAACCCCACACTCAGCACTGCGCCGATGAACAGAACGATGAGTGGAAATTTCCCGCCACGAGACATTTGAAATACTCCTAAAGGCAAGCGAATGTGCTTGCGATGGCCGAATGGTAGCGCTGGCTGACTAGGCAGTCCGCATTACTGTTGCGCGATGACGCCTGACTGGTCCGCCTCACTTCGTCGCTACCCGCACCAATCGCAACGCTCTGCGGTGCTGGCAACCGGGGGAGTCGTCGCCACGAGCCAGCCCCTAGCGACCCAAGCCGGAGTCGGCGTTCTTGCCGAAGGCGGAAGTGCCGTCGATGCCGCCATCGCCACCGCAGCTGCACTGACGGTGGTCGAACCCTGCTCCAACGGGCTTGGCAGCGACGGCTTTGCACTAGTGCACGATGGCGAGAGGTTGCACGGCATAAACGGTTCTGGCCGGTGGCCGATTGCCAACAACGCGCAGGCTCTTCGAGACGCTGGTGAAACCTCGGTGCCTGAGCTGGGGTGGGCAGCAGTGACGGTGCCCGGAGCGGTCGACATGTGGGCCGAACTTCATGCAAGGTTCGGACGGTTGCCAATCGAACGGCTCCTTGCGCCAGCGATTCGTTATGCCGAGCACGGGTTTCCGGTGTCACCGGTCGTGGCTATCCAATGGGAGGCAGCGCACAGCGAGTACACCCACTCCGAGCTGAGCGAACTGAAGGACTGGGGCAAGGTGTTCGGGCCGAACGGACGTGCACCTCGAGCCGGAGAGTTGTGGTCGAGCCCGGGGCACGCACAAGGACTAGCCACCCTGGCCAACAACGGTCTGAGAGATTTCTACGAGGGCGAGGTCGCCCAAGCGATCGCCGACTATGCCGCGACAACCGGCGGCGCACTTTCACCGGGCGACCTTGCGGCGCACCACGCCGAATGGGTCGTTCCGATCGGTGTGCCCTATGGCGACTATGAGATCTGGGAGATCCCGCCCAACGGTCAGGGCATCGCGGCGATTATGGCGTTGGGTATCGCATCGCACACCGACGCGTCGGCATATGGCCAACTCGATGCTGCGAGCTGGCACCTGCAGATTGAATCGATGAAGCTGGCGTTTGCCGACACCGATTCCTTCGTGGCTGATCAGCAGCACGTTGAGGTTCCGGTCGGCGGCATGATCGACGACGACTATCTGCGTGCGCGTGCTGCGCTCATCACCGACGAAGCGGCTGCGCCTGCCCGAGGCGAACCGTCAACTGGCGGCACTGTCTATCTCTGTGCCGCCGATGGCGACGGTCAGATGGTGAGCTTCATCCAGTCGAACTACCACGGCTTTGGTAGTGGCGTTGTGGTGCCGAGTCACGGCATTTCGTTACAGAATCGTGGCGCTGGGTTTGTGCTCGACGAGGGCCACCCGAATGTGGCGGCACCTGGCAAGCGTCCTCGGCACACGATTATCCCCGGGTTCATCACTCAGCGGGGCAAGCCGATTGGGCCGTTTGGCGTGATGGGCGGTGAGATGCAGCCCCAAGGACATTTGCAGGTCATCACCGGGATGCTCGATCACGGCCTCAATCCGCAGGCCGCGCTCGACACGCCTCGATGGCAGCTCGATCGCGACTGGACAGTTCGGGTAGAGAAGGAAACCCCGACCGAAGTTATCTCTGGCCTTGAAGCTCGCGGACACCGGGTTGTGGTCGAATCTCATCGCATAGCGATGGGCCGTGGTCAGATCATTTGGCGTGACGACGATGGGGTGTATGCAGCCGGTTCAGAACCTCGGGCCGATGGATGTGCGATCGGTTTCTGACCGAGTCGGCGCCCTGCAGGCGACTAGCGAACAAGAGTGATCATCGACAGCCCGTCGCCGATGGGAAGCAGCGCCACGTCGACCCGTGGGTCGGCGAGCATTGCGTCGTTGAACTCGCGCAAGGCAATCGTGTCGGCGCTCTGGTCGGCCTCGTCGACGATTTGGCCGTCCCATAGGACATTGTCGACCAGCACCACACTTCGGTTGTGCATCAGCGGGATGAGTTGGTGCAGGTACCCTAAGTAGTCAGTCTTGTCGGCATCGATAAAGGCCATGTCGACTCGCGTGTCGGCGGGCAGGGAGGCCAGAGTTTCGCTGGCAGGCGCAATCCGAAGGTCGATGCGGTTGGCGACCCCAGCTTCCTCCCAGTAGGGCAGCCCGACCGAGGTGAAGTCTTCGCTGACATCGCAGGCGATGAGTTTGGCGTCGTCGGCGAGCTCCTGTGCAACGACCAGTGCCGAGTAGCCGGTGTAGACGCCGACCTCGACGACGGTTTTGGGAGCAAGGATTCGAGCGAGAAGCGCCATAAAACGAGCTTGCGGAAACCCGATCTGCATCTGCGAAGCCGGCACCGATTCGTGGGTGTGGTCGATAAGTCGCTGCTCGATCGCTGTTGGCGCAGTGGTGTGGGCACCGAGATACATGGCGATGTCAGGGTCAAGAAACGCAATCTCACTGGTCATGGGCCAACGCTACCGATTGGTCAACCGAGTCCGGCCAACGGGCTAGTGCCGAGAGCGCCATCGAGGGCTGCCCTGAGTCGGCGGGCATCGGGGACGGAGATAGCGACGAGTTCAAGCTCGTCGAGGTCTCCCAGCGCGATGGTGACCATGTCGTCGCCCTCGTCGGTTGATCCCCTGCTCGCCCAGCGAACGCTGGTGGGGCGTGCTTTAAACGAAACACTCCCTTTCGCGCTGCTCGATATCGGACCCACGTCTGCGTGACGCTCAGCGATCGACTCAACGATCTGCTCTCGCTGTCGAATGAGCTGTAGCCGCCGACGGGAAGCCAAGAGTTGGGCCGATGCAACCGGGATGGTGGTGTTGTCCCACCACGTCTCTTGGCAGTACTCGGCATCTTCCTTGCCCAAACGACTAACGAGAATCACTTGCGCGTATTCCTTGGCCAACGCTGAGCAAGAAGCGACGCCGAAAGCGTCCCAGATGTCCTGGGCCGACACGCCGCGTCGCCGGCTGATCTGTCCGTTCGTTTTCAAGGCGACCCAGGCGACGGCTGCGGCCTTCCGGGCAGGTTTGGTTTTGCGATCGAGTGGGCGAGCTGGATCGAGCGCCAACATTCGAATCACTCGCCACATGATCGTCTCGTATTCGGCATCGAGGTACCGGTTGATGTTCGAGGCGTGTATGAGGATCAGTAACTCGTCGATGGTGTCGCGGTTCGGTCCAGCAATACCGGACCAGTCGAAGCTCGGGTCGATATGCGGCTCGATCGTCAGTGACTCGACCTCTGCGACGGACCCGACGCGGTGAACCAAAGCCCTGATGGCAGCCGAGTTCCAGCCGTCACTCGCCAGTACTTCTGACAACGTGGGCGGAGGCTCGCTCGATCGACGCAGCAGGTGCACGAGATCAGCAGCCGCGGCAGTACGAAGTTGGCTTGCGAGATCGTCGTCTTCCTGCGATTTGCAGTGCGGCCTTGTGCGTGGTTTCTTCCGTCGCTTGCTCATACAAACCATTCTTTCAAGACCCTGTGACAGACCGAGCGGGCGTTGACCTACGGTTCGGTGGTGAGTTTGCCAAACCCATCCCGAGTCCGTCTTGTTGCCACCGATCTCGATGGCACATTGCTTCGCTCCGATCAGGCCATTAGCGACCGAACCTTTGAGGTCTTCGCCCAGGCACAAGCTGCCGGAATCGCCATCGTCGCTGCAACCGGTCGGGGGCCGTCGGCTCTGCCAACCTTTGCCCAGGCTGGGGTGATCGAGATGGCTGTCTGTTCGAACGGCGCAGTAGTGGTCGACCTCCATACCGGCGTCGAGGTGGAGCGCAGCGATCTCAGCGGCGCCTCGGTCGACACGATCTTCGCCGAGGTGAGCGCAGCGGTGCCGGGCTCGCGGTTTGCTTGGGAGACAGCAATTGGTTTCGGTTGGGACGAAGGGTTCGCCCGGCATGGCCAGATCGTTATCGACTCGTATGGAGCTTCAGGAAGTGTTGCCTTTGACCCGTCATTGCCGGTATCGAAGGCGTTCCTCGCTCACGATGACATTGGGTATGCCGAGCTCGCCGCGCGGGTAAAGGACGTCATTTCGGTTGAGGCCGAGGTGACCTCGGCCGGTTTACCGTTTGTGGTGGCCACCGCCCCCGGTGTCACCAAAGCCAACACCTTGGATCGCCTTTGTGCCCGTAGGGGCATCGACGCATCCGAAGTTGTCGCGTTCGGCGACAGTTGGAACGATCTCGACATGTTGAGCTGGGCGGGGTTGGGTATAGCGATGGAGAATGCCAACGACGAGGTGAAGGAAGCTGCCGACGCGGTTGCTGGGTCACACGATGAGGACGGTGTGGCCAACTTCCTCGCCGACCTTCTCGGGCTCTAGCCCTCAGATTATTGCCGCTCTCAAATGCCTAGGAACTCCATCGTGCGGGTGGTGCGTTCGTGTCTGCGGCCATCACGCAGTATTGCATTTGCGAATCCCGCTTTCGGGCAGGCGCGAACTGCCCGAAAGTATGACGACGCGGCAATGTCTCGGCAATAGCGTTCTCGTATGGCTACCAACGCAACCTCGACCGATTCTCGCAAACCGTTTCTGCCACCTCGTTGGGTCATCACGACTGCGTGGCGTGTTCACCGAGCGCTCTTTCGCCTCAGCGGTGGAAAGTTCGGTCTACGACATGCCCGGTCGGATCGTTACGGGCTAGCGCAGCTGACGACCACTGGTCGCCGCAGCGGCGAGGCACGCAGCGTGATGATCGGGTTCTATGAAGATGGTGGCGACATCGTGACCATGGCGATGAACGGTTGGGGTGCCGCGGAGCCTGCGTGGTGGCTCAACTTGCAGGCCAATCCGACCGCAACGCTGACTCTCGCCAACAAAACCGTGCAGGTCACCGGGAGAAAGGCTTCGGCAGGAGAACGTGACCGCCTGTGGGACCGTTGGCGTCAGCTCGACAAGGAGCTCGATGGGTGGGCCGAGCGGCGCCCGCACGAAACAGCAGTAGTTGTACTGACGCCTAGCGGCCCTAGCTAAGGCAGGCTTGAGGCCGTAACTTCTACCTGCTCGAGTTCATCCGTTGCCATGGATGAGGGCCAGTGCTGTCCGCATCACATTGGAGAGCGAGATCGTCGATTGGATCGTGTTAACGCCGGCGTCATCGTCGACAGCAGTCCAGGCCGTCTCCCAGCGGCCCATTTCGGCTGGCGTTGCGCAGTCCTCGATAGCGGCGCCAACTGTATCCATGGCTTTGATCTGCGCATCGATACTGGTGAAGGGTTCGACGCTACTTTGGTCGGCGAAGAACGCAGCGGTGTTTGTGCCATCACGTATCTCCTCGATTGTCACCAAATCAAGCACGCACCGAAGGGTTTTCTCGCTGAACTCGAACCAGGATAGGTCGTCCTGGAGCAGTGTTTCGACATGAAGGCACGCCGAACGCGCGTTGAAAAACGCCGCAACGAAGGAGAAGTAGAAAGGGTCCTGCGAAGCCCGGGCGAATGCCTCATCGTCATCTTCGTAGCTCATGAAGATCTCATCGATTCGCGCAAGTGCGTCAACTTCGATGTGGGCGAGCAGACCGCGACCTACGCAGATCTGTTCGTGAATCTCCAAACTGTTCCGCAGGGGTTCGGTCGCCTCAAAGGCTAAGTAATCTCGGCCAAGGAAGAAGGCGACGTTGTCCTTTTCTTTATCATCGAGGGTGCCAAAGAGAGCAGTGTCGCGCTCAAGAGTGCACTCGTTCATCATGGGGTGCAGGTGAGACAGCGCCCTCGAAAGCCGAGCCCGTCCGCCTTCAAGCCAAGCTTTGCTCCATTGGGATTCTTGTTCTTCGTCAATTGAGTCAACCAGACAATCTTGTAGATCCGGCCACGAGTCGAAAACATGCTCTGCGATTCGTTCGTTCATCGCAGAGCAGTCCACCCAACCTTGGACCAACAGCTCAAGTTCGCCGTCGCCGAATTCAATTCTCCTCAAATTCATACCGTCATTGAATGAATCAGCGGTGAGGCCGAGTTCATCGAGGCGGAGAGGGCCGAAGTTCTCAAGCGCTTCCGCTGCGCATGTGGCCTCGGGTGAAGTGACGTCATGGTCTGACTGCAAAGTACTGCTGTATCCGTCTGCGACGCTTGCTGCGGCGGGGAGCCCAAGGAAACGAGCAGCAGCTTCCTCAGCCAGGCACTCGAGCGCCACCGACCCGTCGTATTCGGCATCAACCTCAACGTCCTCGCCTCGGATGAGCCCGAACGTTACGTCCATTGCTCGGTTATCAGTTACGTTCTTGCTTGCACAATCGAGAGCTTCGCTGGCTTGGACTTCAGATGCGAAAACCTCGGCGAACAGCTGCCGCTCGTCCACACACGTGGCTACAGTCTGCAGCACTTCGTCGGGGGCCTCGCCGAAGAATGCATCGAGCATTGATGGGTCAAGCGACAAGCTTTCTGGCGTTACCTCTTTATCGGCAAGGTCGTCGATTCCGATGTTGGTGATGAGGGCGGCGCTAGCACAGCTGGCTACGGTCTCGTCGGCAAACGACGTTTGTGCGATCGCGGGCTCAAGCGCCCTCGTCAGCTCCTCTTCTGGAGATGCGCCGCACGCCGAAGCCGCCAGTGTTAAGGCCAGCAGGGCCGCTGCACGTTGCCGAATTTTGGTTGTCGAGGTCGCTCGTTGAGCCGCCATTGCTTCTCCGAATCGGGGTTTGAATGACATTTGTATCGACGACAAACAATGCTCACTTGATCAAATCGAGCGATGGGTCGTCTTGTGGGCATAGTTTGTGGTTCTGATTGGAGGCAGCGATGACGGCACCTACAACGATTACGAACGACAGCAGCGGGGCTGACAACACGCCCACGCCCACCTGTCATGGTGGCCTCGAAAACCTTGAGGAAGAGTTCGACTACTGGATCGAACCCGAAGCCATTGAAGGTTCGGTGCCCACTGATCTGCGGGGCACCTTCGTCCGCAACGGTCCGGGCCGCCAAAAGATCGGCGATCAACCATTCGGGCACTGGTTTGACGGCGACGGCATGTTGTCGACCTTTTCGTTCCTCGACGGCAATGTGTTCTTCAAGAACCGTTACGTGCGCACCCCGAAATACCTCGATGAGACCGAGTCGCAGCGCATCATGTACCGAGGTTTCGGCACGATGATCCCGGGCGGGGTGAAGGCCAACATCGGCCGGTATCCGGCGAACCCGGCCAACACGAACACGATCTACCACGGGGGTCGGTTGTTGGCGTGCAACGAGGGCGGTCGGCCTTGGGAGATGCGCGCCGACACACTCGAAACGGTGGGCGAGTTCAACTACGACGGTCGTTTAAACAAGGCCAACGTGTTCAGCGCGCACGGCAAGGTGCATCAACGAACTGGCGATCTCTTCAACTTTGGCCCCGGCGTCGGCGGCGTAGGGAGGAGCGGCCCCAAGTCGGTGCTCAACCTGTACCGAATTGACCCAACGGGCAAGCTCACGACCAAGGGCAAGCTGCCACTCAAAGGTTCGCCGTTCGCCCACGACTTCGTCATCACCGACCGTTATGCGATCTTCTTCATCAACTCGATCGTGTTCGAGAACATGGGCAATTTCTTGCTTGGTCGCAGCAGCATTTCAGACCAGGTGCGATTCGCTCCGGAATTTCCTATGCGCATCGAAGTGGTCGATCTCGAT
>CALLQB010000096.1 GCA_938015295.1 uncultured Acidimicrobiales bacterium
GTTGCCGGCGCCGCTAGAAACGGTGTCGTCGCCGTCGAGCAACGAGATGACGTCATCGCCGTCGGTGCCGAGCAGATCGTCGTTCCCATCGGTTCCAAAGATTGTTACCGGTAAGCCGTTGCATTCAGCTGGGGCTTGGGCGCTTGCGGAAGGTGTGGACACCAAGAGTGCGAATGCGGCGATCAGAGAGATCGCCGCCGTCGTCCGCCTGGATCCAGGAACAGCTTTGGCATGTTTGGACATTGTGTGCCATCGGCTTCATGACGTTCGATATGAGGACGCCGTCGTTTCGGAGGGGCGTGATGGGGCTACGAAAGGTGTGAAGAATATGTGGGGCTAGCCCTGCGCTTGTGCAGCGAGCACGTTGGCGCTCGGCCGTACGTTTCGGTCGCTATCGATGAGGCCGAACGACAGGTCGTAGCCGTGCAGCCATTCGTAGTTATCTACGGCCGTCCAGTGAAACAAACCGCGAATGTCATGGCCGTTGGCTAGCCGTTCGGCAACGATCTCGACGCCTCGTTTCAGGTAGGCGGCACGTTGTTGGTCGTCGCTGGTGCCGATGCCGTACTCGGCGACGAGGACCGGGGTTTCCGGCAGTTCCTCGTGTAGTCGGTCGAGTACCAGGCCGAGACCGTCGGCGTAGACGCCGTAGCCGAGCGGCGATTCGGGAGCGTCGGGCGGGTGGATGGCAGTGGCACCTTGTTTGGTGCCGGTCGCCGAGTAGTAGGAGAACCCGAGCATGTCGAACGATCCGGCAAGGTCGGGACGCTCGACCGGGTCTCGGCCGGGGACCCGCAGAACTCCGTCGCGAAACAGTCCGAGCCCCGGGTTCCAGAGGCTCTGATACAGGTGGTCGACCAACGAGTGCGATGCCGGGTCGTCATCTTGCGCGACGAACGCTGACAGCCCGAAAATTGACGAGACCGGCTTGCCCGTCTGACGGAGACGGACGGCTGCTTCGGCATTGGCCAATTGGATCGTCTCGTCGACCTGGGCACGTTGCTGGCCGTCGTCGAGGCCAGGGGGCCAGCCTCGTCCTCCGTAGGCTGCATAGCCGTAGTAGTTGGTCTCGTTGATCGGCTGCCATCCAGCCACGAGGTCGCCGTAGGTTTCGGCGATGAACTCGACATGGCTGGCCCATGCTCCGGTTCGGTTGGTGTCGTCGAGGAAACCGTTTCGATCTGCGAACCAGCGGGGGAGCGTGAAGTGATGCAAGCTCACCCACGGCGAAACACCGGCATCATGTGCGGCGATGAGCACGCGGCGGTAGTGCTCAACTGCCTCGGGGTCTCGATTGCCCTCGACCGGTTCGATGCGGGCCCATTCGATCGAGAGCCGATGGTGATTGAGGCCGAGACTGGCGAGAAGCGCAAAGTCCTCGGCGTAGCGCTGGCCGAAACCGTTGCCGTCGCCCGATATGGGTGCGTGGCCGCTGCGTTCCCACTCCCACCAATCCGATGCTGGTGCGGCCCCTTCACACTGGGTCGACGATGCCCCGGTTCCCCACATGAATCCTTCGGGCCAACTCATGGGTCAGGTGTGCCCAGGCCCAACCTCGCGAGCTGTTCGGCGGGAGCGTCGACCGCGTCGAGTGCGACACGAAGCAGTTCGATCATCTCGTGTTCGGAAGCTTCGCCTGTTCGATTCTCTTGCTCGTTTGGGTCGATGTCGAGGTTGTACAGGTGGTGTTGACCAACCGTGCGCGCTCCGCCGGCCCAAAACGGTATGGCGTCGCCTTCGGCGTAGGGTTGGCGAATAACCGGCACCTGCGAGCCCGGCATCGTGTCGAGCCATGCTCGTTGATCGGGGAGTGGTAGTGCATCGAATCCGGGAATGTGCACGGGCATCGTCGACCACCGGTTCGACCACATTGAGAGCGGGAAGTTTGTTTGCTCGGCGGCTCGTGCGTACTTGGTGTGCCCGTTGGTGACCTGCACCCATCCGCCCCAGTAGCCGCCGATTGCCCACTCGCGAATCGATGTTGTGTCGCCGGTAAGAAGCGGCACAAGCGACTCGCCGTGGGTCTGGTGGTCGACGGTTGCATTGAACGCATCGGCGATGGTGGCGAAGATGTCGACGTTGGTAGTGAGCGCGTGGTTCGTGCGGCCCCCTTCGACACCCGGCCAGTGAATCAGTAGGGGAGTGTGTCCGAGCGGCTCGAATTGCGGCACGCCGGGTTTGCCCCAGATGTCGTTACCTCCCCGTTCGTCGCCGAGATAGTGGCCGTGGTCGGTGCAGACGATAAGTGCCGTGTCGTCCCACAGGTTTTGCTCATCGAAGGCGTCGAGGACCTGGCCGAACCAGTGGTCGATCATCGAGAGTTTGGCGCCGTAGTTTGCTCGGATGTGGTGGGCTTCGGCCTCGCTCAGCAGCCCTTTGGTCACGGCTCCTTCGGCGTACGGCGGCCAAATCAGCCACTCGTCGTTCCATTCGCCATCTTGATATTTGCTGGCCCACGGCTGGGGAGTGTCGAACGGTTCGTGTGGGTCGAACTCGTCGACAAACAAGAACCAGCTGTCGTGGTGCGGGGTGGCTTCGTTCAAGAACCGCGCCGCCTCGGTCATGGTTCGAGGGCCCGGATAGTCGGCCTCTTCACGAAAGAAGGTTCGGGTGCGGTCGTAGCCTCGGTCGCCCGCTTTGAACCCGTAGGCTTTTTCGAAGAAGTAGCCGCCGCCTTTGGCGGGCATTGCTGGCGCTCCGGCCCAGGTTGGATCGGCATACGTGCGCCAGAGGTCGCCCTCGTGGCCTCGCACGTAGTCCCAGCCGGAGAAGTCGGTGTGGTAGTTCTCGCCGCCTGACTCAAAGAGGTGTGGGTGATCGGTAACCAGGTAGCTGGTCACGCCTTGATGTTCGAGTACCCGGGTGATCGGTTGCTCCCAGATCTCGATCGATCCCCAGGGCTTCCACAGAAAGTCCAAAGCCCCGCACAGAATGTCGTGCCGGGCGGGCATACACGGCAGCGACCCGGTGACATGGCGCTCAAACTTGGTTGCGTGTGTCTTGGCAAACCGGTCGAGGTTTGGCGTCTCGAACTCGTCGCCGCCGTATGCCCCAAGCATGTGTCGGTTCAGTGAGTCGAGCAGCACGACGCAGACGTTCTTCGGCTTGTCCATAGCGGCCCATTCTGACATCCGCCGCTCTCCAGCCACGAACAACCACCCAAAAGTAAGAACGCGGGGTCTGACCCCGCGTTCTTACTTTCCTTCTGTATGCGGTCGCGTCCGTTGCTTGTTTTGGTGTTGGGAAAATGGGCGTTACAAGTCAATTCAAAAGTCCAATAAAAATAGCTAGCTTTTGATATATCTATTTTGTATGGTTGATTGCAAGTAGTGTGAAGCTCACGTAAGTGATCAATCGAACGACCGTGTTTCAACACGCAGGGGAGACCAATGGCTACGTCAATGACCGTGCTCATCGTATTCGTCACGACCTTTTTGGTCGTCCAACTGGTTCCACTGCTGGTTCAGACGCTGGAACGTCGAGGCCTGGTTTTTCAGGGTCACCGTCGAAGGCTTCTGCAGCTGGATCGTTAGGAAAGCTGCGGGTGCCCGATAGCCGGGTGCTCCCGATATATGTGAGGAGAAGTTGTTGTGCATTGCCGTGGACGCGGCGGAGCGCAAGGTTGCCGAGGCTGCTGCGCGAATCTCGGAGTCGTTCCCGGGCCTCGCCGTTGAAACTGCGGTCGCCGCGGGTTCGGCGCCACTTGTCCTGGAGAGAAACTGCAGCGACGCCGCGTTGTTGGTGCTGGCGACCCGTCAGCAGAATGCGTTTCGGCAGTGGATTGGTAGATCGGTGACCAATCGCGTCACTGGCCGAGTGCGGTGCCCTGTTGTGTCCCTCCCGCTCGCCTCGGCCTAGTCCAAGCACCCAACAAGAAAGACGCAGCGGCAGTGCGCTCGGCCGCCCAGCGGCATGCCAGAGAGCTGCGACAGCAGCGCCTTGGGCTAATGGATGCGGTCGCTTCTGGAGGTATTGAATGTCATTCGAACAAACCCTTTGCAAGTGTTCGTGTGGACTGTACCCTCGGCCGTAGAGCGTCCAGGCGGACATTCGGTCCTTGCGGAGCATGGGCGTCGGGTAGAACAGGGAGTTCGGTTTGCCATCTCAGGTGCGGCAGGAAACGCTTTCTTTCTCGATCATTTCTGGATACTTCGGAAAGACTCGACAGGCAGCAGTAGCTCTACTAATCGTCGCGTTTGGTCTGCTGTTGTTTCAGTCTGGTGCAGGTGCGCAGGATACGGGTTCCGCAGTCGTTACGCCTGCCACGATCGATGTAGAGCCAGCCACTGCGCTCACCGACGGACAAGACGTCACCTTTACTGTCACGCGGCCTTCTGGGGACATCTTCGAACTGACGATCTTCCAGTGTGCGGACACGGGCGAGCAGAACGACTGCATGGCGGTAGCGAACTTGGGCTATCACGAAAGAGGGGATGAGGCACGCCGCACAGCAAACGTGTGGCGCGTGATCGACACCCCGAATGGTCCGGTCGACTGCGCAGTTGCGGGATGTGTCCTGCGTGGCTTTGTGTTCAACTATGTGACGAGTCAATTCGACGTAGTTCCGGTCGCAGTAGGCACCTTGACGTTCGACGCGACGGCACCGATGCTGCCACGGCCGACACTGACGGTAACCGCCGTCGAAGGACTGGCCGACGGAGACATCGTCACTATCACCGGCGAAGGATTTGAACCATTCGAGAATCTTTACGTCGAGCAATGTTCCCCGAACTTCGTGAACTTCGACTTTGACGACTGCCATTCGAGCGACCGCGATTCTGCAGAGGTCGATGGCACCTTCAAAGCGGAACTTTCCGTGCGCCGACTTCTTCCGAGCTATCGCTTCGCAATTGGCCAGCTTGATTGTGCGATAGAAAACTGCACCGTGCGAGTCAGAATGGCCGGCAACCATGGGGAATTCGACCGAACCCGCCGTGGGCCTGCCCCGGTCGCCATCTCGTTTGAAAACACGCCAGTAGAGATCGTCCAGCCGCTCGTCACCACCCAGCCTCGCAACGGGCTTGTGGACAATCAGACGGTAACGGTTCGGGTCTCCGAGAGCGAGCAGTACTCGTACTACCAGGTTCTGCAATGCCCGACTGACACCGAAGAACTTGCGCGGTGTCTCACTCTGAACGCAACGGAAACGGGACGCTCCGATGGCTTCGTCACCCTCGAAGCCGCTGTGCGGCGCATCATTCGGATAGGCAACGTGGGACACGGTGGCCGAGCTGACGAAGGTTTGCCCGAGCCGCTTGATTGTGCCAGCGCTCCGAAGGTCTGCACCATCGTCGTAATCCACCACCACGAGTTCACCGAGGTCATTCAGTCGGCTCGTGCTCTGTCCTTCGACCCTTCGGTACCGTCGGCTCGTGCCGTCGTGAAGATCACCAAGAGAAACCAAATCGTTCCGGGAGGCACGAAGACCATTCGGGTCTCGAACAATCCCAATCAGTGGATCGAGGTCCGTCAGTGCCCACGTTCGGCGGTGAGCCACGAAGAAGCAGGTTGCACAGCGATCGGCCGTTCGCACCGTGCTCGTGAAACGCTTTCGATCCGAACCGAACCGACCAGGTTCCTCAGCCTTGGGCGAAACGCGACACCTATCGATTGTCTGCAGCCTAAAGCTTGCGACTTTCGGGTCTTTGGCAGTGACGGCCCAATCCGTCGCCTGTTGGTCAACTTTGTTGGCGATCAGACCAAGGTGCCGTCCTTCACGTTGGCGACCCAACGCGACCTCACCCATGGCCAGCAGGTCGACGCAACGGTCGATGCGCCAAATGCAGTTTGGACGTTTCGCCAGTGTGTTGTCGCTGAATCAGAGCGGCTGCACGGCAATGGCAATTGTGTGCGCGTCGGAGCGACGAATGTGACCGGACGCCACACGCCGCCAAACCTCTCGGATGTTCCAGTCGACGTCAGCGTGCGGGTAACGCGCTTTGTTGGCACGTTCGATTGTTCGCTCGAGCCCCGCAGTTGTCTGTTGCGGCTCGAGGTGTCGGGAACGCCGGTCGCGGCGAAGACGCTGATCTTTGTGCCTGTCGAGGCTGGGCCTACTGGTCTGGTTGGCGCAAAGCCGACGCGTGACCTTGTCGATGGCCAACAGGTGACGGTCACTGCGCAGCGAAGTGTTCCCGGTTACGTCTCGATCGTGCAGTGCGTGAAGGAGGCTACTGAGTTCGACATCGAAGGTGCGGCGTGTCTGTACCTTGGTGACGCGCGACAACGGCCAGATCTCAACAACAAGCCGACGGCAACTGTTCGGGTGAGGCGAATGCTCGATGGCGTCGACTGTGCTGAGAGCGCTGGCCGATGTGTCCTGCGTTCGACGGTAGCGTGGCCCAACTTCGACGACGAGTTCATCAATCTACGTTTCGACGATACCGAGGTTGCCACAGAGCGTTCCTTTACCGTCCGGCCACGGCGCGACCTTGTTCACGGCCAATCGGTCACCGTCGGCGGGATCAACCTGGGTGACGTGCACTATGTCGAGGTCGCGCAATGCGGTGTGATCGACGGCGATCTCGCCGATGGCTCGTGCTCGGCAGTTGGGTGGATTGAGAACCCGGGTGTCAACGGGTTCGCAGCACAGGACCTGCCGTTCGAATCTGGGGCGCTGAACAGCGACCTGGCGCGGCAGGTCGAGCTGGGTCCCGAACTTGAGGTCGTCAGCGCAGACAGCAGCTCTGACGGACTGTCGCAAATAGAGGTCGTGGTCCGGCGATACGTCGGAGCGTATGGCGCTGATACCACCTGGGACTGCGCCTCGGCTCGCAACGCTTGTGTGTTGCGCTTTCGCATGTATTCCATCAACGGGATGGAAGATCATGAAGCTGGGCTGTCGTTTGATCCAGACGGACCATCACCGCAAGATGCCGAATTGTCAGTAACGCCTCGTCGCAACCTTGCCGACGGTCAGGAAGTGCGCGTATCGGTTACCAACTCGATCCCGATGCAGGCCAACGTTATGCAATGTGCCCGGCTAAGTCGCACCGACGTCGACGAAAGTACGTGCATCTATCTCGGCAACCTTAACGAAACTGATGTCGACGGTGTAGCGATGCGTCGGGTGAAGGTCCACCGCTACCTTGAGGCGTCCGACGGGTCAGGTGCGGCGCCGGTCGACTGTGCGACGGTGGAAGTATCGTGCGTGATGCGTGTGGATCTCCGCGATGGCTTCTACGGGTACGACGCCAACACGGCGTCGACGAAGATGGTCGCGATAACATTCGATCCCGATGCTCCTGCCGTGCCACTGGCACCCACCACGTTGACAATTTCGCCCGACACCGCCCTCGCCGCCGAGGCGCAGGTGACGGTGTCTGGGCCATCGGCGGAAAGCGAAGCGGCAATCCTCGTCATTCAGTGCGTTCGGCCGCCCAGCGGTATGCCAGAGAGCTGCGACAGCGACCATCTGGTTGGGCCCGACTTTGCGGGTGAGCCTTGGCAGGTCGAGATGACTGTTGTACGCCAGTTTGGTTCGGAAAGGGAAAATCAACCGGTGGTGTGCACCGAGACTCCGTGCTTCGTGCTGGCGCTCTTGTACGACGAGACTGATGGCTGGGTGCCTTTTGCCCAGAGCGAGGACCTAGTTTTCGCGAGTTAATCCCAGCCGGGTTGTCCAGTGCAGTCGCATGCAGACACTCCCGGTTGGGGAAACCCGACTAGGCGAACGCGACCTCGATAACGTCGCCTACCGTCGAAGCAAAGTGCAGTTCGATGGCATCGAGAACGTTCTCGGGAATGTCTTCAGCGTCCTCGCGATTTCCTTCGGGAAGAATGACGTCGCTGAGGCCAGCTCGGTGTGCAGCGAGCACCTTTTCTTTGACGCCGCCGATCGGCAGGACGGCACCGTGCAGTGTGACCTCGCCAGTCATCGCCACGTCGTTTCGCATGGGCTGATCTCGCAGCAGGCTGACGAAGGCAGTGGCCATCGTGACACCAGCCGAGGGGCCATCTTTGGGGATGCCACCAGCAGGGAAGTGCACGTGGAAACGCTGGTCGAGCGACTTCGCATCGATGCCCAGTTTCTCGGCGTTGGCTCGAAGGTACGAGAGCACGATTTGTCCCGACTCTTTCATGACGTCGCCAAGCTGGCCGGTGAGGGTGAGTCCGGCTTCGCCGTCGCTGCCTGAGACCTCGACAAACAACACGTCGCCACCGGCTCCAGTAACGGCGAGTCCGGTTGCGATGCCTGGGTTGATGATGCGATCGGCAGGTTTTTCCGAGGATGCTGACCGGCCTAACGCGGGACGCAAGTCGTCTTCGACGATGGTGATGACTTTGCTCTTGGGGTTGCGGACCAGCTCGCTCACACCGCGGCGAACCAGACGGTCGAGTCGCTGTTCGAGCCGCCGGACCCCTGCCTCGCGGGTGTAGTCGCCAACGACTGCACGAACGATGTCGTCGGTGATGACAACCTCGTTCTCATCCACCCCGTTGCGTTCATACAGCCGGGGCAGAAGATGATCGCGAGCGATGGCCACCTTTTCGTCTTCGGTGTAACCCTCGAGTGAAATGATCTCCATCCGGTCGAGCAGGGGAGCAGGGATCGTGTCGAGCACGTT
>CALLQB010000097.1 GCA_938015295.1 uncultured Acidimicrobiales bacterium
GGACCCTCGGGGGTTACCTCGACGCAAACGTTGGCCCCGTCGAGAGCGGCATTTACGTCGGCTGTTGTGGCGGCATCAAGCGCGCCGTTGGTGCCTGTTTCGAAGATGCGTTCGATGAGGGCGCGGGCTCGTGTCAGCGACTCACGGGTAGCCGAGACCTGCGAAGCGCGAATCTTGGTTTGGTGAGTTTCGGCAAAGAGTTGCACGGCTGGGTCGTCGTCGAACCAGTCGATGGCGCCGTCGGGGCCCCAGCGGGTGTTGAGCAGGTCGATACAGATTGGTCCGCCCGGCAGCGGCCGATTGTCGTCGAACGCGTCCATCGTCGGACTCATGCCTGGGCCGGGTTGCTGACGCGGCCGAGGTCGAACGCTTCGATGTTGGTCCAGGTGCCCTGGTTCGCCTGGCTGATGCGGACTTCGTCGATGTCGATCATCAACGTCCGGCCCACCTCTCCGGCGTCGCGTTCTGTGCGAATCGAGCCGCGTCCGGTTACTTGCAGCGACCGGCCTGTCTCGAAGTCGAGACTCAGTAGGCCCACACGGTCGTCGAGGAGCAGGTTTCCCATTGTTTGGAACATGCCGTTTCCTGGGAAGTCGGGCATGGCGAGCGTGGTTTCGTCGATCACCGTGACGAACCCGCTTGGTCCGCCACGGTGGGTGGGGTCGGCGCCGAACCGGTCGCTATGGCTTGCGAGGAAGATGGTGTCGGCGGCTTCGAGTTGCGTCCGGTCTTCGTGTGACAAGCCATCGGAGATCGAACCGGGCGTGACCATTTGTTCTGCATCCGGTTGCGCTGCGATGTGTGAGCGTTTGTAGATGTACTTGGTGCAAATGCCAAACATGCGGTGCATGCGGTAGGCAATTGTGGCGTCGGGTTCGATGGTTCCCTTGCCGAGCGACTTGGCTCGGCGGCGCAGCGATGGGTCGAAGTACAGCACACCCATTGCTCCTTGGGCGCCGACGTTGTCGATGAACGGGTCGCCGTCGATGCGGGGCGGCGTGATTCGTACGGTTGTGGGATCGAGGACGGTGAACAGTTCGTCGGCCTGGCCAAGGAGCGGCGATGCCCATGGTCGGCCGGCGCTGTCGATCGATGCTGCGACGGAAAATGTACGCGTGCCAACGAACCGAACTTCACTTGGGTTCAGCTCGGGACGAAACGGCTGGTCGACCGCCTGGTCGTAGGCTTCGGGGTCGACGCCAGATTCTCGCTGGAGTTGAATTTCACCTTCGTGGAAGTTTCGAAGCTGGGTCACAGGTGTCGCCTTTGCAGGTGGTTGAGACCCTTGGAACCCGGGCTACCTAACCTGTATTCCATCTTTTACCAGTTATTGGTTAGGAGAGCTTCCAGCTGTCGAGTGCCTGTCGGAAAGCATCGACGTGAAAGAGGACCTCGTCTGCGTCGGCACCGCTGCGGACCACCACGGCCAAGCCGAGCATGGTTGTGAGGCAGAGGTTGGCGTAGGTCTCGACGAACTGGGGTGCAATCTCGCCGTGGTCGGCAGCGCGAGTCAGTGCCGTCCGAAAGGCGTTGCGCGTTGCGCTACGGTACGCAAGGGAAACTGCGGCCACTCCGTCGTCGAGTGGGCCAAGTTCAGTCGAGCAGTTGACCGAGAGGCATCCCCTTCGGTCGCCGTTGTCGTAGAACTCTTGCCACAGCAGGTCGAATAGGGCGTGGATGTCAGCGAGGCCTGCGGTGCCATCAATCAGCACGGCTGCGATTGCTGTAGAGCGCAAGCTTACGTATCGGCTGAGCGCCTCTCGGAGGAGTACTTCTTTGGGTCCGAAGGCGTTGTACAGGCTGGATTTGTTGAGGCCGGTTGCTTCGACGATGTCGGTGAGCGACGTTGCCTCGTAGCCGTTCTCCCAGAACAGATGGATGAGGGTATCGAGCACGCCATCGCGGTCAAAGGACCGAGGTCGACCCTTTGGGGTTGGGTCTGCTGTCGTGCTCACGGCGTCGAATTTACCACGATAGTCACGTTTGTGTACCGGGCGGTCCACAGTGGGTGTAGGGTATTGGACCAATCGGTCCAAAATGGATGAACTCTACCCCTACCGATTTCGTCAACACCAGGAGAACGTATGGACACCGACGCAACACCCATGCAGTTGGACTTTGCAACCATCGACGGCCGCCGCATTCGTTACGCCGCGTCGCGACGCCCAGGAGCGCCACAGGTCCTACTCGTCAACCCACACCCAATGAGCATTCTCACCTACGGCGACTGGTGGGAACGGCTCTGCGAGCGCTTCGACGTCGTCGCTGTCGATCTACCGAACCACGGCGGGTCAGATGCCGACGAAACAGTCGTAACGGTTTCCCAGCAAGCAGCATTCTTGCCCAAAATCCTCGACCACTTCGGTCTCGAACAGCCTCACTATGTCGGTCCCGACGTGGGCACACCGTTGGCAGTGCGGTTCATGGCCGACAACCCGGGTCGTCTGCGCTCAGCGGTAATCGGAGACGCTGCGGCAATCGGCGAGGTCGAAGGCGAGCTGTTGTTTCGACTCGGCGCAAAGTCTCGGCTCACGCGCATGATGATCCTGTCACCGGGTGGCGCGATCGGCGGCCGCATCTATTGCCTCATCGCGAATCGCGTTGGCTACAAACGAACCAAGAACCCCGACAAGGCGCGAGTGAAGGACTATCTAGAAAGCACCACCAACCTGGCCAAGCTTCGTGCCCAGACCGGCTTTCTCGCTAGCTACCGAGACGAGACGCCCGAGCTGGCAAAGGTCGTCGGCACGATAGAGACGCCGGTTCTCGTGCTTCATGGCGAGCGCGACACCTTTGTCGGAATCGGCAACTCGCGTCGGCTCGCCGAAGCACTTCCCAATAGCGAGTTTGGTGTCATTGCTGATGCCGGGCATTACAGCTGGGAAGACAACCCCGAGCCCTACCTGGCTCAGGTGCTCCGCTGGATCGAAAAGGCTGAAGCGGGAAGCTAGACACCCGTGCAGGTCTACGGGCTGGCTAGGAGTCTGCGAGTTCGAAGAGTTGCCATGACCCTTCGATTCCCTTGAGTTGGTGCTCGCCTCTGTCTTCGAACAGCACCTGCGAGCCGAGGAGCATGTCTTTCATCGTCGACGATACGAAGATTGCCCCGTCGGTAGCGGCTTGTTCGACGCGCGCTGCCAGGTTGACGGCTAACCCAGAAATGTCTCGGTCGGCGTGAACTTCGATCTCGCCAGCGTGGAGCCCGACCCGGATTGGGAGACCGATTTCTGCAAGGTCAGATCGCATGCGGGTCGCGGCGTCGAGCGCTGAGGAAGGGGTATCAAACACCGCAAGAAGGCCGTCGCCGGTGCTCTTCACCACGCGTCCCGAGCTCGAAGCCGTGACGCGATGCGTGATTCTGTCGTGACGGTCGATCATTTCGCGCCAAGTGTCGTCGCCGAGCGAGCTGGCCAATGTGGTTGATCCGACGATGTCGGTGAACATGACCGTCGCGAATTGACGTTGGACGGCGGTGGGTGGACGAGTGCCCGTGAGGAACTCGATTGTCGGGTCGAAGACGTCGCGCCAATTGTCCATCGTGACGAGGAAATGGTCGGCCCCCTCCACCTCAACGAGGACCGAATCAGCGATGAGCTCCGACAGCACGGCGCCGTTGCCCCGGAAGCACAACCGGTCATTGGTTGTCTGGACGATCATTGTCGGTACGTCGATCATCGTGGGGTCGAGCCCATCGTGGAGAAACATCACGCTTTCAAGCTGTCGCATGAAGTCTGTTGGGCTGGCCGAGAGTCGGTTCAGTCGGTTGGCCCAACGAATGTACGACGGGTTGTCGGCCTGGCTGGGTGACATGAGCTGGACGAAGCGTTCTGCGTTTTCGCCCCAGTTCTCGGCGATGGCTCCAAAGTCGTCGAGAAGTTCGGTGACGCTACGGTAGGAGTCGCCGCTGAGCTGGCGAACACGATCTCCGTGGGTCATTGGCGCCAACGTGCAGTTGAGTACCAGTTTCTCGACGCGGTCGGGGTGTTTGGTGGCGAAGTGTTGGGCCATGAGCCCGCCCTCGGACACGCCGATGATGTTGGCGGAGGTCCAACCGGCGGCGTCCATAACCGCTTCGATGTCGCGAATCCGCTGGTCGATGGTTGGGACATCTTCGAAGCGGTCGGACAGGCCGATGCCCCTTTTGTCGAAGTGGACGATCCGCATGAATCGACCCATGTGGTCGAACATGCGCCGGTAGATCTCGTTGTCCCACAGCACATCGATGTTTGAGATGAGAGGCGGGATGATCAGTGTGCGTGGGCCGTCCTCGACCCCAAACTCTTGGTAGCCGATTCGCAGCCCGTCGACACGGGCGTAGCGAATATCTGGGATGGTGATCGCGTCCACCGAACCCCCTCGTTAGACAACGAGTCGAACGATAGTTGTGCTACCTGGTGTTCGCCAGCGCTTCTTGTGGAGGGCCGCTTCGCAACGAGGGCGAGGGTCGGGTTCTGCGCAGAGGTGACGGAGGAGACAGAGGAAACAGAAGAAACAGAGGAGACATGTCAGCATTCGATGATGCGCACGGGGATGCGCACGGCGAGGCCACCTTCGGATGTCTCTTTGTACTTGCTGCTCATGTCCTGCGCGGTTTGCCACATGGTGTCGATGACATCGTCGAGGCTG
Source organism: uncultured Acidimicrobiales bacterium (assembly GCA_938015295.1). GTDB lineage: Bacteria > Actinomycetota > Acidimicrobiia > Acidimicrobiales > SHLQ01 > CALLQB01. The sequence goes on from CALLQB010000097.1 coordinate 4,627, forward strand.
ACCCGGGCCAGATCGGGTAGCCCTGCCAATGCCATGTGAGCCGCGGTGATGGCCTTCATCGCTCCCATCGCGTTGCGCTCGATGCACGGGATCTGCACCAGGCCGCCGATGGGGTCACAGGTAAGGCCGAGATGATGTTCCATGGCGATTTCGGCTGCCATGAGCGATTGGGCTGGGGTGCCGCCCCGGCCTTCGACCAGTGCCGCCGCTGCCATGGCTGCCGATACACCAATCTCGGCCTGGCAGCCTCCCATCGCAGCAGAGATCGTCGCCCGCTTCTTGAAGATGGCTCCAACTTCGGCCGCGACGAGCAGAAACCGTATTGCCTTGTCGTCGGTTGCGGTTTCGGTGGCGAGATAGTGGGCCATGACCGCAGGAATGACACCGGCAGCGCCATTGGTTGGTGCCGTTACGACACGACCGAAAGCTGCGTTCTCTTCGTTGACCGCTAACGCGAAACAGCTGACCCACTTCACCGTGTGGTCAAAGTTCGGTCGGGCCCCGCAGACGGCGTCGAACCAGTCCTGTGCCGAGTTGAACTGGGTAGCCGGGCCCATGATCGCGTCGTGAAGGCCAGCGGCTCGCCGGGTAACGTCGAGGCCGCCGGGCAGCACACCGTCGGTACAGCAGCCTCGAAACATGCACTCGATCATGGTGTCTCGTATACGCAGAAGCCCGGTGTCGATTTCGTCATCGGTGCGCCAGTACCGCTCGTTTCGACGAACGACATCGGCGATTGAACAGTCGAGTTCTTGGGTCCATCGCAGCAGATCGTGGGCCTTCTCGATTGGATGCGGCAGGGTAATGGGCGTGGTCGTGGCTGCGGTGCCTTCGCCAACAATGAACCCGCCGCCGATGGAAAAATACCGACGGACAAAGGGTTCTGCATCGGCGCTTGTTGCCGTGAATGCCATGCCGTTTGGGTGGAAGTCGAGCGAGCGGTCGCTGTTGAACACGATGTTTTGTTCGCGTTCGAAGGGCACGTTGTGGCCGCCGCGAAGTTCGAGCTCGCCACAGGCTGCCACGTCAGGTCCAATCCTGGTGATGTGATCGACATCGCAGGTCTCAGGATTTTCGCCACGCAGACCCATCATGATGGCTACGCCAGTTCCGTGGCCTCGGCCGGTCTTCGCGAGGGATCCGAACAAGTCCACTGTCACCGATTGGATCGTGGTGAGCGGGCGGTTGGCTTCGAGTTCGTCGAGAAACTGTAGCGCTGCCCGCCAGGGTCCGAGTGTGTGCGAGCTCGATGGCCCGACGCCGATCTTGAGCATGTCGAAGGCGCTAATCGCCGACCGCACCCGTCGATCGGGTATGTCCGACTGATCCGAGACGATGCTCAAGGCTGTTCTCCGGTATCGATCGGTACAAGCAGACCGCAGCCGAAGGCATAGGGGGTGCTGCCCGACACGAGGTAGGGCTCGGGGATGGGTCCTGACTGCAGAAGTCGGTCGAGACCAATCAGAATGTCGACTGAACCAACGTGTCCGGTTTCGTCACCGGTGAGAATGAAGTTTTCGATAGGCACATCGATGACCGATGCGATCATTTGCAAGAACAGCTTTGATGTCTGGTTGATGACCACGCGCTGGGGGTGAGAGTCGAACCGTGCCTTCAGCGCTTCGAAGCTGTTGGCGTATCCGTCGGAGTATTGCTGGCGCAGGTTCTTTCGGTCGAGGTCCATGAGCTTGCGCTCGAACGGCGCGACCCCTGGTGGGGCGATGGGGTTGCGGGTTCCGCCGTAGTTGATGAGCACCGTGCCGTTGAGGTCGTTTTGTGCGATGAACTCTGCGCCGCAAAAGGTTGCTTTCGATGCATGGGAAGTTTGGTGGCTGACAATGACGGCGCCTGCTCCGTCGCTATGGCCCCATAACCCCTGGCTGTCGGGTGAGGTGTAGTCGACGGTGTAGGTCCAGCGTTCGGCGGCCACGATTGCTGCGACTCCGCCGCCGTGAGTCGAGAGCCAACCCTGCGCCATGTCGAGTGCGGTGAGCGCTCCGAGACACCCGGCGGTCATGTCGAGGCCCATGCAGTGTGGGCTGGTTCCGCACTCCTGCATGATTTCGGTCGCGACCGACCATGAGGGGAGGTAGTCGCGCGACATGCCGGCAAACAGGACCAGTTTGAGTTCGGTGGGTGCCACGTTGGCGTCGTCGAGCGCGGCGAGGAGGGCCGCTGTGCCCATGGTGCTCGGGTGGTCGTCGTCGAGGGCGTGACAACAGTTGTTCCACCCCTTATAGACAGAGGGGTCCTGGCCCATGTTGCGGACCATGTCTCGCACTGGCTGTGAGGGCGGCAGGTACACCCCAGTGCCGAGGATCGATAGCGCATCTTTCATGGCTGTGGGGTCTCCGGGTCTTCGCCGTCGAGTAGGCGCTGGATTGCGTCGGCAACTTGTTCGGCACGTTGGTGTAGCACGTCGTCGGCCACCATTTGTGTGGGGTGATCGATGATGATCGCTGGCAGTGTTCTATCGGCGGGTTGATAGGTCATGCAGCGATCGACTTGTGGCCCGAAGGGTTCTGTGAGGATCGCGAATCCGGCGACGCCCATGGTTTGGAGTGCGATGGAGTCGAGCGAACTGCCCGACGAACAACTGCCTCAATCAGATATGCCGCAGACGACCAGCCCGTCCTCCCCGGCGAGCGATTGCAGGAGGCTGTCGGTCATGCGGACGCTTGCGTCGCCTTTGATGAGAATTTCGTCTCTGACGTCGACGCCGCGGTCGCGAAGGATGTTTTGCGCGTACTGAATGATGAGCGTCGAGTTGGGTTTGCGGTGATCCACAAAGGTCACTCGTGGTGTCTTTGGTCTGAGCGCAATGTTGATGGGATCGGGCGTTGGTCGAGGGATGGGGTCGATCAGCAGTTCGCAGCTGATGTCATCGCAGCTGATCAGCTGATCGGCCGGTCGCAGGGTGAGGGTGGTTGGCGGTTCATCGCCGGTGTGTTCTATCTGGCTTGTCTGGTCTGTCATGGTGGGTCCTCGTCAGCGTTCGACTAGTTGTTTGCAAACCGCGTTCGTGCTGCCAACCCATCGCGGGATGACTGCGGAGAACCGGCCGCCGGTGGCGCCGCATTCTATGAAGGTGAGTTGTTCGGGTGTCCTCAAAGGTGAGCGCATCGAGCCGGGTTCAACCCCGGCAAAGTCTCTCGGTTCTTTGGTGATGCGACCCACCTCGGCAAGGTCATCGGTCTGGCGCCTGGCATTTTCGTAGAGGTACGCCACGGCCTGTTCGCGGGTGAAGTCTCTGGCCACTAGGGCCATGTGGTCAGGGGCGATGACGACCACGAATCCGCCCGACCGGTAATACCAGGCGGTCTGTCCGTAGTGGACCATGCAGTCGCCGATGGTGTCGAGGATTTGGGCGCCGGTGGTGCCGTAGTGGTTGTTGACCGAGTTTGGTCCTTCGGTCGACATCAGCGTTACGGCGGAGCTGTCTTGTGGCAGGCCAAACTGGGTGTGGTAGCTACCCCACTGCGTTTCGGGGTGTTCGGCGATGCAGAAGCTGATGCGGCCTGGGTGTCCGATCGTGCCGTGTGATTGCAGAACGCCGCCACCTCGACCGCAGAAGTAGCGCATCATTTGTGCATACCGGCCGACGGTTGCGTTGGCTCGACAGTTGGCACCCAACGCGTTGGTCTCGTGTTCGAAACCGAGCTGCTCGACGACCGGACCGCTGACGGTGACAAGAATCGATGCGCCGCCGGTGGTGACTTCAGCACCGCTCAGGTTGAGCAGCGGGTCGACGAGCCCATCGGTTAAAGCTCGCAGTAGCGCCCCGTAGTCGGTTTTGCAGCCAGCCATCACCGCAGTTGCCGCAGCTTTTTCGGCTGTTATGACGATGCTTTGGCTCTCGATCTCGCCAATGACGTCGTGCGCGTTCCAACCCATGGCGTCGAGCATTTCGTCGACAAGACTGCCGTAGGGCGGGATAACGGGAAGGCCATCTGACCAGCCGTTGTTCATGCAGTTTTCGATGTCTTGAATTGTTGCGTGTGTCGTCATGGTCCTCCGACCTTCGCAATTTTGGGAAAG
>CALLQB010000098.1 GCA_938015295.1 uncultured Acidimicrobiales bacterium
CTGGCGCCAATGGCGCCAGCCCCCTCGTCGTTTTGTTGGTAGATCGTATGGATCTAGCGCTGCACCGGCACGTAGTTTCCAGTGGGGACCACGCAGGTGTTCTGCTTATCGAACGCACCTTCTTCGCCGAATTCGCAGGGCCATGTCCAACGCAGGTTCTGTACCGCGTCGTCCGCACCCTTGAAGCCGTCGATCGACGCCGGGAGCATGCCGTTGGAGTCGATGGTTCCAAGGTTGGCGATGGCGTCCTTAATCGACTCGGGCGTCGGGTTGTCGCCGGCGTTGTACAACACGCGGGCCATGATCCGCAGCTGCGTGCAGATACTGGCAAGCATGCCTTGTTCGGTGTTCTCGCCCGACGCGAAGTAGTCGTAGGCCTTGCCACCTTGCGCCTCATACGCGTCCATGCACATCTGGTTGAAGGGCGGAATAAACGCACCTTCGGTTTGGTGGAATCCGGTGTACGCCGCGTCGACAATAAAGGCGCCGTTGTAGAGCTCAGCCGCCGCCTCGCCGCCAAACGCCCTGACTTTCGACGACACCAAGTCGCCGTTCTGGCTGTTGACCGACGAGTTGAAGAACTGCACGTCGCCAGTTGCGAAGCCTTGGGTCACCATCTCCGACACATAGCCAGGCAACGACAAGATGTTGAGGCCGGGGAACAACGCATCGACGCCAGCGGCTTTCATGCGGGCGACGCTGTCCTGCAACCCTTCGCCACATTGGGTTCCGCCGCCGCAGCCGATTTGGTCAGAGACTGCTACTTCGTAACCGAGCTCGGCGAGCACATCGCCAATTACCGAGAACTCGTCGGCGATACCCGGTGTATCCGGAGAAACCAAACCAATCGTCTTACCCTCGAGCAGACCCTCGGCCTCGGCAAGCAAAACAAGATTGCGCAGCGCAGTCACTTGGGGCAGGTCCATCGTCATCAACAGCCCATTGCTGCGCTCGTAGAACTCTTGTGGCAATCCCTGGGTTGTGATGAGCGGTGTCGCATGCTCTTCAGTGACACAGAAGACCGCCGACGTCTGGAAACCCGTCGAGTTCATGACCATCACCGAGTTGACGTCTTCGGTCAGCTTCAGACATGCCGATGTGAGCTCGGCGACAATGTCGGGGGCAAGAGGGTCCGACTCCGCGGTTTCAAGCAGCAGCGTTCGTCCCCGAATACCCCCACACTTTTCGTTGAGTTCGGCGACAAGAAAATCGAACATCTCGGCAACATTGCCGACCTCGACGCCGAATCCAATTGCCGCCAGGTTTTCGAGCTGGCTGCGCAGATGACCGATCTGAATCGTGTCTTCGGTAATGCCATCCATGCTGGCCGTGCGACCCTCTGCAGCCGGGTGCTCAAGACACAGCGCATCGAGGCTGCTGAATGGGTCCTGGCTGCGGTCATACGACGCCTGATAATCAGCGAAGGCGCCACCGTAGGGATCCTCGGCAAAGAGGGGCTCTGCGGCAGCCGACTCATCAGCCTCTTCGGGTGGCGTGGTTTCTTCCGGAGCGGCGTCTTCAGCATCGCCTTCCCCGTTGTCGCCTTCCCCGTTGTCGTCTTCCCCGGAGTCGCCGCCGTTGTCGGCAACCACTTCGTCATCTTGGGTCGATGTGCTCTCGCCAGAACAAGCAGCAGCCACAAGCGAAAACACCGCCAGTGTCAATAGTAAACGGACCAGCACTGTGTGCCTCATAAGTACCCCTCAACAGTCTTCGGCATGCAATAGTGACCTGCGTCACCCGCAACGAAACGTACCCCAGCCGTCGGAGAAACGCAGATCGCGATCTCCCACATCTACCAACAATGAGAACCGTCATTTGATATCCGCGCCGCTCAGGCACCAAGATCATGCAGCGCCGTACCAACGGAGCTCAGGGGACAATTCGGAGAAGAGGGGAAATCCGACGTGAGCGTCGACGATCAGACCCAGAACGCTGGCGAACTCGCCCAGGCGGTATTGGTAGAAGAAGCGCGTCGACAAGCAAGCGAGGCCGAACGCGACGAGCAGGTCATTCTCCCCGACGACTTGTTACCCGGAGTCGGCGACGACCCGATGAGCCTCAAGGAAGCTCTGGCCAGCGGCGGCAAGTCGATGGTCATCTTCATGTTCCTCCTGAACGTGATCGACGACCTTCCCCGTGCAGTTCGCGTCGTGGCCCCCGACATTCAGAACTCGTTCAACATGTCCGACACCACGCTCACGGGCGTGCTGTCGTTCGGCGGTGTCGCTCTCGTCCTTGGGGCCGTGCCAATGGCCACCTTGGCCGACCGCATCAAACGAGTCACCATCATCCCCATCGCCTCATTGTTCTGGGCGATCACCATGTTCCTTACTGGTTTCGCAGCCAACGCGTTCCAATTGTTCATGACCAACGCCTTCACCGGTGCGGGGCAGGCCTATCGAATACCGGTGTCGAACTCGCTGCTCACCGATACCTACCCCGTCCAAGCTCGAAGCCAGATCTTTGCTTTCGAAGGTGTCGGCCGTCCTATTGGTCAGCTTCTCGGCCCGCTTCTCGTTGGCGGCATCGCTGCAGCGGTCGGCGGCCCTGATGGTTGGCGGTGGGCCTTTGTCGCGTTGTCGATTCCACCCGTCATCGTCGGGCTCGCATCCCTTCGATTGAAAGAGCCCGAGCGTGGCGGCGCCGACCGACTCGCCATCTTTGGGTCGGCGTCCAACAAGACGTCAGATGATGCAGACACCGCAGAAGATCTTCCCGAGCTACCGGTAAGCGTCAGCCAAGCGTTCTCACGGCTGCAAAAGGTGAAGACCTTCTACTTTCTGGCTGTCGGTGTTGGTGTACTGGGCTTTGCGCTGATTTCTGTGCCGCTCCAGTTCAATCTTCTGCTCGAAAGTAAATACGGCTACGGCCCACTCAAACGCGGCATCATCGAGTCGTTGATCTGGGTCATCACCATCCCGATCTTGCCGGTTGTGGGCAAACTCTTCGACCGCAAGTTCCGCGAAGACCCGCCCTCGATGATCCGACTCGCCGGCATGTTCGTTATCGCCTCCGGCCTCCTGTACGCCGTCGGTTTGCAGTTCAGAGCAATTGGCCCGTTGGTCATCTTCATCGCCCTTGCCCAAGCGGCAATCTCCTCATCATTCGTCGCCGCCGGGCCGATCATCGCGGCCGTATCGCCGTTTCGTATCCGTGCACAGGCTTTCGCCTTTCTGCCCGTGTTCATCTTCTTGATGGGCGGCTTCATCGGTGGCCTGCTCGTCGGGCAACTCTCCGACTCCTTTGGCAACCGCACCGCCATGTCGGTCGTCGCCCCACCAGCGGCCATTATCGGTGGTTTGCTCATCATGTACGGCGCACGGTTTACGCGACGCGACATCTCGATCGCTGTAGAGGAGCTCATCGAAGAACGTGACGAGGTGGCGAACATGATCGCCGAACCCGAAAACATCCCCGTTATCCAAGTCCGCAACCTCGACTACAGCTACGGACTCGTGCAGGTGTTGTTTGATATCGGTCTCGATGTGCACCGCGGCGAAGTCGTTGCCCTTCTCGGCACCAACGGCGCCGGCAAGTCGACGATCATCCGCGCCATCAGCGGGCTTGGCACACCCGACCGAGGTGTCATCCGCCTCAACGGACGCACCATCACCTACACCGATGCCGAGATACGCTTCAAGGTTGGGATTGTCCAACTGCGCGGCGGTGCAGGGATCTTTCCCGATCTTACGATTGGCGACAACCTTCGAACCTCGGTACTTGCGTCAAAGCTCGACAAGGCCGAAGTCGATGCACGGATCGCCGAGGCCGTCAGTCGATTCCCCGCCCTCGACGGACGCCTGGGCGAACGAGCCGGAGACCTCTCGGGTGGGCAGCAACAGATGCTTGCCTTAGCCATGGCGCTGATGCATAAGCCCGAGATTCTGATCATCGACGAACTCAGCCTCGGACTCGCTCCGCTTGTGGTGCAACAACTTCTCGAAGTCATCGAGGAACTCAAAGCACAAGGCATGACAATGCTCATCGTCGAGCAATCGGTGAACATTGCCCTGTCGCTCGCCGACCGTGCCGTGTTCGTCGAAAAAGGCATCGTGAAGTTTGAGGGCAACGCCCAAGAACTTCTCGAGCGCGACGATCTCGCCGAAGCCGTATTTCTGGGCGGCCACTGATGTCAGACGTACTCCTCGTCGGCTTTGTCATTTCGCAGCAAAGCATCCTGATCGGCCTCGTCACCGGCCTTGCCTACGCAGCACTCGCCGCAGGTTTCGTACTTGTCTACCGCTCGACCGGAGTCCTCAACTTCGCCCACGCCGAAACCGGGGCCCTCTCCGTAGGCCTCTTTGTGTACCTGTTGGTCGAACTCGAGCTCAACTGGTGGTTTGCCTACGCGGTCGCCGTTTGCACTGGAGCGTTCGCAGCGATGGTCATCGAACTGATCGTTGTGCGTCGGCTCTTCAACGCGCCTCGTCTTGTTCTGCTGATCGCAACGATCGGCGCTGCACAGCTGCTGTTGTTCATCAAGTTCAACCTTCCTGATGTCGACGCACCTGGGCCCATCCCTCTGCCCTTCTCGAAGGTCTTCCAACCCACCGATGGTCTACGGATTCTGCCCCGCGAATACGTGGTGCTCATCGTTGTTCCGATTCTGATCCTCGCTTTGGCGTGGTTTCTCAATCGGACAAAGTTTGGCCTCGCGGTGCGAGCCACCGCATCAAACGGCGATACCGCCAGGGTGTACGGCACCAGCCCTCGAACGACGTCAACAATCGTCTGGACCATCAGTGGTGCGCTCGCAGCCGCAACCGCAATTCTCTTTGCGCCCTACACCATCGCCAATGCTGCAGCGGCAGGCACCACAGCGCTTGGTGCGCCGCTCCTACTTCGCGCCGTCACCGTTGGGCTCATCGCCCGAATGCAGTCGCTCCCGATGGTGTTGGCCGGCGGACTCTTCGTCGGGGTTGCCGAGCAGCTGGTCGCATCGAACTCCTCTCGCCGAACCGTCGACGTGTACCTCTTCATCGCGGTTCTTCTCATCGTGCTCTTCGTACGCCGTTCACGCAGCGACGAAGCAAGTTGGTCACTTTCACCACAGCTCAAGCCAGTACCTCACCGGTTGCGAGAAGTGTTTTGGGTCAAACACTTCAACCTGATCGGCTTTGTGTTGTTGTTCGGCATCTTTGGCCTCTTCGGCTTCATCGTCGAAAGCAATTCACGACTGTTTCTGTGGACCGGCATCATCATCGTCGCGATCGTTGCGGTGTCGCTCTCCTTGCTCACCGGTTGGGCGGGACAGCTGTCGTTGGGGCAGTTCGCGTTTGTCGGGCTTGGCGCGATGACAATGGTGACCTTCACACAGGGAAACGAACTTCCGTTCATCGAGTATTCGTTCACGATGGCCTGGGGTCTCGCTCTTTTGATGGCGGTACTGGCGGGCACGATTGCCGCGCTGATCATCGGCATCCCGGCGCTGCGAGTCAAAGGCCTCTTCCTTGCGGTAACCACACTCGCCTTTGCCATCGCCGCTGCCAACTGGCTGCTTGTACGCGACGTCTTTACCGGCGGGTCGACATCAACCCGGCCTGTTGCAAAACCGATTATTGGCCCAATCGACTTCGGTGAATCTCGCAAGGCATACTTTTTCTTCTGCCTTTTCGCACTGATGCTGGTGTCGGCGCTCACTGCGCAGGTTCGACGCACCGGAGTTGGACGCACGCTGATCGCCGTTCGGGAGAACGAGCAAGCCGCGGCAGCAGCCACCGTCAGCGCAACCCGCGCCAAGCTCACTGCATTTGCCCTCTCGGGCGGCATCGCAGCGTTCGCAGGCGCACTGTTTGTCACCCTCCAATCGTCGATCCAACCGTCGTCGGCATTTAATCCTGAAGAGTCGATCAGCATCGTCATTATCGCCATCATCGGCGGTCTTGGATCGATCGCCGGGCCAATCCTCGGGGCCTTGTATGTCGTGGGTGTCCCGTCACTGTGGGACGACACACCGGCTTTGATCACGCTCATGACCAGCAGCGTTGGTCTGCTGCTGCTCTTGATGTACTTTCCTGGCGGTATTCAGCAACTCGTCTACCTGGTTCGCGACGCCGTCCTCGGTGCCGCCGACCGTCGCCTCGGCGAGGCCGAACCTCCCGAGCGTCGCGTTGTACATGCACTGCCGACTCGAACCACGGGTCCAATCGACCTCACCGAAGGTCAACCCGCCCTGCAAACCCACGGCGTCAGTGTCCAGTTCGGTGGAAACCGAGCGGTAAACGACGTGACGTTCAGCGTCATGCCAAACGAACTCGTAGGGCTGATCGGCACGAACGGGGCCGGAAAGTCGACCCTGCTCAACGCCGTCAGCGGTTTCGTTCCCTCAACCGGCAGCATCGAGGTGCTGGGCAAAGAGGTCAACAACCTTTCCGCTCACAAACGGCACAAACTAGGCCTTGGTCGTGGATTCCAGGCCGCAAAGCTCTACCCAGACCTCACCGTCAAAGAAACGTTGATGATCGCACTCGAAGCGCGCGAGTCGACCAAACTCATTCCGTCGCTGCTGAGCCTGCCTTCGTCGCGTCGCGCCGAACGCACCAAGCGCAGCGAAGCCGACGACATCATCGACTTCCTCGGACTCGGTGCTTTCGCGGAAAGCTATGTTGCTTCGCTTTCCACGGGTACGCGCCGCATCGTCGAGCTCGGCGGCTTGCTGGCGGTCGACGCCCAAGTGCTGTTATTGGATGAACCCACCGGCGGTGTCGCACAAAAAGAGACCGAAGCTTTCGGCCCACTGATTCGACGGATCCAACAAGAGCTGCAAGCAGCGGTAGTTGTCATCGAGCACGACATGCCGTTGGTGATGAGCATCAGCGACCGGGTGTACTGCCTGGAGGCCGGCGAGGTCATCGCCGAGGGCGACCCCGAGTCGGTGCGCAGCAACCCGCTGGTTATCTCGTCGTACCTTGGCACCGACAACCGGGCGATCGAGCGCAGTGATCAATCAGCCTCAACCTGATCTCTCTGGCAATCCTCCGGCCTCGTGACCAGCACTATTTCGTCTGACAACACCGGCCCCATTTCGTCGCTGCGCCACAAGCCGTTTCGGCGCTTCATTGTCGGCGCAACCATCGCCAACTGCGGTCAATTCATCCAGGGTCTCGCCACGCCCTTCCTGATGAACGAACTGACCGGATCGCCAGCGTGGGTTGGAGCCTCTGGTTTCGCGTCGCTCGCCCCATCGATCGTGTTCACCCCGATTGCCGGCGCCCTGACCGATCGGCTCAATCGCCACAAAATGTTGATGGCGGCCTACTCGGTGGTGGTGTTGATGAGCTTGTTGTATTTCGTGTTGTACCAGGCCGATGCTCTGACGCCGTGGCGAATCATCATCATTCAATTGCTGTTTGGCGGCGTAATTGGTTTCCTCTTTGCGCCGATTCAGGCAATGCCCGCCGTGCTGGTACCAAGCACCGACCTCATGAGTGCCGTCCGCATGCTCTCGATCAGCTTTACCGGTTCACGGGCACTCGGCCCGCTAATCGGCGGCGTGGCGTTGGCGATGTCGGGACCCGGTCTCGGTTTCGCCCTTGCGGCCGTTGCGTTCATCACCGGGCTGGTGGTGGTGGCCACCATCGATGCCGAACAGCCCGTGCGCAACACTGACGCGCCGGCAACCTCTTTGCTGAGCGACTACCGCGAGGGTGTCGCCTTCGTGCGCGCCAGGCCTGGACTTCGTATCGCCGTCCGCAACGGCTTTGTGCTCGGCGCCTTGGCGGCAGCAATCGTGTTTCCGCTCGCGGCCAGTGTTGCGTCCGACATCCTTTCGACCGGCGGTGGCGGCCTCGGGGCACTTGGCGTGGCGCTCGGGATCGGGTCGATCGTGGCAAGCCTATTTATCGCTGGTCCAGGTAGCCGTATTTCGCTGGCGAACATGGAGGCGATCTCGCTGGCGGTCTATTGCGTTGGCCTGCTGGCGGTCGCCGCGACGGGTCAGTTTGTGGTCGGTCTCTTCGGTTTCTTTGTTGTCGGCGTTGCCCATATGTGGCACAACGTCAGCCTGTCGACCTCGATGCAACTTGGGGTAACCGACGAGGTACGCGGTCGGGTCATGTCGGTGTGGATGGTGTTCTTGCTCGCCGGAATTCCGCTTGGTGCACTTGCTGGTGGATTCATTGCCAATGCAACAAGCACCCGGTTGGTTGTACTTTTGTACACAGCGATGATCGCCGCCTATCTCGCGTATTCGTGGTTTGGTGTCGACCGGATGCAGGCCCTCAACCCACAACATGCTGCGATGGAGCAGTGACTCCCGAAGAATTCCGAGAGGCTGGCCATCAACTCATCGACTGGATCGCCGACTCGCGAGCGCAAGTCGAAGATCGTCCGGTGCTCGCCCAGGTGCAGCCTGGCGAGGTGCGAGCTGCTTTTGCACCAACAGCACCGACCGATGTCGTCGCATTTCGCGAGCTGCTTCGCGAGCTCGATGCTGCAGTGGTGCCCGGCATCACCGAGGTGCAGCACCCCATGCACTTCGGTTGGTTCCCTTCCAATGCGAGCCTGTCGTCGGTGCTTGGCGATATTGCTTCTTCCGGACTTGGTTCTCTCGGCATCTCCTGGGAGAGCAGCCCGGCGCTCACCGAGGTCGAAGAGGTCGTGTGCGACTGGATGCGACAGCTGGTTGGTCTGTCGGACCAGTGGCACGGAACCATCAACGACACTGCCTCCACCGCCTGTTTGGTCGCCATGTTGGTCGCTCGCGAACGGGCCACCGACTTGGCCCAAAATGGCGGCGGGCTTCAAGGGGTCGACGCTCCACTGATTGTGTATTCGACGTCGCAAGCCCATTCGTCGGTAGCAAAGGCCGCGCTGCTCGCCGGTTTCGGTTGGGACAACATCCGCATGGTCGACGTCGATCCTGACACATACGCAATGTTGCCAGCGGCTCTAGCCTCGGCGATTGAAGCCGACATCGCGGCCGGGAACATTCCTTCCGCCGTGGTAGCCGCGGTGGGCACTACCGGGACGACCGCTATCGACCCGGTGGCCGAAATCGTCGAGATCGCGGCGCGGCACAACGTCTTCGTCCATGTTGATGCGGCTATGGCCGGATCTGCAATGTTGCTGCCCGAGTGCCGCTATTTGTGGGAGGGAGTCGAGGGTGCCGATTCGATCTCGTGGAATCCACACAAATGGATGGGCACCATTCTTGACTGCTCGCTTTTTTATATGCGCGACACGGCACTTCTTCAACGCATCATGTCGACCAATCCCAGCTACTTGGCATCAGGGGCCGACGGCCAGGTGACGCAATACCGCGACTGGGGTGTCCCGCTAGGTCGACGATTCCGCTCGCTAAAGCTGCTGTTCCACCTGCGCCTCGATGGTATCGAGGCAATCCAGGCACGCCTTCGACGAGACCTCGACAATGCCCGCTGGCTGGAACAACAAATCGACGCGGCCCCCAACTGGGAACTCTGTGCCCCAGTCCCACTACAAACGCTGTGTATTCGTCATCGCCCCGCAGGGCTGGCGGGCGATCCACTTGATGACCACACCCTTCGGTGGGTGCGAAGGATCAATGATTCGGGTGCTGCCTATCTCACTGCCTCGAAGCTCGAAGAGCAATGGATGGTGCGAGTGTCGATCGGTGTCGAACTCACCGAACGCAGGCATGTTGCGAGACTCTGGGCTCTCTTGCAAGAAATTGTAAAATCATAAACCACACTATTTCGTGTTATTTCGGTAATCGTCTACCCTCTGGGGGAACGTTCGAAGGAGCACGTCAATGACATTCCCCCCAACCGCGTCCGGCCACCGCGCCACGTCTGTGCTGGTCGTTCTTGTTGCGCTTGTCGCATCGGTGCTCGCGACCGCACCAGAGGTAGCAGCACAGGCCGATCAGCCGGCGCTTGTTTTGCAGGACAACCTAGGTCTTCGCCACCGAAGTCAGGTTCGCGTCGTCGCCGACGGGCTTACCCCCAACGTCACCTACACCATCTCTCAATGCGGGTCTGCTAACGGCACCCAGGACTGCACAATACTTTTGCAAGGCAGTACCGGTGCGCGCGGAACGGTTCGACAACGCGTGCGAGTGTCGCGAGAAGCGTTCGTCAACAATCAGCGGTACGACTGCGCGTTGGGTGGCTGCGGAATTCTCATCGAAGACGGCTCATCGAAGACCTCCGCCGAACTCGATTTCGACGACTCCTTCCCACTTCCGGCGATCGATGTCCAGCCAAACAACGACCTCGACGCTGGCGACCGAATCACGGTGACTGCCAACGCGTTCCGCCCAGCCAGACAGAACCTGAAGGTTCACCTTTGCCCAGCGGAGAACTATCAGCGAACCGCTTGTGAGATCGTCACCAGTGTTGCGCCCAGCGGCACCGCCGCGTTCACCGTTCAGCGTTTGCTCATTGGCAAGAACCGAGTCGTCGACTGTGCGTCGCAGGCCGGCGCCTGTTTCCTTCGCATCGGCGAATTTGAAGCCCGCTGGGACATTGCGTTCGCAACGACCGAACCTCTCGCCGACTTCTCTGCCGTCTACAGCAATACCGACAATCTCACCGACGGCGACCCGGTGACCGTCACCGTGAGGTCACCGTTCCAGCGGATTCGCGTGGAGCAGTGTGTTTCGGGACCAACGAACATGCTGCATTGCGAGAAGCTGACTGGCAGACAACTCGCGACCGATGATGATCTCACCTCTGGCGAGTTCCTGACGAAAGAACTCACCGTGACGGTCCGCCGGTCACTGTATCGAGATGGGCAGGTCACCGATTGCGCGGCTGCTCCGGGTACGTGTTTCCTTCAGGTCACCGACGCCTGGTTCTACGAAGGTCGCATCGGCGGTTGGCAGCCTCTGACCTTCAACGATGCCGGCGACCTACCGACCCCAAGCTTGCGGGTGCAGAACCGCAAGTTGACTGAAGGCGACACGGTCAAGGTTCGACTCGCAGGTATGCCAACGCATCCGAGGCGTGCGGTGATCCAACAGTGTGTTGCCGGAACAGATACTTGCGCGACGCTTGGTACGCGCAAACTCAACAACGAACGTGTCGCCAAGCGGGTCGATCTCGTCCGCTTTATCGGCTCGGGCGAGAACCGGGTCGATTGCACTGCCGCAGCACGCAATTGCGAGATTGTTGTGCGGACAAAGTCGGCAACAATCGAGCTTCGCAAGTCCCTCAGCTTCAAATAGTTCAGCAGAGTTTCGCCAGCGTGTGACCGGTTTCGGTCGTTGACTCGCGCCCGCGGGTTGTCTAGCGACCGAACAATACCTACGATATGTTCGTAATTCCGACTAAACCGATCGGAATTAAGGAGTTTCGTGGTGTTCGTCGCAACCGACAACAAGACAGGTGCCCTCGACAAGGCGAACCGCGCGCTCGCCAACGCTGGTGCCGAAGAGATCATCGCATGGGCCCTGCACACATTTGGCTCCAAGATCTGTCTCACAACTTCCTTTGCTGACACCGTGCTCGTCGACCTGGTGTCGACCGTCGAACCCGACACCGCCGTCGTGTTCCTCGACACCGGATTCCATTTCGCAGAAACTCTCGCCACGATGCGCAAGGCGCATGCTCGCTACCGGTTGAACCTCAAGGTCATACGGCCCGACCACAACGCTGCAGATGTCTGGACACGTGGCTCCCACGCATGCTGCTCGGCCCGCAAAGTTGCGCCGCTCGACGCAGCTCTGACCCACTACGGATTTGAAGCCTTGTTTAGTGGTCTTCGTCGTGCCGATGGCCCGAGCCGAGCCAACACCCAGCCGCTCATGGTCGACCGCATGGGCCGCATCAAAGTCAACCCACTCGTCGGCTGGTCCGACGACGATGTGGCCGACTACATAGCGAGCCGCGAACTCGACATCAACCCCCTACTCAACAATGGCTACAGCTCAATTGGATGCTGGCCGTGCACCGAGCCGAGCGCGTCGGGGCGCAACGGCAGATGGTCCGATGAAACCAAGACCGAGTGCGGGCTCCATCAATGAATGCGGCACAAGACACCTACTCAGTCGATCTCGTCGTCGAAGGCCGCCGGTGCCTGATCGTGGGCGGAGGGTTCACAGCGTTCAACGAAGCCTCGCGACTCTCAGCAGCCGGTGCTCTCGTCACCGTGGTTGCTCCCAACATCCTCGAGAATTTTGACCAGCTCGAGCGGACCCGCACCTTTGTGCGCCCCTACCAACGCGGCGAGGTGGCCTCGTACCACCTAGCCATTGCGTGCGCCGACCCGGAGACCGACCGTCAAGTCCTCAACGACGCCGACATGTCGGGCATTTGGGCCCACGCAGCGACCAATCCCGAGGCGAGCGCGTTTGTGCACGCCAACAACGACCGAAACTGAAAGCAAGCCATGTCCCTCACCGATCTCCCCAAATCGTCCATCGAAATCATCACCGACACTCCGTCTGATCGCCTAGCCGTCAGCCCCGTTGTCACCGACCCAGACATCAAGGCCGACATCGCGAAGTTTCGGACGATGCTCGACAACTACCTCGCCGGCGATCTCGACGAAGACGTGTTTCGGGTGTTCCGCCTCACCAACGGCATCTACGGACAGCGGCAGGGCGGCCAGAACCAAATGGTTCGGGTCCGGATGCCGTTCGGTGCAATCACCGCCGACCAACTCGACATGTTGGCCGCCGTCTCCGAGAAATACTCCCGGGGGTGGGGACACATCACCACCCGACAAAACATTCAAATGCACTTCATTCAGTTACCAGAAATCCCCGAGGTCCTCGAACACTTCGGGTCAGTCGGACTCACTAGTCGTGAAGCCTGCGGCGACACGATCCGCAACGTGCAGGGCTGTCACCTGGCCGGCGCCTGCCCGTTCGAGATCCTCGACATCAGCGCATGGGCCGAAGCCGCCAACGAGCACTTCCTCCGCAATCCCCTCGGCCAACGGCTGCCGCGCAAGTTCAAGATCAACTTCTCGGGGTGCGACATCGACTGCGGTCAGGCATTGTTCAACGATGCCGGTGTCGTAGCCAGCGCCCGACGACTCGATGACGGCACCGTCGAAGCTGGATTTAGGGTCTTCGTCGCTGGCGGTCTCGGCGCCAATCCGCACGCCGCACTTCTTCTCGAAGACTTCACCACCAAGGAAGATTTGCTGCCCACACTCGAAGCGATACTGCGTGTGTTCGAGCAAACCGGTGGGCGCGACAACAAACTTCGCGCCCGAATGAAATGGGTGGTCGACGAACTCGGCTGGGAAGAGACCCAGCGACGCGTACTCAAGGCGCGCAAACTCCTTCCGGCTTCCGCCACCTGGCCCGGCGGCATCCCCGACGTCGTCACCGAGAAAGGCGATGCGCCAGCGGGGCGTGCGACAGGCGTCGAACCCACAGCCATTGGCCAGGGTGTGTCGGTGAAGCTCAGGCCCCGCAGCGCGTATGACCGCTGGGAGTCAGCCAATGTCGTACGGGGCGTAGCGAAAGGCACCGTGTCGGCATACGCCTGGTGTGAACTCGGCGACATCACGGCGACCCAGTTCCGAGGCATCGCCGCCATCATTCGTGACTTCAATGTCGACGTGCGGGTATCAAACCGTCAAAACTTCGTTATCCGCGATCTCGACGAAACACAGCTCCCCTCGTTGTTCGAGCGCCTGGAGGCTCTCGCTATGGCCGAGCCCGGCGCCGAACTCACCCGCGACGTCGTCTCCTGCCCCGGCGCCGATACCTGCGGCCTGGCGGTGACCCAGTCTCGGGGACTAGCCAAAGCCATCGGCGAAGCGCTCGAGGCAGAAGGCCTCGCTGAGGTCGGCGGTGTGCGAGTGAACATATCGGGCTGCATGAACAGCTGTGGACAACATCACATTGCCGACATTGGTTTCTTTGGCGCCGAACGGCGAGCCCATGGCAAAGCCGCACCGGGCTATCAGATGCTCCTCGGTGGTTATGTGGGCGAGGGCACGATTCACTTTGGCGACAAGGCGCTTCGTCTACCGGCCAAAACTGCGGCAGCGGCAACCGTGCGGGTGATGCGCCGATTCGTTGACGAACGCGAAGCCGGCGAAGCGTTTCGGTCGTGGATGGACCGATCTGGCGGCGCACGTGAAATCGGCAAAGGCCTCAAGGACCTCGACCAGTTCCCCACACCGATCGAAAACCCCGACTTCTACATCGACTTCGACGAAACTGGACCCTTCGTTGCCGAGGTTGGCCAATCGGAGTGCGCTACATGACATCACCAAAGGTTCTTGAAGCATTCGCCGCAATTGACGCGGCCAATGCCGAAGACCCGAACCTCTTTGACGGCCAACCTCGTGCGCTGGTGCAAGGAACCCTCGCCACCGCCTGGACTGCTCGCCTCGTCTCCTCACCCTCCGACGAAGTTCTCCTGGCAACCCGGGCCCACCATTTGAAACGTTGGGAACTAGCGCGAGCCGAGTACCCCGAAGGCCGAGCGGGCTATCTGAAGTGGCGCCTCGACAACAAGAAACATCAAGCCAACGCTGCTGCATCGATTCTTTCCGAACTCGGGTTTGATGAGCCCACGATTGCTCGGGTGAGCGAGCTACTCCTTCGGAAGGGGCTTGGCACAGATCCCGAAACCCAACTGCTTGAAGACGCCGCCTGTCTGGTGTTCCTCGAGACACAGTTCGAGCCGCTGATCGACCGCCTCGACGCCGACAAGGCAATAAACGCGGTGGCCAAGACTCTCGCCAAAATGAGCCCCGAAGCACTAGCCCTGAGTGCAGAGATAGACCTCAGCGTCGAGGCCCAAGCGATTCTGCAGCAGACGAGTAGCTAACGCTGCGAGAGCGCTTGATCGAGGTCTTCGTACAGATCTTCGAGGTCTTCGAGTCCAATCGAAAGGCGCACCATTCCCGCACCGATGCCAACCGCTTCACGTGCCTCTTCGGGCAGTCGACGGTGCGTCGTGGTAGCAGGGTGCGTCACCAAGCTTTTGCTGTCGCCAACGTTGTTTGAAATGTCGAAGAGGTGCAGCGAATCCAGAAAGCTGAACGCCCGGTCCTTGGTCTCCACATCAATGGTGAGGATCGTGCCTCCTGCCGACATTTGACGTTTTGCCAGATCATGCTGGGGATGCGAAACCAGCATGGGATACCGCACGGTGGCGACGCGGTTGTCGGATTCCAGCCTTGCCGCGAGCTCGGTGGCCGTGGTACTCGATGCTTCAACTCGGAGGCGGATTGTTTCGAGACCCTTGGCCAGCACCCAGGCGTTAAACGGGCTCAGACTGGGGCCGGTGTGGCGAAGGAACGGCACAAGCGTCTCGGCGATGAACTGCTCGGTGCTGAGCACTGCGCCCCCGAGGGTACGGCCCTGTCCGTCGATGTGTTTCGTCGCCGAATACACCACCACATCGGCGCCAAACTCAAGCGGTTTCTGCAACACCGGGCTAGCGAAAACGTTGTCCACTATCACCAGTGCGCCGGCTGCGTGCGCGAGGTCGCAGACAGCACGCAGGTCGATGATTTCAAGCCCGGGGTTCGATGGCGATTCAAGAAACACGGCGTTGGCTCCCGGGGCGAGGGCACGTTCCCAGGCGGCAAGATCGGTGCCATCTACCAACTCGGTTGCGACACCCATTCTTGGCAGGATTTCGGTGAGAATCACGTGGCACGAACCAAACAATGCCCGTGAGGCAACTACTCGATCGCCGGCACTCACCAGGCTGATCAGCGAAGCAAAGACCGCAGCCATGCCGCTGGCTGTAGCGCGACATGCCTCGGCGCCTTCGACCAAGCGCAACCGTTCTTCGAACGTTGTAACTGTCGGGTTGCCGTAACGAGAGTAGATATACCGGTCGTGTTCACCGGCGAACGCTGCCTCGGCTTCGGCCGCCGAGGAGTACACGTATCCCGACGTGGCATAAATTGCCTCGGCGGTTTCATCGAACTGCGACCGCGCCAGTCCGCCCCGAGCGAGGTTGGTTGCTTCGCGGAAGGCGTCGTGTGGGGTTAGCCCTGGTGCCACGGAAGGTGATCCTTCCACCCATCGTGGCGGTGACGTTGCGGGTCGAGATCGCCTTCGAACCCAGCAGACACGTTGAACAGGTTGGTGAATCCGGCTTGCTCAAACGCGGTCGCCGCCGCCTGTGAACGAGCACCAGATCGGCAGATAAACAGAATTGGCTGAGCCGGGTCGAGGCCTTCGGAGGCCGTGGCAAGGAAATCTGGGTTGGCGTCGCCAGCCGGGAATCGAGTCCACTCGACGTTCCGTACCGACTTGCCCAGTTCTTCGAGGTTCGGGACACCAACAAAGTTCCATTCGGCCATTGTGCGCACATCGATCAATTGCGCCTGCGGATCGCCGACCAACATGGCCCAAGCATCGCTGAGAGAGAGTTGTGTTACTGCCATCTGTTTCCACCTACCGTGAGAGTGACCGGGTACTGATGTTTTTGTATTCCGACCCATCTGGTCGGGTTTAGCGTATCCGCTGAAAGAAAAGAGACAAATTGGCTGCTAAGAAGCTTCGCTACCAACTTTTGACCGGACCCGACACCCATGACTTTTGTGCGCGGGTCTCCCAGGCACTCGACGACGGTTATGAGCTCTACGGCTCGCCAGCCATTACCTACGATAGCGACGGCACAACGCCCATCGTCGCCCAAGCCGTCATCCTCCCGTCCACCCCCTAAACCGAAAACCACACCCCAAACCCGAAATTTTGCCCCAAAGTGACACCTCACGGTCACTTTGCAACAAAATTTGCTTCGGTTGGGGGGATTTTGGGGGCGGGGGTTGTGGCGTTGGTGGCGTAGATTTTGGCGATGGACACTTCGAATCCGGCCACGTGGCTGATCTCTGCGGGCCGCACCCGCGAACCTGGGGCACCACTTAATGTTGCGCCAGAGTTCGCCTCCAACTTCTACCTGCCGGCCGACCGTCTCTATAGCCGGGTCGATGGCACAACAACCTCAAATGCGCTCGAGGATGTTGTCGGCGGGCTCGAGGGTGGCCGGGCGTTGTCGTTTGCTTCGGGTATGGCTGCGGTATCGGCAGTGCTACACCGCCTCCCGGCGGGCTCCCAGGTAGCCGTGCCCGACGATCCCTATCACGGCGTCGCTGGCCTCATCGACGAAGGCGAAGCGCAGGGCCGCTGGACTGTTAGTCGTCTCGACCAAGCCAACACCCAACTCTGGCTTGATGCTCTGCAAACGTGCGATCTCGTGTGGCTCGAATCACCGGCCAACCCACTGATCACCGTCGCAGACCTCCCCACAATCTGCGGGGCGCCTCGCAAGGCCGGATGTTTGGTCGCCGTCGACAGCACGTTTGCCACGCCGCTCAACCAGAAGCCCCTCGACTACGGCGCCGACGTCGTGATGCATTCGGCAACCAAGTTCATTGGCGGCCACTCCGACCTCCTCGCTGGTGTACTCATCACCAGAGACGACGACCTCTACGACGAGTTTCACCACCGACGCTTGCTCTACGGTGCGTCGATCGGCGGCATGGAAGCGTTCCTTACCCTCCGTGGCGCACGCACGATGGCCCTTCGGGTCGAGCGAGCGCAAGAAAACGCGATGGTCCTCGCCGAACGACTCGAAGAACATCCCGATATCGCGACGGTGCGATACCCCGGCCTACCTAGTCACCAAACACACGACATCGCGAAGAGTTTCATGACCGGCTTCGGCGCGATGATGTCGTTCGACACGACCGGTGACGGCGCCCGCGCTTCGGCGTTCTGCGAGGCGGCGCGCCTCATCCATCACGCCACCAGCCTCGGTGGCATCGAATCAACTATGGAGCGACGAGCGGTCATCGACGGTCAGCAAGGCATGCCCCCAACACTTATCCGGCTGAGTGTCGGTTGCGAGAACGTCGACGACATTTGGCACGACCTCAATCAGGCGCTGCTGGCAACGCGTTAAGCGCGCTGGCGTACCCAACCACCCAATCGACGAGGCCAGGAGCGAGACCAGGCTCGAGCGGTGCGACCAGCACTTCGTGTGCATTGGGCACGCTGAAGGTCGGGTCATGGACCGTGGCACGCATTCCTTCAAACAGTTGCCGCATCTGACCTGCAGCGCGGACGCCACCACCACCGCCGGGTGAGGCCGTGAGAATCCCCACGTACTTGCCGCCAAACACTCGCTGATCGACTCGGGTCACCCAATCGATGGTGTTCTTGAGCAGCGCGGTGTAGCCACCGTTGTATTCGGGGCTCGCAATGAGGAGCCCGTCTGCTGCAGCTATCCGGTGGTGGAGCGCTACAACCATCGGGGGGACTCCGGACGTCTCCTCAATCATTTGCGAAAACATCGGAAAGTCATAGTCCGGCCAAGCCACGACATCGTTGGTGAATTCAGGGGTAACACCGCGGAGGTGCCCGAAGCCGCCTTCAAGACCCCCCTGCTCGATTGGGGGAATGCCTAACTTTTCATACATCTGTACGAGCTCCTCCGGTGCAACGTCAGTGCTGTCGCTGCTTGGCCTGAGAGCCCATAACGCCTGATTGAGCAGGTTCGCATTGAGCGAACCCGGGCGGGAGCTGCCGCAGAAAGAGACAACATGTTTGCCCAGCTGGTCGTTGGCAACCGGGTCAATCACGCTGTTTGCGCCGCGTCAGCAAGGCCGAGTTGCTCGG
The DNA here is from genome assembly GCA_938015295.1 of uncultured Acidimicrobiales bacterium. GTDB lineage: Bacteria > Actinomycetota > Acidimicrobiia > Acidimicrobiales > SHLQ01 > CALLQB01. Next base: position 18,533 of record CALLQB010000098.1, read on the forward strand.
TGGCGATGTCGCGGAGCTTGTACTTCTGGATCTTGCCCGTGACCGTCATCGGAAACTCGCTCACCACGACGACGTAGCGGGGAATCTTGAAGTGGGCGATCTTGCCATCACAAAACGAGCGGATGGTCTCGGTGTCGACAGCTGACGACGGCTTGGTCTGCACAAAGGCGCAGATTTCCTCACCAAACTTGTCGTCGGGCACACCCACCACCTGCACATCGATCACATCGGGATGGGTGTACAGATACTCCTCGACCTCGAGAGGCGCCACATTCTCACCACCACGAATGATGAGATCCTTGATTCGACCGGTGATATTGACATACCCGTCCTCGCTCATCACGGCGAGGTCGCCAGTATGCATCCAGCCCTCGGCATCGATAGCGGTGGCGGTGAGTTCGGGTTCGTTCCAGTATCCCTTCATCACCGAGTAGCCGCGGGTCTGAAATTCGCCCGAGATGCCACGCTCAACTGTTTGACCAGTTTCGGGATCGGCCACCCTAATTTCGACATGCGGATGCACGCGACCAACGCTCGACACCCGCTTCTCAATCGGGTCATCTGCGCCGGTCTGAGTTGATACCGGCGACGTTTCGGTCATGCCATAACAGATGGTCACCTGCTCCATATTCATGCGGTCGACCACTTGTTTCATAATCTCTACCGGGCACGGTGAGCCGGCCATGATGCCGGTGCGGAGAGACGACAGGTCGTAGCTTTCGAAGTCTGGCAACCCGAGCTCGCCGATAAACATCGTTGGCACCCCGTAGAGGCTGGTGCACTGCTCCTCCTGCACTGCTTCGAGTACCGAAACTGGTTCGAAAGCGTCGTTGGGAATCACCATGGTTGCGCCATGCGAGGTCGACCCCAGGTTGCCCATCACCATGCCGAAGCAGTGGTAGAAGGGCACCGGAATGCACACGCGGTCCTCGTGGGTGTACTCGCATCCCTCGCCAGTAAAGAACCCGTTGTTCAAGATGTTGCGATGGGTGAGCGTTGCGCCTTTGGGAAGCCCAGTGGTGCCTGACGTGTACTGGATGTTGATTGCGTCGAAGTGGTCGAGACTGCGGGATCGCTCGGCGACCTGGTCGCCCGAGACCTCACTAGCCCGTGCCAACAACGCATCCCACGAGTCGGCGCCCATGAAGACCGCATGCTCAACAGCAGGACACGCATCGGCCACCTCGGCGTACATCGCTTGATAATTGCTGGTCTTGAATTCTGGCGCCGCGACCAACAGCCGGGTGCCTGATTGATTGAGCGCGTACTCGAGTTCGGTTGTGCGGTAGGCCGGGTTGAGGCACACCATGATCGCACCGATGCGAGCCGTGGCGTACTGGGTGAGGGTCCACTCGAAACGGTTTGGCGACCAAAGGCCCACCCGGTCGCCAACCTGAATGCCAAGAGCCATAAGGCCTCGGGCAAGCTCTTCGATGCGCTCGTCGAGTTCGCTGTAGGTCCAACGAATGTTCTGATGACGAACAACCAGCGCCTCGCGTTCGGGGTAGGTCGCCACGGCACGCTTGAAGTTTGCGTCGATTGTTTCCTCTAACAGTGCCGTGGTCGTCGGGCCTGCTGCGTAGGACTCTGCCATTTGTTCCCCTGAGTTTTGTTGGCAATCGTTGCCCGACGTTAGCGGTCCTGCTTTGCGCATCGCTAGAGGCCACTGGCAGGCCAAGAACGTCATAGGCTGCGAGTTATGCCAATTGAAGGTGACTACGAACCAAGTACATGGGGCTGGGTTAGCGACCAGGTCGAGAAGTACGAAGCCAGCGGCGGTACCGAAGCCAACACGTTGATGGACACCGGTATCCCAATCATTGTGATGACCACCAAGGGTGTGAAGAGCGGCAAGGTCCGCAAGGTGCCATTGATGCGAGTCGAACACGAGGGCGAGTATGCGCTCATCGCTTCGAAGGGTGGCGCTCCCGAACATCCAGGTTGGTACCACAACCTCATGGCCGACCCGGTGATCATGATCCAGGATGGGCCAGAGCCCTACGACACCGAGGTCAGGCTTGTTACCGGCGACGAACGAGCCGCCTGGTATCAGCGCGGCATCGATGTCTACCCGCCGTATGAGGAGTACGCCGAAAAAGCCGGCGACCGAGAAATTCCCGTCTTCGTCTCCCGCGCCAAGTCGTAACCCCAAAGGGGTCAGGCACTTATGGGGTCAGGCACCTAAAGTGCCTGACCCCTAATTGACTTTGGGGTGGGGTGGTTGGCTAGCGTTCGCCCATGGGGACTGAGCTGTTAGCTGACCGGGTAGCGATTGTTTCTGGTGTCGGGCCGGGGCTTGGGCGCGATATTGCGCTGGC
>CALLQB010000099.1 GCA_938015295.1 uncultured Acidimicrobiales bacterium
GCTGGCATGCTGGAAACTCCACTGGTTGGCGTTGTGTGTGAACAACGGACAACTTATGCCCGTATCGCAAACCAACCAGTGGAACCCACAACCCCAAGTGAAGCCGTCAGCACTTGAACCAACCCAGACCCCGCGTTCTTACTTTCTAGGCGCCGTACCGGTAGGGTCGCTGGCGTGCCAGTGAGAGATACCGAAGTGTTGCAGCCGTGGTCTGTGCGTGCGATCAACCTTCCGGAACATGCCGACAATGTCGTTCACACCGATGCTGGGGCGCGGGCGGCCGGGTTTCCCCGCGCACTTGTTGCTGGCGTGACGGTCTACGCCTACCTCAGCCATGTGCCTTCGGCTGGGTGGGGCGCGGCGTGGGTCGACAACGGAACCGCAACCGTACGCTTTCGTTCTCCGGTCTTCGAGGACGACCTGGTTCACTGCGTCCCCGTGCCTGACCCGTCGGGCACCCATACGTACATCATCGAGGCGAGAGTTGACGATGAGGTGCGGGCGACCCTTGGCGTGTCGAAAGGGGCGGTCCCACCGGGTGCTCATCGTGGTGAGTTGCTCGATCCGATGGTTGTTTCCTTCGGTTCGGAGCTCGCAGGGTATGGGCGGCGTGCTGGCGATGACCTTGCGCTCTTCGCTCATGGCGGGGTGCATCCCGCTGTTTGGCCGGTGCTCGGCAACAGGGTCACCATGGCCAGTCTGGTCGATGGGCCCTGGATTCATGTGCGAAGCAACATCACGCACCTCGGACCTGTATCGCCCGGCGATACCGCCCTGATCGAGACGACGGTCATCGACCGATTCGATTCGAGGGCGGGCGAACGGGCGGTGCTCGATGCGCGGGTTAGCGTCGAGGGCATCCCGGTTTGTGCAATCGAACACGAGTCGATCATCAGGTTGGCCGGTTAGCGTGGTGGGGGTGTCCACCCCGCCACCTCACATTGGGACCCTAAACGAAGGGTCGCTTCACGCGGCATTGAAACTTCGCTACGCCGCGCCGGGTGACGAGTTCGAGGTCCCGCTTGACCGGTTCGTGATCGACATACGTCGTGGCGATCTACTTATTGAGATTCAGACGAGTTCGTTCGGATCGATGGGCCGAAAATTCGACGCTTTGCTCGACGACTACGACGTGATTCTTGTGCATCCGGTGGCGGTCGAAACCTGGCTTGCGAAGCCGGGAGCAAAGGAACGCCGCTCGCCGAAGAAGGGCTCGGTGTACAGCATTTTCGAAGAGCTGGTCAGCATGCCGACGCTGCTCGACCACCCGCGCCTCACCCTTGATGTGGTGCTGGTTTCGGTGACCAAACACCAGGAGCACGACCCGAAGGCACGGCGCGGACGGGGAGGGTTTCGTACGACCGATCGCGTGCTTCGCGATGTTGTTGAGACCCACCGGTTTCGTAACGTCGACGACCTTTGCGGCCTCTTACCGACCGCGTTGCCCGATGAGTTCACCACTGCTGATCTGGCCAAGGCAGCGGGGGTTCGCCGCGACGTTGCACAACGAATGGCGTACTGCTTTCGCCCGCTCGGAGTCTTCGAAGAAGTCGGTCGAACGAAGGCAGGGATAGTCCACCGGCTCGTTCATGGCCGGATAGGTAGTTAGGAGCACTACGTGACGAACCCTCATGATGTTGCCGCCGATCTTTGGAGCTTGGCTGGCGGCGAGCAGGCCCAGCTCGAGGCCTTGCAGGTTGACGGTCCAGCACAAGTACTGCCGTCGGTTTTCGACGTAACCACTGCGGCGACCGCTTCGGTCGCAGCTGCAGCGCTGGCCATCGCCGAGTTTGATGCGGCTCGTCGTGGCACTACGACCGCAGCAGTACACGTCGATTCTCGCCACGCAACGCTGTCGTTTCGTGATGAGAAACACGCGTTGATCGACGGGAAAGCTCCCGAGGTTTGGGCTGACCTTTCTGGTTATTACGAGACCAGCGATGGATTTGTGCAAATCCACGCAAACTTTGCTCATCACGGTGAACGCGCTTTGGGAGCCCTCGGCCTTGCAGCCGACGCAACTCGACCAGAGGTTGAAGCGGTCTTGCAAGGCTGGTCTCGGTTTGATGCCGAGGCCGAGATTGTGGCGAACGACGGCATTTGCTCGGCGTTCCGTTCGGCCACCGAGTGGGCCGAACATCCGCACGCCAAACATCTTGGCGACGCCCCGCCGGTACTGCGTTCTGCATGTGGGGAGCCGCGCCACCACGACGCGCTCGAGACCTCTCCTGGGGGGTCGTTGCCGCTGTCAGGTGTTCGAGTTCTCGACCTGACCCGTATTCTCGCCGGGCCCGTTGCCGCCCGCACAATGGCTGCCTTTGGCGCAGACGTTATTCGGGTCGGCGCAGACGGCCTAGCAAGCCACGAGCTGAGCGTCGCACTCACATCGCTGGGAAAACGGTTTGCGCACATCGATCTTCGAGCAGCTGAGGGGCGTGGCCTGTTGTTCTCGTTGGTCGCCAAAGCCGACGTGGTACTCACGGCGTTTCGACCCGGCTCCCTTGGCGATCTGGGTGTTACCCCCGGTGCACTTCGAGAGGCCAACCCGTCTCTTGTTCTGGCCGAACTTTCGGCGTTCGGAAAGACGGGTCCGTGGGGAGGTCGGCGTGGGTTTGACTCGATCACCCAGACTGCATCCGGCATCGCTCACGACGGCATGCTTGCTTCGAATGGCGAGACACCGTCGCCTCTGCCGTGTCAGCTCCTCGATTACGCCAGCGGGTATCTGCTGGCACTCGGCATCGTACGTTCGCTAACCGACCGCCTATCGACGGGGTCGGGTTATGAGGTCGAAGTTGTGCTGGCTCGCACCGGTCATTGGCTGCGGTCTCTGCCGCGGGTCGAAAGCGGTGCCGACATTGCCCTACCCGACGATGTGGCAGATCTTCAACAGACCCGTCCGAGTCCGTTCGGCCAACTCACCCATATGCGTCAGCCGGGGACCATCGGCCAGCTTGAGGGCCGCTGGTCGCGTGGCCCTGAGCGCCCCGGACAAAGCGAGCCACGCTGGTGAATAGGTGTCTCGCTGGTCTTGTGGCCGCGGCCGTGCTCTTCGGCATGGTGGCCTGTTCTGGTGACGAACCCAACAGTCACATCTTTGCTGTTTGTGATGCTGTCGAGGGGTCGATGCTCGATACTGGATCGGACACGTTCGGCGGGCCGACTACTGATGGTCAGGTGCAGTGGGCCGTTGAGGGTTGCGCCGTTCGTACCGACATGGTTTTCGACGTACCAGGCGACGATCATTGCGAGTATGGCGACGTGCGCTTGATCTCGGTTGGTAGGCCTCTTGGCGAGATGGTGGGCGACAATTGGGATGATCTCTACATCTGGAACCCAAACGGTGTCGTGCCAGACTTTCCGGCCGGCACGATTATTGATGTTTCATCGCTGCCCGCAACGGTCGCCGACTCTGGCCTGCGAGGCCCCGACGCCGAGTTGTGGATCGAGGATGACCGCTCGGCGATCTATCTGGTGCACGGAGACCAAGCCCGCAAGCTGCCGATAGATCCAACAACCGAGGCGGCCAACTGCGCGTAAAACTTCTGCGCGCTAACTAGTCGTCGGTGATATCTGTGGCGCCGTCGTCGAGGTAGTCGATGTTTGGCAGCGGTTCAGACACGACCGAGACAACCCCTCGCAGATTGGCCACGATGCGTTTGAGGTAGCGGTAATAGATGGCCCGCGGCACCACGACACTGCCCGGCAGGTCAGAGTGCATCAGATCGTTGATTTTGGTTTGGTAGTCGGCGCTGACCTGGCCGGCGTCGTCGATGAACGCATTGACGGATGCTTCGTCATTTGGTTCGGCCAAAAGGCTTGCTGCGTCGGCAAACATGGTCGACACTCGGCGACGCTCATCCATGAGTTGATGGCCGCCCTCGTCGTCGACGATCGTTCCCACCTCTTCGGCAAGGTCGAGAATGTTTTTGGCCTGATCGCCAATGCGTTCGATCTTCTTGATGAGCAACGTGTAGCCCATAACCACGCCGATGTCGTTGGCGCCCTGCACGCTCACGTGCACGACAAGTTCGGCCCGCAGATCCTGTTCGGTCTGGTTGATGCGGGCATCGGTTGCGCGGACATCTTCTTCAACAGAGCTAAACGAGGCGCCGTCGAGCAGGGCAAGGGTGGCGAGGTCGAACGAGTGCCGTGCGTCGTGCAGCATGCCGACCGCGCGACTAGCGATGTGGCCGAGCCCTGGATCTTCCTTCTTGAAGAATGCGAAAACCATTGGAACTCCTTTTCTGTCCCAATCAACGCAGCAGAGTTACGCCGATCAATGGGAGAACAATGAACATGATGAACACATAGACAACGGCCATGGTGCGCCGTGTGGTGGCTATCTCCGCCAACTTCTCGGCGCCGAGAATTGGAAGACTACGGGCGAAGGGAAGCACGTAGAGAAGCACGATGCCGAGCACATTGAACGTCGTGTGTGCCAAGCCCACCGTAAGGGCTTCCGGGCTCGAACCGGCGAGCGCGGCGAGGAGTGCCGTGATTGTTGTGCCAACGTTTGCGCCGAGTGTGACGGGGTAGGCGTTCTGTAAACGGATAACTCCAGCGCCGGCGAGCGGAATCAGGATCGATGTAGTGATGCTCGACGACTGCACGGCGATGGTGATGAGCATGCCGAGAACCATGGCGACCGCGCCGCCACCCTTGCCGAGGATCGCGTTGAGTGATCTCTCGACTCGGTCGGCCACCAGGGCACGCATGTTCTTCGTGATGAACGTCAGGGCTGCGAGGATGACGACGAGTCCGACGGCCACCATAAGTGTGCCGAGGAGGTTGGCTTCGGCTCCGAGTGTGCTGAGACCGTCCTTTATCCAGCCCACGGGGCCCTTGACCCAAGCTTTGATCGGGCTTTTCCACTCTGAGCCGGCTGAACCGACGAGTCGCTCGCTGATGTTCTCGGCGGTTCCGGAGACGATACCGAAGATCAACTCGAGAGGTAAGAGCAGTCCCACAGCCAAGATGTTGAAAAAGTCGTGCACGGTGGCGGCAGCGAATGCCCGGCGGAACTCATTGGAGTGGCGGACATGCCCGAGCGACACGAGAGAGTTGGTGACGGTGGTGCCGATGTTGGCGCCCATGATCATGGGCACGGCGTCGTCGACGCCCAACTTCTGCGATGCTACGAGCCCGACGATGACCGAGGTGCTGGCCGATGATGATTGCACGAGCACCGTGCCGAGAATGCCAACGCACAGCCCGGCGATGGGGTTCGATACGGCAGAAAAGAGCGACTCGGTAGTGTCGCTGCCCATCGTTTTGATGCCTGTTTCAAGCGAGGAAACGCCAACCAAGAAGATGTAGATCAGCCCGATGACCAGTGCGGCCCGCGCGGGGGCAGGTATTGATGAAACCCCCCGATCATCAACGCTCCCCATTGCTCAGCGACGCTATACAGACCGATGTCACACCGACAAGGTCGCTGGCCGAAATCCCCCAGTTTTTCTCAGGTCACCCTTTGCTCATCTTGTGCTCATCTTGTGCAGGTCATCGCCGCAGGCTCGTGATTGCCCTTGCCCGCAGCGATGCTTTGCCAGTGCGGTCTTCGCTGGCGTCGGCGCCTTCCATGAGTTTCAGCGAACCGTTGATGGCGATCCACCGAAGTGGTTCGGGTTCCCAGTCGCGGAAGTTGCGGTTCACCCACGGCAAGGTGGTGAGGTCGGACTCTTCGCCCGTGATCAGGTCGGCGAGGGTACGGCCGTGCAGATTCGAAATCGCCACCCCTTCACCGACGTAGCCGCCACCCCATGCCAGCCCGGTTGTGTGGTCGAGGCCCACCGACGGAAACCAGTCGCGAGGAACGCCAAGCGCGCCACCCCACCGGTGCGTGAACGTTGCCGATTGCAGCACCGGAAACATTTCGATCAGGGTCGCAATACACCGGTCGTGGGTTGCCGAGTTCTGTTCGATGGACTCGTCGATCTTCGATCCGAAGCCGTATCTGGCTCCGCGGCCACCGAAGGCGATACGTCCGTCTGCGGTGCGTTGTCCGTAGATGACGAGGTGACGGTCATCACCAAAGGTCTCCATGTCTCGGAGGCCGATTTCTTGCCAGGTGTCCGCCGAAAGTGGTTCGGATGCGACCATGAGCGAATACAACGGAACGAGTCGACGGCTGAGGTCCTTAATCTGGGAGGTGTAGCCCTCGGTGGCTCGCACGACGATGTCGGCACTGATGTTGCCGTGGCTGGTGCGCACCCTTCCGGGTTCGATCGATTGTGCCTCGGTACCTTCGACGATCACTGCTCCCATGCGTTCGATGGTTTCGGCGAGTCCGCGCACGAGGTTAGCTGGCTGCACTCGGGCGCAGGCCGACCAGAAGATGCCTCCGAGTACATCGGTCGCGTTGCAGCGAAGGCTGGCCTCACGAGGGTTGAGGAGTCGGATGTCGTCGTCGCTGAAGCCAATCTTGTGGTCGTGGGCGACCTCGGCGTGTTGCTGCTCGAGCTGCGGCTTGTTCCGGGCGAGCCGGATTGTGCCGCCCTTGTGGAAGTCGCAGTCGATGCCTTCGAAAGCGGTGACCCGGCCGACTTCGTCGACGGTGTCCATGCCTGCCCGGATGAGTCGGACTGCTCCGTCGTGGTCGCCTGCCCGAACGGCTGCGCCGTAGCCGCCAGCAATTTCGCCGACACACCAGCCGCCGTTGCGGCCCGATGCTCCGAATCCGACGATGTCACGTTCGATGACGGTCACCCGAAGGCTTGGGTCGGCGACCAACAGGTAGTAAGCCGTCCAGAGGCCGGTGTAGCCGCCGCCGACGATGGCGATGTCGACTTGGGTGTCACCAGCGAGGGGAGGCCGTTGGTCGAGGGGTCCCGGGTGTTGCTCGAGCCACAGCGAATGGTTGCGGTAGTTGCTCATGAGTCGAATCCCACGCCGAAGCGATCGAGGAGTTTCAGCCAGGCGTTGCGGGCGCCGTTGTTGGCGTCGGATGCCTGGATCGACCGTTTGGTGATGGCGACGCCGAGCGATCGAATCGGTTCAGGCGGAAACGGCAGCGGCTTTTTCCGGACCATTGCCAATTCGGTGCGTTCGTTCTGTTCGCCAAACGACAGGTCGAGCGCGACCCGTGCACCAAAGCGTGATGCTCCGACACCGAGTCCGGTGTAGCCGGCTACCCAGGTGAGGCGCTTCTCATGACTGGTTCCCCAGGTCGCGGTGAACTTTGTGGTGGTGGCGATCGGGCCGCCCCACCGGTGGGTAAAGGTGAGGTCTTCGAGCTGCGGGAAGGTTTCGAAGAAGTGCCCAGCGATTTTGCGATGGGTTTCGGGACTGTCTTCGTGTCGTTCGCTGACCGAGTTATTGAAGTGATACGTGGCGTCGTAGCCGCCCCAAAGAATGCGGTTGTCTTGGGTCAGCCGGTAGTAGTGAAACTGGTTGGCTGCGTCGCCAACGCCCTGTCTGCCTTGCCAACCAATCGATGCCATCTGCTCCGACGACAGCGGCTCGGTCATGAGGACGTGGTCGTACACGGGGATCACCCAGTTGCTGATGCGCTTGATTGGTCCGGGGTAGGCGTTGGTCGCCGAGATCGCCCGATCGCAGTGCACGGTGCCGTGTGGGGTGAAGATGGCAAGCCCCGAGCCATCGATCTGTACGTCGACTGCCGGGCTGTTGTTGTAGATCTTTGCGCCGAGTGATTCGGCGGCTGCTCGGAGACCCCAGACCAGCTGTGCCGGGTTGACGAGGGCGGTGCCGTCGGGCCGATGGGCACCGCCAACGTAGGTCGGCGAATTGACGAGCTTTTTTACGCCTTCGGCGTCGAGGATGTCGATGGTTTCGCCCGCGGCTCGGTAGTCGGCTGCGCCTTCGTGGAGTTCGTCGAGCTGCCATTGCTCGGTGGCGACCGATAGTTCGCCGGTTCGTTGAAAGTCAGCCGAGATGTTGTAGCGGGCGAGAGTTTCCTCGATGCCGTCGAGGTTCTCGTTGCCGAGACGCTGCAGCGTGTCGATTTCGTCGGGCCAATGGGAGAGTCCGTTATGGAAGCCGTGGGTGAGCGAAGCTTCGCAGAATCCGCCGTTGCGTGAGCTGGCCCCGTATCCGCAGTCTTTGGCCTCAAGGATTACGACATCGAGACCCGGGTTATCTTCGAGTGCCTGTACGGCTGCCCAGAGGCCGGTGAACCCGCCGCCGATGATGACTAGGTCGACGGCCTGGGCGCCGGTCTGGGTTGGCAGGGTTGGGGGTGCGTCGGGCGAGTCTGACCAAAACACGGCTCGGGATGAGTTTTTGAGCGCCTCGCTGGCCAGAGCATTTGCAGAAGTCGATGTCATCGTCAGCCATTCTGATGTTCCAAAGCGACAATGTGTGTCGCTCTACAGCAAAATTTCGGGTTGGTTTGCGGGTGTTTGGTGATGATAGTGCCACGGTTTGTGGGGCTGGGAAACCTGATGGCGACGGAATCGGTTGCTTTAGCGGCCGACTTGGTGTTGAATCAGGCGTTGGCGCCGTTCGAATCGACCGGTACCGGGCACCAGGGGGAATCGCACACGTGAATCATGACGAGTTGACCAGCAACGCGCAACGGCACCTTTGGGGCCACTTCAGCGACGTTGGTCAACCCGGCACCGCAGATGCCGGTATGCGCATCATCGAACGCGGCGACGGTTGCTACGTGTGGGATGACGAAGGCAACCGTTATCTCGATGGTTTGGCCGGCTTGTTTGTGACCCAGGTTGGTCATGGGCGGCAGTCGATTGCCGAGGCGGCAGCGTCGCAGTCGGCGCAACTCGGTTTCTTCCCGATCTGGACCTATGCCCATCCGGGCGCTGTCGAGCTTGCGGCCCGCTTGGCCAACTACGCGCCCGGCGACCTGAACCGCGTGTTCTTCACCACCGGCGGATCCGACGCGGTCGAGTCAGCATGGAAACTTGCCCGGCAGTACTTCAAAACCAAAGGCAAGCACAACAAACACAAAGTGATCTCGCGACACCTGTCGTATCACGGCACGTCGATGGGGGCTCTCAGCATCACCGGCCTGCCCGGCATCAAGGAGGTATTTGAGCCGCTGGTGCCCGGAGCGCTGAAGGTAGCGAACACCTATCAGTACCGCTGCCACCTCTGCGGTCACCAGGACGCCTGTTCGTTGGCGTGCGCGGATGACATCGAGCAAGTGATTCTGCGCGAGGGCCCCGACACCGTCGCCGCAGTGTTCCTCGAACCGGTACAGAACGCTGGCGGCTGCTTTGTTCCGCCCGAGGGCTACTTCGCCCAAGTCCGCGAGATCTGCGACAAGTACGACGTCCTGCTCGTGAGCGATGAAGTGATCTGCGCATTTGGACGACTCGGTCACATGTTTGCCTGTGACCGGTTTGGCTATCAGCCCGACATCATCACCTGTGCGAAAGGACTCACGTCGGGGTATTCACCCATGGGAGCGATGATCGCCAGCGACCGCCTCACCGAACCCTTCGTGGAAAATGACGAACAGTTCCTCCACGGCATCACCTTTGCCGGCCACCCCGTGAGCTGCGCAGTTGCGCTTGCGAACCTCGACATCTTCGAGGCCGAAAACCTCTGCCAGCACGTGCTCGACAACGAAGACGCTTTTCGAGCCGCACTCGACACCTTGGCCGACCTTCCGATCGTCGGCGAAGTGCGCGGCACGGGCTACTTCTACGGCATCGAATTGGTGAAGGACCGGGCCACCAAGGAGAGCTTCACCGAAGACGAGTCGCGCTGGCTGTTGAAGGATTTTCTCTCCCGGCGGTTGCTTGAAGAAGGATTGTTTTGCCGAGCTGACGACCGTGGTGAGCCGGTAATTCAGCTGTCGCCGCCACTCGTCGCTGGTCCCGAACAGTTCGAAGAAATTCGCAACACCCTGCACAAAGTGCTGACTGAAGCCATGGTCGAACTCGAACGCAGGTCGCAGTCGTGACCCGCCTCGACGAAACCGACAAGGCCATCATCCGCGAACTGCAGACCGACGGGCGTATGCCCTATTCGCAGCTAGCGCCGTTGGTTGGGCTTTCCGAAGCGGCCACCAGGCAGCGGGTGAATCGGTTGACCGAACGCGGTGTCATGCAGATAGTCGCGGTTACCGATCCTGTCGCGCTGGGGTTTGGGTATACGGCATGGCTCGGCATCACCGTCGACGACAATGCGCTCAACGTCTCGAAGGCCCTCGCCGACATCGCCGAACTCGACTACGTCCTGGTCGCCGGCGGCCGGTTCGACATCTTGGCCGAGATCACCTGTAGCGACGCCGACCATATGTTGTCGGTGATCAACGAGACCATCCGACCACTTCAGGGCGTCGCGACGCTCGAAATCATGAGCTACCTGAAGCTGGTGAAAGAAACCTACGCCTGGGGAACCGGCCCGGCGGAGGGATCTGGCTGATGTTGATCGTTTCGTCCGACAACCATCTCGCGCATCACAGTCTCGAACTCGACGCAGCCGAGCTGATCCCGTCGTGGGAGAGCCCGCAACGCGCATCGATTGTGCACGATGCGCTCGCTTCTGGTGGCCACGAGTTCATCGCCCCCGACCCGCTCGATCGTGCGTTGGTCGCCCGGTTACACGACAGCGACTATGTCGCCTTTCTCGAAACTGCCTGGAGTCGATGGGTCGACGAGGGCAACGTCGCCCCAGCGGCGATGGGTTTCTGCTGGCCGGCACGACGATCGTCGGGCGGTCGTCCTGATGATCTCGTGGGCCAACTAGGTCACTACTCGTTTGCCGCTGACTGCTCGATCGTCGCTGGAACATGGGACGCCGTCGCGTCAAGCGCCGCTATCGCACAAACCGCCGCATCGAAGGTTGCCGAGATGGCAGGTCGGCAACCGGTTACCTTCGCCTTGTGTCGACCGCCCGGACATCATGCGTCTATCGACCAATTTGGCGGCTATTGCTACCTCAACAATGCGGCCATCGCTGCACAGGTACTTCGCGACGCCGGCCACGAACGGGTTGCCGTTCTTGATGTCGACTACCACCACGGCAACGGCACCCAAGACATCTTCTACCGACGCGCCGACGTCATGTTCGCCTCGATACACGCCGACCCGAAACAAGAGTTTCCCTTCTTCATGGGCCATGCGTCCGAAACCGGAGAGGCCGACGGCCGTGGTGCAAACCTGAACCTGCCGTTGCCACACGGAACCGTGTTCGCCGAATGGACTGTGGCGCTCGACCACGCGCTTCGGTGGATTGTCGAGGGTGGCTGCTCGGCACTGGTGGTCTCGGTTGGGGTCGATACCTACGTCGACGATCCAATCAGCCAGTTCCGTTTGGCGACCACCGACTTCCCGACCATCGGAGCGGCCATCGCTGACGTCGGCCTGCCAACCGTGTTGGTGATGGAAGGCGGCTACGCCACCGATGCGCTTGGGTACAACGTGCGCGGCGTCATCGATGGCTTCGAACAACACTCCTCCGGAGCACGATCCTGATGACCTCTATTCACCTGGCAACCGAGCAGATCGCCGAAGCTACAGCTGCGTTGCAAGACGCAGCAGACGAAGTATTTGGAGCCTCGCAATGAAACGACCACCAATTCGCATTCTTGATGTCTCGGGAAGCCCCCAGGCAATGGGCGTCGCCCACGGGCGAGCGTTTGCCGACGAGATCAAGACCTACACCGCTGAACGCGTGGCGCTGGTCAGCGAAGGCCTGTGGAGCGGCGGTCCGATGAGTCGCGCCGACGTGCTTTCGCTTGCCGACGCCATGCTTCCGGCCCACGAGCAGCACTCTCCGAGCCTGTACGCCGAGATGGTAGGCATCGCCGAGGGCGCCGGAATCTCGCCCGCCGAAGCTGTGGTGGTCGGTGGATTCACCGACTTCGTCGACGCAGTGCGCAGTGTCGTGGGCGGCGCCCACCCCGAAACAGTGATGGAAGACGATTGCACCTCGTTCATTGTTCCCGACGGCCTTGCTAACGGTTCTGGGTACTTCGCCCAAACGTGGGACATGCACGACAGCGCAACCGAACACGTGCTGCTGCTTCGGGTGCAACCCGACGATGGACCGAACGCACTCGTCTTCACCACCACCGGTTGTCTCGGCCAGATCGGTATGAACGACCGCGGCGTGTGTGTGGGCATCAACAACCTCACCGCCACCGACGGCAAGGTCGGTGTGACCTGGCCAGCAGTCGTGCGCGAAGCGCTCAACCGCGAGAATGCCGATGGAGCGCTCGATGCTGTGCTTACCGCCGACCTATCCGGTGGTCACAACTACCTGCTGTTCGATGCCAACGGGACCGGCTACAACGTCGAGGCAATGCCGTCGACCCGACCGGTCACCACCCTCGATGGCAGCGCGATCGTGCACACGAACCACAACCTCGACCCGTCGACGCAGGCGGTGGAAGGTCCCCGAGCCGATGCCTTGCAGGACAGCTCGAAGCGCCGACTTTCGACGGCCCAAGCCTGGCTCGATCGCGATGATTTGACCGAGGCCGACCTGATGGAACTCACCCGCGAACCCGACGCTGTTTGTCAGGTTGCGACCGATCCGTATCACGTCGAGTCGAGTGGGGCGACGGTCATGCGGCCCAAGTCGCTTGAGTTCTGGGCCGTGTGGGGACTCCCGAAAGACAACGATTACCAGAAGGTCGAGATGCCGGCATGACCGCTGCGCCTGTTGTCCCGACTGTTGTCGCCGAGTCCGAGGGCATTCGTTACGCGTTGATCGACGCCGGTTGGGCGCAGCAACTTGAGGAGCTTGAATACGCAGCGTTCCCGACGATCGACCGGGTCGACCTGTACTCGGCGGCGGACCTCGTCAACCTTGCTCGGGTCTTTCCCGATGGCAACTTTGTAGCGCTCGATGGCGACCGGCCTATCGGTATGGGCCTGGGTATCTTCGTCGATTTCGATCTTGCCGACACCGACCACTCGCTCGCCGACATCGGCGGTGAGGGCGGTTGGGAAGGTCACAGCGCCGATGGCGACTGGTACTACGGCACCGACATCAGCGTGTATCCCGAGTATCGCGGCCGCGGCATTGGGAAAACGCTGTATGAACTCCGCAAGGCCGTGGTGCGCAGCCACAACAAGCTTGGCATTGTTGCGGGAGGAGTTCTCCCAGGATTCGCCGACCACAAGCAGGACATGACCGCCGATCAGTACATCGACAAGGTTCGCAGTGGCGAACTCTATGACCCGACCCTCAGCTTTCAGCTCGAGAACGGGTTCGAGGCGCATGGCGCGATAGCGAACTATGTGCTCGATGACGCCGTCGACAATTGGGCGGTGCTTATTGTTTGGCCAAACCCTGATTTCGCAGGTCAAGGCACTACGTTGACGTCGGAGCACGGCGGAAGTTTGGGGGAATCGTCGTGACGGAAACTACCGAAAAATGCAGTGTGCCGGCTGTTGGCATCACCGGAATCACCAAGCGGTTTGGTGATGTCGTGGCGGTCGACAACATCGATCTGTCTATCGCCGACGGCGAATTCTTTGCTCTGCTCGGGCCATCGGGTTGCGGCAAGACCACCACACTTCGGATGATCGGAGGGCTCGACTTTCCTACCGAGGGCTCACTGAGAATTTTCGGTGACGAGGTGGGCACCCTGCCGCCGAACAAACGTCCGGTCAACACGGTGTTTCAGAACTACGCGTTGTTCCCGCACATGAATGTGCTCGAAAATGTCGGCTTCGGGCTGAAGATGCAGAAGGTGAACAAGTCTGACATCGCCGCTCGTTCGCGCCAGGCGCTTGACATGGTGCAACTTGGCCACCTGGCCGAACGCCGCCCAACGCAGCTTTCTGGCGGCCAGCAGCAGCGCGTTGCACTCGCTCGTGCGTTGGTCAACGAACCCAAGGTGCTGTTGCTCGACGAGCCGCTTGGAGCGCTCGATCTCAAGCTTCGCCAGGAGATGCAGCTCGAGTTAAAGACGCTGCAGCGTGAACTGGGCATCACCTTTGTCTTCGTTACCCACGATCAAGAAGAAGCGCTCACGATGAGCGACCGGATTGCGGTAATGGATAGCGGCAAGTTGCTCCAGGTTGCCGAACCCGAAGCGATTTATGAACGGCCAGCGAATCGTTTCGTCGCCGACTTCATCGGCAACACGAATTTGCTCGAAGGAACAGTGGCCGACAGCACAACTGTCGTCTTGGCGAACGGCTCTCGTGTGGAGGCTTCGTCGGATCATGCCGCCGGGACCAAGGTTGCGGTGAGTTTGCGACCCGAGCGGGCGTATTGCCACGAGGTCGGGGGTGCCCCGTCAGCACACAGCACCATCGACGGAAAGATTCGCGGCACCACGTATCTCGGCAACGCCGTGGTGTACCGGGTTGCCCTCGACTGGATGGAGCTCGACGTTCGCGAAGAGAACCGGCCGGGGATGGCCAAGTTCGAGCAGTGGCAAGAGGTCACGGTGTCGTGGGATCCGTCGGCGGTGGCCGTGGTGGCCGACTAATGGTGAGCACGCAAGCGGCCCAGGCCGAGCAGACGTCTGTTGAATCGGCCGAGCAGGCGACGGTCGAGTTCGAAGCCAAAGCAATTCGGCAGGCGTCGCGTCGCGGTTTCCTGATGGCCTTGCCCGCCTATGGCTACCTGGTGCTCTTTTTCGCCATCCCGCTGATGATCGTGGTGGTGTACTCGTTCGCGACGCGAACCAGTTCGGGCGGCACTGCGCTGTCGGGTTGGAACCTCGACGCCTACCGCAAACTTGGTGAGCCGATTGTCCGCGACATTTTGTTCAGGTCGATCTGGATAGCGCTGCTGACCACCGTGCTGTGTCTGATCATCGCGTATCCATTCTCGTACTACCTCGCGACCCGCAGCGAACGGGTCCGCAACGTCCTTTTAGTTTTTGTGATGATCCCGTTCTGGTCGAACTTTCTCGTGCGTAACTACGCGTGGCGGGTGCTGCTGGGCAACGACGGCCCAGTCTCACAAGTCACCAGTGCAATCGGTCTTGGCGAAACGCGGATCCTGTTCACGCCGCTCGCGGTCATCATCGGCCTGGTCTATGGCTTCCTTCCGTTCATGATCCTGCCGTTGTATGCGGCCATCGAGAGGATCGACTGGCGCCTTGTCGAAGCCAGTCGCGACCTGTATGCCTCGGGCTTCGAGTCGTTCCGGCGAGTGGTCCTGCCGCTTTCGATGCCGGGCGTTGTCGCCGGCTCGATCCTGGTCTTCGTGCCAAGTCTGGGTGCATACGTGACCCCCGAGATTCTTGGTGGGGCCAAAACGACGCTCCTGGGTTCCTACGTGGTCGTGCAGTTCCTCACCGCTCGAAATTGGCCGGTTGGCGCCTCGCTGTCGTTCGTGTTGATGTCGGTCATGTTGGTGACGACGCTTATCTACTTCCGGTCGGGAGGGCGAACGCTATGAGCTCTACCCAGCAGATGCGGGGCACGACCAAGTGGGCCCTCAACCTCAACGCCGTCCTGGTGTATTTGTTCTTCTATGCCCCGATCTTTCTTCTCGTGGTGTACTCGTTTAGCAACGACAACCTGGTTGGCCGCTGGGGCGGATTCACGTTCAACTGGTACCGGGAGTTTGCTGCCAACGATGAGGTGCAGACCGCGCTCTCGGTATCGATCAAGGTCGCCATCATCTCGACGCTGGTGTCGGTGGTGCTCGGCACATTGGCTGCGTTGGCCCTCGAGCGGGCCACCTTTCGCGGTCAGCGGATCTTCGATGCGCTGCTGTATCTACCCATCATCATTCCCGATGTGACCATGGCGGTCATGATGCTGTTGTTCTTCACCCAAGGCATCAACCTGCTCGACTCGTGGTTTGGTATTCGCCTCTCCAAGGGCGTCACCACGGTGACCCTCAGCCATATCGCTTTTAGTATCAGCTTCGTCTCGATTGTTGTGCGAGCCCGCCTCGATGGCATGAACCAGAAGCTAGAGGAAGCTGCCCAGGATCTGTATGCGTCGCGATTGCAGGCTTTCCGCTACGTGACCTTGCCGCAGATCATGCCCGGCATCGCTGGGGGTGCGCTGCTCGCGCTAACGCTGTCGCTCGACGACGTCGTCATCACCCAGTTCGTGGCTGGCCCGGGTTCCACGACCCTGCCGGTGTACGTCTTCGGGCTGATCCGCCGAGGGGTGTCCCCACTCATCAACGCCGTCTCGGTGGTAATGCTGGCCATTTCGGTGTCGCTGGTGCTGCTTTCGCTGATCTTGCAGCGCACGCGCAGTGGGGCTGACGCCGCATGACCTGGCAGAAATCTTACGATGTATTCATTCTCCGACCTGGAGGGGTCGGCTAACCCATGGAGAAACTCATGAAACCCAATCAACTGCTTCGGCTTCTCGCCGGGCTCTTTGCCATCTCGCTGTTTGCAGCGGCCTGTGGCAGCAGCGGCGACGATACGTCCGCCGGAACCGACTCCGGTGATGCCGGTGATTCTGGTGACAGCGGCGACTCTGGTGGCGCATGTGCTGCCGGCGAAACCGACGGCGACCTTGCCATCTACAACTGGACCGAATACATGGATCCCGAGTTGAAGGACGCCTTCGAAGCCGAATTCGGTGTGAGCGTTACCGAAGACAACTACGACTCAAACGAGGCGATGCAGCCAATCATCTCGGCTGGTGGTTCGGGCTACGACTTCATCGTCCCGTCGGACTACATGGTTTCGATCCTCATCGAGAACGGCGACATCATGGAGCTGCAGAAAGATGCCATCCCCAACGTCGGCAACCTTTTGCCCGACTTTGCTTCGGGCCTGCCGTTTGATCCGAGCGGTACCTACTCGATTCCCTACCAGTGGGGAACCACCGGCCTTGGTGTCGACCTCAGCGTGACCGGTGAAGATGTGCCCGAAACCTGGGGCCTTGTCTTCGATGCCGACCTTGCAGCCGAGTATGGCCTTGAAGGTTCGTTTGCCACGTTGCTGAACGACCCGCGTGAAACCATGGGAGCAGCGCTCAAGTACCTCGGCTACTCGCTCAACACCACCAGCGATGCCGAGCTCGACGAAGCAAAAGCCATCGTCGCCGATGCCAAGTCCCGCGTTGCTGCGTTTGACTCCGATCAGTACGACGAGCTTCTGGTTACTGGCGAGTCCTCAATCGCCCACGGCTATAGCGGAAACTTCATCGTGCAGTTCGACGAAGCCGATGACCCCGACCAGTACGCCTACTTTGTTCCACAAGAAGGCGGCACGCGTTGGGTCGACAACATGGCTGTGCCCGCCGATGCACCTCACCCGTGCACAGCACACACGTTCATCAACTTCCTGCTTGATGCCGAACGTGGCGCCCAGCTGACCAACTGGAACTACTACGCCAGCCCCAATGCAGCCAGCGAAGAGTTCATCGACCCCGACGTACTCAGCGACCCGATCGTCTACCCAACTGACGTGAGCAAGCTCGAGTTCATCGAAGACACCGGAGACTTCGAAATCAACTTCTCCGATGCCTTTATCGAAGCGAAAGGATAGTTTCGATTCGGAACCGGAGGTTCCGAATCGAGTTCTTGGTGTGCGGCCTTCGGCCGCGCTCATCTCAGGTTCCCGAGGACGGCAGAGCCGCCTCGGGAACACTGCGGGGGACCGGCGGAGCCGCCCCCCTCAGACTCCCCCCACTGGCGGTCTCGCTCCGCTCGACTTCACGACACCCGGCAACCCGTAAGCGGTAAGTAAACCAAACCCATGCATACTGATGACACTCTTGCTCTTCATGCTGCGGATCGGGCGCATCAGCTTCGGGCGTATCAACCCTTTGATACCTACCTCACCGATAGCCCACTTGAGGTCGAGCGGGGCGCCGGTGTGCGCATCGTCGATACCGACGGCAACGAGTACATCGACGCAGTGGGTGGCCTGTGGTGCACCAATATCGGCCTTGGTCGCGACGAGATGGCCGACGCCATCGCCGATCAGGTGCGCAAACTCGCGTACGCAAACAACTTCACCGACATGGGCACGGTTCCCGCAGTGCAGCTGTGCGAGAAGCTCGCGAGCCTGGCCCCCGGTTCGCTGAACAAGGTGTTTCTGGTCACCGGTGGGTCAACGGCCATCGACGCGGCGTTCCGCACGATTCAGTACTACCAAAACTGTCGAGGCCTTCCCGAGAAGCGCCACATCATCAGCCGCGTCGATTCGTATCACGGCAGCACCTACGCGGCGGTATCGATCGGCGGTAAACCGGGCGACCACCCTCCCGAGTTCGACTACATCCCCGACATCATTCATCACTTGCAGTCGCCAAACTTTTACCGCCATGGCGGCGACCGAACTGAGCAGCAGTTCGCCGACGACCTGGTCGCCGAGTTCGACGCCAAGGTCGCCGAGCTGGGTGCCGGTAAGGTCGCCGCGTTCTTCGCCGAACCGATCATGGGGGCCGGTGGCGTGGTGCCGCCGCCCGACAACTACCTCAAGCGCATCTGGCAACGGTGCAAAGAGCTCGACATCCTCTATGTGTCTGACGAAGTGGTTACCGGGTTCGGACGTTTGGGCGAGTGGTTTGCTTCCGAGTCGGTGTTTGGGATTCAGCCCGACATCATCACCAGCGCGAAGGGCCTGACGTCGGGCTACCTCCCGCTCGGCGCAACCATCATCACTGACGAGATCTTCGACACGATCAGCGAAGCTGGTCACGGCCGCTACTTCGCGGTCGGGTTTACCTACGGCGGCCATCCTGTTTCGTGCGCCGCGGCCTTGAAGAACATCGAGATCTTCGAGCGCGAAAAGCTTCTCGACCATGTTAAAGACGTCGGTCCGTACTTTATGGAACAGCTCGAAACGTTGGCCGACCTTCCCATGGTTGGCGATGTCCGCGGCTCACACCTGATGGCATGCCTCGAGTTTGTCGCCGACAGCGAAACGAAGCGGCCCTATCCCGAAGACATCGACGTCGGAAAGTGGGTGTCGAACGAAGCTGATGCGCTAGGTCTTATCGTTCGTCCCATCGTCAACCTCAACGTGATGTCACCAGCTCTTGTGGTGACGAGAGACGACATCGACCTGATCGTGGCGAAGCTGCGTGAGTCGATTCAGCGAGCGCACGTAAAACTTGAGGCGGCTGGCTACCGCTAGTTGCGGAATGCGAGCCACACCGCAAGATCGGGTAGAAACTGGGCATGAACGTTTCCGATGCCGTCAACACCCGCAAATCTGTTCGACAGTTTCTCGATACGCCTGTTGCCGATGAAACGCTGAAGCAGCTCCTGACCACGGCATCGAGAGCTCCGTCGGGTGGCAACGTCCAGCCGTGGGTGATCTTTGTGGTAAACGGCGACTCGATGTCGCGGCTGCAGGACCACCTTGCAGCGTCACCGCCGGTTGAAGAACCGGGCTACGACATCTACCCGCCAAAGTTGTGGGATCCGTACCGCACCAACAGGTTCGCGCTTGGCGAGGCAATGTACGCGACGCTTGGCATTCCACGTGAGGATAAGGCGGGTCGGCTCGAGCAGTTCGCCAACAACGGCCGATTCTTCGGCGCGCCTGCCTCACTTTTTTGTTACATCGACAAACGGATGGGTCCACCGCAGTGGAGCGACCTTGGGATGTTCTTGCAAACCTTCATGCTGCTCGCCGAAGAGGCAGGACTGCAGACCTGCCCACAGGAATATTGGACCGTTCGCCAGAACGCGGTCGGTGAATTCGTCGACGCCCCCGAAGAACTCCTGCTCTTCTGCGGCGTCGCGATTGGTCACGCCGATCCCGATGCGCCAATCAACTCGTTGGTGAGCGAACGTCAACCTCTCGACGAGTGGTGCACGTTTATCAAGTAGCGCCGCTGGCGCTCACTGCAGTATCGGGTGCAACGAAGCCGTAGCAGTGGGCGTCGTGTTGACGGTCGCCGTAGCGCAGGCATTGGCGCAAGGTTCCCTCATAGGTGGCGAGGCTCCGTTCGGCCACCGCTTGGCTGGCTTCATTCTCGGTCGACATCCAAACCTCTAGTCGGTGGAGACCAACCTGGTCGATGCCGTAGCCAATCAGCAGGTTTGTGGCTCGGGTGGCGAACCCTTCACCGGTAGCTGTCGGGGCGAGCCAGTAGCCAAGGTTTGCGACCCGGTTGACGGCGTCGACCTTGTTGAGTCCTGCTGAACCGACCGGCTCGCCGCTGGGGCGGCACACTACGAACGGGTGCGACGTTGCGTCGTCCTCGCGATTGATCCACGCCAACGAGGCGGCTTCGTCGTAGTCGGGCGTTGCCCACACCATCCATGGAGAGATGTGCGCCATTGACGTTTGCACCAGCTTCGCCATTGTTGGGGCGTCTTTGGTTGTGGGTGTCCGAAGCGTCACCGTGCCGTCGGAGAGCTGGACTACTGGTGCGGGTCCGGGGCTTGTTTCGTCGGCGTTCATAGATTCATCGTGAAGGTCGCCAGTATGAACCGCAACTGAATTTGTCCACATTGTGGTGGCTAGAAGAGTGGTGGGTAGAAGAGCGGTGGGAAGAAGAGTGGCGGGTAGAAGAGCGGTGAGTCGAAGATCAGCTCTCGACAGTCGCGACGCCGAGATGTTTGACCGCCCGAATCATCTCTTCGTCGTACCCGAGTTGTTCATATACATAACGAGCCCGTGTGTTGTTGCCGATAACGTGCAGGCTCAGCGTCTTCGCCCCTCGAGCTGCAGCTTCTGCTTCCATCTCGCTTATCAGCGTGCGCCCCAGCCCCTGGCCGTCGGCTGCCTCGGAAACCACGACCACTTCGAGATGGCCGTTTGATTCGCCACTGAAATGGTCGTCGTTCATGGTCACTATCGCCGCCGCGACGGCTTGGTCCTCGTGGTCGACTCCCACCCGAACAATGGTTGTTTGCAATGCGGCGGCATCGCCCGAAGCCCAACGTTCTAGGAGTTTGGCATCGCTGCTCCAAAACATGTCGGGTGTGCGGTGACGGGGCAGCGGGTAGTCGGCGAGCCGTGGCAGGAACGAGAGAATCGCTTCGACATCACCCGGCCGACCCGTGCGAGTCGTGAACGTCATCGTGGCTCCTCGGTAGCTCGTAGGAAGGCAACCGTAGGCTGTCTGGCGAAAATCATTCGCCATGGGCTCTCGAACGATGTTTGACTGTGGCCATGTTATCGGTGCGGGGGCTGGCCAAGGCCTACGGAGATGTGCACGCGTTGCGGGGCGCCGATCTTGATGTGGCCGAGGGGCAAATCGTTGCACTGTTGGGCAAAAATGGTGCCGGCAAGACAACCATGATTTCGATCATCGCCGGCCTACTTCGCCCCGATACCGGAACGGTCACCATCGATGGGTTCGATGCGCAACGCGACCTTGATCGGGCGTCGAAGCTCCTCGGGATCGCTCCGCAGGACACGGGCATCTATGGCGTGTTGACCGTTCGTGAGAATCTTGAATTCTTCGCCAATCTGGCTGGAGTCGAGAAAGGCGTGCGGCCGGGTCGGGCCGAGTCGGTGGCCGAACAATTGGGTTTGACCGAGTTGCTCGATCGGCGCGCCTCCAAGCTCTCGGGCGGCGAACAACGACGCCTGCATACCGGGTGTGCGTTGGTGCACACGCCCAAGCTCTTGATGCTCGACGAGCCGACGGTGGGGGCCGACGTTGCCACCCGTGCCCAGCTCATCGACTTCGTGCGTGCAACGGCCAACAAGGGTTCGGCGGTCATCTATACCACCCACTATCTCAATGAGGTCGAAGCGCTCGACGCCGACATCGTCATCATCGACAACGGCCAGATCCTCGCCCGGGGCACCAGGGACGAGTTGGTCGAGCAGCACCGGTTGCAGGGTCTTGAGTTCACCTTGACCGAGACCCTTGCTGAGGCGACCAGAGCCGAGTTGGGTGCCGTCGAGGTTGGCACGCACACCTACCGGATCGACCAAGACCTGGCGGTCGGTGCGCTGGTAGCGAAACTGGGCGACCGCTCCGACCATCTCGTCAGCGTCGAAGCGGTGCGGCCCGACCTCGAAAGTGTGTTTCTTGCAGTTACGGGCGACCGTCTTGAAGAGGTGAGCGACTGATGGATGTTGTTCGAGCGATCGTTGGTGTGCAGCTTCGAATCATCCGACGAGATCCTTGGTTTTTGGTGATCATGTTCGGTATGCCGTTGGTGGTTATGCCGCTGTTTGTGAAGACGATGAAGCTGTCGCTGCAGGCCGAAGGGTATGCGGACGCGACGGGCGCAGAACAGGTGGTTCCCGGCCAGGTTGTGCTGTTCGGTTTCATGGTTTCGGGCTCGGTGGCGTTCTCGGTGTTTCGCGAACACGGGTGGAAAACCTGGGACCGCTTGCGGGCCAGCGCCGCGCCGCCCGCCGCCCTGCTGGCCGGGTTCGCTATCCCCTGGGTGGTGATTCATGTTTTCTATCAGGTCGTGTTGATGTTGGTTGGGGGCCTCTTCGTTGGGCTTCGCCTGAAAGGTTCACTCATCGGCGAAGTGCTCATCCTGGTGGCCTATTCGACGTGTCTCATCGCTCTGGTGTTGTTGCTCACCGCCACGTTTCGAACGATCAACCAGGTCAACGCCATCGTCAACCTTGGCGCGATGTTGTTCGGCGGGCTTGGCGGTGCCCTTGTCCCAGTCGAGCAGTTGCCAGGCTGGGCGCAGGTGGTTTCGCCGTTCACGCCGAGCTATTGGGCGATGGAGGGTCACCGTGCGGTCTTTCTCGAACCCGGCGGTTTGGCCGATATCGCAAAGCCGTTTGGTGTTCTCGTTGGCGCCACGGTGGTCTTGGTGCTGCTCGGCATCAGAAAGTTCAGGGCGGATGAAGCCAAAGAGTTTTTCGCGTAGTTGGGCGAGAAGTTAGAGGTTCGGAAGCGCCTTGAGCAGCGCTCTGGCGAGCGGAGGCAACTCGGCTCGTTTTGGCCACACCGCTCGAAGTCGTCGTTCGATGTGTAAGCCGGGGACGTCGATGGCGATCAGGCTTCCCGAGTCGATATCGCTTTGCACAGCAACGCGGCTGATGACCGTGGGTGAAGAGCCATTCATTACCGCGACGCGGACTGCTGAGGTTGAGCCGAGGCCGAGCACTGAGGCGGGGGCGTCGTAGCCGAGTTGTAGTAGCTCCTCTTCGAGCGCATCTCGGGTGCCGGAGCCGACTTCGCGAAGCACGAGGGGAGTGGTTGCCAAAGCTTCGAGCGGGATGCTCTTGCGACGAGTCCACGGATGTCTTGGACCGACGACCGTTACCAGTTCGTCGTGAGCCACAACCTGCTCATGCATCGTCGGTGTAGGTAGCGGCGACTCGATAAACCCGAGGTCGGTTGCGCCGGCCTCAAGGCGTTCGAGCACTGTGGTGCTGTTCGCTACATCGAGGGCGACCGAGTCGTCGGGACGGTTGCGAAAGAAGTTTTCGAGCCACGGCGGGAGAAGGTACTCGGCGACCGTGAAACTCGCAGTAACACGTAGGAGGCCGCTTGCTTCTGCTTTGAGTGCCGCGACACCGGTCGCGAGTTCATCGGCGGCTCGTAAAACGCCTTCGGCCCACCCTGCCACCACGCTGCCTTCGGGGGTGGGGCGTGATCCGGTTGGCGAACGTTCAAGGAGCGTGATGCCGAGTTGTCGTTCGAGATGTCGAATCCGTCCGCTCGCCGAAGGCTGCGTTATTTGGTGCGCTTTGGCCGCTCTCGACATGCTGCCAAGCTGCACGACTGACAAAAAGAGGTCGAGCGCCGTCAGATCAGGAACGTTGGGGGGAAGTGGCACGATGTGTAGCGTACAGCGACCTATTGGTCTGGGCTATAGGTACCTATAGCCAAATCCTATGACCTGAAAGGCAATTGACGTCTACAGCGTCGGGTGAAAGTGCTCGACACTGGGGCTGTGCTCAATCCATCCCCCCAACTTTCGAGCGAGCCAACAGTTTCCGAGGCGCCGCCTTCGCCAGCATCGATTGTTCCTGGTGTTGCCGTGGCCGTTGCTGCGACGGGGGCCGCCGTGTTCGTCAACGCCTCGGTGCCGCAGATTTCGACGCTGATTGTTGCCGTGGTCATCGGAATCCTCATCGGGAATGGCTCGGACCGAGTCGACATGCTCCGGCCAGGCCTTACCTTTGCGGGGAAGAAGTTGCTGCGAGTGGGTGTGGTGCTGCTCGGCCTTCGGCTCTCGATCGGTCAGGTAACCGCGCTTGGCTTGCCCACTCTGGTACTTGTCGTTGCGACCGTCGCGGTCACGTTCTTTGGAACGCAAGCTATCGGTCGTCGCCTCGGCCTTTCGAAACCACTGTCGTTACTCATTGCGACCGGCTATTCGATCTGTGGCGCCTCGGCAATTGCCGCAATGGAGTCCACCTCAGAAGCCGAAGAAGAAGAAGTGGCGGTCGCGATTGGCTTGGTGACGCTGGCTGGCTCAATGGCAATGTTTACGTTGCCGGTGCTTGCGCAGATGATGGGCTTGTCCGACGATCAGTTCGGCACGTGGGTCGGTGCCAGCGTGCACGATGTGGCTCAAGTGGTGGCCGCTGCATCAACGGGTGGTGCGTCGGTACTGGCAGTAGCAGTTGTGGTGAAATTGACCCGCGTCGTGTTGCTCGCCCCAATTGTGGCCGGCGTGTCGTTGTCGCGAGCCAATGAAGGCGACGTGAACAGCGATGCGCCTCGTCCGCCGCTGCTGCCCGGCTTCGTGCTTGGTTTCCTTGGCATGATGGCGCTTCGAACGGCTGGAGTGCTTCCAGATGTGGTGCTCAGCGGCGGCAAAACCATTGAAGGATTGCTGCTCACCGCGGCGCTGGTTGGGCTTGGTGCCGGTGTCCGGTTCGATCGCTTGCGCAAGCTTGGCGGACGTCCGTTATTGCTGGGTCTGATCGCTTGGCTGCTGGTAGCTGCGGTCAGTTTGGGTGGCGTGCTCGCCGTCGTCGCCTAAGTGTGTCTGGGGCGTCGGTCGACCCGACGTCAGACCGACGCCGAAATCGCGGCTTCAAGTAGCGAGGAAAACATGATGTTGCCGTCGGTACTTCCGAGCAGAGCATTGCTCGCGCGTTCGGGGTGCGGCATCAGGCCCACAACGTTGCGGCCCTCGTTGCACACGCCGGCGATATCGCCCATCGAACCGTTCGGGTTGTCGACATAGGTCACGACAATGCGGTCTTGGTCGCGAAGCTCGGCGAGTGTCTCTTCACTGCAGGTGAAGTTGCCTTCGAAGTGGTTGATCGGAACGCTGAGGATCTGGCCAACCTCGGCTGAGCGAGTGAGAACCGACTCAGTGGTCTCGACCCGCAGCTGTGCCGGCTGGCAAAGAAACTTCAGCCCGCTGTTCTTTTGTAGTGCACCCGGGAGCAGTCCGGTCTCGGTGAGAATCTGAAAGCCGTTGCAGATGCCGACCACCGGGCCGCCGCTGTTCGCGAACTCTTTCACCGCGTTCATGATTGGCGAGAACTGTGCGATGGCACCAGGGCGGAGGTAGTCGCCATGCGCGAAGCCGCCAGGGACGACGATGGCGTCGACCTGTGGAAGTACCGAGTCGCCATGCCAGACCAGTTCACCTTGGCCGCCCAGAGCGGTCACCGCTTCGACAACATCAAACTCACAGTTGGTGCCGGGGAACTGGACAACACCGACGCGCGAACTCACTGCTGATCCAGGGTGATGATCGCGTCTTCGATGACCGGGTTGGTGAGGAACTTCTGGCAGATCTCGTCGACCTGGGCTCGAGCGGCGGCTTCGTTGTCGGCATCGACAGAGAACCGCATGCTCTTCCCGACGCGGACGCCGGAGACCCCGTCGAACCCGAGCGTCGGAAGCGCCCGCTCGATTGTTTGGCCCTGAGGGTCGGATATGCCGGGACGAAGTTGCACTTCGACAAGAACGGAGAACGTCATAGCCGCCGATGATAGTTACTTTCTGGCGAGGAGTACGACAGTGGCCGCACCGGAGATTCCGTCCCGTCGGCGTGTGGTTGCAAATTGAATAAACATGCACATATCCTTATGTCTTTATGGATGCTCTTGTCGAAAGTCTTCGCTCCTTGGCCGAGCCGACACGGCTCCGGATTGCCGCGGCGCTTCGGCATTGCGAGCTCACGGTTACTGACCTGTGCAAGGTTCTTGGACAGTCGCAGCCGCGGGTCAGTCGGCACCTTCGGCTTCTGTGCGACGCCCAGGTTCTCGACAGACAGCAGCAGGGGAGTCGGGCGTTTTATCGACCTGCCTCGGTTGGCGTGGGCCGAGAAGTCTTCGACGCAATCGAAGCGCTTCTTGATAACGACGACCCAACCGTTCACCGGGACTTGCAGCGAGTAGACGAGATCAGGGCCGCCCGAAAGGCTGCGGCTCAGACGTACTTCGACAACATCGCGGCCGATTGGGAGCGCGTTCGCTCATTGCACGCCAGCGACGACAAGATCGAAGCGGCTGTACTCCGAGCAGCGGGGCCGTCGTCGATTCGAGATCTTCTCGACATTGGCACCGGTACCGGACGGATGCTCGAAGTCTTTGCAGACCGGATCGACCATGGACTCGGCATCGACCTGAACAGTCAGATGCTCGACGCTGCGAGGAGTCGTCTCGATGACCGTGGGTTAGCGCATTGTCGAGTTCGCCAAGCCGACATTCTCAATCTCGATATCGAGCCCGGCAGCTTTGATGTTGCGGTTCTGCACCACGTGCTGCATTTCCTCGACAATCCGGAGGCAGCGCTGATCGAATCGGCAGCGACGCTGCGGC
>CALLQB010000100.1 GCA_938015295.1 uncultured Acidimicrobiales bacterium
CACAACCGCAAACAACATCGTCACCACCGCCGCAACCACCGCCGCAGCCATCACCACCGCAGCCGCCGGCGTCATCGCCGCCAACAACCCCCAACCACCACCACCCCAACCACCACTCGCCTACTCAGAACCACTAGTCGAAGCAACCATCGAGATCGTCGACTCGACCGATCTGGTTGGCACCGAAGATGACATCGTCATCACGGGCACCCTTGGTGCGACAGGCGGGAAAGAGCTCACTATCTCGATCTCGTCGCCGCCCCAACGTGGCGAGGCATCGTTGTCTGACACGGTGGTCGACTCCGACACGGAAACCACCCGCTTCGGTTATAGCTACACACCCGAGCCTGGGTTCGTGGGAACCGACTCGCTTGAGGTCGAGGTCTGTGATCCGACCCCGGTGTGCAAGAAACGTGTCATCGAGATCGTTGTGGCCGATGTGAACTACCCGCCCGAGACACCAGCACAGACCGCAGTAGCGCCTGAGGGCAGCACGATGACGTTCATGCTTCCGTCAGCAACCGAGGCAACCGAAGCAACTGCACTTGTTGACGGTGCTACACAACTTCCGGGCCTCAGTGTGACACGGCAGTCGGTCGAGGGCGACGAAGTGGTCACGCTGCTAAACGCCGTAGACCCCGATGGCGATCAACTCACGATCGACCTTGCAGAGGACGCCATTAGCAACGGCATTGCCACGGCGAACGATCGCAGTATCACGTTCACCCACGACGGCTCAGAAACAACGCAAGCAAGTTTTTGGTACCGGGTGACCGATGGCGAGTATTTCTCAGAGGCAGCGAAGGTCACCATCACCATCACGCCGACCAATGACGCTCCTAAAGCAGCGGACGACGCGATCGAGGTAGCCGGTGCGACGTCAACATTGATCGACGGTGCGACGTTCACCGCGAACGATATCGACCCGGAGGGCGACGATCTGACCGTTGTCTCGGTAGCCGGCGCAAACCATGGAACGGTGACGGTGGTCGATGGCAACATCTCCTACGAACACGATGGTTCCACAGCAACCACCGACAGTTTCACCTACACGGTTTCCGATGACGATGGAGCTACAGCACAGGCCACCATCGAAGTAACGATCACTCCGACGTTCACGCTGGTTTTTCCGACGAGCACTACTGCCGTTCCGGCCACGACCGCCGCCCCCACGACCACAACCACAGCCCTTCCAACCACGACAACCACAGTCCCTCCGACCACGACGACTACGACGACGCTTCCGCCGAACAACGCGCCGACCGCTCCGGCCACCCAGACCCTCACCCTTGCCGAAGATGCTGCGGCAGGGTATTCGCTTGGCAGTATCACTGCGACAGATGTTGACGGCGACCCGCTGACCTTCGCTCTTTCTGCAGCCGGTCCAGAGTTCAATGTCGATGCAGCTACCGGAACAATCACTCTCGGCACCGCCACCGTTGTCGACTTCGAGACCAACCCCAGCTACAGCATCGTCGCCCGCGCGACCGACCCCGACGGTGCCAGCGTTCTCACCACCATCTCGATCGTGGTCATCGACGTCAACGAAACACCCACACTCCCCGCACCAACCACCGCCACCATCAACGAAAACAGCACCGCACCACAACCAATCGCCACCATCACCGGCACCGACCCCGACGGCGACACCCTCACCTACACCCTCACCGGACCCGGCCCCTTCACCATCAACGCCACCACCGGACAAATCACCACCAACAACACCGCCACCCTCGACCACGAAACAACACCCACCTACACCCACACCATCACCGCCACCGACCCCGACGGCGCCACCGCAACAACCACCCTCACCACCACCATCACCAACCTCAACGAAGCACCAATTGACCCGGGCGCGTCATCTTTCAGCATCGACGAAGGGCTAGCCCCCACCGACATTGGCTGGGGAGCGACCTCAGACCCCGACGGCGACCTGCTCAGCTACGCCATCGCCAGTGGCGACCCCACCGGCTTGTTCTCCATCAGTGCCGCCGGGGCCATCTCGACGACCGGTCCGCTCGACTTCGAAACTCACGCAGGTTACCCACTCATCATCAGCGTCACCGACCCAGGTGGTCTAGCGATTTCTGTGCCGGTAACCGTCACGGTTCTCGACATCAACGAGGCGCCGGAGTCGAGCTTCAGCACAGCAACAGTCGGTGAAGGAGAAAGCATCACCATCGACATCTCATCGCTTCACGCCGACCCAGAAAACGATGTGATCGAGATTGGTTCGCTCGACTCGCCTGGCAACCAAAGTGCCGCTGGAACCGGATTCGCCGGCTCCAGCATCACCTACGTGCACGACGGATCTGAGACAACAAGCGACACCATCATGTACACCGTCGTCGACCCGGCAGGCAATACCGCAAGCGGCATCATTAGCGTGACTATCGCGGCGATCAACGATGCTCCAACGTTCGCCGACACCTTCATTGCTGGACCTGTCGACGAGAACTCAACGAGTGGAACCGCTGTGTCGACCGGACCAGTAGCGACCGATCCAGATACAACGGTGTTGACCTTCGCGCTCGTCACCGACGACCCGTCAGATCCCGGCACCTTCGCCGTCAACACAGCCACCGGCGCAATCTCGGTCGCCGGCAGCATCGACTACGAATCTCAGACGCAGTACGTCATCGAAATTTCGGTATCCGACGGCGTGGCGCCGGCAGTTGTCAAGGTTGTGACCATCGACATTGCCGAGGTAAACGAGCCACCGGTGGCCAGCTCGAATGCGTTCACCATCTCTGAGGTCGAGCCGAGTGTCGCCGGCGCGGCCGTCGGGTCGATCAGCTGGACTGACGTCGACTCAACCACCTTTACGGCGAACATCCTTTCTGGCAACCCCGATACCGACGGCGATGGTATCTACGCCTTCACGATCGACGGCCCCACCGGCAACACCACCACTATCCGCCGGTCTGATGAAGACGACATCGAGTACGGCAGCACCGGCCAGGTCAGCAACCTGGTGGTGAAGATTGAAGACGATCGGGGCGGCACGACAAACGCCCTTGTCGAAATAACCACCGAAGACACCTACGCGCTCTCGAGCCAGGTCGGCGACCTCATATTCAACGAAGTGCTTTGGGCCGATGGTTTCGATGTAAACGGAACCAACGACGAGTACATCGAGATTTTCAACCCAACGACGACGGCTGTCGATCTCTCGGGGTTCGTGCTTGCCGATGTCGATGTTGTGAACGGCGAAACCGAACCTCTCGACTTCTCCTACACCTTCCCAGCTGGCACAACCCTCGAACCCGGCACCTACGCCGTCGTCTGGACAGCGGCGTTCGGAGCGAGCCCCAACCTGCACTCAACCGCCGCATCATTCGAAGCTCACGTCGGAGAACCAAACTCGGTGCTCAGCGCAACGGACGACCTTTTCCTCTACGACACTTCTGGCGCACTTATGGCCTACATGGCTTGGGGCTGGGATGGCGGCGGCTCACCGAACCCAGCCGACCTCGACTGGATCGGTGTTCGACCACCATCGGGATACGGCCTCTGGGATGCCAACCTCACCTTCGAACGTCAGCTCGGCACCGGCGCACTCATCTCTCGGTACGAATCGCTCTCACTGGCCGTCAGCGGCGACCCAACGGCCGCAACAAGCAGTGGCTGCTGGGAAGTCACAGCACGCGACAACGCGCAGAACAACTGCGCACTTTCACCCCTGCCGACCTACGCCAACACCGAAACCACTCGCACCACCCGCAAAGGCTCGGCTGGCATCGACAACAACCTGCCGTTGTACGTCGACAACCTCGTCGTGAGCGAATACTCAAGCGGCGAAGCGTCGACAAGCGCCGGCGACTTCATCGAGCTTTACAACCCGACGAGCCAGGCAATCGCGTTGAACGACTACGAAGTTCGGCTCCGCAGCGAAGCCACCGGCGGTTTCGAGCCCGTCTACTCGCTTTCGACCAGTTCGTTGATGCTGCTTCCTGGTCAGTATTTCCTGATCGTGCCTGACTACAACACGGCCCTGCTTCCCTCTGCCGACCTAGCGATAGTCCCACCAATGGGTCCATGGCTGCCCGAGGCGCTGGGTATTCAGCTCTTCGACACTGCTGTTGGCGTCGCCGTCGATCAGGTCGGAAACGGCCAGTCGTTTGATGGCGAGCAGAACAGCTTCACGGTGGCGCCCGATGAAACGATATACCGTGAGCAAGACGGCATCTCCGCTACGCAACCGCTTGCGGGCTACGACATCAGCAACGAACGTCTCTCTTTCGGCGAGGGCAACTGCATCGATGGCACAAGCAGTCCCGAGAACAACCGCACCGACTGGTTCCGCAACGTGGCACCTGGGTCACCCAATCCGCAGAACTCAAGCGTGATCATTCGTTGCAAAGTTGTTCCCGAGACCGTCTCGAGTCCCGCCAGTGAGATCGTCATTAGCGAATGGCGGCCAAACGGCCTCGACAACGCGCAAGACGACACCATCACGGTCTTTAACGCGAGCGGTTCGCCGATCAACCTGAATGGCTGGAAAATTAGCCGCTGGAGCCGCGACACCGACGACACAAACCTCGACAACGCACCGCAAGAAAGCGAACGGTTGTCGCTCTATGAGTTCACGACCGACGTGGTTCTGCAACCGGGCCAGCATTTCCGAGTGAGCAACCCGGCGGCGAACGCTTCGACGCTCGCCACGAGCGATGGCACCTTTGCGGCTGGCGGGTCGATTCCCTCAGGCTTCGACGGCTACGCCGAGTATGTTGTGCAACGCCCGGACGCCTCGCAGTCCGACCGGGTCGCCATCGAACACGTGCACAATGGCAGCGTGAACCCGTCACTTCCGGCCACCGGCATGTACCGCTACCGGTCATTCCTGCGAGCACAGGGTGGCTGTCAGGACAGCGGCATCTACCTCGATGACTTCGTGTTCGTCTACACACCACAAGATCTCAGCTACAACAGTCCGCTCACCCCTTGCTGAGCCGTGCAACTCCCCGAAACCCGAGGTCTTGTTTGACAGCAGGTGCGGTATGCTTACCTCTGCCACGGGACGTGGCGCAGCTCGGTAGCGCACCTCGTTTGGGACGAGGGGGTCGAGTGTTCAAATCACTCCGTCCCGACAAGCAAATAGCAGTAACTGTGTAGCGAGCCCGGGGCCGAGCCCCGGGCTCACTTCTTTTTGATCGACGAACGCTGGTTTCAGATCTACCAAACGTCGGTGAGAACCAACTGTTGCTGTTGTGTGGTGTCTCGCAAGGCTGCGGCGCACTCTCGGAGGGCCGCTAGACGGCTGCGCCCCCGGCTCAGAACCGTCTGGGCAAAACCCCGATCGGCCGCAAAGATCGAGGCGAACTCGAGCGACCCGGCGACCAGTGCGGTCACTGGCGTCATCGCCGTCGTGGTAAGCGGTGCGTGATCGGTTCCTCGTTCGAGCTCGCGGTGCAACAGCCCGAGTTCGCCGAAATGGGTACCTGCGCACAGCACCGCGACCGGCACCGCATCTTTTGCCGCAAGCACTTCGCCTTCGACGACCACGACGAAGTCACCTGGCCGGTGCCCTTCGGCGGCGAAGAGGTAACCCGGTTCGACCTCGACGATCGTCAGGAATTTTGCAAGGGCCCGCAATCGCCGTTTCGACGTCGCCGCAAAGAGTTCGCTGTTCCGCATCATTTCGAGCTTGCAATCGGTGTTCGAGAACTTCAACTTCGCCATGGTGTGCTCCTGTTCTGGGTTTCCCCGGTGTCTGACCCGCCGTCAACTCACCTCTTGACCTTGCTCTCTTCACCAGCGGAGCGTTGGATACCGGTACTCACCAAGACCATGACGTTTGGCACAGTGCGACGGCTCTTACCTCGCAGCTCGCTGCAAGCCCTCAAGGTCATAGACGGTGAAGCGGCTGCGTTCGATCGACACAATGTTGTCCTCCCGAAAGCTTCGAAGCGCCTTGACCACCGCGGCACGCGAAACCCCAGCCCAGTCAGCCAACTCTTGTTGAGACAGGGGCAGACCGAACTCGACGCCGAGCGGTACCGACCCAACCACCTGTGCATCGGCGATTTCCAGAAGACGCCGCGCCACACGAGCCTGAGCCCCGGGCGATGCCGACACAAAGTCTGATAGATCACGCAACCGACGGCTCAGCATCCGGGCAATAGCCAATGATAGGTCGCTCTCGTCGCGACAAAGCTGGAGAAAGTCGCTGGCCAGAAACGTCCGCACCCGGCCTGCGGTTACTGCAGTTACACCCGCTGACCGAGCGCCGTTGTCGAGCACCGATACCTCGCCGGTGAGCGTGCCGGGTCCGGCGAGTCGTAGCAGGGTCTCGCGACCCGTCACGTCAGTCTTAACGATCTTGAAGACACCGTCGGTAATGAGGAACACTCGGTTTGCGAGTTCGCCATCGTGGAAAAGCCAACTTCCGACCCGCACGCTCCGCTCGACGCCCAGCTTCGCGAGCCGGGTAGCAGTCGTCGGATCAAGTTCATCAATTCGAAGTGCCATAGTGCCGCTTCCCCGCCCGGGAGATTCGTGAACTCAGAGGTGCCCCCACGCGTGTGCCAATTCGGCAGAAGTGGTGATGGTCGTCAGCAACGACAGTGTGTTGTCGATGACATCATCGGCGTACTGAGCGGGCACACCGGCCACTGCGTCTCGCACCAGCACGACCTGATAGCCGAGGTCAACAGCGTTGATACACAACCCAAGCATGCCGAGATTTACCGAGACCCCGACCGCAACGATCGTGGTGATGCCCAGATTTCGTAACACCTGATCGAGCGACGTTGAGGTGAACGGTGTCATCCCATGGATACGGGGCACAACAACGTCGGACTCTGCAACACCGAGCTCGGCGACAAGCCCAGCGCCTTCACTACCGATCGCGAGCGGCACGATGCCTTGCTCGACCCGAAGCTTTTCGCCCAGAGCAAAGATCTTGCAATTCACTGCTGCGCCGCGGCCGTCTGGGCGGTGCTCGGCGGTGCAGTGCACGACATTTGCTCCGGCGTCTCGGGCCTGCTGGCAAACGTCACCGGCCACACTAAGCATGCCGGTCTCGGCCACCCGCTCCACCAACGCCGGAAGCAGCGCGCCGGCGCCGACCACACCATTTTGCAACTCCATGGTGACAACAGCGGTCGTCGCCGGAGCCACCAGCTCTCGTAGACGGGCCCGCCGCTTCGCCTCTGCATCTGTCGACATCGTTGTCCCTTGTTTCTGTGTTTCTGCTTCTGTTTCTGTGTTTCTGCTTCGTGTTCTCTATTCGTGTTCTCTTAGGCAGACAGCCCGAAACGTTGGTGTCGAGAACTGCCACGAACCGCACGGCAGCAGAGTAGTTGCTAGGGGATCTGACGATTGCCCACCCTGCCAGTACCGTAAGAACCAGCACTATTCCACGCACCCGAAGAGACGCACCATGCCTGAAGCACTGATCATCGACGCCTGCCGCACACCGCGCGGCATTGGCAAGCAAGGCAAAGGTGCCCTTGCGCATCTCCATCCCCAACACCTTGGTTCGACCGTTCTTCGGGCGCTGGCCGACCGCAACGGCATCAACACCGCCGATGTCGACGACATTGTGTGGGGCACGAGTTCGCAGGTCGTCGAGCAAAGCGGCGACCTCGGCCGCATGTCGGCTCTCGACGCTGGGTATGACGTCAAAGCCAGCGGCGTAACCCTCGATCGCTTTTGTGGTTCGGGTATTACCGCAACCAACATCGCTGCAACGTCAGTCATGGCAGGCATGGAAGACCTCGTCATCGCTGGTGGCACCGAGATGATGTCGTTACCCAAAAAAGGACTTCTTCCGATGGGCGCGAACAACGCCCACCTGCAAGAGCTTCACCCGCAGCCGCACCAGGGCGTCTGTGCCGACGCCATCGCAACCCTCGAAAACATTCCCCGCGAAGCGCTCGATGCCCACGCAGCAGAGTCACAAGCACGCGCCGACCGGGCAATCAAAGAAGGTCGATTCGACCGAAGCCTGATTCCTGTGCTGAACCTCGACGGATCCGTTGCCCTCGACCGCGAACAGTTCCCTCGGCCGGGCACTACGGTTGAGTCGCTTGCTGCGCTGCAGCCCAGCTTCCCCGCTGTTGCCGACTATCGACACAACGATTCGCCGACCTTCCGCGAGTTGATGGCTCAGAAGTACCCCGACCTCGATATCAACCATGTGCATCACGCAGGCAACAGCTCTGGTGTGGTCGACGGATCCGGGGCAATCCTGATGGCGAGCGAAGAGTACGCCAAGGCACATGGGCTGATGGCCCGGGCTCGGATCGTGGCGACGGCGAACATGGGCGACGATCCAACCTTGATGTTGAACGCTCCGGTTCCCGCGGCGCGCAAAGTTCTGGCTCGTGCCGGATTGACCGTCGACGACATCGACATCTTCGAGATCAACGAGGCGTTCGCCGTTGTGTCCGAGAAGTTCCAGCGCGATCTCGATCTCGACCGCGACAAGGTAAACGTCAACGGTGGGGCGATGGCCCTCGGCCATCCGATTGGGGCGACCGGCGCGATTCTCATTGGCACCGTGCTCGACGAACTCGAACGGTCCGACGGACAATTTGGTCTCATCACCATGTGTGCGGGCGGGGGCATGGCCCCAGCGATCATCATTGAACGGGTCTAGAGCGCTGCGCCACCCGCGGCGCACGCGGTGTAACGGGCGTCACACGTGACACAGTTGACACAGTTTTCACTACAGTTTGCTGCCCGACCTGCCGTAGTTTTCAGAGAGATAGGCGCTCTACGACCGTCAAGGGTTGAACGTGCCACCGCGATGCGCAGATTGCCTCGCTCCCGTTCTCCCATCGGTTCTGCAGAACCACTAGGTCGTAATGACAGCAACCAACGCTGAGTCCCCGCCCGCGCCAAACAAACTCGACAGCTTCAAACAAGCTTGGCTGGCAAACCCACGTGCCGACCTCCTGTCGGGTCTTGTGGTCGCTCTGGCGCTTATCCCCGAGGCGATCTCGTTCTCGATCATCGCCGGGGTCGACCCCAAAGTCGGCCTCTACGCATCGTTTTCTATCGCGATCATCATCTCGCTCGCGGGCGGCCGGTCCGGCATGATCTCCGCGGCCACGGGCGCAATGGCGCTCGTTCTTGTGCCCCTGGTAGAAGAACACGGCGTCGCCTACCTCTTTGCGGCGACCGTGATGGCTGGCGTGCTCCAAGTTGGTCTCGGCTACCTCGGTGTTGGCGAACTCATGCGATTTGTCCCTCGCACGGTAATGGTCGGCTTTGTCAACGCTCTCGCAATCTTGATCTTCCTTGCGCAGGTGCCGCACATCTTGCTCTCGGACGAAGCCGACACCAGCCAACTTCCGCTCAACTTGCTGTTCATCGCCCTTGGACTTGGCATCATTTACGGCCTACCGCGCATTACCACGGCGATTCCGTCTCCCTTGGTGGCCATCGTCGTCCTCGCCGGGGCAGCGATGACGATGGATCTCGAACTGCCAACCGTTGGCGACATGGGCGAACTGCCGAGTGCGCTTCCGTGGTTCAGCCTGCCCGAGATTCCGTTCACATTCGAGACCTTGGGCATCCTGCTGCCGTTCGCGATCACGCTTGCCTTTGTTGGTTTGCTCGAGTCGCTGCTCACCGCCCAACTTCTTGATGACCTCACCGACACGCCTTCTGACAAGAACCGCGAGTCGCGTGGCCAGGGCATCGCCAACATCTTCACCGGCTTCTTTGGCGGTATGGCGGGTTGCGCCATGATTGGTCAGTCGATGATCAACTACCGCACCGGTGGCCGTGGACGTCTAAGCACGTTGGCGTCGGGTATCTTCCTGCTCATCTTGATTCTTGGGCTCGGCGACCTGGTTGCCCGGATTCCGATGGCTGCACTGGTTGCCGTGATGATCATGGTGTCGATCGGAACGTTTAACTGGAACAGCATCAAGGTGCCCACGCTCAAGTCAACGCCTCGGGTCGAGACGCTGATCATGGCGGCCACGGTGGCCATCGTGGTCTTCACCCACAACCTCGCCTACGGCGTCGGTGCTGGTGTCGTGCTCTCGGCCATCATGTTTGCCCGTCACGTCTCCGATGTCGTCAAAGTCACGAGCGTGGTCGATCCCGACGGTGTCGAACGCCTATACGCAGTCAGCGGCGAGCTCTTCTTCGCCTCGACAAACGATCTGGTTCGGTCGTTCGATTACGACGCAGTCGAGGCCGAGATCGTCGAAATCGACCTCAGCAACGCTCGCGTTTGGGATACCTCAGCGGTCGCAGCGCTCGACGCTGTCGTCGCCAAGTTTGCCGACCGAGGTATCAAAGCCGAATTGGTTGGCCTCAATCGCCACGCCGAGAACTTGCACGCCGCCACAACCGGCAAAGTCACCGCCCACTAACCGTTCTGTTGCTGCAGAGCGACCGTTTTCGGTCGCTCTGGGTGAAAATTTCGGGGGTTTGCCGGGGGGGCTTGGAGACTTTCGGGGCGGGGCTTAAAGCGTGCGTATGAACGCGTCGAGTGCGGCGTTGGTTTCGTTCGGTTTTTCCTGCTGCACCCAGTGGCCGGCGCCGTCGATGAGCGTGATGCCACGAAAGTCGGCGCAAAACTCGCCAGCCGATGCAAACACGTCGACGCCCTCGACAAACGACCGCACGATGTCGTCAACTCCACCAATAAAGCAGGTGGGTGGTGTGAGGATAGGGCTCCCCAGCGAAGCCAACTCGGCATCCAACTTCTGCGCCCGATAACGGTTGAACAGGCCATGCAGCGGCTGACCTTCGAAGGCGGCCAGCGTCGGCGCAAGTGCTTCCGGCGACATCCAGTCGGGCGCCGGATCGGGGTCGACCAACCCGTCGAGCATCGCATGGTCGGCTGGTAGGTCCTGAAACCACAAGCCCTCTGCGACACCATCTGCGCACGCAGCGAAATACACCTTCCGAAGGGCCGCTCCAAGATCAGCAGAGAAGGCCGCCTCGGGTACGCCAGCTGGCTGGAAGTACCGCATGTAGAAGAAGCGGTCGGCGTAGAGCAGATCCCACAGCTCCATAGGGTCGCCGTCGGTCGCTGGTCGGTACGGCACGCTCATCCCCGCAACACCACGAAGGCGGCTAGGAAACAGGCGCGCTGCGGTCCAAACAACCGGCGCTCCCCAATCGTGGCCCAAAAGGACCACCGGGGCCTGAGGCGAGAGTTCGTCGGCCACCGCCATCACGTCGAGAGCAAGCTCGCGCAAGCGGTACGCCTCAACCTGAGCGGGCTTCGAGCTGCCACCATAACCACGAACGTCGAGGGCCGCGACTCGGTATCCGCGCTGGGCGAAATAGTCCATCTGGAAACGCCACGAATGCCACACCTCTGGCCAGCCGTGCACGCACAGGATCAATGGAGCGAGCGCATCGCCGATAGTCGCAACCTGAAGGTCGATAGTCCCGTACTCGTCGGTTGGCCGCGAGACGGTGCTGATCTGTGGCGTAGATGGTGGCATAGCTGCTGTGTAACACAAGCATGGCCGCAGCAACCATCTACTCTTGTGCGGTGTCCACACTCATTGCCGTCGCTCCCGAATCACTTCCTGCAATGCATCGCGGGCTCTGCGATGCCGTCACCCGCGCTGGAGGCGTGGTCGCCAGCGAAACTGACCTCGAACAAGCCGAAGCGTTGGTTTGGGCCGACCCAGCAGCTGCCGAGCACTTCACCGCGCTCATCAACCGACTGCCAGCCTTGAAATGGGTTCAGCTGCCCTATGCCGGCGTCGAGACCTTCACCGATCACCTTGACCCACGATTTACCTTTACCTGCGCCAAGGGCACCTATGCCCTGCCGGTTGCCGAACACGTCATCGCCCTTGCCCTTGCAGGTCTGCGAGACCTCCACACCTTCGTCCCTGCCACCTCCTGGGGCGACCGCACCGGTCGCAACTTGCTGGGAGCAAACGTAACCGTGCTCGGCGCAGGCGGTATTACCACCGAGCTTGTACGGCTCCTCGAACCCTGGCGATGCAACATCTCGGTTGTCCGCCGAAGCAACGACCCTTTCCCCGGTGCCGATCGCACCTTCGCCACAAACGAACTTCGCCAAGCAATCAGCGCGGCGGACGTCGTGGTTGTTGCCTGGGCGCTCACCGACGAGACAGCAGGGCTGTTGGACGCAAGCGCCTTCGCTGCGATGAAACACGACGCGTGGTTGGTCAACGTCGGGCGCGGCGGCCACCTGGTGACCGACCACCTTGTTGCCGCTCTCGAAACCGGAACGATCGGAGGCGCAGCCCTTGACGTCACCGACCCCGAGCCGCTGCCTGCCACGCACCGGTTGTGGCAGCTCGACAACTGCATCATCACCCCACACGTCGGCAACACCGCCGAAATGGGTTTGCCGCTGCTTATGCAACGGGTCGAGGACAATGTTCGGCGGTTCTTGCAGAACCAAGAACTCGTCGGCCTCGTCGACATCGAAGCTGGCTATTAGGCCGGCTGGTAGATCGAATCGAACGGTATCTTCGCTACGACCGGCTGGCATCTTCAGTACGACCGACTGGCGTTGCACAACTCAGCCACCCCACGCAACGCATCCCACTCAGCGCACCCCAAGGAGACAGGTAATGCCCGAACTCAACGGTACGGCAACGCACGAGAATCTACTTCAGGCGTTCGCCCGCGAAAGCCAAGCCAACCGCCGCTACCTGTGGTTCGCTCAGCAAGCCGATGTCGAGGGCTACCCCGAAGCGGCCGGGTTATTTCGGGCGGTTGCCGAAAGCGAAACCGGGCACGCCCACGGACTCCTCGAATACCTTGCTGAGGTCGGAGACCCCACAACCGGCGAACCACTTGGCGATACCGCCGAGAATCTTCGCGCCGCGGCAATCGGCGAACAGTACGAGCACGGCGAGATGTACCCGAAGTTCGCACACATCGCACGCGAAGAAGGGTTCGAAGAAGTCGCCCAGTGGCTCGAGACGCTCGCAAAGTCGGCAAAGAGTCACGCCGAACGTCTCGCTGGCGGCCTCGAAGCCCTCGGCTAACACCAACACGAAGCAACTTCGTGGGCGCCGAATTGCGTCGGCCAGCGTTAGAGCGCCATGTTGTCGTGGTGACTCATCCCAACGACCTGTTTGACCTCACCGGCAAAGTCGCCGTCATCACCGGCGGCAGTCGCGGCCTCGGCAGCGAATGTGCGTGGGCGTTCGCGCAGGCAGGTGCCGATGTGGCCATCGCCAGCCGCAAGCTTGAAAACTGCGAAGCCCTTGCCGCCGAAATCAGCGACGCCACAGGCCGGCGTGTCCTCCCGGTTGCCTGCCACGTTGGCGATTGGGCACAGTGCGACGCGTTGACCGAGACGGTGTACAACGAGTTTGGCCAGTGCGACGTCCTCATGAACAACGCCGGAATGTCGCCGCTGTACGACTCGTTGTTCGATGTCACTGAGGCCTTGTACGACAAGGTCATGTCGGTGAACTTGCGCGGTCCGTTTCGGCTATCGGCGACGTTCGGCAAGCGCATGGCTGAGGGCGACGGAGGTTCGATAATCAACGTCAGTTCGGTCGCCGCCGAGAACCCGACACCGATCGAAGCTGCCTACGGCGCTGCGAAAGCTGGCGTGCATGCCCTTACCAAGTCGTTCGCCCGCGAGTACGCCCCGAAGGTGCGCGTCAACTGCATCATGCCGGGCCCGTTTCTTACCGACATCAGCAAAGCTTGGCCCCAGGCGACGCACGATCATTTCGAGAAATCGATCCCGCTCGGCCGCGCCGGCTCACCTAACGAAGTTGTCGGCGCTGCCCTCTATCTTGCGAGCGCTGCCAGCAGCTACACCACCGGTTCGGTACTCAAGATCGACGGCGGCGCCATTTACGGCACAAGCTAATCCACACGATAGACACCAGTCCGTACGATAGAAACAACGGATGGAACTTCTACTTATCCGTCACGGGCTTCCGGTCCGCATCGAAAACTCTGACGATACGGCGGCCAATCCGCCGCTCGCAGACCTCGGACATCGGCAATCGGCGGCGATGGCCGACTGGCTCAAAGTTGAAACGATCGACGCCCTCTATGTGAGTCCCCTCGTTCGGGCCCGAGAGACCTCGGCGCCACTTGAGGCAGCACTCGGTATGACGGCAATCGTCGAGAACGATGTTGCAGAGTACGACGCGGAAGAATCGAGCTACATCCCAATCGAAGAGATGAAGCGCGACGACCCCGAGGCATACAAGGACTTCATCGCCAACAACTCGGGCCTCGACGACACCGTTGGGTTTCAAGCAACCGTCCTCGCTGCTCTCGAGCGCATCGTGCAGATACACCGCGGCCAAACCGTCGCGGTGGTGTGCCATGGCATGGTGATCAATTCGACGCTCGCTCACGCGGTTGGGCTCGAACCTGGAAACGTCATGGTCGGCGAACCCACCTACACCGGGATAACTCGCATCGCCGCCTCGAGCCAGGGGCATCGAACGCTTCGCAGCTTTAACGAAACTGCGCACCTTCGCGGGCTCCCGCTGCCCTAACGCACCAGCACCACGAGTCGGCGGAGGCGCAAAGAGACGAGTGTTAGCTGATCAGCTCGCGCAGGTCGTTGATAACCAAAATGACCAGCAGCACGATGATACCGACATGAACCACCGTGACCGGCTTGCGCCACTTGTGTTGCGCCTTCCAGAAGCGGCGAATGCTGAACAGGTTGGCGAAGATCGCGAACGTCCCGAGCGAAATGCCAATCCATGGACCAACGTCGGCGGCGACGGAAATAAAGGGTGTGACGAACGGGAAGACGATGTAGGTGAGCAAACAGCGAACGGCGCTCACGACGATGCTCTTACTGAAGCCTTCTTCTACCTCGCTACCTGCAGTCGCTTCGGCGAGATCGTCGGATACGTCGCGC
This sequence comes from uncultured Acidimicrobiales bacterium, assembly GCA_938015295.1. Lineage (GTDB taxonomy): Bacteria > Actinomycetota > Acidimicrobiia > Acidimicrobiales > SHLQ01 > CALLQB01. The sequence continues at coordinate 14,819 of CALLQB010000100.1, forward strand.
AAGGCGGCGCTCTGGTCGATGTTCGTCACGTTCAAAGCATGCCAGCTTTGGAGGCCTTAGCGGCGATCGGGCCGGCGTGATTCGTCACACTGCTTCGTCACGCTCGCACAGCGACATCATCCGGCAGCTTCAGAATGGCGGAGCACCAATACCCAGGTAAGGATCGCGGACACGACCAACAAGATCAGCGACTCGAACCCGGCCTTCGCCAACGAGATGTTGTCCATGGACGCCCAAATCCGGGTGGCAAGCGTGTCAAAGCCGTTGGGCCGCAGGAAGAGTGTCGCCGGAAGCTCCTTCATCGTCGAAAGCAAGACGAGGCCCATCGCCGCGAGCAATCCCGGCATGATGATCGGTAGTTCGATAGTGAAGAAGCGGCGGGTCCTGCCGGCACCGAGCACCCGAGCTGCGTCTTCGACGCCTTTCGGCAGCGCTCCGACGGCCACCTCCGAGGTTCGAGCGGCTTGTGCGCCGAAGTGCAGGATGTACGCAACGATAAGCAACGGCAACGTCTGGTAGAAGCGAAACAGTGCGTCGGAGTTCACGATCCAGAACACGAACGAGATCGCCAGCACCAGTCCCGGCATCGCGAAGCCGGAGATCACGACGCTTGACGCCAGCCGGCTCGGCCGTCCGGGGTGGCGAGCCGAGAAATACGCGAACGGGAGCACAACGAGCACGGTAAGAACGGCAGCAACCACGCTTACAAACACCGTGTTGCCGATTGCGTTGGCGAGTCCGTCGGTGGAGATGACCAGTGATCCCGAAGTGCGGTCCGCACGCACGCCCCGCAGCACCCAGTACGCCAGTGACACGACTGGCCCCACGAGTGCAAAGGAAAAGAACGCCACCAGACCCGCCAGCACCGGGATCCGCGACAGTCGTAGCCGAACCGGAAGCGCAACCCGCTGCGCCGAGTCAGCAAATACCAGCTGCTGCGAAAGTTGGCGGCCTTCGAACCACACCACGACGAGTGCAACCACCGCGAGCAACAGACTCAAGGCCATCACCAATGCTTGGTCGGCGAAGGCGTTCGAATAGATAACCCGAGTGAGCGTGTCGTACCGGAGCAACTGCACGGCTCCGAAATCGGAGATGGCATACAGGAAGACCAGGCTCGCGCCTGCAGTGATCGAGGTGCGGAGCTGCGGCACGACCACCGACAAGAAGACACTCATTGGTGAGCGGCCAAGAAGACGCGCTGATTCCTCGAGCGAGGCTGGCATGCGACGCAACCGGGCAGCAACCGGCAGGAAAACGTAGGGGTACGTGAACAGCGTGAGCACCATTGCGGCGGCCCAGAACCCCGCGAGTTCGGGCAGATCGATACCGAGCGGGTCGATGAGCTGCTCGAGCACTCCCCCATTCGCGAAACCGCTGATAAGCGCTGTTGCACCGACAAACGATGGAAACACCAGCGGAAGCGGGGCCAGCAAACGCCACAATCGAACACCAGGAACGTCGGTGCGAATAGTTACCCACGCCAGCGACGTTCCAACGATCGAACTCAACAGCGCGACACTGGTACCGAGCAGCAGGGAACGGCCGAACGGGCCCCAGGTTCGGCTACTGCTGAAAATCTCGCCGAAGTCAGCGCCGAGACGAACATTTCGATACAGCACAAAAAGCAGCGGCCCGGCGAAGCAGATCGTGAGGACAGCAACGACGACCAGCAGAATCTTCGATGGCGCGGCACGACCCATTCTGCCCGGCGTCGCGGATGCAACCTTGGGCAGTGCCGCCGATGTCACTCGATGATGCCGCTGTTTTCGATCAGCTGTTGTGTTCCCGTGAGGCCGTCGGCAAGTTCGTTGAGATCGACGGTGACGCTCGCCAGATCGGCGAGCGGGGCTAGACCCGCCGGAGCGCCGACCTCGGCGATCAGCGGATATTCCTTCTCGCCGTTCGCCGAAAGCGTCTGCGCCTCAGCCGACAGTAGGAACTCGATGAGTTGCTGCGCCTCGTCGACATTGTCGGAGGATCCGACAATCGCTGCCGCTGAGGTGATGAGCATCGAGCCAATGTCGCCAGCGCCGAACACATGGTTGGCCGCTGGGAGGCTCGGATCCTCCTCGAGAAACTCGAGAAGGTAGTAGTGGTTTACTAGGCCCATGTCGACCTCGCCGCGGGTGACCGCGTCGACGATTGGCCCGTTCTTCGGGTAGTTCGGAGCACCGTTCGCGGCCATCCCTGCCAGCCAATCAGCCGTTGCATCGTCGCCCAACATCCCTCGCATGCCAGTGACAAAATCCTGGAACGAGCCGTTGCTGGGTGCAACGGCGACCCGGCCGGCGAACTCCGGGTTCGTCAGCTCAAGTACCGATGCCGGAAGGTCGGCTGGATCGACAAGGTCGGTGTTGTAGACCAGCACGCGCACGCGCCCGGTAATACCGACCCAGTTGCCACTTGTCGCCTGGTAGGCAGCGTCGACTCGGCTGAGCAGATCCGCTGGCAGCTCGGTGAGAAGACCTTGCTGGTCGAGGAAACCGACTGCTCCCGGGCTCTGTCCAATATAGATATCGGCTGGAGAACGTTCGCCCTCGGTGTCGATTTGCAGGGCCATGTCGGCGGAGTTGCCGTACCGCACGTCGATAGTGATGCCGGTCTGGTCTTCGAATAGGTCGAGCACCGGCCCGATCAGATCTTCGCCTCGTCCGGAGTACACGGTAAGGGAGCCGCCTGAGGCTTCGTCGGACGCCGACGATCCGCACGCGGCGACAAGTAGGGCAACGGCTACCAGGCCAACCCTTCCGAGGCCAACAAGAACAGTACGACTAATAGGCTTCATGTTCGTTGACTGTAAGGCATGCCTTACACGCACTGCAAGCCTTCTTTGCCTGGGAGAAGTGTGACATTCGACTACCTCTTCTGAGGAATCTTGCGTCATGATCTTCTCTGAATCTTTCACCAAGCACCCGCTACCAGTGACCCCCGGGAGTCCTCCTTTATGTCTGAAACGCTCACCGCCGAAGAAACCGCCGAATTTCGGGCCCGGTGCCGCGAGTTTCTCGAAGCAAATTCGTTCACCCGCGATCACACCGATGATCCGCGAAGCGAAAAGAGCATGGTTCAGACCAAGGCATTCCAGGCCAAACTCGCCGAAGCGGGGCTCGCCGGAATCGTCTACGACAAGGCATACGGCGGCGCTGGCCTCACCCGCGCCCATGACAAGATCTGGCGCGAAGAAATCGGCAAATTCGGTGCGATGGCGTTCGATCTCGTCATCAGTCACGGCATGTGTCTTCCAATCCTGAACGAATTCGGCACCGAAGAACAAAAGACCCGCTACATGCCTGCCAATATCTCTGGCGAAAATGTGTGGTGCCAGATGTTCTCCGAGCCGGGAGCGGGCAGCGACGTCGCGAGCCTGCAGACCAAAGCCGAACTCGACGGCGAAGAGTGGGTCATCAACGGACAGAAGGTGTGGACCACCCTCGCTCACCTCTGCGACTACGGCATCCTCATCGCCCGCACCGATCCAAGCCAGGTCAAACACGCTGGCATCTCAATGTTCATCGTCGATATGAACGACCCTTCAGTCGAAGTGCGAGCAATCCATCAGATCGACGGAGGCCAGCATTTCAACGAGGTGTTCTTCACCGACACGAGGATCCCGGCTGCCAACCTGGTGGGCCCCATGAACGAGGGATGGCGACTGGCCACCGCCATGTTGATGTACGAGCGCGTCGCGATCGGCAGCGGCGGCAGCGGCATCAGCCACGACCACGCCGACCGGCTTATCAACGCCGCCACAAAACGCGGAACCATCACCGATCCTAACCTACGCCAGGAACTCATGAAGCTCTACAGCCATGAAACCGCCAAGAGCCTCGTCGCCCTTCGCACCCGCGCTGAACTCAAGGCAGGCAAGGCGCCCGGGCCCGGCGGCTCACTCGGAAAACTCCATGGCGCAATCGTCGCCGAACAGGTTCGCAACCTCACGTTTGCCATCATGGGCGCCGAAAGCATTGCATGGGACCCCGCTCCGGGTGGCGGCGAAAAGTGGTCCAACGGAGCCCTCAATACGTTCCAGGCCCACATCGCAGGCGGCACCGATGAAATCCAGCGCAACATCATTGGCGATCGGGTGCTCGGTCTTCCCCGCGAACCATCGGTCGACAAGGGAGTGCCTTTCGCCGACCTGAAAGTTGGCACGCAAAGCAAGCAAGGCTGAGCCATCACCCGTAAAATGGGCTATGGACAACGGCAGTGATGACACACCCTGGTTTGCCGACCAGGTGCGGATCCGCCACGAAGGCCGTCTACTCGGCACCGTTCGGGTCACCATCGCCGCCGCGCCGACAGATGCCCCCGATTCATCGTGGGCGTGGATGGGCCAGATCGTCGGCTCCGACTACTTGATGTGGGGGCTCAACCACAAAAAGGTGACGCTTGAACTTCCCACCGGCGACCAACTCACCTGCGTCGTACTCGCTTCGGGGATACTGCACGGAATGACCTCTTCGCCGCCCGGAAATGACGAACGGGTTGCGATTTGATGTCATATTTCCTTTACATTGGCGCAATCGTGCGGCAATCTGAGAAGGTGACGGCGTCGATTCGAGTGCCGCAATGACTTGTGTGCACGCCCCCGAGAATGCTGAAGATTCCTCTTCAGGCGTGGCCGCGCGTGTCAAAAGGGTCATCAACCCCGACCTTCACGTGTCCAACCCCGTCAAGGGGGCGGCGGGACAGTTAACGCTTTTGGCAATCATGTTCTTGTTCTACCTTGGCGTCCGAGGGATCACCCAGACCTCTGAAGATCTCGCACTCGCCAATGCCTACGACATCTTAAAGTTTGAGACCAAAGTTGGCATCGCCTGGGAACAAGCCGCCCAGCAATACCTGCTCGACCGCTCGAACTGGATGACGTTCTTCAACTGGTTCTATGCCTGGACCTATTGGCCGGTACTCGCCGGCTCACTTATCTTGTTGTGGTGGCGAGACCGGGCCCGTTACTTGCTCTATCGCGATGCGCTCATCGTGTCGGGAGCAATCGGCCTCATCATCTTTACCTTCTACCCGGTAGCACCACCGCGATTTCTCGACGGATTCGTCGATACCGTCAGCGCTACATCACGACACGTCATCGCCCATCCGAGCGCGCTGATCAATCCGTTCGCGGCCCTGCCCAGCTTCCACGTCGGCTGGCACACACTTTCGGCGCTGATGATCGCCTCTATGGTGTCGTCGAAAATGCTGCGCGTGCTCATCATGTTGCCTTCGGCAATCATGGCCGTGACCGTTGTGGTCACCGCCAATCATTACATCGTTGATGCCGCAGCCGGACTGTTCCTCTCGCTGCTTGGCCTCCAGGTGATTCGAGCATTTCGGGGCTCGCCACTCAGCCCGGCTAGCGTCCAGGCCTCGAACGCAGCCGCGTAACCGGACACGGCTTGGCCGCGACCGGGGTTCTACACTGCATCTTCGTGAAGCCCCCGCAGCAGACCGAACTCGTTGGAAGACCCGAGATTTGGGGCGTGTGCGGCGGCAGCGGCTCGGGCAAGACAACCCTTGCCCGACAGCTTCTGAAAGAGCTCGGCGATACTGCCGACTTTCTGGCACTCGATTCGTACTATCGCGACCTCAGCCATCTGACCTTTGCAGAGCGCTGCGACGTGAACTTCGACCATCCCGACAGCCTCGACCTCGATCTGTTTGTTGAGCACCTCGACTTGCTGCGAGCAGGCACCACGATCGAAGTGCCACGCTATGACTTCAGCCAACACAGCAGATCCGCCGGCACTGACACACTCGTGCCCAAGTCGATAGTCGTCGCCGATGGCATTCTCCTCCTCGCCGACGAACGAATCCGCGACCGACTCGATGTCGCCATCTTTCTTGATGTGCCTGCCGGCATCCGGCTCGAACGCCGTGTTGCACGCGACGTAGCCGAACGCGCACGCGTCGCGGCCGAAGTGCGGGAGGTATTCGAACAGGTCGTACAACCAATGGAGCAGCTGTTCGTTCTGCCGATGCAAGCCGAGGCCACAGCAGTTGTCTCGTATCCCTTTGACGCGGCAGCCGCCGCCGAAGAGCTTCTCGAGCGATACACCCCGACCGCTCAGTGACCGCAACGGTCCCGCTCCCCCGCGGAATCCGGGCCCTGCTCCTCGCAAACTTTTTCAGCACGTTCGCGTATCTCGGCATCATCACCTTCGCCGGTGATCAAGTATTTGCGATCTCCGGACGCGAACTCGACCTCGGCCTGCTCGGCCTCGCAGCGTTTGTCCCGATCTTTGTGTTCTCGCCGCTGGCCGGAACGCTCGTCGACCGATTCGACCGGCGAGTGATGTACGCCGGAGCCGTCGCCGTCGAAATCCTCCTCGCTGCGTTCCTCTTCTTGTACGTCCGATCCGACCCGACGTCGGTGCTTCCAATCTTTGCCGCTGTCGCTGGCTACGGGGCGGCGCGGGCCTTTGCTGCCCCAGCAAGTCGTGCCATGCCTATCGACCTGGCGCCCCCAGAAATTCTGGAACGCGTCATCGCCCTCAAAGCCCTGGCGTTTCAGACAGGTGTCATCGCCGGACCCGTCGTCGCCGGATTCGCCGCGGTCATCGCGCCCGAACTCCCCTACCTGATCGGCACCGTATTGCTCGTTGGTGTCTTACTGTTGCTCACCCAGGTGACCAAACCGCCGATTCAGCAACTCGACACCCCCACCGGACCGCTACAAGCCTTCCGAGATGCGTTCGAAGGTATGCGGTACGTCCGCCAAAATCCGATCGTCTTTGGAGCAATTAGCCTCGATCTTTTCGCGGTGCTCCTCGGCGGGGCAACGGCGCTGCTCCCTGCTATAGCGGAAAAGCATCTTGGTGTGGGCGAAGTGGGGTTGGGTTGGTTGCGGGCCGCCGACGGCATCGGCGCGGCGTCGGTTTCGGCCGTGCTCGCCTCTCGCCCACTACAGCGCAGAGTAGGCAAGGTGCTCCTCTGGTCGATCGCTGCGTTTGGCGTAGCAACGATCGTGCTCGGGTTTACCAAGAACTATGCCGTTGCCTTCATTGCAATTCTTGCACTCAGCGGAGCCGATGCAATCAGCGTCTATATCCGCTCGAGTCTGGTACCGCTCGCAACACCCGAGGTGATGCGCGGTCGAGTGATCGCGCTAGAAAATGTCTTCATTGGCGGTTCAAACGAGCTGGGCTCGCTTGAATCTGGTGTGGCAGCGCAACTGCTCGGCCTTGTCTGGGCGGTCGTTACCGGCGGCGTCGGAACCTTGGCCGTGGTGGCGCTGTGGTGGAAGTTCTTTCCTGCACTTCGCAATGTGGACCGTTTCGAGGACGTCCGACTCGAACCACCCCCTGCCCCGCCACCCGGGGCAGCCGCGCAGCAGTAACGAGTTAGGCGAAGTTGGGTGGCCGCTTCTCACGTGACGCAGCAACACCCTCTGCGCTATCGCTGCCGAGGAACGCCAACATCTCCATGGCAAGACTTGCGTCAAAATGCGGGGCCGCTTGCTGCATCCAGAGGTTGAGTGAACGCTTCGTGAAACGGATTGCGTCCTGCGACCCGGTTGCGAGTTTGTCTGCCACCCGAAATGCTTCGTCGAGCAACTCGGCCCGCGGTACCGACTTACTGACAAGGCCGATCTGATCAGCGGTCTTTCCGTCGACGAACTCGGCGGTAAGCAGGTAGTACTTTGCCTTCGCTAGGCCACAGAGCAGCGGCCACAAGATGTTGGAATGATCTCCAGCAGAAACACCGATGTTCACGTGCCCATCGGTGATCCGAGCTTCCTCGGCCATGATGCTGATGTCAGCCATGAGAGCAATGGCCAAGCCGGCTCCCACGGCGACCCCGTTGATGGCCGAAATAATCACCTTCGGACAGGCGAGCATGTTGTACACGAGGTCGCCCGCCTCCTTCATAATTTCTCGCACACCGTCGTAGTCGCCGACGAAGCCACCAATCCAGTCGAGATCGCCGCCGGCCGAAAAGGCTTTGCCTGCACCGGTAACAACAACGACGCGGGTGTCCTCGTCGTCTTCGACGTCGAGCCAGATGCGACTGAGCCCCTTGTGCATTGGCCCGTCGGTCGCGTTGAACGATTCGGGCCGATTGATGGTCATCAGCAGCACGCCATTCTCGCGACGCTCGAAAGCTAATCCCGGATACTTCTCAAACCAATCGTCTGCCACTGGCAACTCGTTTCTGCTCGACGAAACTCAACCTTCCGCTGCACCCATGTGCGACGGCAGACCGAAGTTAAGCCCAACAGCGAGGGTCAATCGATTTCAGAAGCCGGGTTTTTATCGAAGGGCCACCACGGCGAGAACCAGAACAACACACCAATGACACCGAGAAGGGCGGCAGCGATGCCGAGAAGCTCAAGGCCACCGGCTCCCTCGGTTTCCTCGCTACCGGTAACAGTGTTGGAGGTGATGACAGCGCTGTCGGCGTCGGGATTGAAGAGGAACTCGTAACCCGCCTCTTGGATACCGTCGCCGTCGTCGTTCTCGATCATGAAGAACACGAGGTATTGGCCCGGGCTAGGCAAAGCAGTGATCATTTCGGCCGCGATAGTAAAATCGTCGATGAGCCGCGTTTTGGCTAAGTACCCCTCGAGCAGTATGCCCTCGGAGTCACGAAGGTCGATATTGATGTCTGCGCCAGGTTTGATGGGGTCGAAGAATTCGAGCCGCACTTCGGAGAATGGTCCCGATTCGAGGCCAACCGCAGGCACAGCGGCACGCAAGCTGCTGTGCGCTGCAGCCGAGTTCAAAAAGAGGGCCCCGAGAAGCGTTGAGCTGCAGAGAAACGCCGCGGCAGCGACACCAACGACGCGCAGCCGCCGCATCAGTAGCGGAAGTGGCGAATCTTTTCGCCGCGTTCGCCGATGAGCGACAACGATTCGATGCCGAGTTGCAGGTGATCGTCGGCAAAGTTCTTGGTCACCAACGCATCGCTTTTTTGTGTCTTCACGCCGTCGGGAGTCATCGGCAGATCCGACACAAGCAGCAGGGCGCCCCTGGCGATCTGGTTGGCGTGACCGACGGCGAAGATGGTGGCTGTTTCCATGTCGATCGCCAACGCCGACATCTCGCGCAGTTCGTCTTTGAACTGTTCGTCGTGTTCCCACACCCGCCGATTGCTCGTATAGACCGTGCCGGTCCGGTACTCGAGACCGGCGTCGACCATGCGTTCGGAGACAAACTTGTGCAGCTTGAACGAGGGCAGCGCCGGAACCAATTTGGGGAGATAATGATCGCTGGTGCCGTCGCCTCGGATGGCGCCAATCGGCAGCACAAAGTGACCAATCTCGCTCGAGTCTTTCAAGCCGCCGCACTTGCCGAGAAACAGTACGCCCTCGGGCATGCGTGCCGAGAGGAGATCCATGATGGTGGCGGCATTGGCCGACCCCATGCCAAAGTTGACCATCGTGAGGCCGGCAGCGTTGGTCGAGGCTTGGAAGGTGCGATCGAGACCCTTGATCTCGCAATCAAACTGTTCAGCGAAATTTTCGATGTAGTTCTTGAAATTCGTCAGAAGGATGTAGTCGCCGAACTCATCGACTTCCATGCCCGTGTAGCGCGGCAACCAATCCTTGGTTATTTCGAGTTTGCTTACCATGAGTGGACGATAGCGACATAGCTTCGCATTGTCACCGGTTAGGTGTCACCGGATACTTGTCACCGGATACTTGTTACCGATTAGATGTCAGTACCGACCCCGGTTGCGAGGTACCGCGATCTACGCTGACGAAATGTCAGCAAAAAAGGTACTTATCGGCGGGTCGATGGCAGCGGTCGTTGCCATTGCGGCAGTCTTCATCTTTTTGAACTTTTTCCGCGACGACGCGCCCGAGGAATTCGAGCTTCGTAGCGCTGAAGAAGTAGCCGCGTCCGCGACAAGCGATACCGAGGGCGATCCGCCACAAGACGGTGAGGAGGACGGTGAGGAGGAAACGGTCGATACCGAACCCGAATCCGCCGACCAAGCGACCGAGGAACCAGCCACGGCTGACGACGGATCTGGCGTGGCCGGAACCTGGACGGTCGGCCCGCAGTCGGTTGCCGGCTACCGCGTCGTCGAGGACTTCGCCAGCGGACTGCAGAATTTTGAGGCGGTCGGCCGAACCGATCAGATCGATGGCTTTCTTACCATCGAGGGCACCACCGTCACTGCGGCATCATTTGACGTCGACATTGCGTCGATCACCAGCGACAGCGGCACCCGCGATAGCCAGTTCAGTGGCCGAATCATGAACGCCGCCGAGTTCCCAACAGCAAAGTTTGTGCTTACCAGCCCAATTGAACTCCCCGAGATTCCCGGCGACACGACGCCAATCAGTGTCGAGGCGACCGGCGATCTCACACTTCGCGGGGTGACCAACCCCGTTGACGTGGCGATCAACGCTCAGGTTGTCGGCGGCGAGATTGAGGTCGTCGGCAACGTTGAGGTGTTGTTCGCCGACTTCGGTATAGCGAACCCGTCGTTCACGGCGGTAGCGGTACGAGATGAGGGCAAGGTCGAGTTTCAGCTGATCTTTGTGAGGTAGTCCGGTACCCTCCTATCGTGAAACTGCGTCGCCTCACCACTTTCGTCGTTCTGGCAGTAGCGGCTGTTGTTGCTGGCGTTTTTGTGTACTTCAACTTCATTCGCAGCGATGCGCCTGACGCGTTTGAGCTCAGCGCGTCGGAAGCCGACACGGCGTCGACCGTGGGCGACCCGAATGGCACGTGGACGATCGCGGCGGGTTCGCAAGCGGGTTACCGCGTCGTCGAGGACTTTGCGGGCGGTCTGCAGAACTTTGAGGCGGTAGGCCGCACCGGCGAGATCGAAGGAACGTTCACCATTGATGCGCTCCGTCTCACCGCCGCATCGTTTGTCGTTGACGTCGCTTCGATGACCAGCGACGATGATCTACGCGACAGCAAGTTCCGCGGCGAGATTATGAATGCTGCACAGTTCCCAACGGCAAAGTTTGTGTTGACTTCGCCGGTGGTGCTGCCAGGGCAGCAGGACCAATCGCAAAGCTCTTCGATGACAACGACGGCCGAAGGCGACCTGACCTTGCGAGGCGTTACCCGATCGGTCACCGTTTCGCTCGATGCACAAGGCGTTGGCGAATCGATTGAAATCGTTGGTTCTATCGATGTCGTATTCAGTGATTTCGACATTGTTAACCCGTCGATCGAACGGGTCATCAGCGTTCGCGATGAGGGCAAAGTCGAGTTTCAACTACTCGCCAACCGGTCCAGTTAGCAGGGGTTGCGCTGGCAGGGGTTGCGCTAGTCGAGGAGCTCGTCGCTGCGAACCCGAGCGACCTCCGCGTCCTCATGTTCTTTCAGTACCCGCCCGAACAGCTGGCGCGTCCGATCGAGTCGACCAATCACGTTGTCTTGCTCGGTGTACGCAAAGATCGCCGCATGACGGGGTCGAGAGTCGGCGGACACCCGGGTCACCCGATGTAGCGAGTATCGACCGCGGAAAATCTGTAAATCTCCGGGCCGCAGGTCGAGTGACACAACACCTGTCGTGCCACCTGCCAGAACTTCAGCGATGGCATCGAACCCTTCGTCGCCCGCTGACCGGATATCAGGTACGTACTCGAACAGACCGCCTTGGTCAGCCTCGTCAACGAGCACCGTCACCGCGAAGTCATTGGTATCGAAATGCCAGGTGAACTGCTGGCCTGGATCAAGGATGTTCGAAGTGAGACCAGCCAACGGATCGGCGTAGCAGTACAGCGCCGGTATTTCGAGACAGTCCGCCAGGAATTGGGCAACCTCGGGTGCTCGAAACAACACATCATTCGCACATGTGGAGTCCCAGGCGTCGCCGGGGATGAAACCGCTCGATCGCTCAAGGAACGTGTTCACCGGATGATCGAGAGCGAAGTCGGGGTCTACCTCGGTGTGAAAATAGGGGTTCATTTTCTGGGTCGAGAAGTGTGTCTGCGACTTTCGCTCGCGGATTTCGGCGCCGAGAAGCTCCACCGCAGCAGGGCGAATGAACGCCTTGTTTAGTGCACAGCCGGTGTCGTGAAGTTGTGCCCGAGCATCGTCGACACGCTGCAGATAGCCGTGGCTTTGGGGTTCGTGGACCGGATAGGCATCGAGGTCGATCAATGTATCGAGGGTGTCCAGCGGGGTATTGCCGTTTCGTTGCACGACTATCTATTTCTCCCAGTGAGGAACCCAGTCGCCATCGAGGCGCATGGAGAGCCCTGCGTCGTCTTCCACCCGCTTGGCGACATGCAACTCGCCTTCGTCTTTGCCGTATCGATCGGCGGCCTGCGCAAACATCTCGGTCGCCTTCATCGTCATATCCAAACTCGCTCCGACATTCGCCGATAACTCTTCGATGAGACCTAGATCTTTCAAACAGAGATCGAGGCTGAACGATGGGTCGTAATGCCCGGCGAAGATTGATGGCGCATCGTGGCGAGCAACAAACGAATCACCGACGCTTTCCTTAATTGCGTACCAGAGCGTCTCGAGTGACACCCCGTTCGCCATGCCAAGTGCGAATCCTTCAGCCAGGGTCGCAGCGTGCACAAACCACAGCTGGTTCGTGACCAGTTTTGTGACGTTTCCGGTGCCTCGTTCGCCGCACTCGATGACCAGGCCAAGGTGTGACAGAACGGGCTGAACGCGCGCAACACTTGCTTCGTCGCCGCCGAGAAACAAGGTGAGCCTGCCGGTGCGGGCTCCATCGACCGCGCCCGTGACCGGCGAATCCACTACGGCGACACCGTCGGGGGCCGATGCTGCGAGCTCGTCAACTAGCTCGCGTCGATTGGTTGTGAGGTCGACCCAGATTGACCCAGGCTGCATCGAATGAAGCGCTCCTTGCTCGCCCGCCATTACGGCGACCACATGATCGGGACGTGGTAGCGAGGTCAGCAAAAGGTCGCACCGCTTGGCGACATCGGTGGCTGACGCACCCGCGGTTGCACCCTGGGCAACGACAGCGTCAAGCGCGCCTTGGCGTATATCAAAAGCAACCACGGGGTATCCGGCCTCCACGAGGCGGATACACATTGGACCCCCCATGTTTCCGAGACCAACAAAACCAATAGTGGTGGAACCGGGAAGGGAAGAACCTTCCGATGCTTCGGCCAAGACAACCTCCGGGACACGTGGCGACAATGTGTCGACGCGCTCATGATCCCGCCGGGCTTTGTCTTGGTCAAGCAAGACCGCCACGATTTCCGCTTCCTGGGAACCCCTTCTGTTGTTGTGAAGTGACCAAAATCGGTTGAGGTGG
>CALLQB010000101.1 GCA_938015295.1 uncultured Acidimicrobiales bacterium
CACTGCGGCCCAACCTGGCCGAGTGCGCTTTGAGGTGCCGGTTACCGAACACGTCGTCAATGGCGGTGGCGTGATGTGCGGCCAGTCGATCATGGGTTGCATGGATACCGGCATGGTATTTGTGATGGCGTCGCTGCAGGGCGGCGAGATCACCCCGTTTACCACCGTGCAACTGCAGACCTCCTTCGAGCGAGGAGTGCCAGCCGATTGCGGCAAGGTGATCTTCGACGCCTACGCCACCAAACCCGGCCGCACCCTCGTCTTCGGCCAAGTGGACCTGTACCTACCGAACGGCAAACGGGCCGCCAGCGCAACCACCACCTACATGTGGATGACGCCACCCAGCCCTTGACTACCCTTGCGAAATCAGGCGGGGGTTTCTTCGGGGGTCACCGATTCGGTAAGCCCGTGGTCTTCGGCCGTAGCGCCGAGTAGCGCCTAAGGGGTTTTGGTGTCGTTGCCGAGCCCGCCGCGCAGCTTGTCTTTGTGGCGGCCTCCGCGGAGATCGTCATCACCATAGCCGCCGAAAATTTTGTCTCGGCCCGATTGACCCGACAGCACATCGTTGCCCGGGCCACCCCAGATCTGGTCACGACCTCGGCCTGCCCGAACCATGTCGTCGCCAGCCCCGCCGCAGATGATGTCGTTGCCTCGTCGCCCGAAGATCTGGTCGTCGCCGCTTAGCCCAACGATGACGTCGTCGCCGTTGGTGCCTTTGAGTTCTCCACCCGAGCCACCAACAATCGTTGCCGGCACATCGTTGCATTCAGGCTGGTACGGCAGGTGCTGGAGAAGAGTCTTGTCGCTTTTGCCTAGGACTCGTTTGGTGGTGCCAGGGGGAAGATGGCCGTGCATCACCGCAGCGTCGTAGTCAGTGTGATCAAGGCCGAGCACATGGCCAAGTTCGTGCACGAAACTGCTCACTAAGTCGTAGCGACCCGGCACCGCACCCAACGCGAAGTCGTAGTCGGTGTTCATGAAGATGTCGAACTCGAACGCAACCGGCTCGTACTGCCAAATCTTCGCGTGGGCGATCATGTTGTCGGATGGGTTGGGAGTGTCGATCCAGGTAATCGTGTTGAAGCTCTTTGAATACAGCGGATCTGAGAAGTCGCCCTGCACGTCCACAAAGTCGACACCTACGGGCGGCCGGGTTCCCTGGTACGCAAAGTCGATGGCAACCGGTCCTGCCGTTCGCCAGATTTCAACGGCATCGTCGAACGCACCTTGCACCTCGGCCAGCGTGAGGCCATCAGGAATGCTCTCTTCGACGATGTAATACGGGATTGGCTCGGTCGCCATGTGCGGCCAGTGCCACCCTTCAAGACCGAGGCTTACGCCTGCGACCTCAGCGTCGTTTGGCTGCGACGTCGGCGCGACCGAAATGACGGTCACGGCTAGAACCGACAGCACGATCGTTGCCAAGATTCCCGCCAGGGATCGCTGTGATGTCACGCACTAGGCATCGACAGCTACCCACCGACCGCTTTATAGAAAAGCGTTCGACCGATGATTGATTTCAGTGAACTCGCAGGTCAAACACCTGATATTCCCAGCGATCCGGGCCGGCATCCCACAGGGTTTGCGACTCGATTGTGCCGCAGGTCGACAACAAGCGGGCATTGGATTCGATCGGCCGGAGACTGAATTGTCGTCGCTGACCAGCGATTGTGTCTTTGCCAGAAATATCGCCAAGGTCACCGCCCCAAAGCCCGATCCTTAGCGGCGCGCCACTGCGCAAGGGCCGGACCATTTCGCGAAGCGTGTTGACCACTTCGTCGTAAGGCACATGCATCAACGTGCTCATCGACCAGCCAGCGTCGAAGGAGCCGTCTGCCAACGGCGGCGAGGCAATCGAACCTTGCAGCACAATCGAACCATTGGCTGCAGCCAGGTTGCCGTTGCCGTGCGCCAAGTCGATGCCGACATACCAAAGTCCCGCCGCGGCGAACCCTCTCCCATCGCTTGCCGGACCTGCACCAAAATCGAGCACCGACCTACACCTCTCGTGACGAAGTTTGACGATGAAGTCGTTTCGCAGCTCCACCCGCCGGCCCTGCAATGGTTCGCGGCGTCGAAGCCGGGCCTCCTCTTCGTAGTAAGACCGTAGGTCGGCCTGGACATCGTCGCTGTGCATCAATGCACACCGTAGATGTGCGACCCGCAGCTATGCAGCGAAAGACCCATCCAATGCGGAACATTCGCGAAACGCTGCCTTTGCCCGCTTCAGTGCCGACTCGACCGCTTTGTACGTCGTCTTCTCAGCGTCAGCGATATCGCCTATTGACATACCATCGAAGAATCTTCTCTCGAGCAAGCGTCGGTAGCGCGGCCGAATTTTCGCCAATACCAGGTGAACGTCGTCGGGCACGACGACGTCCTCGATAACACCGGCCGACCGACCTCTTCGAATCTCTTCGGCTCCGACGGCATCGGTCAACCGCCGTTGCCGCTCGACGTGCCGCCAGCGGTCGACGACTTTGTTCCGAGTGACAGTCATAAGCCATGCCGGCGTTACCTGTCCGCCCTTTCGCAACGAAATGCAAGCAGCAGCGAACACCTCACCCACGATTTCGTCGCCGTTGCTTGGCCCAAGCCTGCGCGACGCGAACCGGTAGATAATCGGCTGCATGGTTGCCAGCAGCTCAGAAAGCTCGCTCTCGCTGACCTCGCGCCGTTCCGCCAGATCCAACATATTGTCCCTCTTCCGCTTTGTAGTTGTGGTGGCTACAAAAGAAGAGGGGCGAACTCGGGTCCTGATACATGTTCGCCGAAGAAGTTTCCTGCGAACCAGCGCCAGCTTCCTCAACGGTCCCGCCACGACCCAAATGCAAGGTTCAGTTCGAAGCGTCGTAGTCGGCTAGCGCCTGGGTCACCAGCTGGTCGACGTCGGGCTGCTGGCCATTCTGTTCGCTGACGCCGAGGAACAGCACTAGGTCGTCTCGCAGAACGAGGATGTTCTCCGAATCTTGATCGAGGTCGTCGGTCGAGAAGAACCGGAGCACATCGACGGCGCCGGGTAGCTGCGGGGCATCCTTGATCGTCACGACGGTACCCAACCCGTCTTCGCTGCAGGTGATCAACTCGCCAAAGTCGGCAAAGAAGGACCGCAGGTAGGCGGTGTCGCCACGGGTGATGAGGAGCAATGCGTCATCGGGGGATTCGCCGAAACCGTATTCGGCGTACAGGCCATTGGTCACCACGATCGGCTCGTTGACCTCGCAAGCCGACTCCTCCTCTGCCGGGTCGAACAGCACAAAGCGGTTCATGCCGCCGCCGTAGAACTGGGTCCACCCCTCACCAAGACTTTCGGGTGCCGGGATCAGTGGGAAGTACGACTGGGTCCTCAACGCCGGGTCGTCATACCGCTCATAGGTTGCGACCTCGCCGGCTGCCACAGCCAAGACGACGACAGACCCTGGTTCGGCCACTGTTCCCGCGGCTGGGTTGGTCTCGGCTATCTGACCAACATCGACAGTTCCTGCTTCGGCGCCGTCGATGACCACAGTATCGACGGCAAATCCTGCCTCTTGGAGCATCCAAAAAGCTTCGTCCTCGGCGAGGCCGACCACGTTGGGAACAGCAACACCCGTTGGTTCGGCGTCGCCGACAGGCTCTCTCTCGCCCTGGCTGGCGACGCCGTCAGTCGATACGCGACCGTTCTCTATGGTCGAGACGAACCACCCGCCTCCAACGACAAGCAGCACTGCGGCCGCTACGCCGCCGAGCACACGATTTCTCTTTCGCACCGACACCTTGCGGGCCACCTCGCTCATCGCCGGGGTGCGAATGTCGAGGGCCGACACGGCTTCCTCAGACAACTGGTCAATGTCGATAGTCATACAACTTCTCCTGCAAGTTCGTCGGTCAGTTCGATCTGCAGTTTTTGGTAAGCAGCCCGAAGAGTTGCCGACACGGTGCCGCGGGCAATACCCATGGCCTCGCCAATTTCGGCCTCTTTGAGCTGCCCGACATGGCGAAGTACTACGGCGTGACGCTGCCGTTCGGGGAGTCCGGCAACCAGCAACCACAATTCGCCGGCCGGGGCTTGCTGATCGGCACGCCGGCTACGGCGCAGCAGCGAAGCTTCAAGCGAACGCCGACGAAGACGCCGGCGGGCAGCGTTCATAGCTACCTGATAGGTCCACCCAACGGGCGAGCCCATCTTCGACACCCGGTTCCACCGCTCGTAGGCGCGAACGCATGCTTCATCAGCCGCTTCGTGGGCCACATCGAGTGAGCCAAACGCCAGCGTCAACGATGTCACCAGCCGCGGATGCGCCTCGCTATACCACTGCTCGAAATCGAGAATCAGATCGGTCATCGCATGGATAAGTCACAGCAAGGCAAAATTGCGTAGTCGGACCTGAAACAAATGTACCGAGCACTCTGCGGCTAGCGGTTTACCCAAAGTTCACCGAATTGCCGAGCTGGCGTTGCCGAGGCGTCGAGCCTGCGACACCTCAGATTCGTACGGTTTCGCCATGTTCAAAAACAGCACATCGTGCCACTCAGACTCGACCGTTTTGCCAAAGCGATTGACGGCCCGCGGACGCAACGTCGCTCTGCCAGCGCTGCCGTCTCTGCTCGCCGCACTCTTCGTGTTCGCTTTGTTCGCCGCCGCATGCGGAAGCAGCGGCGGCAGTGAAGACGCCACAGTTTCCTCAGGTTCCTCCACCGAAGGGTCGTTCCTGATCTCGGGTTCCTCCACTGTGTTTCCCATCGTGCAGCTTCAGGCCGAGCGATACGAGAGCAGAGAACCGGGTGTCGCTATCGCTGTCGAAGGCCCTGGCTCAGGCGACGGAGCGAAGAAGTTCTGTGCCGGAGAGGTCCCGATCGCCAACGCTTCGCGCCAGCTAAAGGACGAAGAGATCGAAATCTGTGACGCTGCTGGCATTAGTTTTGTCGAGCTGAAACGCGGTATCGACGGCATTAGTGTCATTACCTCCGCCGACAACGACGCCATCGACTGCGTGTCGTTCAACGATCTCTATGCGCTGCTGAGCGACGAGGCTATTGGTTTCTCAAACTGGTCTGATGCCAACGAACTCACCGCCAGTTGGGGAGGTCAGCAATTCCCCGACGCTCAGCTAGATGTGTTTGGTCCGGGCGAAGAATCGGGCACGTTCGACTCGTTTACAGAAATCGTCATCGAAGCGGTCGGTAAAGGAAATACTGGCCTCGACGGTGAGAGCCGTGAGTTCGTCGAGATCATTCGTCCTGACTACACGTCGAGCCCCGACGACAACGTCATCATCGAGGGCATCGCCAGCAGCACGTACTCCCTGGGCTGGGTTGGGTACGCCTTTGCTCAGGAGGCCACCGAAGCCGGGAAGTCCAAGATGCTTCAGGTGGCAAAGCAAGACGGCGGCGACTGCGTGTCGCCCACACCCGAAACCATCGCTGCCGCCGAGTTTCCCATTGCTCGCTTCTTGTACACCTATGTCAACATCGACGTTGTCGCCAACGACCCGAGTGTCGCTGACTTCGTCGACTACATGCTGAGCGACGATGGCCTGGCGGCGGTCACCGAGGCCGGCTATGTAGCTCTACCCGACGCCGAGAGTGGCGCTGTACTCGACGCCTGGACCAACAGAACCCCCGGCAGGCAGTAAGGCCGGCGGACGGGGCTAGAGGTAAGGTCGGCCAATGGCTGGCGATGCGTACGACACACTTGCTCGATTCTGGGATCTGCAAAACGGAGGCGACTACACCAAGGTCGTCGAGCTGTTCGCCGACGACGCAGTATTGGTCGACCCGATCTTCGGAACGTTTGAAGGCGCCGAGGCGATAGGTGCGTTCATGACCAAAATGAACCAAGAGATGAGCAAGATCGGCGCTAGCTTCTCGCTGGAAGAGCTGTCGGGTGACGACGAAACGGTCTGGGCCCAATGGACAGCCACGACCAACTCGGGCGAGCGCACCGGCGTCGGCGTGTACCGGGTTCGTAACGGCAAGATCACCTACTACCGCGACTATATGAACGCCTGACACTCGCCCGCGACATCTAGTGTTCCGCTACTGCGAGCGAAGACGACTTCCCAACACGGCAAAAGGCCAAAAGGCCGACCCTCACTCCTTCGAGCAGAGGGCCGGCCAATCGGGAGGACTGTCGCCTACTTCAGGTAACCCGAGTAGAAGAAGTTGCTCGCACCCGACACACCCGGCTCGGGGATGATGTCGTGGAAGACGATGAGGCCCTTCATGCCTTTGAACACACCCTGCTTGCCTTTGATCTTGTGATCGCAGCCGCCGGTGAGTTGTTTGCTGAAGAACGAGTCGTAGTCCGCGGCGTCAAAGTCGGCGCATGCGCCCTGCGCGTACGTGCCAGCCAACGTGTACTTGGTACGGAACCGGCCCTTCTCCCCCTCGTACTCGCCAATGAACAGCTCGCGCCCGGTTTCTTCGTAGAGTGCGAAGCCGTTCAGTTCGGTGCACACTCCCGTGTCGACAAAGAAGATGAGGCAACCTTCGAGATCGCCCACGAGCTCTATCGCGCCCACGCCTTTGCCGTTGTTGCAGGTCGACGGAGCCGCGTCGCCCGAAATCGGTGTGCGGTTGCTTTGTGCTCCGGCCGGAGCCGGCAGCAGGATCGCTGCGAATAGGAACATCGCAATCAACCCTGAAAATGTTGCACGCAGCCTGTGCTTTCTTACTGTTTGCCTGGTGTCGCCCGCGTCAACGGCTGCGTCCAGTGTCCGCCGTGTATCCATGATCTACTCCCCGTAGTTTTTGTCTTACGGTTCTTTATCGATTTGGAACGGGCAAATCCCTCGGAAGAGTCTTCTTGGATTCTCAGAGAACTCACAGGGCACTGCTTTACCGTTCGGTTCATGAAGACACCGCTGCTCCCCCACATCGCACAACTCCTGATTTCACTCTTGGCTCTTTCGCTGCTTGCCGCGGCCTGTGGTTCATCAAGTGACGAGGCCGATGCCGGTGTCGCCGCTTCCGTTGCCGACGTCGCAGAAACCGAGACCGAAGAGGCCACCGCTACGGAAACGACAGACACCGGAGACCAAAGCGAAAGCGCGGTTTCTGGGTCTAACGGGTCGTTGTCGTGCGACGAGGTGGCGGCAGCATTTGTGACGCAGGGTTCGGCAAACGCCGAGTTGTCCGACCCGGAGGTCAACGCCTCTTGTGATGGCGACACGGTGGTCGTGACGGCAAACGGCATTCCTGACTTTCCCTATATCGAGACATCGCCCGGCAGGCCGCGAGATCAGAACCTTGAGTTCTCGATCCCTGTCAACCCCACGCCAGCCGATGCTGTGAGCGACATCGCCCGACTCGGACCGGTGGCTGTCGCCATCAACGGTGTCCCCATCTATGGGCCAACCGAAGGAGCCGGCGGCGACGTGATGTCGCTTGGCAACGGCTTTACCGAATGCGGCGGCCACAACGGACCCACCGGCTACCACTACCACACGTTCGATGTAACCGGCACCGACACCTGCCGCTTCTCCGAGGCTGACGTATCGGCCGCACCCGTGCTGTTCGGCTACGCGTTCGACGGGTATCCGATCTACGGCAACTTGCAATACGAGTCTTCGTGGGAGCTCACCGACGAGTCACTGTTTGCCAGCGATACTTTCGCGGCGCATAGCTATGTCGAAGGCTCGGGTGATCTCGACGAGTGCAACGGGCGCACCGATGACGACGGCAAGTACGCCTACTACACGACCGAGTCATTTCCCTACGTCATTGGTTGCTACACCGGCGTCGTCAACTAGCGAGCGATCTCGAGGTGGCACCGCATGAGGGTCCGGTCAGCAACGCCAACCGGACCCTCGGTTGCCGATTTCTGCAGATTTAGTTGGTGCGGGTAATGGTGTAGGAAGCGACGGCGCTCGAGGCATCGAATGGCCACAGCTCGGCAATGTCGCCGGTGCCGCCTGGGTGCATCGTGATGACGCCACCCTCGGCGAGGGCTGGGTTGCTTGTGCCGGTGCCGGTTTCGAAGCCAGAGCATGGTGGCACGAAATCGTCGAGTGAGTTGGTGTTGATCTCGGTGCCAGCGTCATACGCAACGGTGTAGACGGTGACGGTTTCGCCCAGCTTCACTGGCAACGGGGTGGAGTCGATGCCGGTGATGCCATCGTTGGTGCAAACAACCATCTGCACGGTCGACAACAGGCGTGCTGTTCGGTTGGTCTCGATCGAGAACGTGCGGCTGTCGCCCGCGAAGAGTGGTCCGTCAGCGCCGCCGCCGATACCAGAGTCGCGTACGCCCTTGACACCGGTGAGAGCGTCGGCAAGCGGTGCAAGGTTTCCGTTCTCGGCAATCTCTTTCACGCCGAACGATGCTGGTTGCCCAACGTCGAACACGTCGGCGCTGCGGTTGTGTGCTGCGAACACTGGTGGGGTGAGGATTTGCCCCTCGGTCACGTTGGTGACCGTTACCGAGTAGGTGCGGGCATTGCCGTGCCCATTGTTTCCCTGGCCGTTTCCGGGCCTAGCGGTAGCAGCAGGAGCGGCGACCAACGCTACGAGCGCGGCCAACGTGGCGACCGTAAAAATTCGAGCAATCAGTTTCATGATTTCGTATCCTTCAATTGGGTGAATAGCCCCGCCGACACGTTTGGATTGGATGCCGGACGTGTCGGCGTTTGGGCGTCGCCTCGCTGGCGACTGATTTACAAACGTCGTCGACGGCC
>CALLQB010000102.1 GCA_938015295.1 uncultured Acidimicrobiales bacterium
TCGCACCGATTGGTGCCCGGGAGTATGGCCGGGCGTCGGAATACAGGTAACTAGACCGTCGCCAAACACATCGTGCTCGCCCGAGGCCATCTCGAGATCATGGCCAAGGTCGTAGTCGGCTCGGCTAAAGCCGTTGGCAGCCGCCTTATCGTCGTCGATGCCGGATGCCCACTCGTCTTGCTGCACGATGACCCGTGCGTTCGGGATTTGGGCGAGACCCCCCGAGTGATCAAAGTGCAGGTGTGTAAGAATCACGACGTCGATGTCGGCCACATCAACCTGACGGCTCGCGAGCTGCTGGGTCACCATGTCGCCATCAGTCAGGTCGATATCGAAGAAGTTTCTCCAGAAGTCGAGCAGCTTGCCAGGCGCCGTGAGGCCAGTGGACATTCCGGCATCCACCAGCACAAGGCCTTTGGGATGGCGGATCAACCAACTTGGCACCGGCACAGTGATCTTGTCATCGCCAGCGCCTAGCTCGAACGACGAACGCCCGGCACCCAACGACCCACAATTCAAGAGCTCAATCGATACGTCCATCTTGCGAGTCTGTCACGGGTCGGTCGGTCTGGACAGCTACAAACGGTGATCGCCTTCGGTCAGTTCGCCTCTCCTCCATTTCCTCCATTTCCTCCATTGTCCTGTGTTCCAGAGACCATAATTGCGGCGCGATTCGCGATGTAATACGTTGAAAATTGATCTGCGTCAAGGCGGTGCAGAGGGAAATTGGGGGAAACGCGATGATGAATCGCAGACAGTTTGTTGTTGGAGCCG
Organism: uncultured Acidimicrobiales bacterium; assembly: GCA_938015295.1. Lineage (GTDB taxonomy): Bacteria > Actinomycetota > Acidimicrobiia > Acidimicrobiales > SHLQ01 > CALLQB01. Next base: position 775 of record CALLQB010000102.1, read on the forward strand.
CGCTTGCCGGGCCGTTTGCCGGACTCTTAGCTAACCCGGCAATGGCAGCACCGAAGAACCGGGCCAAGGGCTCTGGGGGAGGCGGATACGGCGAGCTGCGACTCGTGAAAGACGCCACCGACGGCGTGTCGCGGCTGCGGCTGCCGGAAGGCTTTCGCTACCGGAGCATCGCGCTGGCCGACTCGGTGATGGCCGATGGCAACATCACTCCTGGCGCGTTTGACGGTATGGACTGTTTCAAGTCCACCGGCGGCAAAGTCCGTCTCGTGCGAAACCACGAGACCCGCGTGCAGGCGCCGGGCGGACCAGGAGCACCAGCGGGGTCGAACCCCTACGACGCAGCATGTAACGGCGGAACCACCACAATCGAAGTTGACCTTCGCGGCAACCCGAACAACTGGGGCGACGTCTCGAGTTGGTCGAGCATGACCGGCACCTACTTCAACTGCTCGGGTGGCGCATCCACCTACGGCACCTGGTTCTCGTGTGAAGAACTTCCCGGCGGTAGCGACCTCGGACAATCGAGCGGACCCGACCCCTTCCCCGGCGGCCACGACTTCTTTGGTAACGGTGCCTGGAACCTCGAGAAGAAGCACGGTTACGTGTACGAGGTCGATTCGCGTTGGGGCCCCGGCGAGAACCCGGTACCTACACCGATCACCCAAGCCGGACGGTTCACCCATGAGGGTGCAGTCATGGACAACGCCACTGGCTATCTCTATATGACCCAGGACGACTTCTTTGCGCCGTCGGGTCTCTACCGGTACATACCGCCCAACAACGCGCAGAAGGACCGCAAGGTCGAAGACGGCGGGACACTCGAAATGTTGCGCGTTGTCGGCATCCCGAATGCGAAGCTCTTCGAGCACCAAGAGCCCGGTGCCACGTATCAGGTCGATTGGGTCAAGATCCCTGATCCCGATCCCACCTACCCGGCCGAGTTTCCCTGGATCGCAACGCTCGGATCGGTGTCGTCTCAGGGACAGGACCAAGGCGCTGCGGGGTTCAGCCGGCTCGAAGGTATTCGCCGGCGCGGCCGCAAGATGTACTTCAACTCGACCCAGGGTGGGCAGGGCCGCGAAGGCGCATCGAGCACCTTCGGTCCGGGCTTCGGCCAGGTCTGGGTTCTCGACCTTGCCCGCATGCAGCTCAGCCTCGTATTCGAGGCGGCGCCCGTGCCCGGCGACGGTCCAATCGAACCAGGAAACCTTCCGGCCTTGAGCCTTCCCGACAACATCGCTATCTCACCCAAGGGTGCGTTGGTGTTGTGCGAGGACGGAACTATCGATGCTCCAGACCGAGGGCGAGGGTTCTCGATTCCTCACAACTTTGTGCGGGGACTTTCCCGCGACGGCGACCTGTTCGACTTCGCGGAAAACATGGTGAACGACAGCGAGTTCACCGGTGCGTGTTTCTCACCCGACGGCAAGAGCATGTTCGTCAATATGCAGGACCCGGGCATCACCTTTGAGATCCGTGGCGGCTTCGGCAAGGGCCCCTGGTAGAGACTCACTGCCTTAGGAACTACTGCTTCGTCGACTCGTGTGGGGGTTTCGAACCTCCCGCACGGGTCGCAAGCAGGTACGCGGCGAAGATGATCACTGCTCCGCCGAAAACAACGGTGCCCGCGTTCACGAGGTGGTAGGTCACCGGGGTCGGTACCTCGTCCAATCCGACAAAAACATCCGAGCCATCTGGCGCTGTGAAGTCGCAGCTTCCTGAGGCACCCGGCCGGCGGGCAGTGCCCGGAGTTCCCGTAGTGACTTCGTCGAGCACGAGACCCTGCGGTTCTCCCCATGAGTTGCAGGCGCGCTCGGCGACGAACGAACGAGGTAGCGAGCCGAGCGCAAAAACTGCGACAACGATGCTCATCCAGCCGAAGAGCGCAAGGAGGCGAACAAGACAACCTGGTTTGCGCTCGCGCAGCTCGTGCTCGGCTACTTCATCGTTGGTATCTCCCGTATCTCTGGTGGGCAGATCAGCCATGAGCGTTCAGCCAGATCGCAAAGGTCGCAGCCTGATGTTCCTCGTAGCAGCTTGCGAGGATTTGTGACCCCGCCGGGCCGCGATGGACAACCAAGTAGCGGTCCGACGATCGCACGACGTTGTAACCAACGTCGCTCACTGCGGGGGTCTTAGCGAAGATGCCCGCCGGAGTGAGAAGGATCGCTCTCAGGAAATTGGCGGCAACGCCCGGTTCGCTGAATGAGGCGACAAAGTAGTCGCCGTGGCGGTCAACGCTACGCAAAACCCACTGTACTTCTTGTGAAACATCGGGCGGATGGAGGCGGTAGCCGCCTTGGGCCACGCCAATGGGTGCGTCCGGTTCTGCGACCTCCCACTCCTGTGACACGCCTTCTTCGGCGAGCTCAGTGGCCAGCGCGACAAAGTGTTCTCGCCATGGTGGCTCGAGCGCCGCGTCGCCTTGTGATGAATCCATGCCCTAACCGGGTCGGCACCGAAATCGGTATTGCAAGGATTCTCACTCCATACGCGTAGCGTGGGCGATGCGAGAGGTGTCTGAGGACGGTTGGGGGTAGCCCGGTGAGAGCCCAAAAAAGCTGGCGATGGTTCGTCTCAACATTCATTGTGCTGCTTGTTCTCGGGGCGTGCGGAAGCAGCGACGAAACGGTTGCCGACTTTGATGGCGACTGCGCCAGCCTCGATGGTCCGGGTGCACTTGTCGCCGTCGAGATCGAGACGGGGGCACTGCTCTGGTCGCGAACAATCGGCGATGCCACCGGGGTTGCTCAAAGCGACGGCTTCGTTGTTGGCGTCGGGTCTTCAGGAGCCGGATTCGGTGTCGCCGTCACGACAGGCGAACTGTTGTGGTGTCGAGACTTCGGTCGCGTCGATCAGAACGATGGAGCCATCGTCTTGCCCGGTTTCGGTGCTTTGGAAGGTGTGGCGGCAACGGCAGTCGTCGGCGGCGATGTCATCGGCCTCGACCCGATGTCGGGTCAAGAGGTGTGGCGGACCCCGGTTGGTGTACTCGAAGGTTTACGCGTTGAGGAGGGCAATGACATGTTTGCGGTGCTCGACCACAACGCAGCAGACTCGCACCGGTTCGACCTCGATCCGACAACGGGGCAAAAAAGTGAACCTGGCTCGGACCTCGAAGTCGATAGCGACCTACGACTGGTTGTCGACCAACCATATGTCGAGGGCCAACAGGTAATCGATATCGCGGTTGAGATGGCTGGTGAGCGAAGCTGGCAACAACGGCTCCCCGGTTTTGTCGCGGCGCTCCACGGCGAGCTGGTGGTTGTTATCGACCAGACAGGAGGCACCGGGGTGTTCGCTGGGAGCGCCGACACTCGGGTCTCGGCCTACGAAACGTCGACGGGTGAACTCCGGTGGCAGGTGCCGCTGCCGGGCACGCCACACCTGACTATCGGTGCAGGTTCGTTGGTGGTAGTCCCGACTGGAACCACGCTTGTGGCTATCGACGCAGCAGATGGGGCAATCGTGTGGCAGAACGATTCGGGTAGCCCGGGCCGGGGCGGGAGTTACTCAGAACCTGGAACGTTTCGGTTCCTTGAACTCGACGAACTCGACGACGACTCAGCCGGGATCTTGTTAGGGGTGATTGTTGCCGAGCGAAAGTATCGCGACTGACGATCGTTGCCAGGGCATGGTTAGCGGTCTGCGACGACGCCCCCGTAGCGTCGGCTGAGATCCGCCACGATGACTTCGTGGTTGGCGTCGACAACTTCCTGGGGTAATGGCTCGGCCACCTGCGCCCAAAGAACGTTGCCCCAGCCGTAGAGCTCGAGTTGTTTCGCAGGCCGGCCTTGAAACCACACGTGAAAGTGGCTCGAACCGTCGCCCCAACGATGGATATGTACGCGGCCCACCGATTCGAGTGACCGGATCGCAGCTTCGAGATGCATGGTGAGAACGCCGAATTCCGAGGCGTAGTTCTCGTCGAAATCCTCGAAGTCGATATGGTCGACAGTTTCGAGAAATAGTCCTACCGGGTTGATCGACCGTTGCACAGTGGTGATCTTCCATCGCTCGTTGCTCCACCACGTCCGCTCGTCGTTGCCGCACGAGCCACACGGCTTGTCGCCCTCGCCGTTGCGAGGGAGTTCGGCGTCCATTGGTGGGCCAAGCGTTTTGAGATTCAGGTCTCCGTCGAAGGGAAACAGCGGAGACGCCTTCATCCGGTCGATTGCCGCGCTTGTCGTGTCGTCCATGGCACGACCGTAGTGCTCGGTAGGTCGATGGGGCGCTGCAATTGACCGTGCCATCGTTGGACGAACTGGTGTTCGATCGAGCTTGTCAGGGGTGGTGGGTAGCTTGGTTTGTATGAGCTTGGCTGAGGAACTTCGGTTCGATGGGGGTGCTGGTTGGGATGCCGATTCGGTGTCTTGTGCTGGCCGCGTGTCGGGTGCCGGTTCTGGTGGGTCTGGCGATTTCGGGCTGTTGGACGCCTCGGAGTTGGACGCGACATTCGAGTTAGTCGTGGCTTCAATCGCCGTGCTCGAACCGGTACCGGCTGTAGCAATGATCGGCCGGTTCCAACGGCTGCTCTCCGCAGCCGAGGCCAACATTGTGGCCTCCCATATCGATTCGGGGGCGTCACCGAGAGCCACCGAGGATCTGGTGAGCCAGGGCGGTAAACGTTCAAAGAAAGAACGCAAAAAACGGGCCCGCCGAGCCGGTGCTGTCCGCAACAATCCTTCGTTGAAAGACGACCTCGCCGACGGGTCGGTCTCCGAAGAACAGCTCGACGATCTCGCCGACGCCGACACCAAAACCGGCGGCGCAGCATCAAAGAACCCCGAACTGCTCGACAAAGTACGGGCCACCAACCCCGACCAGTCCAAAGAACTCGTCAAAAAGTTCGTCGACCAACACAACCAGCCCGACAACGAAACCCGCCCCCAAAAACAACGCCGTCTACGGAAGGTGTCGCGATTCACCACCAAAGACGGTATGGACGCCATCTTGGCCGAGGGCGACACCGCCACCATCAACGCCATCTGGAAACTCGTCGACGACCGCGCCGACCAGCTCTACCGCAAAGACGGCGGCCGCAACCTGCCCCGGTCCAAACACGACCGCACCTCCGCACAACGCCTGTTCGACGCCTTCACCGAACACTTCACCACCACCCACAGTCCAAACTCCGGCGACGATGACGGTTCGAAAGCAGCCCGCCGGACCGACACACGACGACCAACCATCATCGTCGGCGTCAGCGTTGATGACGACGGACAACTCACCGGTCCCGTCGCCTACGGGACTGGCCCTCTCCCCCAAAACGTGTTCGACCGGTACCTCTGCAACGCCGAAATCGTCGGCATCCTCTTCAACGGAAACGGCCAACCCCTCTGGCACAGCCGCAAAATCCGCACCGCCAGCCCCGCACAACACCGAGCACTCGTCGCCCGCGACCAAGGCTGCGTACTCTGCCGAGCCCCCCACCAACACTGCGAAACACACCACCTCATCCCCTGGAGCTCACCCGCAACCGGGCCAACCAACATCGACAACCTCGCCCTCGTCTGCCCCGACTGCCACCACCAACTCCACGACACCCACAAAACCCTCTACCTCAACAACCAACACATCTGGACAACCCGCCGCGCCACCCCCAACGAAATCGCCCCCAAACACACAAACGG
>CALLQB010000103.1 GCA_938015295.1 uncultured Acidimicrobiales bacterium
CGCTGGGTCAGCAGCTTGTCCATCCGCTTCCAGAACGTCTCGCCTACCTGCTATTGCTTGCTGCGTGTACCGCTCCACTTGTGGCGTGGTGCAACCGAAACCGTCCCGAAATGGATCTCGTGAAGGGGCCCAGCTCGGCCCAAGGCGTTGCGCTACTCGCGCTCACGGGCGCTGCGCTCGTGTTTGTTGGTGCAATGCCTTATCTGGGCATCCGCACCCATCAGACGTTTTCGATGTACAGCAATTTGCGGGTCGAATCTGATGAGGCTTGGAATCATCTCATCGTCCCTAGGCAACTCCGGATCTTTGGAAACGACAACGACTTTGTCACCGTCAAATCTACTACAGCCCCGCTCGATCCCGACGTGGCCCCCTTCCCAACCGTCCACTCAACAACACTCGCGGTGCATCTCGCAGAGGCATGTGAGGCGGGTCCAGTTGCGATCTCCTACACCAGGGCAGCGGAGACTCAAATTCGCGAGACGAATGATGCCTGCAAGCTGCCGCTGGCGACCGCGCCTTCAGTGGTGAAATCGAAGCTGGCAGCGTTCCGCTCCGTTGCCGACCCGAATGTGTGTCAGTGGTGAACGCCAATCGATACGAACTCGAGTCGCGAGGCGCCTGCTAGCTGCATCTTCTGGCCGACAGACCGCACCGATTCGACAGACGTTGCGTTCGGCGAGTAGATCACAACAACGGCATCCGCATGTTTAGCTATGGGACGAAGATCATCGCCTTCTAGTTCTGCAACGCCGACCACGATGATCAGCCTCGATCCTTCCCAGGCGTTCACCAGTTCGGCGATGCGATCGTGGGAAGCGATACCTAGCCACTCGGTCGAGGCTCGGAGGTAGCTGAGGCCTGGGTATGGTGTCGCTTGCTGCTGCCTCTTTGGTGTTTTCAGACCCAAGTCTTCGAGTGGCGTGGCTACTTCAACGCCGCACAGCCTGCTCAACCGCGTAGGGGAACTGTTGGTTGAGCTCTCAATAATCGTCGTAAGGCGTCCGGCGCGTTCCGCTATCCGTGCGACATCGATTGCAAACGAGCCGACATCGGTCGAGGCTTCGGTTGCCGCTAGGCACAAAATCGAGGGTATGGATTCTGTCGACGTGAGGCCTAGCCCATCGATGAATCCCCGGTACTGGAGGGTTAGGTTTGGCGGTAGAGGATCCTTGCTACGCGAGGGGTCCGACCACGGAGAGGGGAGCGATGCAAACACCGGGTAACCGGTTGCGAGCTCAACCTTTTGGGGATCGCGGGCCACATCGCTAGCCCACTCCCTTATCGCTGCAGCGACGACACCCAGTAGTAGGCCGAGGACGGCCGCAGTAACGATGGCTTGAAGGCGAGATGGCCCGTCAGCCCCAGACGGAATAGTTGCGGAGCGTATGATGCGAGCGCCGCCGTCAAGGGCCGCTAGCTCCGACAAGGCAAGCGAGACCTCGGCTCGTTCAAGTCGGGCGGTCATCGCAACTTCAGCGCTCTGGCCAGCCACCGCTGCACCTAACTGGCCGAGTTGACTGGTCAGCCGTTGTTTGTCCCGCTCGAGGCTTTGCGTGACGAAGTTTCCGGCTAGTTCGTTCGCCAGTTCTGCAGCACGTTGGCGCGAGTCGGCTGCAACATGAAATCGAATGGAATCCGTTGTCTCCCGATTGTCTGGCAGGGTCGAGTCTGGGATCGAGTAGGTGATCTCTGCATCGCTTGGAAGAGCAGGGTCGGGTTGCGCGAGTGCCAGCAACGCAACCTCTGATTCAGGCACCTTTGCTAGTCGAGAGGCGGTCGCGTCAGTGAAATCGAATGCTGATCGGTTCCGTTCTGTCAGCAACAGAACATCGGCTGACGCGCTGTACGAGGGCGAGCGGACGGTCATGAATACGGCCACCACAAGTACGGCCAGAGCAGTAACGATAGCGATGAGTCGCCACCGCCAACGCAGCGCCGCCACCAAGTCGCTTAGTTGAAGATCCGAGTCCACCGCCGCCTACCTCTCCTGCGCCCAGAGTAGAACAATTGTAGAGTGAGTCCCAGCACGTTGACGGGAAACGCGCCTTGGCGGACGGAGGAATCGGTGGCTGCGATAATTCGTTCCGGTGAATCTCGCACTGGTGGGGTTGGCCTCTCTTGGTGGTTCTATCGGCTTGCGGTAATTCTGATGCCCGTGCAGCTTGAGACAGAAGCCGTCGCAAGTTTCGTTGGCGCTCGCATTGCCCCAGGCGACCTCGCGCTTGTGATCGCGTTCGTGACGGCACCGGCGATCCTTCGGATCGACCGTACGCCGCTTGGTCTCATCCCGGTCACGCTCGTCGGGGTCATTTCCTTTGGCGCTCTTTTGTCGCTGCTATCGCAAGGGTGGGTTACCCCGCACGCACTCTTTGTGAAGCTCGTGGGTGCTGTCATCCTCGCTATCTGGGCTCTTACCACGGCCCACCACGCGTCTGTCGTGGGCGTCGCCATTGTCGGACGTTTGTGGTTGGTGTCGCTTTGCGGCTGGTCGATCTTTGCCTTGGTGGACTGGGCGGCCATCGACCTCTCGCCGATGATTGCGCATCCAATCGACTCCCGATTTAGCGGAACCTTCATTGACCCGAACAACGCCGGCCTTGCGTTTGGCATTGGCACTGCGATGGTGTGGCAGCGAGGGGTCTGGTTTCGCGGCCGGATCGGCCAGGCAGCCGCAATGGTTGTGCTTTCCGCCAGCCTCGCTCTCACACTCTCGCGGACCGCGATTGTGGCTACCGTCGTTTCGATCTGTGTAGTAGCTGCTATCAAATCGGCTGCTGCTGGTGTTTGGCTGCGGCGATTCAGTGCCGGGTTCTTGGTCGCTGGTGCTGTAGTTCTCTCCGGCCTCTTGGCAAAGGCGCTCGATGATTTTCAAGCTCGGCCCGACAACGTCGGCGAGCGCAGTGCACTATTCGCCAATGCATGGACCGAGTTTTTGAATTCCTACGGCATGGGAATAGGCCTAGGAGCCTTTCGCCAGCTGGGACTCCTTGGCGCCTTCCCAGACCTCGAACCCGGTCTCATTATTCACAACACTCCGCTGTGGTTGTTGGTTGAGATGGGGCTACTTGGTGCAGCATGGTTCGTATTCCACGCGGTCGCTCCAATGATGTCCCTGGACCGCCGCCGAATAGAGCCTCGGCTGCGTTCTGCGCTCCTCGCAGCACACGCAACAGCGCTAATCGCTTCGATTGCACTTGAGACGTTGTATCAGCGGGCTTGGTGGGTTGTGCTTGGGTTGGCGCTGGCAGCATTCCGTCAAACATCGTCGTCGGATCGATCGACCCGACGCGCACTCTTGCAAACTGCTGAGGCTGTTACGTGAGGTCGGTTTCGCAGCCCGCCGAGTAAAGGAGGTCGTCGACCCAGGCCATCGAAAAATCACCCTGACGTACTTGCTCTGCATAAGCAGCCGCTGCCGATTGGCTAGCTTCGAGCTCATCGACAAGTTTCCCGATGTGTCCATTGGGGACGATTACCAGACCCGTGGCGTCAGCGAGGAGTGCATCGCCAGGATTGACAACGATTCCTCCGCAGGCGACGGGAAAGTTGATTTCACCTGGCCCGCGGTGAAGTGGTCCAACCGCCGTTACCCCTCGGGCCCAAACGGGAAATCCAATTTCGTCGACGCCGGGCATATCTCGGACAAGCCCGTCGACCACGAAACCAGCGATACCACGATGCATTGCTTTCATGCAGATCATGTCGCCAATAATTGCGTTGACGGATTGGTCCCCGTGCCCGTCGATGACAACGATGTCGCCCGGTTGAGCGATGTCGAGAACCTTGTGAACCATGAGGTTGTCACCGGGAAACACCTGGACAGTTGTGACTGGGCCAGCCAGTAGTGGAACAACGCCGTCTGCGTAATGGTTCATTGGTTTGATAGCGCTATCCATTGCGAACAGGCGATTCAGCTTGTCGCTAATGTCTGGTATCTCGAAGGCGGCGAGACGATCGATGATCGATGTGTCGATCTGGGGGCGGGTCTTCTTGATCCGAAACCCCGGTCCTGGGTTAAGGTCCGCCGATCGCGGAGTGGATGTTGTTTCCGGTGGCGTGCTTAAGTTCATGTCGTGTCTCCTTCGTCTATCAGATTTCGTAACTGGCTGGCGGCCGCGCCAACCATTGTCGGATCGCCTGAACCCGTTTTTGAAGCTGCCTGGGAAAGTCTGTTGAGGTCCTGGAGCTCGTCGAGACGTCGGTCGGCATGGTTGGCAAAGGTGGGGTAGTAGCGGTCGTACCAATCAGAAAGGAAGGGATAGAACGAACGAATTTCTGATTCGAAAAGATCTTCCAGACCGAGGCCAGTTGCGATGCTTCGTAGTTCGTGTTGCAAAAGGTTTGAGCACTTCGCAATCCCGCCTAGCAACAGTTTGAGCTGCTTTGCCTGAGCGAGGTCGGAGCCAAGGTCGACGACGCGAAGAATGCCTTCAAAGAGTTCTGCCCCCCGACCTGATTGGTCACCGGAGAGGTATACCGTTCCCTCGGCCGCAAGCCGATGTGCTCCACCGTGCACAGCCCCACCGATGACAGTCCACCCAAGGGGCGAGAGCGTGTCGGTTACACCTTGAAGCTGATCGGCGCCGTTCGAGTTGAGATCGATGTAGAGCGATGTCGGACTGACTTGTCCGCAGCGCGCTACAGCATGGGCGCACGTTAGGGATTCCGATGGTGTGACACTGGACAAGACGGCCTCGGACGAATCGATTGCGTTCTGGAGCGATCCCACAATCTCAAGCGCACAGGAGTTGGCTCGTTCCACGGTCGCAGCGGAGCGGCCTTCGACGCTAGTGATGACACGGTGTTCTTCCGCGAGAAGCTTCGCGAGAGCACTGCCGAGCTCTCCCGCATGGAGAACAGCAATCGTCGCCAACCGTTTGCCTTCTTTCCGCCGGCCCGTGGCCCGACCTACTTCGTTAAGTTACCCGCTCTGTCACCAAAACTCCAGGCTCGACTGTCGCCACTTGGCGGTGCAGCTGCGATGCCGGGCATCGCTTGTGTACGTGATACCCCAAGATTGGGGCGTCCAAGCTTGTGGTTCGCGTTCGGTCGAAATCTTGGGCGCTCGCCTCGCGTTCCTGGGCGGCAACCTTGGTGGCCGATCGTTGCTATTGCAGGGATGCGACCCTTCAGTCGGCCTCGGAGGGCGAGGTGTGGGCGGTTGTGCCGGTTGCCCATCCTGGGGTATCGCCGGCTTCGCTTTCACTTGTCATGACAATTGCCGCTACCGTTTCGGCCTGTTGCGGGAGTTTCGAACCATGTTCGGCACTTTGGCGACAGACTTGGCCCTAGATTCCTCACTGACTTGTGTTCGGCGAACGGAACTCGGGTTTCTCCACACCACTTACATAGCAAGAATCGATATTCGGCCTGATACCGGTATTCGGACTTGCGTTTCAAATCGGTACGTACTTCTGGTGGAGAACGGGGTTTTATCCAAGTGAATAACGCAACTGCTGCTGTGGGGTGGCCAGCATCACCGAATCCGACGCAGGCCCATGTGGTCGAGCGGGCTCGGTACTGCCTTCGCCACGGCGGCGGAGCTGAAGTGTCGCTGACCGAAATCTCCCGCGCAGCGCATCACTCGCCTTCGACATTGATTTACCAGTTCGGCTCATACGCCGGACTCAAAGACAGCGTGTTCACCGACATCGTTTTGGAGCTCGCAGAACGAATCCACGCGTCTGCACGTGGGCATTCGGCAGTGGTTTCGTCTGCACCGCCAGAAGCTGCATCGCTCATCAACGCGGCGGCAAAGGCACTTCGCGAATGGGTGACTGAAGAGCCAGAAGCCGCTGAATTCGTCGTTCGACACATGCCGACGAACCTTGGGGGAGCCTCGTCTGATCGTTCGGTGGCGCCATTGCGTTCGCTCGCGGCATTGCTTTTGCCCTCGTTGAGCGTTGATCAAGACTCGTTGGCCCGCTCGGTGCCGGTTCTGCATCAGGGAGCGAACACGGTGTTGCGATTTGCGCAGGCCGCAAAAGACGACGAAACCTTTGCCTCGTTCTTTGACACGGCATTGGCGGCGATGGATACCGCAGCGGGATTGCTCGACGGTTAATTTGGCTTGCCGGCCCGGACATAGATAGAGCTCCTGAAACGCGGCGAAGCGAATTGTGCGCTAAACATCAGGGGTGCCGCGGAACGCGCGGCCGCATTACCCGCCAGAAAGAAGGCCAATCATGGGCGTATTCGATTTTGTACGCAATGCAGGCGCAAAGGTCGGCATCGGCAAGAGCACCGACGAGATCGCTGAAGAAGAGCAAAAGAAGGAGGCTGCAGCAGCAGCCGCCAAGGCGTCGATCCAAAAGATCAACAAGGCTCGGGTTGCTAACCAGCAGGCCCAGTCCGTGGAATCAAAGCGCGAAGCCCGCGCCGAAGAGCGCCGTTCCAACGCACAAAAGTCCCAAGGGCTTGAAAACTACGTCAAGATGCTCGGCCTTGAGGCTGACGATATTGACATTCGCTGGGACGACGGCACCGCTTTCATCAACGGCACGTGCCCAAGTTACAAAGCAAAGCAGAAGCTGATCCTTGCGGTCGGTAACTGCGAAGGCGTTGAAAAGGTTGACGAAGAAATCGTCATCAAGCGCGTCAAGCAAGATGAGCCCGATGAGGAAGAAGCAATCCTCGTTACGGTGAAGTCCGGCGACACGCTGAGCGCAATCGCTAAAACCCATCTCGGTGACGCCATGCGTTACCCCGAGATCTTCGAAGCGAACAAGCCAATGCTGACCGACCCCGACCTGATTTTCCCAGGTCAGGTCCTTCGGATTCCTGGCGCATAACTCGCTGGTTCTCCGCGTGAGAACCTGACGTGAAGAACATGACGAAGGGGCGTGCCTACGGGTGCGCCCCTTCGTTGCTTTTCCCGTAACGTCGGCGGGTGGCCCGAGGGGCCACGCGAGTGCTGTTCGCTGCTGCCGCTGGAGGATCTGATGTTTATTGCTGGAGCTTGGGTTGAGGCTGAATCGGGCAAACGATTCGACGTAACCAATCCCGCTACGGGGGAAAAGATCGGCGAGATGCCCGATGGCGCCGCCGGCGACGCCCAACGGGCGATAGCAGCGGCTGATGCGGCCTTTGCCGAGTGGGCGTCGACCACGGCGCACGAGCGATCGGCCCTCCTCTACCGTGCCTGGCAGTTGATGACGGAGCGGTCCAGCGATCTCGCAGAGCTGATGACCCTTGAGCAAGGCAAGCCGCTGAAAGCATCGAACTTTGAAGTGAAGTACGCGGCCGACTTTCTGTTGTGGTTTGCCGAGGAGGCCAAACGGGTCAACGGGCAATGGCTGCCGTCATCTCGACGCGACCAGCGGTTCTTGTCGATTCGTCAGCCGGTCGGTGTCGTCGCCGCAGTCACGCCGTGGAACTACCCGGTCTCAATGTTGACCAGAAAGATGGGCCCAGCGCTCGCGGCCGGGTGCACGATGGTGCTCAAACCCGCCGAGGCCACACCCCTGTGCGCAAAGGCCGTGTTCGAGGTGCTGGTCGATGCAGGAATTCCGACTGGTGTTATCAACATGGTGACCGCTCTCGACCCGGTGCCGATCGGCGAAGTCTTCACGTCAGATCCTCGAGTGAAGAAGCTCACGTTTACCGGTTCGACCGCCGTCGGCAAGAAGTTGGCGGGCGCCGCTGCGTCGAACCTGCAACGCGTTTCGGTAGAACTGGGCGGCCATGCTCCCTTTATCGTGTATCCCGACGCTGATCCGGTTCACGCTGCGAAGGGTGCCGCGGCGCTGAAATTTCTCAATTCCGGCCAGGCATGCATTAGCCCAAACCGTCTGTACGTCCACGAGTCGCTCGCCGAGGCCTTTACCGAAACCCTCGTGACCCGGGTTTCGAAGGTGAAGGCGGGTTCGGGGTTTGTCGACGGTGTTGGTGTTGGGCCGCTGGTCAACGACGCAGCGGTGGCGAAAGTTGAAAACCAGGTGGTCGATGCCCGGGCGAAGGGTGCCGAAGTGCCAGTTGGCGGGCAGCGGTTGACCGACGGAGACTTTGCCAGCGGACACTTCTTTGCTCCCACTGTGGTCACTGGCGTCACCTCCGAGATGTTGATCAGCCACGAGGAGACCTTCGGCCCGGTTGCTCCGGTTCTTACCTATGACGATCCTGAAGAGGTGATCGCCCTGGCGAACAACACCAGCTACGGCCTGGCTGCCTATGTGTATACCCGCGACATTTCGACGGCACTTCGGGCCTTCGAAGCACTGCGTTTCGGCATTATTGGCATCAATGATGTGAACCCCACGTCGGCGTCGGTGCCGTTTGGCGGCATGGGCGATTCCGGCCTTGGTCGGGAGGGCGGCCATGAGGGGATCGACGAGTATCTCGAGACCAAAGTCGGCGGGTTCGCCCTGTAGTGGCGAACCCGGTGGTCGCGTTCAGGCTCCATGTGACCTCCGACTCGTGTCAGTTAGACACCTTCACCAAACAGATAGACCATGTAACTAAACCGTGATACCGTTTCCGCATCGCCGACGTACCACTACGTCAATGGCACTTTTATCCGCGATGCAGAGAATGTAGGTGAACGGAAAATGACCACTCTTCACAGAGATTTGCGTAAGGACGCCCAGGCCCACCTGGTGCCCCACTTTACGAAAGGCGCAGCCTGGCGCAATGAAGAACTCCTGGTCATTGACCGCGGCGAGGGCTGCTACGTCTTCGATGTCGATGGCGAAAGGTACCTCGACGGACTCGCCGGACTGTTCTGTGTGAACATCGGGCACGGACGTCCCGACATCACTGCGGCGGCGTCGGCACAAATGGACCGGCTGGCCTTTTCGCCCAACTGGGCGATGGCTCACCCTTCCTCGATCGAAGCCGCACGCATGATCGGCGAGGTAGCCCCGGGTGACCTCGACGAAGTGTTTTTTGTCAACTCGGGTTCAGAAGCGGTCGAGTCGGCCATCAAATTTGCCCGCAACTACCACCTGAGTCAGGGCGACAGTGGCCGGTACAAAGTCATCTCGCGCAACTGGGCGTATCACGGAACCACGCTTGGTGCCCTCGCCGTAACCGGCATTCCAAAGTTTCGTGACCCGTTCCTGCCCAACCTCTGGGATGGTGTGCGGCACGTGCCACACACCCTCGACCGCACGGTTGCCGCCGGCACGCCGGCCGCCGAGCTGCCCTGTGTCACCGCAATCGAAGAGATGATCCTTGCCGAAGGGCCCGACACCGTGTCGATGCTCATCGCCGAACCCGTGCAAAACGGGCGGGGAGCGGTTGTGCCGCCCGACGGTTACTGGCAAGAACTTCGTCGTATCTGCGACAAGTACGGCGTGTTGCTCTGTGCCGACGAAGTCATCAACTCCTTTGGCCGGCTCGGACACTGGTTCGCAAGCGAACGCTTCGGCGTCGTGCCCGACATGATCACCTTCGCAAAGGGCGTTACCTCGGCGTACCAGCCCTTGGGCGGTGTCGTGATGCGCACGCCACTAGTCGAGGCAATCTACGACTCAGAAATGGGTGCCTTCATGCACGGGTCGACCTTTGGCGGCCACCCCGTCGCAACAGCAGTCGCCATAGCCAACATGTCCGCCTTGCGCGATGAATCGGTGTTTCAGAACGTGCTCGACAACGAGGACTACCTGAGCGGCTGCCTTCAAGACCTCGGCAAATCGCACGCACATGTCAGCGAAGTTCGTGGTCTTGGCTACTTTTATGCGATCGAACTTTGTGCCGATCGTCAAGACCGCATCGAGCTGACCGAGGCCCAAGCGAAGGCATTGCAAGGTGGAGTCCTGCACGGCTTCTTGCGCGATGCGAAGCTACTTATCCGCCCCGACGACCGTGGCGCCACGATGATGACGATCTCGCCGCCGCTCGTTGCCGACCGCGACGTCCTCAACGATTTGGTCGGCCGAGTTGATGATGTGCTGCACCGGGTCGGCGACTGGTTGGCCAACAATCGGTAAGTTTGGTCGTCGATACGTCGGTATGTACACCGCGTTTCTTGGTGTTGTCAGGCCAATGAAATCAAGGGGGAATAGGGGGAAAATCGGAAATCTCGGGCAATGCGAGCACGAGAAGTGTTGGGAACGGCCTAGCATCGTTGCGGCTCGCGTAAGCGATCAAATTTGGAGGGCGACCGGTTGGACCACGCCGTTGCCGCATGTCGGCTGTCGTGGGACTGGTCACCTGCACCACAAGGTGCAACAACAAGGAGATAAATTGTGAACAAGTCAAAGCTCATTCTTGCTTTGCTCATGGTGTTCGGGCTTATTGCTGCCGCCTGCGGTAGCGATGACCCGGTTAGCACTGACTCAGATAGTTCAGATAGTTCAGATAGTTCTGACGCAGGTAGCGAAGACGCCACCGACGAGGGCGCAGCAATGTCTGACCTCGAGGAACTCAACGTTGCCTACTTCGCAGAGTGGCCAACACCGAACCAGTTCGGTCAGGAAGACGGCAGCTTCGGCGACGCCGTAGGTGTTCCGATCAACTGGATCCCGTTCTCGAGTGGTGGCGACATGGCGGTAGCCATGGAAGCCGGAGACATCGACATTTCCTACTCGCAAGGCCTTACCCCGTTCGCGAACTTCGTGAACAACGGATCTGACCTCAAAATGGTAGGAATCGCTGTGTCCTACGCAGAGGCCGACAACTGTGTTGCTCAAGGCGACCTTGGGGTCACTCGCGACAACGCTGCCGAGGTGCTTAAGGGCGCAACGGTCATGACACCAATCGGTAACGTCACGCACTTCAAGATGCTTTCGATGATGGAGTTCCTTGGTGTGAACCTCGACGACCTCAACGTGGTTCCTGCCGAAGGTGGCGCGGCGACCGCGGCGGCCTTTGAGGCGGGCGACATTCAAGTCGGTTGCGCATTCGGTGGCTCGGTTGTCACCATGCTCGACAACGGTGGCGAACTGATCATGACGGGCGCCGAGCACGAGAGTGACATCGGCATCTTTACCTACGACATCGTGTCGATCCCCACCTCGTTCGGTGAAGAACATCCTGGCGTTGTCACCGATTTCTTGAAGGCAACACAGGACTTCAACGACGCCTGGGCAGCCGACATGGACGGACAGAACCCAACCATTGCTAAGGCAGCGGGTATGGAAGACGTCGGCGACTTCCTCGGCGGCGACCTCTGGTTCGTATTCCCCGACATCGAAGAACAGCTCGGTGCGAACTGGCTCGGTGGCGCAGCTGCCGACAACATGAAGGCACAGCTTGAGACCTTTGTGCGTCTTGGCGAGATCGAAAGCGCACTGGACGATTTCTCCCAGTTCGTCGATCCGAGCTTCCTCGAAGCTGCCAAATAGGCCACACCAAATACATGAAATAGCCACACAACCTGTGGCATGACGCTGCCGGGGCCGACTGGTCCCGGCAGCGTGCGTTACGCCAACACAAGTGCTGGCGGCAAAATTCGACACACGAAGAACGAATCACACGATTCCAGGGGGAACCGGCCTATGAAAGACCTCAAAGTCGCCGGAATAGACATGGTGTACGCAGTGCCGAAAGGCTCTCCGGTGCATGCATTGAGCGACGTCTCCTTCGACCTCGAAGCAGGGCGACTGCTCACTCTTCTCGGCCCAAGCGGTTGCGGCAAAACAACGCTGCTAAACATTCTCGCTGGGTTCTTAGCGCCAACGGGTGGCACCGTGACGCTTGGCGATGACCTCATAACCGGGCCCGGTCAAGAGCGCGGCATGGTCTTCCAACAGGGCGCACTTTTTGAATGGCTCAATGTTGAACAAAACGTGGCATTCGGGCCGAAGATGAACGGTGCCGACAAGGCCGAAACCAAAGAGAAGGTAGAGGACCTGCTTCGTACCGTCGGCCTACAGGGGTTCGGCGACAAACGGATCTACGAACTTTCCGGCGGTATGCAGCAACGCGTCGCTCTCGCACGCTGCCTTGCGAACGACCCCGACGTCATTTTGATGGATGAGCCCCTGGGCGCGCTCGACGCACTCACCCGAGAAAAGATGCAAGGTCTTATCCTCGACCTCTGGAAAGACACCGGCAAAACGATTGTGCTTGTGACTCATAGTGTCGAAGAGGCGCTGTACTTGGGTGACCGTTTGTTCGTGATGGCGCCAAGGCCGGGGCGCATCGAACGCGACTACGAATTGCCGTTCGCGAGAACCGGTCTTGAGGTTGAGCCACGGGCGCTCAAAGCCTCGCCCGAGTTCATCGACAAACGCGAGGAAATTCTCTCACTAATTTGGGAAATGGAAGAAGAAATCATGGGACACGAGGGCTGAGATGAGCGAAAACGGATCGAGCCTCTTTCGACGAGCTACCGGGCAGAACGATCGCAAAACGGTAACCTTTGGCGACGCCGCTGCAGTCCAGAGTTTGCCACTATGGAGCGCTCTCTCGTTGGCCGCTCTTGTCCTGTTTTGGTGGGCCGCTACCAGAACCTGGGGATTTCCGGCAGAGTTTCGCGCTGCGACCAAGGCCGACTTTGCCGCCAACGGCGAACGCTTTACGCAAGCAAAGATGCTTGTGCAGTGCAACGGCGCACCCGCCGATGTCTGTGACGAGAGCATGTACACCCAATGGCTGAGTCCGCGCAGCTTCCCCTCGCCGCCCGACACTTGGAGCGGATTCAAGATGCTCTGGACCGATGGCTACAAAGGCGTCACTCTTCTCACGCATGCTGGCACAAGCCTTTGGCGTGTGTTGCGAGGCATGTTCTGGGGTTGTCTCATCGGTATCCCGGTGGGAATGGCAATGGGCCTTTCCAGCCGGCTCCGGGGAATCTTCGACACCATCGTTGAACTCTTTCGTCCGATCCCGCCACTTGCCATCCTGCCGCTCTTCATCATTTGGTTCGGCCTCGGCGACCCCAGCTCGGTGAAGCTACTCATCTTCGCATCGGTGTGGATCATGATTATTGCGGCACGAGCAGGTGTGCGAACGGTCAACCTTTCGAAGGTCCGTGCCGCCTACTCGTTGGGGGCCTCGAAGTGGCAGGTGCTTCGGCGAGTCATTTTGCCGAATGCGCTCCCTGAGCTCTTTACTGGCATTCGCGTCGCTCTCGGCGTCAGTTGGGGAACGTTGGTCGCGGCTGAACTTACCGGAACCGGCGTTGGGCTCGGCACGATGATCTTTCAAGCGAAGAACTTCTTCCTTCTCGACGTCGTGGTGGTTGGTACCGCAACTATCGCCATCATCGGCGTGTTGATGGACATGCTGATGCGAATCGTCGAAGCGCGACTGATTCCGTGGCGCGGTAAGGGCTGACCTAGGTTGAGCTCTCGGGGGTAAGGCCGTGACGATTCTTGACCAGTGGTACGAACGTGCGGCGGCCAATCCTCAACGCATCGTGTTGGCCGACCATGGCGACGATCGTGCTGTGCAGGCGGCACACCGACTCAACACCGAAGGCCTCGCTTCGGCGTCAGTGGTCGATAACCCCGCTGCCCTGTTCGAGTCAGTCGACGCATCTCTCCTCGCAGATGCGGTCGGCCATCCCGGGTTCGCGTCTCGCCCGTTCGACCTCGACGACCCGCTCAACGCCGCAACGATGGCGGTTCGAGCCGGCCTCGCGGACGCATGCGTCGCAGGAGCCAGTCGACCCACCGCCGATGTGCTTCGCGCCGCCATTCGAATACTAGGGACCGCGCCAGATACCTCCGCTATCAGCAGCTGTTTCTTCTTCGTTCTTCGAGACGGGCAGGTTGTCGTCTATGGCGACTGTGGTGTTCTGCCCGATCCCGATGTCGAGCAACTCGCGTCGGTAGCGATCTCCTCGGCCGCTACGTTTACCGAACTCAGCGGCGACGAACCGCGGGTCGCGATGCTGTCGTTTTCGACCAAAGGAAGCGCTCGACACGTTCGAGTCGACAAGGTCATCGCCGCTACCGAACGGGTTCGTGAGCTCGCACCGCAGCTGGCTGTAGATGGTGAGCTGCAATTCGACGCAGCCTGGGTGCCTAGCGTTGCCGCCAACAAGGCTCCAGAGTCTGCGGTTGCAGGCTCGGCAAATGTGTTCGTGTTCCCCGATCTCGATAGTGGAAACATCGCGTACAAGATCACTGAGCGAATCGGCGGCGCGCAGGCCTTCGGTCCGCTGCTGCAGGGGGTCGGCGGCGTCATGCATGACCTTTCGAGAGGCGCGAGCGTCGACGACATTGTGAACGTTTCGGTCATTGCTGCTCTCCAGGCGCAGGAGCGGGCGACATCGACGAGCAGACGGTGATCGTTGTGAAGGTGATCTTTTTTGAAGGTTACCGTCAGGCGGGAACGTGCCACTAGGGTGGCGGTAAACCCCCGAACGCCTGGACCCCTTGTTTTGACTGCACCGCAGCGAGTTTCTCTAGCCGATGCCGACGACCCAACCCCTCGTGGACCAATCGACAAGCAGCTGGTGGTCGAAACGGCGGCCGTGATAGCCGATGCCGAGGGCATCGACGAAGTCACCTTGACCCGGGTAGCGAAGGAACTCAACATCAGCCAGCCAGCGCTCTACCGCCATGTTGAGGGGTACGACGATCTCATCCGTAGTCTTGGGCTGCAGGGACGACAAGTCTTGGCAGAGGCGCTCACCGATGCGGCTGTTGGTGTGGCTGGTGACGACGCCGTGCGGGCTATGGGGCAGGCATGGCGGCAGTTGGTGCTCGACCGCCCAGGCGTTTATGCCGCAACCGACCGCTACCCGTGCGCGGGCGATAGCGAACTCGAGGAGGCAGTCGACCGGGTGATCGACGTGCTCGGGTTGGCCCTGGCGGCATACGAGCTCGATGCCGAAGACCAGGTCCACGTTGCACGCACGCTGCGTAGTGCCTTCCATGGGTTCGCAGTTCTCGAGGCTGGCGATGGTCACCCACGGCCACATGATCTCGACGACACCTACGCCCACCTTCTCGATTTGTTGATCGCCGGTATCCGGGGCCACTCAGTTTGAAGGTTCGTAGAAGCGAGTAGGGGACCGTCATGTTGTGTCAGCACTACGACTTGCAGCTTGAGGGAGCCGACAGCGCGTTCAGCGTCGACGCATCGAACGTCACGTTCGGTGCGGGTTGCCTTGCAGAAGTTGGCGATATTGCGAAGGGCCTCGGCATGGGGCGAGTCGCGGTGTACACCGACGCCGGATTGGTCGACACACCCCACCTCGCCAAGGTGCTCAGCTCGTTGCGCGCGGCAGATGTCGACGTCGCATTGTACGACGAGGTGCGTGTCGAGCCGACCGATGAGTCGTTCCGCATGGCCACCGAGTTTGCTGTTGGAGCCAACGTCGACGGCTTTCTATCGGTCGGAGGCGGTTCGGTCATCGACACCGCTAAGGCGGCCAATCTGTACTCGACCTACCCGGCCGACTTTTTGGCCTACGTCAACCAGCCGATCGGCCACGGTCTGACTGTGCCCGGCGAACTGAAACCCCATATTGCCTGCCCGACAACGTCGGGCACCGGAAGCGAGTGCACCGGCATAGCCGTCTTCGACCTGCTCGAGATGAAGGCGAAAACCGGGATCGCGTCGAGGACGCTGCGGCCCACGCGCGCGCTCATCGACCCTGATTGCACCGCGACACTTCCGACAAACGTCGTTGCCTCAAGTGCCTTCGATGTTCTCAGTCATGCGCTTGAGTCCTACACCGCGCGCCCATATAACCATCGGCCCGCTCCGTCTTCGCCGACGTTGAGACCCTCGAGCCAAGGGTCGAATCCGTGGAGCGATCTTGGCTGCGCCGAGGCACTGCGTTTGCTAGGCCTCTATCTGGTGCGGGCGGTCGACGACGCCTCCGATGCCGAAGCCAGACACCAGTTGATGTGGGCATCGACCCTCGCCGGAATCGCGTTCGGCAACGCCGGATGCCACGTGCCACACGGGATGTCGTATTCGGTGTCAGGACTCTGCGAGTCGTTTCAGCCCGAGGGGTATCCGGCGGAAGCGCCGATGATTCCCCACGGCATGTCGGTGATCGTGAACGCGCCTTCGGTTTTTCGCCTCACCGCTGAGCGATCGCCGCAGCGTCATCGCGACGGTGCACGCTGGCTGGGGGCTGACACCGATGATGTGGGTGATGGCGAAGTGGGAGAACTGCTCGCCGGACGCATCGTCGAGTTGATGCAACAAACAGCCATGCCAAACGGGCTTGAAGGCGTCGGCTACTCGGTTCGTGACATCGAGCCGTTGGTCGACGGAGCAATCCAGCAGCGACGACTGCTCGATAACGCTCCGCTTGACGTCGACCGCGAGGTGCTCACAGCGATGTACACCGGTGCCGTGTCCTATTGGTAGAAGTTCCCGAAACTAGAACCTCTTGCGTTTTAGTTATACAGTCTCACTACCTGTTCGAATCCTTCCTACATACAAATTTCAGGAGTACCCCGCTATGACGCGAATGACACCGAGTGAAGCGTTTGTCGAGACAATGGTTGCCCATGGCGTCGATACAGCCTTTGGCATCATGGGGTCGGCTTTCATGGACGCGATGGACATCTTTGCTCCTGCCGGAATTCGCCTTGTCCCAGTTGTCCACGAGCAGGGGGCGGCCCACATGGCCGACGGCTACTCGCGTGTAAGCGGACGCCACGGTGTCGTCATTGGACAAAACGGTCCGGGCATCTCCAACTGTGTTACGGCCATTGCGGCCGCCTTCTGGGCGCACAGTCCAGTCGTCATCGTCACTCCACAGACCGGCACGATGGGTATCGGTCTTGGCGGCTTCCAAGAGGCCAACCAGCTTCCGATGTTCGAGGAGTTCACGAAGTACCAAGGTCATATCAACAACGAGAAGCGGATGGCCGAGATCACCGCTCGATGCTTTGACCGAGCCCTTTCGGAGATGGGCCCAACGCAGCTCAATATTCCTCGCGACCGCTTCTACGGGGATATCGATGTCGAGATTCCCGAGCCCATGCCGCTCGACCGTGGTGCAGGTGGCGAAAAGTCGCTCAACGCAGCTGCCGAAAT
Organism: uncultured Acidimicrobiales bacterium; assembly: GCA_938015295.1. Lineage (GTDB taxonomy): Bacteria > Actinomycetota > Acidimicrobiia > Acidimicrobiales > SHLQ01 > CALLQB01. Next base: position 16,900 of record CALLQB010000103.1, read on the forward strand.
GCTCGCGGCAGCCGAATTCCCCGTCATTCTTTCGGGCGGCGGCGTCGTCATGGGCGACTGCGTGGAGGATTGTGTTGCGCTTGCCGAACTACTCGGTGCGCCGGTCGTCAATAGCTACCTTCACAACGATTCATTTCCCGCAAGCCACGAACTTTGGTGCGGACCACTTGGCTATCAAGGCTCCAAGGCCGCAATGAAACTCATCAACAAAGCCGACGTCGTCCTCGCCCTCGGCACCCGTCTTGGTCCGTTCGGCACCCTTCCGCAGCATGACATGGACTACTGGCCAGCCGATGCCAAGATCATCCAGGTCGATGCCGACAACAAGATGCTTGGACTCGTCAAGAAGGTCTCGGTTGGCATTCACGGCGACGCCGGCGCGGCTGCACGGGCACTCATCAGCCGGCTCGAAGGAAAAGACCTCACCTGCCTAGGCAATCGCGAAGAACGAGCGGCGACCATCGCCGAAGAAAAGCAGGTGTGGGAAGACGAACTTGACGCTTGGACCCACGAGAAGGACGACTTCAGCCTTGAAATGATTGCTGAAGCCGACGGCGAAGCCGGAGACTGGCTGCACCCACGCCAGGTGTTGCGCGAACTTGAAAAGGCAATGCCGCCACGGGTCATGGTCTCGACCGACATCGGCAACATCAACTCGGTGTCGAACAGCTACCTCCGCTTCGAAGAGCCCCGTAGCTTTTTCGCGGCAATGAGCTGGGGCAATTGCGGTTATGCATTGCCGACCATCATCGGCGCCAAGGCTGCCGCTCCCGAACGCCCTGCGGTGTCGTATGCCGGCGATGGGGCGTGGGCGATGAGCATGACCGAGGTAATGACCGCTGTTCGCCACAACATTCCGGTGACCGCCGTTGTGTTCCACAACCGCCAGTGGGGTGCCGAGAAGAAGAACCAGGTCGACTTCTACGGACGTCGATTTGTCGCTGGCGAGCTCGATGGCGACGAGAACTACGCCGAGATCGCTATCGCAATGGGTGCCGAGGGCGTCCGTGTCGACAAGATCGACAATGTTGGTGCCGCCCTGACCGATGCCATCAACGCACAGATGAACGACGGCAAGACCACGGTCATCGAGATCATGTGCACCAAAGAGCTTGGCGATCCGTTCCGCAAAGATGCGCTATCGACCCCGGTGCGTCACCTACCTAAGTACAAGGACTACGTCTAAGCAGCAATGCTGACGTTTGCTTGTGACGCCAACTGAACGCATCGATGTCGAAGCCGTTTTTGGCTTTCGTACTCAGCTTGAGGTTCGAGGGTTTGCGCCCTTCTCCGATGCTGAAATAGCCAATGATCCGGTGGCGGGCCATGTGCCCACCGTCGACCCGGCGTACCGGTTCGATCCCGACGTTACGCTCGCCATTCTGGCGGGCTTTGCGCAGAACCGTCGCGTGATGGTGCAGGGCTATCACGGCACCGGAAAATCGACCCATATCGAGCAGGTGGCTGCACGGCTGAACTGGCCGATGGTGCGCGTCAACCTCGACGGGCACCTGACGCGAATGGACCTGGTCGGCCGTGACGCGATCGTGCTGCGCGACGGTAAGCAGATCACCGAGTTCCAGGAAGGCATTCTTCCGTGGTCACTGACTCGGCCGGTCGCTTTACTCTTTGATGAGTTTGACGCTGGCCGCCCTGAGGTCATGTTTGTGATCCAGCGCGTCCTCGAACGCGACGGCAAGTTAACACTTCTCGATCAGAACCGGGTTCTGGCGCCGCATCCGTCGTTCCGGCTGTTTGCGACGGCGAACACGGTTGGACTCGGCAACCTCAACGGTTTGTACCATGGCGCGCAGCTGCTCAACCAGGCGCAGGTCGACCGGTGGGACATTGTGGCGAAGCTCAACTATCTCGATGCCGAAGCCGAACGAAACATCGTGTTGGCACGGGTTGCCGACCTTGGCGCCAAGGCTGATAGCGAAGGGATCGTCGACTCGATGATTGCGGTGGCCGACATGACTCGTACCGGCTTCGCTGCGGGCGACCTGTCGACCGTTATGTCGCCCCGGACCGTCATTTCGTGGGCGGAGAATCTTTTGCTGTTCGGCGACATCGGGCAGGCCTTCAAGCTGTCGTATCTCAACACCTGCGACGACGCCGAGCAGTCGATCGTGGCCGAGTACTTCCAACGGGCCTTCGGCATCGATCTCGACGAGTCGATCGCCGGCCAGTAGCTCGACGCCGATGACCGGGACCACCGAGGACCGTCGCCGTCGGCGCCAAATCGAACGCCACCGCTCAGCAGCTCTTCGAGCGGTAGCCGGTGAACCTAGTGCTGAATTCGCAGGCCAGCGCTTAACGCTTTCGGATCGGGCCGTACCAATCGCCGCGCCATACCTCACTGGCGATCGTCCAAATGTTTCGCTGGCAGCGCAACGCGGTGTCGCTGATGCCCTCGGACTTCGGCTTCGCCACAGCGATCTCGATCTTCACCGGTCGCTCCGTCCGGCCCCGCCGTTTCAGCAGGTCGTGTTCGACACCCTTGAACAGCTTCGCTGTGATGCGCTTGCGCCCGATCATCTTGCTGGGGTGCGGGCGAACATTGCTGAAGCGTTTGAAGAATGGGACCGCGCAACTCGTGCGATGGGGGTGGCCGAGTCTGGTCTGGGTCTGCTCATCTACACGGTTACTCATATGGCGCGGGCCCGATTCGGGACGTCGGTTGGCCTGCTCGACAACGAGACACAAATCGAGATCGAAGCAATTACCGAAGCGCCCCGGGCCGAACTGGGGCCCTTGATTGGCCACGACCTTGTCTGTCTGGCGGAAACTCGTCACGACCAGAAACAGTACGCAGTGCACGCCGCGGCGATTGCTAGCGACATGGCAATGGTCGCCGGCGACGCGGCCGCCCGTCTCACGCCGACCGAGGCGGTCGACATCAAGAAGCGGCTCATGCTTGCCGCAGCCTGGGATGACGGCGACAGTGAACATTTCGACGGTCACGATGTGGGCATTGCGAACGCTCCGAGCGGTGATGACGGAAGCGGCGGTCTCGATGGCGCTGGCGGCTACAAGGTGTTTTCTACCGAACACGACAGAGAGGTTTCGGGCAATGACCTCCTTTTGCCGGTGATTGCGCAGCGTTGCCGCAGCGAACTCGATGCGCTTATCGCTGCGCAGGCGGTGAGTGTTCCGCGGCTTGCACATCGCCTTCTTGAGCGCCTGGGAACTTCAGAGCCTCGCAGCTGGCACCATGGCCGTGAAGACGGCCTGATCGACTCTTCTCGCCTGCCTCAAGTGGTGAGTAGCCCGGGGTTTCGGCAGGCATTTCGCGCGCCACGCAACGAGGCGACAGCCGACCTTGCGGTGACCTTTCTCATCGACACCTCCGGATCGATGAAGCTGCAGCGCTACGAGGCCGTGGCCGTGTTGGTCGATACGTACTGTCGAGCGCTTGATCTGGCGGGCGCAACCACCGAGGTCTTGGGGTTTACCACCGCAGCCTGGAACGGCGGACGTCCTCTTGTCGCCTGGCGAGCGGCTGGCGAACCAGGCAACCCGGGACGAATCGGCGAGGCATGCCACATCGTTTACAAAGACGCCGAGTCGTCGTGGCGCAGGTCGCGCAACGCACTCGCTGCCATGTTGCACACCGCCCACTATCGCGAAGGTCTCGATGGCGAAGCGGTGGTGTGGGCCTTTCGGCGTCTGCAAGCTCGTCCCGAGCAGCGCCGAATTCTGGTCTTCATCTCCGACGGCGCACCGAACGATGTTGCGACTTCGACCGCGAACGGTGAGTCGTACCTCACCGACCATCTACAGGCGGTTGCCCGCCGGATCGACCGAGGTCACAACGGCGTGGAGTTCGGGGCGATCGGTATCGACCTCGACATGTCCTGGCTTGTCCCGCGTTCGATCTCGCTCGATCTGAGTGGCACGCTGACGCTCAGCACCTACCGTGCGCTCGAACACCTGGTGATGCAGCGATGAGGATCCGTCGGGTTGACCAGCGATACTTGAAACATGTCGGTAACTGAAGTGTCAGACATCGCCGGGTCGGTAGGAGAAATTGTTGCAAAGGCGCGGGCTGCGCAAGCAACGTTTGCAGCGTCGTCCCAGGACGAGGTCGACCTCGCCGTTCGCGCTGTGGCCTGGTCACTCTATGAAGAGGGACGGGCGACCGAACTAGCGGAGTTGGCTGTCGCTGACACCGGCTTGGGTAACGTCGCCGACAAGATCGTCAAGAACCAGCGAAAAACTTTCGGGACGCTACGAGACCTCTTGCGTCGCACCTCGGTCGGTGTCATCAGCGATGATCCGTCTCGGGGCTTGACCATCTACGCGAAGCCGGTTGGGGTGGTCGGGGCGATCACGCCTTCGACGAACCCCGCAGCGACCCCAATCAACAAAGCCATGATGGCGGTAAAGGGCGGCAACGCGGTCATCGTCGCACCGTCGCCGTCTGGCTGGACAACCACATCGAAGGCGGTTGGCTACGCTCGCGACGAATTGGTCAAGGTTGGTGCCCCGGCCGATCTCGTACAGGTTCTCCCTGCACCGGTCACCCGCGAAGCAACGTACGAACTGATGGAGCTTGTTGATCTGGTGGTTACCACTGGTTCACAGAACAACGTGCGAGCTTCCTACCGCAGCGGTACGCCAGCGATCGGCGTCGGCGCAGGTAACGTGCCGGTGATTATCGACAGCAGCGCAGACCTTGCCGACGCGGCCACCAAGATCACGGCGTCGAAGACGTTCGACAACGCCACGTCGTGTTCTTCGGAGAACTCGCTGATCATTCTCGACGACGTGTATGACGCGGCGATTGCTGCACTGGAGGGTGCAGGCGGATTCGTTGTTCCCGCCGAGCACCATGCCGGGCTGATCGATCTGCTCTTTCCTGGTGGACATCTCAGCCGCGACCTGATTGCGAAGGACGTGGGAGTGCTCGCCGAAGCCTTCGGAATCGACGCCCCTGATGGCACTCGCTACCTGATGGTCGAAGAGGAGGGGCCCAGCCCTGATCGGCCGCTGACCGGCGAAAAGCTGTCCCTGGTGCTCACCATCTATCGTGCACGCGACTTCGATCATGCCGTCGAACTCGTCTCATCGGTGCTCGACCATCAAGGCAAAGGCCATTCGGTCGGTGTGCATACCTCGAACGAAGCACATTTCGAACGTCTGGCTGCCGAACTCCCGGTCGTTCGAGTGCTGGTGAACCAGGCGCACACCTTCGGCAACGGCGGGTCATTCGAGAACGCATTACCGTTCACGCTCAGCATGGGTTGCGGTACATGGGCCGGTAACTCGATTAGCGAGAACCTCAGCCTCGATCAGTTCCTGAACCTCACCCATCTTGTCCGCACGATCCCCGAAGATCTACCAACCGAAGACGACCTGTTCGGCCCTCTTTGGACATACGAGACTTAAGGGGTCAGGCACTTAAGGGGTCAGGCACTTTAGGTGCCTGACCCCTTAAGCGTTAGCGGGCTGGCTGTTCGTCTTGTTCCTTGGGAATGATGACGGTAAAGGCGACGAACAGCAGGCCGATGGCGATAAGGCCAAGAGCGAGCCAAATCAATCGGTTGGTGCTACTGCCGGTAAAGGCGACTTCGCCGTTTGATCCAACGGTGATCGGCGCTGCCGAGTTGTTGTTCTCGAGGGTTGTTTCGCCGGTCTCTGAATCGCCACCCAGCGGCGATTCAACCGATGCCGTGTTGTTGATGACACCACTGGCGCTTGACGCAATGTTGGTGTTGATGAACAGATCGAAACTGTCGCCAGATGGCAGGTCATCAGGGTAGGTGCAAACGACGGTATTGCCGCTTACGCATGTGATGCCTGAGCCCTCGGCCGACACGTAACTCAGGGTCGCCGGAAGCGGATCGGTGATGGTCAGTGGTCCAGCCGCTACACCCGGGCCGTTGTTGGTTATCTTGAGCTTCCAGCGAGCGGTGCGGTTTGTGCCATCTGATGCGTTGAGGGTCTTTTCGATTTCGAGATCGAACGGCGTGCGCTCGAGCGTTGCGGTGTCAATCCGTTCGATGGGGTCGACGCCCGGAAGCGGTTGCCCATCGGGGTCAAGGTAGGGGGCAGCGCCGACGACGATCTCGTTGACAAGCGAGTCATCGACTTCGTCCTCGACGTAGAACACAGCTTGTTCGCCCGGGGCGATCGGCGCAGTTCCTGATGCAAGGGTGAAATCGGTGGTGCTGAGTCCGAGTAGCACGTCGTTGATTTCGATATCGCCAAGGTAGGTGTCGCCGCGGTTGTCGATCGAGACACACCAGGTGATCGCTGCGCCGTGATCGGCTTCTATTGACTGCGTTCCAGAGCAGGAGGCGCCGCTGTCGTGGCCTGCGTAGATGGTCTTGTCGATGCGCATACGTGGATCAACAAGCTCGACTACACCGGTATCGGTCATCTCGGGTGGGGTGACCGAAGGCAGAGGGTCACCAGTGGGTGAGCTCGGTGTTGCCGTTGCGGTAGCGGTGTTGGTCATCGCCGTGTCGAGGATGGTCTCGTGATGCAAAGTGACCGATGTGCCGGGCTGGATGATGCCGTCGTAGGCGAGGCTCAATCCGAGATCGGGGTCAGAAACCACCAAGTCGACGAGGGCAGTGTCGCCGGTGTTGTTGACGGTGAAACACCAGGTGATGTTCTGTCCGTCGGTGCCTGCAAACGGATCCGTACCTGGGCAACGGGAGCCGGCGTCATGACCGACGTACCCTGCCTTGCGAAGGGTGAGTGCTGGCTGGACCACATCGGCGGTGGCCGTATCTTCGTCGACCGGTTTGTCGACGCCAGGAATAGGCACGCCAGCTGGATCGGTTGGCACGGCGGTGGCAGAAGCAGTGTTGACGAGGTCGCCGCTTGCAGTGGTCTCGAAGCTGAACATCACAGACTCACCAGGTGCCAGATCGGCCGGATCGCCGGCTACGACGAAGAGGTCGGTGGTTGTAAGACCAAGCGTCGCGTCGTCGACTGTGACATCGCTAAGGTGGTTCACTGCGTCGGTGTTGACCACAGTGAAGCAGTAGGTAATGGCATCGCCGGGGTCGATGGCGGTGGTGTCGACACCAGGGCATCCCGCGCCGCCGTCATGACCGCTGTAGATGGTTTTGAGGATGGCGATGGCCGAGTCGGCCTCGATCATCGTCGCGGTGTCGGTGTCATCGACCGGGGGAGCGGGGTTGCCATCAGGGCCAGGCAGCGGATCGCCGTTGCTGTCGAGCGGGTTGGCTGACGCAGTGGCGGTGTTGACAAGATCGCCGTTCACGGCCACGTCGACGGCGTAGGTCGCGATGCCACCCGGTGATAGCGGTAGTGCGTTGTCATCGTCGGTGATGCTCACCACGGTGAGGTCGGCGGTTGTCACACCGATCTGCGGGTCGTCGATGGTGATGCTGTCGAGTTGCGAGTCGCCGGTGTTGGTGACTTCGAAGCAGTAGGTGGCGACGAAGCCATTGCCGGCGGCGACGGCGTCGACACCCGGACAGGTGCCTGTTGGCGAAACGGTCTTCTGAAGGTCGAGACTTGGGTCGAGTACGTCGACCTCTGCGGTACCGGGATCGTTGACATCTTCGGCCGAACCGGGCAGAGGGTTGCCGTTGCTATCTGAGGGTGTACCGGTGATCGTTGCCGTGTTGAGCAGGTCGGCGCTTGCTGTCGAGGTGATTGCAAAGGTTGTCGAACCGCCCGGCAGCGTCGGCCCTGGACTTGGGGCGAGGGTGACCGTCGCTGGGTCGGGGGAGACAAGCGAACTCTGGTTGGCTGGCGTGATACCAAGCTGGATGTCGGTGAGTCGGAGGTTCGCAAGGCTGGTTTGGCCGGTGTTGGTGGCGGTGAGACACCAGGTAACCGCTGCGCCGGTGCCGATTTCGGCGAAGCCTGCGCCGGGACAGGTTCCGTTGGTTGAAACGGTCTTGACCAGGTCGATCGACGAGATGGCCTCGACAACCTCGGCGGTTGACGTTCCGGCGACCGGGTCAACGTCGGGTAGCGGATTTCCGGATCCGTCCGAAGGCTGACCTGTAGCATCGGCGGTATTGACAAGGTCGCCGGTAATGGTGCTGTCGTAGGAAAGGGTGACGGTCGTGTTCACCGGAAGCAGCGCCGTGGAGCCCGACTCGACGGTCATATCAGCCGTTGTGACACCGAGGGTCGTGTCGTCGACGGTTACGTTCACGATTTCGGTGTCGCCGGTGTTGGTGACCTGGAAGCAGTAGGTCACCGCGTCGCCCGGCTCTCCGTAAAGGATGCTTGTGCCGGGGCAGGTGCCGTTGGACGAAGCAGTCTTGACGATTTCTAGGGCAGGTGTCACCGCATCGACTGACGCTGTATCGATGGCGGTGGGGTCTTCAACGGCCGGCGGAAGCGGACTGCCATCGATGTTGGTTGCTTCGCCGGTTGCCGAGGCGAGGTTGACCTGGTCGCCAGTGATCGTGGCTTCGAAGGCAAGAACAATCTGGTCGCCAGGGGCAAGAGGGGTGGCTCCAGAAACCGTAAGTAGCGGTGTGGCCGCCGTGATGCCAAGCGTCGGGTCATCGATCGCGACGGTGGCGATAGCGGTGTCGCCGGTGTTGGTGACAGTGAAGCACCAGGTGACTGGGTCGCCGATGTTGTCGGTGCCGATCTCGCCTGCGGTGGCGCACGATGTTCCACCGTCATGTGTGCCGTTGTAGACGGTTTTGTTGAGGGTGATTTGGGGGTTGATGAGGTCGACGTTGGCGGTGTCGGGTGTGGAGGTTGGTGGGGTGACGTTGGTGAGTGGTGTGCCGGTTGGTGTGGAGGGGGTTCCGGTGGTGGTGGCGGTGTTGGTGAGGTCGGTGGTGATGGTTGTTTGGTGGTAGAGGGTTGTGGTGTCGCCGGGTGCGAGGAGTGTGGGGTCGGTGAGGGTGATGCCGAGTACGGGGTCGTTGATGGTTGTGCCGTTGAGGTGGGTGTCGCCGGTGTTGGTGATGGTGAAGCAATAGGTGACCGGTTGGCCAACCGTTCCCTGGGCGAGTTCGTCCGCTGCGGCAGTGCTGCAGAGGGCGCCGTTGTTGTGTCCCTCGTATGTTGTCTTCGCAATGGAAACACCGGGGCTGACTACGTTGATCACGGTTGTGTCGGTTGCGGTGGGGTCGGTGACGGTGGGGATGGGGGTTCCGGAGTCGTCGATGGGTTCGCCGGTTGTGGTGGCGGTGTTGGTGAGGTCGGTTGTTGCGGTGTCTTGGAGGTAGAAGTTTGCGGTGGCGCCGGGTGCGAGGTTGTTGGGGTTGCCGTTGATGAGGGTGATGGTTCCGGGGTAGGTGGCGGTGAGTGCGGGGTCGTCGATGGTGATGTTGGTGAGGTTGGCGATGGTGCTCGAGTTGGTGACGCTGAAGCAATAGGTGACCTCGGCCGAAGCGTCGACGTCGAGCAAGTTGACTCCTGAACAACTCGCTCCGTTGTCGTGTCCGAGGTACACGGTTTTGATGATGTTGATGGCGGGGTCGGCTTCGATGAGTTGGGCGGTGTCGGTGTCGGTGACGGGTGGGGTGTTGCCGGTTGGTCCGGGGATTGGGGTGCCGGTTGGGTCGACGGGGTCGATGGTGATGGTGGCGGTGTTGGTGAGGCCGCCGGTGGGCAGGGTTGCGCCGGTGTAGGTGTAGGTGGCGGTGTCGCCGGGTGCGAGTGGGGTGCTGTCGGTGGTTTGGAGGGTGAGGTCGGTTTCGTTGATGGCGAGGGTGGGGTCGGTGAAGGTCATGTTTGCGACGTCGAGGTGGGTGGTGCCGCTGTTGAGTATTTCGAAGCAGTAGGTGATGGCGATGCCGGGGCCGCCGGTGAGTTGTTCGACGCCGGGGCAGGTGCCGTTTGCTGAGGCGGTTTTGTTGAGCGTGACCGCAGGTTCGAGCACGTCGACCGCTGCGTCATCAGTGACAACAACAGGATCGAGACCGGGGAGTGGGTTTCCTGACGGGTCGACAGGATCAGCTGAGGCTTGGGCGGTGTTGACCAGATCGGTTGTTGCGGTGGTGTTTGTGGTGAGGGTGATGGTGTTGGTTGGGGCGAGCAGTGTTGGGTCGGTGAGGGTTATGCCGAGTGTTGGGTCGGTGATGGTGATGCCGTTGAGGTGGGTGTCGCCGGTGTTGGTGATTTCGAAGCAGTAGGTGAGGGGGGCTCCGGTGGTGACTCCTGCGAGTTCGGTGCCGGGGCAGGTGCCGTCGGTGGAGACGGTTTTGTTGAGGGTGATGGCGGGGCCGACTTCGTCGACCTGTGCGGTGTCGGTGTCGGTCACGTTCGGCACACCAAGACTCGT
>CALLQB010000104.1 GCA_938015295.1 uncultured Acidimicrobiales bacterium
CCGATTTGGCTCCCGTCGAGTGAGCCTGCCGCGTCGCGCGCTGTTACTGCTGGATCGCCGGTGCCGAGAGCAAGGACCCGCACTCCCTCCCGTGCTGCATGAGTGAGTGTGGTCTTGGCGTTGTACGCGCGGCCAAACTCAATCGTGCCGAAGAGTATGAGCACGAGCATTGGAAGCACTAAAGCGAACTCCACGGCAGCGGCGCCGCGAGACTTTGGTGTCTGCCGGTCAGTTTTGGCCATTAGAAGATTGCCCCTTCAAAGAGAATGCGGACGGAAATGCCAACCTGTGTCACGGCAAGCAGGATGACCACAGCGATCGGCGAGGAAAGGATTGCGTACTCGGTGCTGACTGCACCGCGTTCGATTCGCCCTAGTTGCGTCGGGCCGTTGAGAAAAAAGCGATTCATAACATCTGCCTGGTCTGCCGGTTTTGAAGACAATTCGGGATGATCGACCGTCGGCCAAACCCTGTTGAAACAGTGCCGATCGATCTTTGGCTGCCGCCCCTTCGTGGCACCCCTAGTAGGAGGTGCCACGAAAGGAAGACTCACACCAGCGACTATGGCGTCGTAAGTTGTCCTGCGACATAGTTGAAGATGGCCGTCAGGTTGGTGCCGACCAAGCTCACGGCGGCGATAATCACAACAGCGATCAAGCTGACCATCAGGCCATACTCAACGGCCGTTGCGCCGCGCTCACTGCGATCTTCGGCGTTGTGCATGGTGTTCAGGAATGAAACGAGGAACTGCATGTTGTTGTCTTTCTGTTTGTTGTTTTGGTTGTTGCCAACCGCTTGAAGTGGTTGTTGCCAACAACAGAAGACCGCAGAAAGACGTGGAACACATCCACAAAATTGGGGAAACGTTCGTGGTCGTCAATATTTCATATGAGCGCGCTGAAAGATCTTTCGTGGGCTTTAGTTGAATTTGCTGCAGATTTCCGCCACTGTTGATCAAACGCCGGCGGCGGGTCGGCGCGGAAACACCCCTTGGCGGGGGGATTGGTCATCTCCATGAGCGGATTTCGCGGCATATCGTCGCACCTACTCGAATCTCGAAGCACCACCAACGGCACGCGTCATGCGTCGTCCAAAGGTGAGTTATGGACACTCCTTGGTGGAGCGACCGTGCTGGCGTGGACGTTGGTGGCGCTGACCGCCAAACCTCACGAGTTTCTGCAGCTCGGACCAGTCGAAGCTTCGAACGTGGTGGGGATCGTGGCTACCGCCGTCGTCGTGCTCGGCTTCGTCGTGTTAGCAATGCTGCTCCTCACAGCGAACCTCACGCAAGATCTCGATCTGGCCGCACTGTCGACAGCTATGACCGCCGCTGTCCTCAGCTCGTCGGTGCTGACCGCCGCTGTCTACACCGTGTCGATCGACGCATCGATCGAGACCGCAACTGCGCAGGCGGTGGCCTTTGGGTTCGCCTCGGCGGTAGTACTCGTGCACCTAGCCTTGCAGGGCTACCGTCGCTGGCTGCTGGTGCTTGTCGGCCTGCTTGCTCTTTCACCCCTGTTCGGCGTCTCGTTGCTTTTTGTGCAGGTGCTGCTCTTTACCACCGCTGGCGCATGGCTCGGTTTTCGAGGAATCCACGAACGCCGCCCAGCGGTCACCGCATCGGGCATCCTCCTCCTTGCGATTGGCTCTGCCGAACTACTTACCCAAGAGGCTGAGCTGCTGTCCCAGCGATCGACAGCAGCACTCGTCGTCATTTTGTGCGGCATTCTTGCGTCACTCGGCGCCGGTTCGATCGAGCTACGCCGGGCCTACCTCTCGCAGTGCTTACTGGTTCGAGAGGTACAACTCAGTGCCGAGTTCGAACGGTCACGCACAGCCGAAGTTACGCACGAACAACGTGCCGCCTTATGCGCTGTTGAAGGTGCGCTCACCACGCTTCGTTTCGAAGGCGAGTCGATGTCGTCGTCAGATTTCAGCGCACTCGCCGAGGCGGCATCGTCGGAGATTCTGCGCCTGCGACGCCTGGTCACTGGCGATTCGCAACCAGCGCTCGAACGCATAGCCGTCATCGATGCCATCGGCCCCTTCGTGCAGTGCCAAACGCAGCTCGGATCGCACATAACCATCAAAGGCGACCGCACCTTGGAAGTGGTTGCCGTACCAGACGCACTCGCACGGGTCACTCAGAACCTCGTCGAAAACGCAATCCGGCACGGCGAAGCAACCCAGATCGGCATTGAACTACGGCGTCGCAGCGGCCACATCGAAATCAATGTCAGCGACAACGGCCACGGCATCAACGAAGCGCTGCGAGAGGTCATCTTTGAACGCGGCGTCAGCTCGAACCCCACCGCGAATTCAGGGCTTGGTCTGTTTCTCTCCCGCCAGTTGATCGAAAGTTTTAGCGGATCGATCTTTGTGCAGGACACCACCGGCCGCGGCGCCACGGTTTCGATCCATCTTCCCGACCCCGAAACCATCGACCTCACGGTTGATGTCCGACCCAAGTCCGGTACTGAGCCTGCTACCGACTCTGTCGCTAACCGCGCTGCTGCCAGCAGCGCTGCACTCGGAAACGTGGTGTCGCTGTGACCCACGGAAACTTCCTCATCATCGACGACCACCCGTTGATCTCGGGCGGTATCCAAACGGCGCTGCGCCAGAAGGGCCACACAAGCGTGTGTTTCAGCCCGACCATCGAGGTGCATCCCGAAACGCCATGGCCTGCGGCGGCACTGCTCGAACTCGAAGCGCTTTCCCTGCCACCACAAGGCCAATTCGACCTGGCGCTGGTCGACCTCACCATGGGCAAGTACGCCGACGCAGGGCTACATTTCATCGGCCCACTGGTTAAGCGCGACGCGATCGTGCTCGTGCTCACCGGCGTTGACGAGCAACCCCGACTCGATGCCTGTATTGCCCGCGGTGCCCATGCTGTGCTTTCGAAAGAACTATCGATCGCCGAGATCATCGAAGCCATCGAGAACGTTATGGCAGGCCAATCGTTGCTCGGAAAAAACGAGCGGCAAGAAATTCTCGCCCGGCACCAAATCCGTCTCGCAGCCCGTAGCGAGATGGAAGAACAATTCAAATCGCTGACCGAACGTGAAGAACGGGTACTCGAAGGCCTCATGCACGGCATGAACGTCGCGACCATCGCCGAAGAGTCGTTTGTCGCCGAAAGCACGGTGCGTTCGCAGGTGAAATCGGTGCTCCGCAAGCTTGGCGTGTCGTCCCAACTCGAAGCGGTAGCACTGGCAAACGCTGCGAAAGACGTCTGAAAAAGACGCACAATCGGCCAGGTTCTTCGCAGGTTCTTCACAACCAGTAGCGCACGGTTAGGTCTCCACTAACCACTCACCAACGGAGACCCCCATGCCACTCAGGTTGCTTCTCGCAATCAGTTTGATTGCCGCCACGCTCGGCCTTCAGGCCACCAGTTCACACGCCATCGTCAAAGGGAGCCAAGCGACGCTTGGCGAACTTCCCTACCAGGTTGCGCTCGAAGATGACTTTGGTCAGTTCTGCGGCGGCTCAATCATCAACACCAACACCATCTTGACCGCAGCGCATTGTCTCGACGGCATGAAGGCAGCCGACATACAGATTCACGCCGGCATTGTTCAGCTCGATACCGCCGGGCAACGCCGTCAAGTCGTGCGGAAGCTCGTCCACCCGAACTGGGGAGGCGTCAACGGTGACAGCAGCTACGACATCGCGCTCCTGTTTATCGACGCACCCTTTGAGCTCAACGCAAACGTTGCAGCGATCGACGCGCAAACAGCAGCGGTCGACACTGCCGCCACACCAGGCACCGTCGCGACCGTCAGCGGTTGGGGCGCCCTTGGCGAACGCTCGAACAAAGAAGTGTTTCACCTGCGCAAGACCGACGTGTCGCTCCTCGCCGACAGCGAATGCAACCGCCGACTCGACGGCCAAGACAGCATCGACAACTTCTCGATGATCTGCACTACAGGGCAGGGCAACGGCGCCTGCTACGGCGATAGTGGTGGCCCGCTCGCCGTGCGCAACGCCAACGGTTCGTTCACCCAGGTCGGCATCGTGAGCTGGGGAACCGTATGTGGCGATACTACGGTTGCCGGCGTCTACGCCGACCTCGCCAACCTGCGCCCGTGGATCAATCAGCATGTTGCTGGCTCAACTACTCCTGCTACTCCTCCAGACCCGACCCCAGCCCCTGAGCCAGCGCCGACCCCGCAACCAGAGCCCACCCCCGACCGTGCCGAACTGCAAGTGTTCAAACAAACCAAGCCCATGCGTATCCCTGCATGGGGCGGCCAGGGCGAGGCCGGCCGCTATCCCGCCGCACTCAACGTGGCTGGTGCAGGCAGCGAATTGACCGACATCGACGTTGTTCTCATCGGGCTTGCTCACCGACGCCCAAGCGACCTCGACATCGTGCTCGTTTCGCCAAACGGCACCGAAGTAACCCTCATGGCCGACGCTGGCGGCACTGCACGGCTGAAACGTACCAACATCCGATTCGACGACGCTGCGACGCAGACCCTGCCCGAAAACAGCATCATGAAGGGCCGTTTCCTCCCCACAAATATGGTGCCAGAACTTCCGAGCGACGACCTTTCGATGTTCGAAGGTGAAGATCCCAATGGTGAATGGGAGCTCTATGTCTACGACGCCGTTCGGGGCAAGAAGGGCAAACTCAAAGGCTGGAAACTCATTACTCTCACTCGTTAACCCTGCCGTTGGCCAACCTGCCGTTGGCCAACCTGCCGTTAGCCGCTTGCCGGTAAGCGAACAGTAAAGGTGGCGCCATGGCCAGGACTCGGAGCCTCGGTGCTTGTCACCGAAACCTCGCCGCCGTGCAACCGCACCAACTGCGAAACAATCGCCAGTCCGAGCCCGCCGCCCGCCGTCGTGCCACCTTCGCGGTGGCGCGACGGATCGGTGCGATGAAAGCGGTCGAAAATTCGGTCGAGTTGGTCGGCGGGAATGCCGTCACCGTTATCGGCGACATCGATCGCTACCCAACCGCCGTCTCGGCGGGCCGACAGCTCGACACGATCGCCGTACCGCATGGCATTGCTCACCAGGTTGCCAAGCACCTGGTTGATGCGGTTCTCATCCACCGCGATCTTCGCAAGATCGCTGGGCGACGACACCGTGATTTGCACGCCGTTTGCGGAGGCGCGAGCCGAATGCGCTGCGGCAACCCGGCCTAGCACCACGGCAGGCTCAATCTCGACGATGTCGAGTGTGATCGCATCGGCTTCCGCGAGCGACAACGCCTGGAGATCGTCGACCAGTCGACCTAACCGCTCAACGTCGCCAACAAGTCCTGCGATGGTCTCGTTGTCGGGCTCAATCACGCCATCGCTAACCGCTTCGAGATGGCCCTTCAGGTTCGCCAAAGGCGTCCGCAGCTCGTGCGCAGCATCGGCAATCATCGCTTGCCGGTTCGTTTCTGACCGTTCGAGATCATCGGCCAACGCGTTAAACGACGACGCCAATGTCCCCAACTCGCCCGGTCCGCCATCGTCTGCTCGACTCGATGTCGCGCCTGCACGCATCCCGGCGACCGCCTCGCTCAGACCCCGAACGGGCTTTGTTATCAGTCCCGCCAACCACAGACCGGTGAGGCCAGCGATAGCCATCGAGCCAAGCCCGGCGAGCAGGAACCGTCGATCGATTGACGCAAGCGACTCGGCTGATCCGTCGGTTCCCGTCTCTGACGGCCCAAGTACTTCGATGGTGAAAAAGAGGAAGTCTTCGCGCGCCCCGTCGTCGGTGTAGAACAGCGAATACGCCGGCAGCACATCGAGCGGCGGCAACGCATCGCCAGGACGACTGTCGGCGACCACCGCCTCGTCGTCATCGGTCAGAATCATGCGCAGCGCATACAACTCGTCGAGTTCGGCCAGTAGCGGCTCGACCCCCTCCCAGCTGCCGGTGCGTTCTCGGTAGCGGTCGACCCGATCGACATCAGACTCCTCGAGTTCGACATCGACAACCGTTGAAAATTCGGTGCGCACAGCTTGGCGGGCGACCAACCCGCCGAGGACAAGCGCCACGGCCGCAACCGTCAGCATCGCCAACAAGATTCTCGAACGAAGACTCACCGGTCGATCATCCGGTAGCCAACGCCGTAGACCGTCTCGATATAGGTCGGGTCGGCTGAGTCGTCGCCCAGCTTCTTTCGAAGGCTGCGGACATGCGCGTCGACAGTGCGCTCCATGCCGTCGTAATCAAAGCCAAACGCCCCCGATACCAGCTGCGACCGGCTAAAGGCCTTGCCGGGATTTGCCGCAAGCACCCGCAACACGGCGAACTCTCTGGGCGTCACACCAAGATCCTGGCCCTCGAGGCGCGCTTCATGGCGATGTGCATCGACCTCAAGTTTGCCGATCGACCACATCTGGGGCGCCACCGCGGCGCTGTTGCCACTGCGGCGAAGCACCGTACGCACACGCGCAACCACCTCTTTCGGGCTAAACGGCTTGGTGATGTAGTCGTCAGCGCCCAGATCGAGACCCAACAACATGTCGCTTTCGGTTGCCCTAGCGGTGAGCATGATGATCGGTACATCACTTTCGGCGCGCAAGATTCGACAAACATCCCAGCCATCAACTTCGGGCATCTGCAGATCGAGCACCACAAGGTCGGGCTTGCGGCCCCTCGCCAGGTCGAGTGCAGTACGACCATCGTGCGCGACAAGCACGGCAAAGCCAGCGTTTTCGAGGTACTTCCGAACCAGCTCGGCAAGTCGCTCATCGTCATCCGCAACGAGGATTCGCATCATCGCAGCTGAGGGTAGCTGGCTATTGGTTCGAACCCGGCGAAACCATTCTTTGGCATGTGACGCAAGAACTGGGTTTTTCGACATCTCGCTCGGCCCGTTTGCTGTGTATCGTGGTCAGTTCCGGCCCCCATCGTCCAGCGGCCTAGGACGCCTGCCTTTCACGCAGGTAACACGGGTTCAAATCCCGTTGGGGGTGCCGAAACAGTTAGCGGTCCGGTTCGCCGGGCCGCTTCTGTCGTTTTCGCACTAGTTGTCCAGTTCGGAGCCCGGTTTGCGTTGTCCGCTCACCACTTGAGGCCGTCGTCCGGCGAAAGCCACTCGAGGCCCAAATAGAAGCCGTACACAACGATGAGGGCTGCGGTGACATGCAGAAGTAGGGCCAATGCGACACCGCCGATAGCCACTGCCTTCCATGTTTCGCCGGGCCACAGCCATCGTTGGACCGAAAGAAGCAGCGGCAACACCACAGCCCCAACGGCTCCGCCGAGTACTTGGGTGACAATGCCGCCGGGCATCCACGGGATAGCGATGCTGTAGCCCCCGATTTCCGCGTTGAGAAGCTCGAGCGTGGCAAGAACGCCGAGCAGAGCAACCAGGCCAAAGTTGATGATCAGGGCGACTTTCATCGCCGTGCTGGTGAACCGCGCCGTGCCTTCGGTCCACAACGTGGCGAGAGCTACAGCTGTCCAGACGATCCACCGGCGCACCACGCGGGTTCCCTGCACCTTCATCGCGTCGCGAAAGATGCGGTCTGCCTCAAGGCGTTCCACTGGCGGCCCGATGTGTGTCGGCTCGCCGCCGACTTCTACAACCAACCCGTCGTGCAGCAGCGCCGCCGGAATATGGGTTCCGAGGGCCGGGACCAGCCAGGCAAAGAACCACGGTATCGAGGCCAGGTCGGTACGAAACGAAGCGATATCAGACGGCACCAGGTATTCGGCCTGCGTCGTCGCATCGAAATACCCGAACCGACACCCCAGGGCATACTCGCCAACATCACGTCGATGCAGCACGATTTGGGGTTCGCTCGGCTCGCTGGCTCCGAGAACCGGATCGAAGAAATAGCTCACCCCGCTCATGGAGTCGACGCTAGCGCTTCATCACGAAGCGTTCTTCTGTGCGGTCACCCGATCACCCGATGTCGACGGGCGAAAAGTAGGCTCGGCTTCGTGTCGAATGCGATTGAAGTGCGGGGCCTACTAAAGAGTTACGGCGAGGTCCACGCCGTGCGGGGCGTGAACCTGAGCGTTGCCGAAGGCGAAATTTTTGGCTTCCTCGGCCCAAACGGGGCAGGCAAGACCACCACGATCGAGATTCTCGAAGGGTTTCGCGACCGCACTGGCGGCGACGTCCGTGTGCTCGGGCAAGACCCAGCAACCGCTCCGCTTTCGTGGCGAGAAGACATCGGCATCGTGCTCCAAGAATCGGAGATCGAAACCGAACTCACTGCTCTCGAGGCAGTCCGGATGCAGGCGGCGTATTTCTCCGAACCACGCAACGCCGACGAGGTGCTCGAACTCGTTGGGCTTGACGATGCCCGCGATCATCGGGCCGGAAAGCTGTCAGGGGGACAAAAACGTCGCCTCGACCTGGCGATGGCGCTCGTCGGCGACCCGAAGCTGGTGTTCCTCGACGAACCAACAACCGGATTCGACCCCACAGCTCGAAGAGAGTCGTGGGACATGATCAGCAACTTGCGCGACCTTGGCCACACCGTGCTGCTCACCACGCACTACATGGACGAAGCACAACAACTCGCCGACCGCATCGCCGTCATTGCCGAAGGTCGCATCGTGGCGGAGGGAACAGCCGATCAATTGGCCGACCTCGTGTCGTCGAAACCGCGAATCACCTGGACCCACAGTGGCGAAGGAGCTGCCGTACCCAGTCGCTTCGACGCCGTTTCAGAAGGCACAAAGATGGTCATCGAAACCACCGACGTCGTCACCGTGTTGCACGAGCTCACCAACTGGGCCGTCGACAACAAGGCCGAGGCTCTGCTCGATGATCTTGAAATCACCCGGCCGACGCTTGAAGAAACGTATTTGAAACTCACCGCCACCGACGCTGAAAACCCGGAGGCAAACGCATGAGTGCACTCTCGCAGATTCGCAACCAGACGTCGTTCGACCTGCTCCGCTTTCGACGAAACCCGGCAGCCGCGTTCTTCACCGTCATTCTGCCGATCATCTTTCTTGTACTGTTCACGTCGATTTTCGGCAACGAGACACTCGACAGCGGTGCCAAAGTCGCCACGCTGTACGTGCCCGGTATCTTGTCGCTATCGATTGTGGGCGCCACCATGGTGAACCTGGCGATCACCACAACTACCCGTCGCGAACGTGGCATGTTGAAGCGGCTGCGCGGAACACCGCTACGTCCATGGGTTTTTCTGTTGAGTCAGGTTCTGATGGCGATGGTGCTCGCCACGATGATGACCGTGCTCATTACCGTGATCGGACGAATCCTCTTCGGGGTGTCACTGCAATTCTCGGCCCTGCCAACGCTCATCATTTCGCTCATCATCGGCGCCGCATCGTTCTGCGCTCTAGGCCTAGCGCTTTCGACGATCATTCCGAGCGAAGACGCAGCACCCGCAATCACCAATGCCATCGCGCTGCCGCTGTACTTCATCAGCGACATCTTCATCATCAACGAAGACTCGCCAGGGTTGATCAGGACAATCGGCAACATCTTTCCGGTGCGTCACCTTGTGCAAGCTGTGCAGCCCGCCTACGACCCGTTCGTCGATGGTGCACCGTTGCCGTGGGGCCACTGGGCCGTGATCCTGCTGTGGGGTGCCGTTGGAGTGGTTGTTACCATGACCCGCTTCCGGTGGACCAAAAGTTAGACCCAGCGCCGCCGATCACCCACTAGTGTCGGCTCACGACAACTAACCATCCCCCCAAACCGGCCGAAAGATACCTACGCGTCTCGGCAGGAGTCTTCCCACATGCCCAACAGTTTCGATCGGTACCGCGCCCACCCTTGGCACGGCCTCCCTATTGGCGATAACGCCCCCGAGGTCGTTGAGGCCTACATCGAGATCACCCCCATGGATACGGTGAAATACGAGATCGACAAGCGCACTGGTTATCTGCGCGTCGACCGTCCACAGGGTTCATCAGCGCTGCCGCCAACGCTGTACGGGTTTATCCCTCGCACCTATTGCGGCGACCGTGTGGCCGCACTCACCCCACATGCCGAAATCGGCGACCATGACCCACTCGATATCTGCGTGTTGAGTCAGCAGCGCATCGACCGAGCCGACATTGTTGTACCTGCACGCGTCGTCGGCGGTATTCAACTTCTCGACGACGGCGAAGCCGACGACAAGATCATTGCGTTCCTCGAAAGTGATACCGTTTTCAACTACGCATCGAACCTTAAGAACCTGCCGACCGCCGTGGTCAATCGCATCGTGCACTACTTCGCTACCTACAAGATCGACATCACCGGCGAGAAGGAGAATTCGATCGAGGTAGTCGGCACCTATGGCGCCGATCACGCAAAAGAGGTCATCGCTGCCTCGATCCTCGACTACGACGAAAAGTTTCCTTCCGAGGGCCGACGATTAACCGACAAGATCGCTAACTAATCGTGCCGCCGTCGCCGTTGGTTCTTTCCACACTGACGGCCACTACGGTCGGGTACCTTCTCGGCACGGTTCCTTCGGCCGATCTCGCGGCAAAAGCGGCCGAACGCGAACAGACCATCGATCTTCGCGAGTCGGGCACCGGCAACCCCGGTGCCACAAACGCGGCCGAAGTTCTCGGAAAAAAGTGGGGCGCTGCGGTTCTCGGCGCTGACATCGCAAAAGCTGGGCTCGCGAGTGTTCTTGGTCGCCGCCTTGCCGGCCCCGTCGGCGCGACCGCCGCATCGACTGCGGCGGTCATCGGTCATTGCTACCCGATTTGGAACGGCGGCAAAGGCGGCAAAGGCGTCGCTGCCAGCATTGGCCAAGTCCTCGGGACGTTCCCGGCCTACTTCCCGCTTGATGTCGGTGTCGCCGTGGCAACCGCCGCACTACCAACGCTGAAAGAGCGGGCGTTTGTCGCCAACTCGACAGCATCAGCCGTTTGGGTGGCTAGCGCCTTGGTGTGGTGGAAGAAACAGTGGCCAACCGGCTGGGACGACAGCGCTCACGGCTCGCTTCCCATTGGGGCAGCGGTAAGCAGCTTGTGCATCGCCTCAAAGTTTCTGGCGAACCCCATCGAGCGAGACGCTGAGGGGAATGCGATCGGTATCGAGCGGGTTGCCCAGTGATGATCGGTCTTGTCATTGATTCATCCAGTCAGATCCCGCAGGATCTCATCGATACCTACGACGTCGAAGTTGTGCCGATCACCGTCACCATCGACGAAGAGCCCTTTCGCGAGGGGGTCGACATCGATGCCGACGCATTTTACGAGATGGTGGAAGAACCTCTGCCCGAGATTGGCACCTCGCAACCGAGCCCTGGCGAATTTGTCGAGGCATACGAAGCACTCGCTGCACGCGGAGCCACCGAGATCCTGTGTGTCACCGTCGCCGACCAACATTCGGGCACGTTCAACAGCGCTCGCATTGCTGCCGACCTGGTTGCTCTGCCGGTTCGCTTGGTGAACTCGGGAACAATGTCGTTCGGGGTAACCGCCTGTTTCTGGGAGGCGGCCGCCGCCATCGCCGAGGGCGCCGAGCTCGAAGCAGCGGCAACGCTGGCCGAGGCGCTCGCTCCAACGATCAGTTCAACGTTCTTCCTGCAGTCGCTTGAGCAGGTACGAAAGATGGGACGGGTCGATCTCGACCGTCTGAGTAGTCTCACCAGTCCCACCAGCGCCAACGCCCCGAACGCTACCGACAGCCAACAAGCCGACCAGGCCAACAACGCCGACGAGGTGAGTGTTTATGTGACTCGGGGTGCCGACTTTGACGTCGCCGGTTCGACGTCAGGACTCATCTCGTTGTGCGAACTGATGCTCGCCCAGGTACCAACCGACCAGCCGGTGCGCACTGGTGTGTGTCTCGCAGCACCCGAGATGCTCCCCTACGCCGAGCTCTTGGAGAAACAACTCGCGACACAAACAAACGTCGTCGGCACCGTCCGCTATCGAGTCGGCCCAAGCGTCGCCGCCCACACCGGCCCAGGCACCGCCGGCCTCTTCTGGTGGCCAGCCAACTAACCCGAAATTTTCTCCAAACCCCACCACAAAAGGTCACTCTGCAACAACAGAACAGCCACTCACCGAAATTTTGTTGTGAAGTGACCGTCAGCGGTGGTGTTTGGTCAAAATTTCGGGAAGGGTAGCGTGCGATTCGACCACGTAATGCGGGTCGGGCGACCCGAGAATCAGCTCGGCGTCATTTACGATGCCGGTGTACTGCGCAGCCACACAGCCGAAGCCAACCGCTCCCGCAACGTCGGTTCGGCGCAGATCGCCGATATGTAACACCTCGGCCGGATCATCGATACCAAGACCCTGGTGGCTATGCGCAAAAATGGCCGCGTCGGGTTTGTAACAACCAACCACGTCGCTAAATGACCAGTGGTCGAAGTACTGCAACAAGTCGAACCGCTCGAGGTGCCCGACCAACACCGTCGAGGGAATAAGCCCGACATCGCAGATGATGCCCAACCCGATGCCCGAACTGGAAAGTTGCTCGAGCGTGCCACCCAGATCTGACTCGACCGGTGCAAGGTCACTGCCCTTTCCCGCAACAAGCCAGGCATCCTGCACCGCCGCATGGGCAGCCGGCGACCTATCGGCGCCGATCGTCGTCAACAACAACCGAATTGCCTCCGGCAACGCAAACTGCTTGCCAGCGCGCCAGTCGGCATCAAAGCGTTCGCTCACAACATCGAAGCCGGCAGAAATCACCGCAAGCTCGACCGGTGAACCGGCAGCAGTAAGTGCTTCACCAATCAACCGCCCCCGAGTCTCCCGACTAGCGGCCGTGTCGTGCACCATCAGCGTGTTCCAGTAGTCGAACGTGACCGCCCGAATTTCAGCCACCTTCGTAGGCGAACCCAAGATCGATTGCAGTCACCAAAGCATGAAAGGCAATCCCGGCTTCTTCGGCCATTGCCCGGCACGTCCCACCACGATCAACCACAGGCAGTATCAACACCGGCTCGGCGCCTAGCGCGCGGACTACCTGTGCAGCTTCCATCGGCGACGTGCCGCGAGTAACGGCGTCCTCAGTAATTACGACCTTGTCGCCGGGCTCGAGAGCGCCGGCAAGACGACCGCCGACGCCGTGATCTTTCGATTCCTTGCGAATGCTGAACGATCGCAGACTCCGCCCGCGCGTGGCAGCAATCGCAGCGATGCCAAAGGCGACGGGATCGGCGCCCGCAGTTAAACCACCGATCGCCGTAACGTCGTCGGGAATAGCGTCAAGCGCTGCGTCGGCAACCAGCAAGATGCCGTCGGCCCGGCAGGCAGTCTGTTTGGCATCGATGAACCAGTTGCTTTTCTTGCCCGACTTGAGCATGAAATCGCCGGTCCGCACCGAATGATCGAGAAGATGTTGTACGAGTTCTGGGTGTTGTGTCATCGAAAGGCCAATCTACAGCCCGTAGGGTTGCAGTGATGGAGACTTTTGTTTCGCTACTCCGAGGGATAAACGTCGGCGGTCACCGCAAGGTACCGATGGCCGAGCTACGAGCGCTGCACGAACGCCTCGGCTACACCCAAGTCGCCAGCTACATCGCAAGCGGCAATGTGGTGTTCGTAGCTGAAGAAACCAACGGCGACAAGAACGCCGCCGACATCCGCGCAGCTATCAGCGATACGTTCGGATTCGACGACATTCCGGTGATGCTTCGCACGCACAACGAAATCTCCAACGCGTTGCGAGCCAGCCCCTTTAGGGACTCCCCTGTCGAATCCAAACACCGGTTTATCGGGTTTTTGTCAGCCGTTCCCGAGATCACCGATGTTGACGGAGATGCGCTGAGCCCAGACGTCTTCACGGTCGACGGCGACCATGTTCATGTGCTCCTACCGAACGGTGCCGCCAAGAGCAAACTGACTACCAACTACCTCGAAGAGGCCCTTGGTGTACAGGTCACGATGCGAAACCACCGCACCGTAGAAAAAATTATCTCGCTCACCACCGCACGCTGGTAGGGAATCCTTTCGAGTGCCCAAAGACCAGACGTCCTTGGCCGATAGAATCTCATGATGCTGTTCGCTGCCGACTCTTCCCGAGACAAGTTCGTCGACCTTGACGTCGGCACCAACGCCTGGATCGTCCTTGGTGTTTTGGTGCTGGTTCTTCTCGGAATCGACCTCTACCGCCACCGCGACGACCACGAACCCACCTCTCGCCAAGCTCTTGGCGAAACCCTGTTCTGGATCGCCTGTGGCCTCGCCTTCTCGATCGGCGTGGCCGTTGTCTACGGCGGAGATGCCTTCGGCGAATACATCTCTGGCTACCTCATCGAGAAGTCACTCAGCATCGACAACGTGTTCGTGTGGGCACTGCTGTTCAGCACGATGAAGATTCCTCTTCGCTATCAGCACCGAGTGCTTTTCTGGGGCATCTTCGGAGCGCTCGTGCTTCGAGCCATCTTCATCCTCGCCGGAACCGCGCTCATCAGCCGCTTTACCTGGGTGCTTGTGATCTTCGGCGTATTTCTCATCTTCACGGGGTTCAAGGTCATCAGGCATAAAGAGGATGAGGGCGAAAACACCAGTACTGCGGGCCTCAATTTGCTGAAGAAGTTCATGCCGGTAACCGAAGAGTACGACGGACACAATTTTACGAAAATGATCGACGGCAAGAAGGCCGCAACTCCGCTGCTCGCCGCCCTTGTGGTCATCGAATTCACCGACGTAATCTTCGCCGTCGATTCGGTACCAGCCGTACTCGCGGTGTCTAACGAGCCCTACATCGTGTTCGCATCCAACGCCTTCGCCATAATGGGACTCCGAGCGATGTACTTCCTGCTCGCCGACGCGAAGGAGCGGTTCCACTACCTGTCGCATGGCCTCGGGGCCATTCTTATCTTCGTCGGCATCAAGATGACGGCAAGCCTTTGGTATCACCTCAACACGTTCGTAAGCCTCGGCATCATCGTCCTGTTCGTTGTTCTGGCCATTTTGTTTAGCGAGATGAAGAACCGCCAAGAGGCCACTGCCAGCTGACACCAGCCCGTTCAGCCAGTACGGTCCGGCCATGGCTGAACCGTTGAAGAACTCCTTCGGGCCCGAAGTTGCCGAAGCAATCGCCGCGTCGATCATCGCCGTCGAACCGGCGTTTGCAGCTACCGAATTTCTTGCTAAGGCACTCGATGGGTTCGACGGTCTTGAGCTGAGTCAGCGTGCTCGTCAAATCGCAGCGGCGCTCGCCGCCACGCTTTCAACTGACCGCACCAGGGCCATGCGGGTGCTTGTCGAGTCGTTTGAGCCACTCAAAGATGGCATCGATCTCGGCGCCATGGACGGGTTTAAGTACATGCCCCATGGATATTTTGTCGCCGAATACGGCCTCGAAGATTTCGACACGGCGATGGAGTTTCAGTACGAACTCACCAAGCTCTTCACCGCCGAGTTTTCGATTCGAGCGTTCTACGAGCATCACCTCGACGCAACGCTCGCGCAGGCGCACGCGTGGACAAGCGACGAGAGCGAGCACGTACGTCGCTTGGTATCAGAGGGGTGCCGACCGCGCTTGCCGTGGGCTGGGCAGCTCAAAGCATTCGTAGCCGACCCGACCCAGGTCCTCGGGCTTCTCGAAAAGCTTCGCAATGACGAGTCGGAGTACGTACGCAGGTCGGTGGCAAACAATCTCAACGACATCGCCAAAGACCACCCCGAAGTTGTGGTTGCCACCGCCAGGCGCTGGTGGGCCGATGCCGACACCGATGGCCGGCGAATGATCCGCCATGGACTACGCACCTTGATCAAAGCGGGCAACCTCGACGCTCTCGACGTGATGGGGTTCGGCCCGTCGTCGCCGGTCGTCTTGCGCTCGGTCGGCGTGACACCAACATCGCTGCCGATTGGGGGCAAGGTTCGAGTATCGGCCGAGCTTCACAACCCCAGCGACAGTGCTGCTCGGGCTCTGGTCGACATCATCGTGCATTTCATGAAAGCCGACGGCAAGACCGCACCGAAGGTCTTCAAAGGCAAAGAACTCGACCTAGCACCTGGCGAGACCGCGACAGTCGCCAAAACCATCTCGGTAGCCCAACAAACCACCCGCACGCACTACCCGGGCACCCACTCGATTGCCATGCAGGTCAACGGCTTAGTCCTACCCGGCCCAACCTTCACTCTCGAACCAATCCCCAAAAGCAAAATCTCGTGACACAGAGCGACAATTTTTGTCGGGTGGTGTCACGAGATTTTGTTAGGTGACGTGGGCTTTGCCGGTGCCGATTACGACTTCGCCGATCTGGGATGGTTGGTGGCCGTGTTCGGCTACTGCCGCCATCACAGCTGACGCATCCTCGGCGGCGACGGCGAGAACCATGCCGACACCCATGTTGAAGACCCGCTGCATTTCGTCGTCGCTCACATCGCCCAGGTGCTGGATCTCCGAGAAGATGCGCGGCGTCTCCCAGGTAGAGCTATCGACCCGAGCATCGGCGTTACCGGGCAAAACCCGTTCGAGGTTGCCAGCCAACCCACCACCGGTGACATGGGCGACCGTGTGGACTGAACCGGCGGCAATAGCCGCAAGAACAGCGGGCGAATAGATCACCGAAGGTTCGAGTAGTTCTTCGCCCAAACTGTTGGAGGCACCTTCGAACGCTCGATCGTCGAGCGACTTGCCGGCCACATCGAACAACACACGACGAGCCAACGAGAAACCATTCGACCGAAGATTGGGTGACGGCAAACCAATAAGCACATCGCCGACACCGACCATCTCGCCAGTAATGACATGGTCGCGATCGGCCGCACCGACCGCGAATCCGACCAGGTCAAAATCGCCCGGTTCGAGAACACCCGGATGTTCGGCCATCTCGCCACCGATGAGCGCACAACCAGCTTGCCGGCAGCCTTCGGCTATGCCGCCGACCAGCTGTTCGATCTGGTCGGGAACCAATTTGCCGATGGCTACATAGTCGAGGAAAAACAACGGCTGTGCACCCTGACAGACAAGGTCATCGACGCACATTGCCACCAAGTCGAGGCCGATCGTGTCGAACTTGTGCATCTGCGAAGCAACAACAGCTTTCGTGCCGACACCATCGGTGGTCGACACCAGCACCGGGTGTTCGTAGCCCAGGTTCGACACGTCGAATAGCCCGCCGAAGCCGCCGAGACTGCTTAGCACCTCAGGACGGTACGTCGATTTTACGAGCGGGCCGATGCGGCGGACCGCCTCATCGCCCGCCTCGATGGAAACACCCGCACCTTCATAGGTCTCACCCATTACTGCGCGCGCTTTGCAAGATCGGACGGCAGCGCGCCGGCATCAACATCAAGCAGCGCCGCCGTGTCGTCAGGCCGCAACGCGTGATGATCGCCGGAAACCTCGAGCACCTTTTTCGACAAATCAACCGGGATGTCGACCGGATAATCGCCGGTGAGACAGGCATCGCAGAAGCCAGCTTTTACCGCGCCGGTTGCTTCGGTGAGTCGGTCGAGCGCCAGGTACGAAAGCGAATCGACGTTGAGATATTCGCGGATTTCGTCGACCGTAAGGTTTGCGGCCAACAGTTCGCCGCGGGTACCAGTATCCATGCCGTAGAAACAGGGCCAGCGATACGGCGGCGACGAGATCCGCATATGGACCTCGGCAGCGCCGGCTTCGCGCAACATCGACACCATGGCTTTGGTGGTTGTGCCACGCACAATCGAATCGTCGACAACGATCAGGCGCTTACCAGCGATGTTGTCGCGCAGTGGGTTGAGCTTCATGCGAACCCCGAGCGAGCGCAGCTCTTGGGTTGGCGCGATGAACGTTCGACCGATGTAGCGGTTCTTCACCAAGCCCTGACCGTAGGGAATGCCGCTCGCTTTGGCGAACCCTTCAGCGGCAGGCATTCCGGATTCAGGAACGCCCATCACCAGGTCGGCCTCGACAGGTGCTTGACGGGCAAGCGACTCGCCCATCCGCACACGAGCAAGGTGCACACTTTGGCCGTAGAGCGAACTGTCGGGTCGAGCGAAGTAGACAAACTCGAACAAACAAAGCTTGGGGTCGACGTCGTCGCTGAACGGCCGAAGCGACCGCGGCCCGTCTTCGCCAATGATGACCATTTCGCCTGGGTCGAGCTCGCGAATAAAGGTCGCTCCCACCACGTCAAGAGCGGGCGTTTCGGAGGCGAGGACCCAGCCGCTATCGAGCTTGCCGAGACAAAGGGGTCGAAAGCCATTGGGGTCGCGGACGCCGATTATCTGCTCGCGATCGAGCAGCACAAGCGAAAAGGCACCTTCAAGCTGAGGCAGCACGTGCATCAGCGCACCCTCGAGTTTGAGGTCCGGGTCGACCCGCAGAAGCGCCTCGAGCATCTCGGCCATCAGATCGGTGTCGCTTCCGACCACGCCCGGCAACATGCCATGCTCAGCGGCGAGCAACTCGGTATTGACGAGGTTGCCGTTGTGGCCGAGGGCGAACTCGACATCGCCGACACCGCGGTACACGGGTTGAGCGTTGCGCCACGTGCTCGAACCGGTCGTGCTGTAGCGGACTTGACCAATCGCTAAGTCGCCGGGCAACGCTGCGAGGCTGCGGTCGTCGAAGACCGTTGCCACCAGACCCATGTCTTTCACCACAGTGACCGACTCGCCATCGCTTACGGCGATGCCAGCAGACTCCTGGCCACGATGTTGCAGCGCGTACAGACCGAGGTAGGTCTGGTGCGCTACCGGACTTTTGGGGGCGTAGACACCAAAAACACCACACGCCTCACGGGGGGTGTCGGCTTCAGCGTCGGCATGTGCCGTTGCGTCAGCCTGGGTGTCGACCTCTTGAGAAGCCGAGTGCACGGCAGATACGTCGGTCACAGAGGTCGATAGTTACACACGGTAGGGACAAACTCGAACATGGCCAGCTGATTCGCCATCAGCCAGCTG
The DNA here is from genome assembly GCA_938015295.1 of uncultured Acidimicrobiales bacterium. GTDB lineage: Bacteria > Actinomycetota > Acidimicrobiia > Acidimicrobiales > SHLQ01 > CALLQB01. Next base: position 18,757 of record CALLQB010000104.1, read on the forward strand.
CAGTCGTCGATCGACAACAGCTCCCGTAGCCTCTAAGGCTCATGCAACCGCGCTTCGATAGGCCAAATTTCACCACGTGGCCGGACCACCTCGACATCGCCGTGACTCGGCTCGCTCCGCAACCGGCGCTGCCCAAACTGGTGGAAGCCGAAGGTGACCCGGTGGCTTCCCTGGTCGATGAGCCGTTGGTGCCCATACGACACCGACGAATCCGGACGCTGGCCAACTACTGGCACGGCGGGTGGGCGCACGCCATTGCCGAAACCTACGTTCGCGCCGAGGTTTCTCGGCGGTTGTCAGCAATTGCCGACGGCATGGCCCCCCGATGGGGGTTGGCGATCTTCGATGCTTGGCGACCTTTGGCGCTTCAGCAGGTCCTGTTCGATACGGCGTACGCCGACCCAGTGACCGAACCGGGCTTTATGGCTCCGGTCTCCCACGACCCGTCGACACCGCCCCCGCATCTCACGGGCGGCGCAGTCGACCTGACCTTGACCTTCGATGGCAAACCATTGGCACTTGGTACGGGTTTTGACGACACCACGAGCGCGGCACACACAGCTTCTTTCGAGGGCACCGAAGGCGTACCGCGCGAACTGCGACGGCACCTCTACCATCTGATGCACGCTCAGGGATTCGTGGTGTACCAGTTTGAATGGTGGCACTTTGAATACGGCACACGTCGATGGGCAGCGATTACCGGACAAGCGCCGATCTACCGAGCAGCTTCGCCGGCGCCATAGGCCGGTCCGGTCGTCAGACGCCGACGCATATGCACCCGGGTCGACCAATCAAGCCCGGCCGCTGTTTGTTCGCTCGTAGTGTGCTGCATAGCAACAGTCCACTCGGCGGGCTCGACCGTTTCGAAACCAAACCGCTCGTACCACGGCTTGTTCCACACCACATCGGACTGGGTATTGAGGACCAACGTTTGCTCGCCGGCAACCAGTGCCTGCTCGATCGCCCACCTCAAAAGCGATGCGCCTATCCCTCGACCTTGAAAGCCCGGGTCGACCGACATTTGGCCAATAGCTAGTTCGTCGCCCTCAGTTGCGAGATAGACCCACCCGACCACCACACCTTGATCGGCTGCTACCGCGAGCCGACCGTTGTTGGCAGCCGCCGAGAACTCGGCACAGGCGATGGTGCCACCGTCGGCGAACTCGGGATGCCCCGCCTCGACAAACTGTGCTTCGGTAGCCACATCGATAGCGACACACACGTTGAAATCCGACGGCAAAGCCGGACGGATTGCTACTTCGTCTTCCGTCACAGGACCGGATCAGCCTTGCGTTGTGCCGCCGCCGATTGCGTCGGGCAACCGGTCGACCGACGCTCGAACCAACGTCTCGAGAGGCATCTCGACCAGCCCCTTCACTGCGAACTGATCCTTATGGGCGAGACCCAGCCGGGTGACCGGAACACCAGCGGCCGCAGCCTGCTCTTCAACCGCCGCAAGATTGTCGGCCGAGACGGCGACCACAACGCGAGACGGCGCTTCGGAGAACAGCAGGGCATGCGAACTCACCCGAGCGACGGTGCAACCCACACCCGACGCAATCGCCATCTCGGCTAAACAAGCGCCAAGCCCACCGTTGGAGATGTCATGGACACCGGTGAGCAGGCCCGAGGAGGCGACCAGGTCACGCACGAGTCCGGCAACCGCGAGGTGTGCGGCTGCGTCGAGCTCTGGCAATGCCCCTTCTCGATGGCCCTTGTTGAACGCCCATTGCGAGCCTGACAATTCGGTGCCGTCGGCATTACCGAGAAGCACGATGCGGTCACCGTCGTTCCAGGTTTTGCCTGGAGGAGGCGCCTGGAGGTCGTCGACCATGCCGAGTACCCCGACAACCGGCGTTGGGTCGATGTTGGTGCCGCGCGACTCGTTGTAGAGACTCACGTTTCCGCCAACCACAGGAATGTCGAAGGCCACGCAAGCTTCGGCCATGCCATCGATCGATTCACTGAGCTGCCACATCACTTCGGGATGTTCGGGGTTGCCGAAGTTCAAGCAGTTGACCAGCGCCAGCGGACGAGCACCGACGCATGCGAGGTTGAGTATCGATTCGGCGACGGTAAGCGCGGTGCCTTGGCGGGGATCGACTGCACACCAGCGGTGGTTGCCGTCGGTTGTGAGCGCTAGGCCCCGGCCGGTGTCGGCGCCGCTAGCCGGATCTTTCAGTCGGAGCACGGTCGCGTCAGAGCCGGGCCCGGCCACCGTGTTGAGGAAGAGTTGGTGGTCGTACTGGCTATAGACCCACGACGGATCCATCAGCATCGCGGCGAGGTCAGCGCCGATGTCGTCTGGCGATGCGATGTCGTTGGCCGAACGTGCTCGACGATCTTCGAGGTCGGCGGGTGCCGCCATCGGCCGGTCGTAGAGGGGTGCGTCCTCGTGCAACGAGGACGCCGGGACATCGGCAAGCACGCCTGCGTCAGGTCCGGGACCATCGAGGATTCGGAGCGCTCCGGCGTTGTCAGTAACGACACCGATAACCGAGCTGAGCACTTCCCACTTCTCGCAAATCTCCATGACCCGGTCGATTTTGCCGGGTTCAACAATCGCCAACATCCGCTCTTGGGATTCGCTGGTCATGATCTCAAAGGGTTCCATGCCCTGCTCACGCAGCGGAATGGTGGTGATGTCAACGTCCATACCGACGCCGCCGCGCGACGCTGTTTCGCTGGTCGCGCAACTGAGACCTGCTCCGCCGAGGTCCTGAATGCCCACAGCGAGGCCTTCGTCAAGCAGTGTGAGACAAGCTTCGATGAGACGCTTCTCTTCAAAGGGGTCACCGACCTGCACGTTTGGCCGCTTCTCGGCGTCGGCCTCGTCGTCGCTGAACCCCGCTGACGCGAGCACACTAACCCCGCCGATGCCATCGCGGCCAGTACGTGAGCCGAGCAGAACCGCAAGGTTGCCGACGCCGCTGGCCTGACCAAGAACGAGACGTTCGGTCGGCATGATGCCGAGGCAGAGCACGTTGACGAGCGGGTTGCCGGTGTAGGTCTCATCGAAGACTGTCTCGCCGCCAACCGTTGGCACACCAACCGAGTTGCCATAACCAGAGATGCCACTGACAACACCCTCGGCAATCCAGCGACTACGGGCATCGTCGAGGGGACCAAACCGCAGCGGGTCCATAAGCGCGATCGGGCGAGCGCCCATGGTAAAGATGTCGCGCAAGATGCCGCCAGCGCCGGTCGCCGCCCCCTGGTAAGGCTCGATCGCGGATGGGTGATTGTGGCTCTCGATGCGAATGGCCGCGGCGATGCCGTCGCCCACATCGATAACCCCGGCGTTTTCGCCCGGGCCTACCAGGACCTGGGGACCTTCTGTGGGGAGCCGCTTGAGATGGATGCGCGAGGACTTGTAGGAACAATGTTCGGACCACATCACCGAATACATCGAGAGTTCGAGCGGATTTGGCTTTCGACCAAGAATCGTTTCGATGGACTCAGCTTCGTCGTCGGTTAGGCCAAGGGCGCGGTGCAGCGGTTCGTTCACCCTAGAAACTTAGCCAATTGTGGCGAACCCAGAGACGGCGGACCGAGGTGTTGTGACATATTCGTGAAGAAGCTCGGGCGGGCGACAGGCAACTCCGCCCTTTGTGCGTCCCTTGTCGGTATTGTTTTGCTCATATGTAACGAACTATCTGTCGAGAAACCACCGACAAAAGAGCCAGCGATTCGGTCCGGCATCGTTGGTCTGACTGACGGAATCCTGAACTAGCTTTTGTCGTCGCATTCTTGTTGACTTAGCGCCATGGACAACAACGCGAAATCACCTCGCGGTCTGGCGCGCCGGCAAGGAACAATTGTTAACAAATACCTCGAAGCTTTGGAGTCGAATAAACCCAAACGCGGACGGAAACGGACCCCCGAGTCGATTCAAGCTCGGATTGCCGCAATTGAACTCGAACTCCTCGGTGCCAATGCACTCAAGAAACTGAAACTTATCCAGGAACGCCTCGACCGCGAAGCCGATTTGGCGAAACTCGAAGAAACGGTCGACATCTCGGCGCTCGAGGCGGGCTTTGTTGATGTCGCTGCCGAGTACGGAACGTCGCAGGGCATCAGTTACGCCGCATGGAAAGAAATGGGCGTTGAACCCGCCGTTCTCAAGGCGGCAGGGATTAGCCGGTCAAGCTGACGCCGCTGTCCGGCGCGCGCCGTCGCTGACGGGACGCACCCCAAGAATCCGACAGGTAGCTGCGCTGAGTTCGGGCCTATTCATCGTATAGAAGTGAAACGATGTCACCCCGTGTTCGGCGAGCCGGCGGCATTGTTCAGCCGCAACAGTGGCAGCGACGAGATGACGAACGTCGGCAATATCGTCGAGCCCATCAAACAAGTCGGGCAGCCAAGCCGGGACAACGGTGCCGCATCGCTGCGAAAATTTGATGACATTCGCAACATTGGTAATCGGCATAATTCCCGGGATGATTTGTTGGGTAATTCCTGCCGACCGTGCTGCTTCGAGGAACCGCAGAAAAGCATCAGTATCGAAGAAGAATTGGGTGATCGCACGATCGGCTCCAGCGTCGAACTTCTTTTTCAGCGCATCGAGGTCAGCCGCTGCAGATTCTGCCTTCGGATGGACTTCAGGATACGCGGCCACCGCAATATCGAGGTCGCCATGACGGGCCCGGATTCCTGCGACAAGGTCAGCTGCAGTCGCATAACCACCAGCAACAGCAGAGCCATCGGTGCCGGCGGGTGCGTCGCCGCGGAGCGCGACTATCCGACGAACCCCAAGCGACCGGTACTCATCAACGACCGCATCGACGTGGTTCTTGGTAGCGCCGACGCAGGTGAGATGGCCGGCCACATTCATCTGCGTTGTTTCGCTAAGCGAACGTAGCGTATCGATTGTTCGATCCTGGCTCGAACCTCCGGCACCGTAGGTGACGCTCACGAAGGTCGGGTCGAGCGGCTCAAGTTGATCGACGCACGAGGTAAGAGCAGCTTCGCTTGCGGCGGTTGCGGGTGGAAAGAACTCGAATGAGACATCGATCCCCGGGCGGATTGGTGTTGCCGGCCATGGTCTTCTCGCCAGTCGGGCGGCAGTGTTGTCGACGATCTCTTCGGCTTGTTCGGCTTGTTCGAGTGGCGATGAGGTCATGATGCTGCTTCCAACTGATAGGTCGACGGAGCGTCGGCGTGCTGGGTCGCTACCCAAACAGTGACCGTCAACGTGCCGGTGTCCGCCGCTTTGTTCTTTCGCTGAGGTTTGAGGTGTTGCGCTTTGATGTCGAGTAGTCCTGCAGCGGCCAACCAGTCGGCCATCTCCTCTTCGCTGAAGCCAAGACGGAAGTGGGAGTAGTCGGTGCGCAGAATTTCGAGGTCGTGGGGGGCGAAGTCGGCAATGATCAACTTTCCGCCGGGCCGCAGCGTCGCTGCCGATTCGATCAGCGCTGCCTCCGGATTGTCGAGGAAATGCAGCACGTGGTGCAGAACCGCAACATCAAAGCTGCCGGGCTCGATATCGAGATTGAGAATGTCGGCTTGGCGAACTCGACAATGCG
>CALLQB010000105.1 GCA_938015295.1 uncultured Acidimicrobiales bacterium
TCCGGAGCAAGGTCAAGCAGGAAGAGAGCTGCTCGCTCGTTGACACTTCCGGGTTGACTGCATAGATGGATGGCCACCCACGGTTGCGTTTCGGCGCAACCCGGACAGAACCCCGCCTATAGGTCGACTCACCACCACACATCCAGCAACAGGTAGGCCTTTTGCCCCAAGCAATGAGGCTGTTGTGCTCATGCGGACAATCACTGTGCGTGGCAATCTGGTGATGCATCCCCTCGCAAAGTGGATGTTCCCCCCACACTCCCCACAACCTCAAGGAAGTCTGCCTCGTGTCACACGTGCGCCCGCTTCAGTCCGCTCTCTTCGCCGCAGCACTCGCTGTGGCCGTCGCCGCGCCTGTCCTCACCCCTCTTGCTTCCTCGTCTGCTTCCGCGTTGGCCACTACCCAACGAACGGGATGCGGTGATGCCCCGACGGGCATGAATATCATCGTTTCTGATGCGTCGGTCATCACGGGAACCAACGGCGCCGACTTCATCTGTGCAGGCCCATCGGCCAATACCATCCACGCTCTCGGGGGTGATGACATCGTGTACGGACGCGGTGGCAGCGACACTCTTCTTGGCGGCGATGGCGACGACGTTTTGCTTGGCGGCCGGTTCGGCGACACGCTTGACGGCGGAGCGGGAGACGACTGGATCAAGGGCCATGGCGGCTCAGACACGCTCTTTGGCGGCGAAGGAAACGATTCGATGTTTGGCGGCCGCGGTCGCGATGACCTCTCTGGTCACGCCGGACACGACAAACTCGATGGCAACTTCGGTAGCGACAGCTTGGCTGGTGGCCCCGGCGACGATGTGCTTCGAGGAGGCGTTGGCCGAGACAACTTGGTCGGCGGCGACGGCGAAGACCTATGTTTCGACCAACGAAGCACCAAGAACTGCGAACCGCCCGTACTGGCGTTTGCCGACCCAACCCCACCGACCACCGTTCCCGACACCACTACAGCTACGAACACGACGACCACGGCTGCGCCCCCCACGACAGCTCTAGCTCCGGCTACCACGGCCCCGCCGACGGCACCGTCCACGACGACCACCGTCGCCCCCTCGACCACCACGACGGCACCCACCACCGCGACGACCACAGCCCCGACGACCACGACCCCACCGACGACAACAACGGCCGCACCCACCACCACAACAGTTCCAGCCACCACGACGACCACGACCCCACCGACGACAACCACCGTGGTCCCCGTTGATCCGAACTGCGTGCCGTTCTGCGGTGTCGCTCTTGGCAGCACCGACCGTCGCGATGACCTGCTCGATCTTTCGGTGCAAGAGGCCACCCTCGGCAAACAGATGGACCTTGTCCGCCTGTATCAAACCGACCCCTCTGCAACCTTCTTTCCAGCTCAACACCAGGCACTTGCCGATGCTGGCCGTACGCTCGTGTATTCGTGGAAGGTCAGCCGCGACAACACCAGCAGCCCTGCGTGGGCAAACGTTGCCGCAGGCGCCTTCGACGACGACCTAGTGCGGGCGGCACACGAGATCAACAACTCAGGCCACACCATCTTCTTTGCGCTCCATCACGAACCCGAGGACAACGTCGGCCCGTACGGCACCGAAGCCGACTACGTCGCCATGTATCGCCATGTCTACGAGGTTATGAACCCCATCGCCGGCGACAACATGATCTGGTTTATTAACTACATGGGTCACTCTTTCGGCACGTTCGACCAAGTCGAAGCTATGTACCCCGGCGACGACATTATCGACTGGATCTCGTGGAACCCGTACAACTGGTACGAGTGCCATGCGAGCGCCCCCTGGAAGACCTTCAGCAAGCAGGCTGCACCGTTCTACAACTGGGCGCTCGGCGCACATCCAGACAAGCCGCTGATGATCGGCGAGACGGCCACCAACGAACTCGGCACCGACCCACTCGCGAAAGCTAACTGGATCAACGACATGGCCACGGCGCTCGAGACCGAGTTTCCCCGAATCCATGCGCTGATGTGGTTCCACCAGAGCACCGACACCAACTTCTGCGAACGCCGTTGGGATTCCTCACAAGCCTCGATCGATGCTTTCACCGCCATGGCCGAATCGAGCTACTTCAACCCGACGCCGCTGACCTTCGAGTAGAAACCGTCGACAAGCTACCTAGTAGGCGGGTAGCAGGCGATCAATCTGCTCGAAGCTCGTGAACAGCAGCACAGCAAACGGAACGATACCCAGCGCATAGGCCGGCCACTTTCGCCATCGAGCACCAACCAGTGCCACGAGTAGCCAAACCGAAAGAGCTGCGACCATCCAGATGATTGCCGGCTGCAACGCCGAGTAATCCCAGCCGAGTCCCTCGTCGAGATCCTCGGGCTCGAATGCGCCTGCCGCGCTGCGGTCGACGACGTCGCTCGTTGGCGTCTCGACGACTTCGCCGGTTGTTGGGTCGGCGCCAACGGCATCGCCGGGGTTCCCGGCGGCTTCGGCCGGGTCGACTACTTCGTCGACGCCTAAACCCTCGCCCGGGTCGACGGCGGGGATTGGCCGCGGCGGCGCATCGACAGGATCGCCCACCAATTGTGCGGTCACCACGATGCGCTCGCGAGCGCTGAACTTCGGGTGGCAAGCGGTGAGTGTTAGACGGTCGTCACCCCAGTCATCGAGCACACATGTATCGCTCGGATCAACAATGAAGTGGCCGAACTCGCCCTCGCCATCGAGACCGTTCTCGGCCTGATCTCCCGGAACAAACCCCTCGCAGAACCCAATGCGGTTCTGCACCGGTTGCGCAATGACTTCGTAGGTGAATCGTCCAAGAATGTTCGTGACGATGATTTCGTCGCCGGGCACGAGCTGGTCGATGTTGTGAAACGGCGCCCCGTACGTTGTGCGGTGACCGGCGATCGCAGCGTTGCCTGATTCTCCTGGCACAGCCGTCGATGAGTATCGTCCCGGGCCTTTTCGGAGGTCAGCGACCTGCACACCCTCAACCACGATCTTGTCGACCTCAATCGATGGGATCTCGATGCTGGCAACCTCTTCCCCGCCTTCGGGGAACAACAATGCGAGCCACTCGCGCGGGATCTCGGCTTCGGAAGGGTCATCGTCCACGGTGTCGGAAAGCTCGACAGGCTCTGAAGGTTCCTCGCCGATGATGAACGGCGCTGCGGTGGTCAACGGCGACGGCGTAGCTGTGGTCGGCACGAGCTCCTCGGCGTTGGCGAGGACTTCCGCGAAATCGGACCGGAGACTGTCCTGCGCCTGCGCCTCTTGAATACCGGTTCCCCAAAGTTGATAGGCAACGAAAAGCAGAATGAGCACGCCGGTGCTAATAAACGTCTTACCAAGGCCGCCGAGTATGCGGGTTGATGTTGCGCTTACCCGTCGTGGGGGCGGCGGAACCGGATCGCCTTCAAGGGTCGACGCGGATGGCGGCAGGTTGTAGGAGGGTGACGTCGGCCCGGGCATATAGGTGAACGTATCGGCCGCGCAGCGCTATCGGTGAGCACCCCGACAACTTTGTCATGTGCACTTTATTCGGTGCCACCGCCACGAAATCGACGAGACACATCGTGAGCTTCGACCTCATTGCAGTGACGACGCTGCCGATTGGGTGCCATGGCCAACAACGCGTCAAAACGGAGCTCTCCAGCAGCGCTCGGGACAGCGTTGTGTATTGGCTCTGCAGTTGCCACAGCGGTGCTTCTCGGCGTGTCAGATTCGACGTTCGCCCGCATCGAACTACTCACCTTCCTTGCGGTCAGCCTTGCTGGCATCATCGTTTTCGGCCGACGCACAACCTCGACCGAAGCCATCGAACGAACGCGCAGAGTCAACGACGTTCAACTGGCGCCGCTTCTCGCCGGCCAGAACTTCAGCGACCGCGACCTTCCAGGAATGATCCTGCGATCCCGCCGCCTCGATGGCACAAGCTTTGCCCGGGCGACCATCGCCCAGTCTGATTTCACACGAGCATCGCTCGTCAACGTCGACATGGCGAACACCGACGCACGCGCCTGTCGGTTTGAGCATGCCGATCTCCACCATGCCACCCTGCGCAACGCCAACCTCTCCGACTCGATCCTCACCTTCGCCAATCTGGTAGACGCCGACCTTCGGGGCGCGAATCTTTACGGCGCCGATCTACGCGACGCCGATCTCTCGGGCGCCGACCTGTGTGGTGCGGATCTTCGCGACAGTTTCGTCAACCGAACCGTCCTCGATCATGCGACGTACGACGCTGCGACGCAACTGCCTTACAACATCACTTCTGATCGACGCTTGAGCGCTGGACTTGAACCCACGGCCGACAGTCGGATCCAACCGGCCGACCCCAAGGTCAGGCGGCGCACAATTCGGCCGAGTTTCGTCGCGGCCAGCATGGCGAGCGCTGCCTTCACCCTCGGGCTCGTTCTTCTACTCGAACCCGGCACAGCAGCCGAGACCCAAGTTGCCGGAAAGACCGAATTCGCTCCGGTTGATGACGGCCGGGCATTGATCATCGATGCTGATGGGCCCGTGCAGGCGACGCTCACGATTCGAGGCGGCGGCGAGGTCGACGTCGTGCTTCACCCAGGGCAAACAATCGGCTCACTCTCGCTCCAGACCCTTGAGCGCATCCGCCTCCAGGTTTCGAACCCTGACGACGCCAGTTGCACACTGACTATCGATGGTCGGCCGGTCGCAGTCGCCAGGTCAACAACCGAGCAGTTGCTGGTCGACTGCCCACTCGATGCGCCCTAACGCAAAGTCGTCGGTGACGTCATTGGTCTAGCTGTCGATTGCCTGCTGCAGTGGTGTGCGGTAGGCGTGAAACATCACGCGTAGCGTGCCTTCGTCAACGTCACCCACGATGTACACGACGGTCACCGTATTCATGGCCAACGAGACCCGCACGGGGTCGAGCACTTGTCCGCCCGGCGACGACACACTGATGTCGAAGGGCAAGGCTGGCACCACGTTGCGGCGGGACTGACCTGGCTTCACGTCGGCATAGGCAACACCGCCGTCGTAGTGCACCGAGACCGCAGGCCCGTTGGCGAGGTGGCGCACGATGAGCCGACTCTCGCCGTTAACCCAACTGGTGTTCACCATCTTTTTGTACAAACGAATACGTCCATTTGGACGCAGATACGACACCACGGTCTGGGGAGCATCGTCCTTCACCTCGATGCGGATCCTCGCAATCCGTTTCGATCGACGCTTTGCGCCGGCCGGACGAAGGTCGATTCGGTGAGCTCCTTGCTCGAGTCGCACCCCCGAGCGAAAGGTGCCGAACGCTACGTCTCGCATGGCGAGCTTGCCATCGATATATACGTCGACGTCGACGTCGGGAAGACCTTGCACGAACGTGAGCGGAGCGGTCGCAGGTTGCTCGTTGGCTTGCGCTGCGACCGATACGCCATCAAGTACGAGTAGAGCAACGAGTAGCACCTTGATGACCAGCACAACTAGCAGTCGTTGACCACGGCGGTTTATGACGCGTTGATCACCCATATCTTGTTCCTCACAGCTCGGCGAATCGAAGCGATTGCCACTCCGCGGGCGAATTTGCCCACATATTCCCACCACCAGTGGTACATGGTTGTTGGTTGATTCGCCAGTCGTGCTGTGATCAGACCCCTTCGAGGCCTGCCAAGTGCGACGTATCGTTGAACATTCGCAAGGTTGGGTGGTCGCCAATCGCATAGGTCGACACCGACGCTTGGGCTACATAGGTGCGCCAGGTGATCTCGTCGTGCGCCCCGAGCGCCCAGGCCAACGAAGCCTTGATTGGCGACACGTGAGTCGCCACCACAATATTTGCGTCCCGCGCCTCGTCGAGGAGATCGTCGGCGGCAGCACGCACACGAATCGCGAGGTCTCGCAGCGATTCTCCCGACGGCGGGGCAAAGTCGAGATCAGATCGCCAGGTATCCCAGGTGCCAGGCGGTAGAGCACTGAATTTTTGGCCGTCATAGTCGCCATAGTTGAGCTCGATCCATCGATCATCGATGTCGATTGGTTGCCCGAACGCCTCAGCAGTTTGCACCGCACGGAGCAATGGACTCGACACGACTCGGTCGACCCGACCGACCGCTGCAGCAATGCGTTGTGCCTGCAGTCGACCCACATCGTCGAGTTCGGCGTCGACGTGGCCTTGCAGTCGCCCTTCGGCATTGAGCACCGTGCGCCCGTGACGAACAATGATCAGCATTGCAACACCTCGCGTAGATCGGCGACCCCTTCGTTACGCACGAGGCAGCCGTCCCGTCGTCAGGAATCGTTTCCGGTTGTCGTCGATGTGAAGCTCATTGGTCGACCACACCCACCAAAGCGCCGCAACTCCGACGAGTTCCATGACAACGAGAAGGACTCCTCGCGACAGTTCAGGCGTTCGGCCTTCTCCCAGCACGTTGCCGAACACCGGCCACCAAAAGAGTTTCGTCTGGGTCCACGTACCGTCGAGCACCAGATGGATGAACAGACCGATCGGCAGACCAATCCACTTTCGTTGGGCCAGCCGCTTCCCTCGCAGGCCAAGCGCTACGAGTGAAGAGATAACAACCGGGGCGACAAGGGTGTGGAGAATCCAAGGAGCTCCGGTCAACGACTCGATCGACGGCAATACAGCGCCAACCATCACTAGCCGGTAGTCGAGGTTAGGACTGTCGAAAACCAAGGAGACCGCGATAATCGAAAGCCCCGCAAACCAGAAAACCACGAAACTGCGACCCTAACGACCGAGTGCGGTCATTTGACGACGAACCGGCCGCACTCCTGACAGGAGTACATTTCATCTTCGGGCATCTTTTTTGCTCGGTCGACATCCATCGCCGACATCGCCATCGGGCATCCCCGACAGTTTGACCCTTCGAGAACCACGATCGAGCTCTGCCCAAACTCGGGGCGAGCCTGTTCGTACTTTGTCAACATGTCGGCCGGCACGTCGGCGGCACGCACCGAGCGATCGACGGTCACCGCATCGATTTCAACGTCGATCTCGGCTTCGGCGGCCAAGAGTTGCACGTTTGCGTCGTCGAGAGATGCTTGCAAGGTTTGGGCTGCGGCGGCGAGCGTTGCGAGCTTCGCGTCAAGTGGTTCAGCCAATTCCATCTGTTCGATGACATGATCTTCGATGCTGGCTTGATGGCGTCCGAACGCAGCGATCTCTTCTTGGAGGGTCTGCGCCTCTTTCGGTGCAGTGATCGAACCGCCGTACAGTTTGTCGTTAATGCCAGCGATCTTGGCTTCGACGGTGGCCACCTCGTCCTCATAACGCTTCTGTGCGCGAGCGACGCCATCTCGTTCGGACTGCAACGTTGCGGCCTGTTTCTCGTTGGCCTGAAGCTCCGAGGTTAGTCTCGAAATTTCGGCCCGAGCCGGTAGTTCTGCTCGCCGATGAACCAGTTGCGCCAACGTGGCATCAAGCTGTTGAATCTCCAGGAGCTGTTCGAAAGCTACATACACAGCAGTATTGATAGCAGGAGTTAGCCGCCTGCTGCGGTTTGGGGCGGAGCAGCCGGCGGCTGCGTGGGTGCTGGAGTCGCTGGCGGCTGAGTTGCGGGAGGCTGCGTCGCGGGCGGCTGGGTTGCCGGAGGCTGCGTCGCGGGCGGCTGGGTTGCTGGAGGCTGCGTCGCTGGAGGCTGCGTCGCCGGAGGCTGCGTTGTCTTGGGAGTCTTCGGTTTCTTTGTTGTCTTCGGCGGCTTGGGCTTCTTGGTAGTCTTTGGCGCCTCGGTGGTGGTGGGCGGCGTAGTCGCGGGCGGGCCTGAGGCAACGCAGCGATCAACACGGCCATCGCCATCGGTATCTTTCGGGATCAGCAAACGCGGGCACTCGCCAAGGAATTCAAGCCCGCCGAGATCTCGACACCAGTCAACCGTGCCGTCATCGTCTACATCGACCTCCGCTGAACTTGCCCCACAGGGGCTACGAAGCGCCTTAGCTCTCGCGTCTTCCTCGTCGTCGGTGAGAATGCGTTTCCCGACTCGCGTGCCGTTGGGCTTCTCAAACTCGCCGCATGAAACCAACGAGTGGTAGCCATCGTTGAATTGTTTGAAGATCATCGACGGGAAAGAACCACCGGTGACGTTGATGCCTCCAAGTCCGCGCATGGGCGTGCGAGCAGCTGGGTCTCCCATCCACACCGCCGTTGCGAGACACGGTGTATACCCAACAAACCAGGCATCGCCGAAATCCTGGGCGGTGCCGGTCTTGCCCGCTGCAGCCTGACCGTCGAGCCGTGCCCGAGTTCCGGTTCCGCTGCGGACGTTCGCTTCGAGAACACTGGTGACGAGTCTGGCCGATTGCTCGGAGATAGCGCGAAATTCGGTCTCAACCGAATCGTGGGAGAAGATCACTTCACCGCTGCTGTCCTCAACTCGCTCGATGAAGTACGGGTCGACCCGCACACCATCATTGGCAAAGGTTGCATAGCTGTTCGCCATCTCGAGCGGCGTGACGTCGTACGGTCCGAGCGGAAGCGACGGCACCGCGTCGATATCGGCGCCTACGCCAAGGTCGTGCGCTGTCCGCACGACGTTGTCGAGACCCACAAGGATCCCGAGGCGCAAGTAGCCACAGTTCGACGACCGCATGGTTTGGCCGCGCAGCGTGTCGATTGATCCTCGCGAATTGGCGAAGTTTTCAGCCTCGTAGGGCGTCGATCCCGGGTTATCGAACGTGCAGGGTCCAATGCCGCTCACTTGATCGTTGGGGACCATCCCAGCTTCCATCGCCGTTGCCAGAACAAATGGCTTAAACGATGAACCTGTCGGCCGGCCCTTCTGCGTAGCGATGTTAAATTTGAACTCTTCGAAGCCGGGACCGCCAACCATTGCGCGAACAGCACCGCTTCCTGGTTCGACCGCTGCAAGTGCGCCGGTGAATCCCTGGGTGTTTACCGGAACGGTCTCGGTGACGGCCCGTTCGGCCATCTCCTGAGCAACGGGGTCGATGGTGGTGTAGATCCGCAAGCCGCCCGCGAAGACCTTTTCGATTCGGTCACGCCGGGTCTCACCAAGGCGCGGGTCGCCAAGCAGCGCCTGTTTTACTTCTTCAAGGAAGTAGTCCTCTTCCAACGCGTCGAGCGTGAACAACGACTGCCGCTTTGTTGGGAGCGCGGTGGCGTTAAAGAGCGTGAACTGCACATCGTCGATGAGATCAAGACTGTTCAGACGGGCCAGCGACCGTTCGCGGCGTCGACGTGCCTCATCGGGATACAAGGTGGGGTCGCCACCGACCGGCCTAGACACCAGCGACGCCAACATCGCCGATTGCCCCCAATCGAGCTCTGATGGCTGCACGCCAAAGTACAACTCTGAGGCGGCCCGAATGCCATAGGCGCCGCCGCCGAAATACACCGTGTTGAGATAACGCTCGAGAATTTCGTCCTTGGTCATCTGGCTTTCGAGCCGGATCGCCAAGGCAGCTTCGGGAATTTTGCGGTCGAGTAGGTCCTGGTCTGCGCTCAGCACGCCATTTTTGATGAGCTGCTGGGTGATAGTAGAGCCACCCTGTTGGACACTTCCTGAGTTCACGTTTTGGATGAGCGCCCGAACCACAGCTTTGACGTTGACGCCGTTGTGCCGGTAGAAGTCGGCGTCTTCAACGCCGATGATCGTCTGGATGAACTCGTCAGAGACCTGATCGAGGGTGACAAGCGCTCGGTTCTCCTCGCCTGCGAGCTCACCGAGTAGACCGCCGCCTGAATCAAACACGACCGATCGCAGCGCAAGACTGTTGAGGTCGACTTCGGCAGCGGTGCTCGAGTTCGCTGAGGCGAGCTCCCCTACTCGGGGCACCAGGGTGGCAGCAGTAATCGCAAGGACACCGGCAGCCAGGGGAATAATGATCGCAAGGCGCGCCAAGCCGAACACCAACAGGTAGGCGCGGTTAAAAAAACGTCGTATCGCTCTGCGGATCACCGAGTACGAAGCTAGTGCGCCCTTCCCGTCAAGTGGCGTCACTCATCAATCAGTTTTCCTACAATGTGTCAACGCGCCCACGACCGTTCCCCCTGTCGAAGCCCTGGGCGCGCCGACACCGCAAAGTCTGCCAGAAACAACGCTCGGTGATTGGCGCCGTCAATTGGTTTCGAACGACATGCTGAAAATTAGACAAGCCCCGCTGTGGGGGACACAGCGGGGCTTGTGACTGGCCTAGCAAGAGGGGGGACTCTCGCCGCGGCGCTCAACCCAGTGGGTTGGTATGCCCATAAACATAGACCCCCCAGAGGAAGAGTTATTGGCAGATTTTGGTGACTTTTGCCACCAAAACCTCTGGAATAGCAACACTTTGTTACCGATGACACAGTATGCAGCCCCACGCGGGACCCACCAGCCAACGCCCAACCCGAATTGCTGGCATCCTGGCAGCAATGCAATGGGCACCTTCAGCAATATTTGTGGGCAAACACGCTCGACTGTTTCGCACCCTAGCGACGCTTCTAGCTCTGTCGGTTGTCTCGCTATCGTGCGGTGAGCGGACGCCCGAAGTGGTGGTCCCGCAATGGGAGCCAGCCGACGCGCCCCCAAAGCTCCTTGCGCTCAACACCGCCGTGGGCGAGCTAGCGGCCGACCTGTCAACTACACAGTCGCCGGTGATCGCGGTCGATCACTTCACCGGATTCGATGCGATCGACGACACCTACGATGGCGTGCACCCAACAAGACGTGGTGAAGAGAAGCTCGCCGAGACTTGGGCGACGGCGCTGCGTCCGCACCTGGCAAAGTCCGGCGATCCCCGCAAAGTGCTTCTGCTTGGCGACTCGATTACCGACAATCACTACCGCACAATTCTTTGGAGCCTGCTCGCCACCGACGGCTATGCCTTTGATCTGGTCGGAACACAACACGGCTTTCCGCTAGCGGTCGACCCCAAAGAGTTGGCCGTCGATGGAACGAGCTTCGACAGCGACCATGAAGGCCATACGGGTTGGACCGCACGCGAACTGCTCGACGGGTCGCTCTGGGACCCAGACGGCGGCGGCGGACTCGACGACTGGCTGTCCGGTTACGACCCCGACATTGTTGCCCTGCACATCGGCACCAACGACCTCATAATTGGCGAACTCTCAGCCGACGAGATCGCAAGCGACATCGGCGAGGTCATCGGCAGGCTTCGAGAAGACAATGCCGACGTCACGGTGCTTGTCGCGCAAATCATCCCGTATTTGCCATGGGACGAACCCGACGCCGAATCTACCGGCGACTGAATCCTTCATCAGGACCCGAAGGGGCAGCGAACGATTCGCTCGTTAGGCGATCGCAGGTCGGCAACGCAGGTGTCTGATCCGCTACCGCCGTCTATACGATCCTTTCCTGCTCCTCCGTCGATGGCATCGTTGCCACGGCCACCTTTGATCGTGTCGCGCCCAGCGCCGCCTCGCATTGAGTCGCCTCCCCCCTTGCCAAGAAGCTTGTCGTTTGACGCGCCGCCGGAAAGGTCATCGGCGCCCGCTCCCCCATGAAGAAGGTCGGCCCCTTTGCCGCCGAGAAGCGTGTCGATTCCGGCGTCGCCGAACAGCCGGTCGCGTCCGACTCCGCCGTCGACAAGGTCGTTGCCGGCTTCGCCTCGAAGTTGGTCGTTACCCTCATCGCCATACATCTTGTCGTTGCCAGCGCCCCCGAAGACACGATCGTTGCCATCGCCACCCTCAAGAATGTCGGCGCCAGCCTCGCCGTATAGTTCGTCGCTTCCAGAGCCTCCGAGCACAAAATCATTCCCGTCGCCGCCACAAACGATGTCGTCGCCGGCCAATGCATCGATGGAATCGCTGCGTCGTGTGCCAAGAATGACGTCGTCTTCCTCGGTTGGAACCTCGCCTGCGGAGACAAACACCGAGATGAACCGGCCCGCGCACGTCTGTGCTGGTGTCGCAACGAATACGTCAAGTGCTTCGTTCTCATCGGCAAAGATGAGATCGTCGGCCCCCGACGTGAACGCGACAGTCAGGCCATCGTCTGAGATCGATCGAGCGCCGCTAAGAAAGCTCGCACCTGTTGCCTCAAAACCGTGACGTTCAACCGAAACCCTGAAGGTTGTGTCGTCGATGCGGTTGCGTACGAACACATCGGAGGCGCCGTTAGTATCGTCGTCCACCGGGACAACGGTCGAGAACGCGACAACCGAAGCGTCGCGATTGGTCGAGAAACGAACATCAGGTGCGAGGCCTTCGATCATTTGACCGCCGGCGTCGAGGATCACGACACCACCAGGATCAGCAGAATCGCCAGTGTCGCCAGTGTCGCCAGTGTTCGGATCGAAAGGTTGAGCTGCGACGGCGACCACCGCCCAGGCTGGCTCTGTCGAATCGTCGTCACGTTGATCTGCGACGAAGATCGCCGTAACGCCGTCCGCCGACACTTGCACATGCTCCCCTACACCACCTGGTCCAACCAGGGCATTGGTCGATAGCAACGTCGGCGCCGCTGCACCGAGCTCAAGAGCGTAGACATCGACATCGTCGTCATCATCGGCCGGGTCGAGCGCTTCGCGTGTAGTGAAGACCACGATCGAACCGTCGCCGGACAGGCTCGCTGATGGCGCAACTGATCCGGACAGCGAACCCGAACTCGTGCCGACCGTGGTAACGGCATCGCTGCGCCATCGGATGACCTGCAGCACTACCGAACGCTGAGCTGCTTGCTCGCTTGCTACAGCCAACAAAAGGGTGCGTCCATCGTCGCTAATATCGAGCACCTGGCTCGGCTGGTCGAGTTGTGCACCGGTACTGGTGATGCTGGCAAGGCGTGTCACGCCAGTTTCAAGGTCGTGGACAAACGCATCAGAAACATCGTTGGTGTCGTCGGCGACGAGATTCGACGCAGCCGAACTGAACGCCACGTAGCGGCCGTTGCCGCTCAGATGTGCGCCAAAGGAAGGGCCGTTGGCCGCCGCACCGCCGACCCCGGTCGAGGCTTGGACCGTCACCCGAGTGGCCGTGTCTCGAACCAACACGTCAGACATGCCGTTGGGTTCGCGGTCGAACACGTCGGCCAACGAAGCGAATGCGACGAGGCGGCCGTCGGCAGAAACCGAACCGCCCGTGGCGCCCAATCTGTCAGAACGAGCCCCACTCGAGGTGAGGCTGACAAGTCCATTCGGAGCGACAGCGAGTGCCGCTGATGCTGATTGTGGTGTCTGTGGTGGGGCTTGGGCGACGACAGCGGCTGATCCACCGAAGGAGACGATCAAAGCTGCCAAGGCTGCAGCCCCCCGCAAACGTCGTAGTGGACGCATAAGGTGCCTTCTCGTTTTGCACGAGCTGCTGGGGGGAATCCATTTTTAGCAGGGACAGCCGACGAGCTTCCAGTTCGGCCGCTGCCGCAACCGGGGGGTCGACGACCTTTGAGCCACCTGGCTAACTGGGTGTCGGCGTCTTCTCAGCTGCGTTTTTGGCCGCTTTCTTGGCTGCTTTCTTGGCGGCCTTTTTCGCGGCTTTCTTTTCAGCCTTTTTCGCCGCTTTCTTGGCGGCCTTTTTCGCGGCTTTCTTTTCAGCCTTCTTGGCCGCTTTCTTAACCGCCTTCTTTTCAGCAGCCTTCTTCTTCGCTGCCTTCCTCGCCTCGGCCCTCTTTGCTTTCTTGGCGGCTGCCTCGTCGGCATCGACCCCCGGCGCCTCGACCGCCACCCTGTCGCCGCCAACCTGACAACCCGGGTTTGCCACGCCTCCACCACTGTTTGATCGGTCGGGCGCTGCAGCGTTGAGATCAGCAAGCGCTGCCGCGCCGAGCTTTAGCTTGGGCACCTTGTTGCACCCCGGCTTTTGCAACCGCGAGCCAACAGCGTCGAGAAGTTGCTTTTCGCCCGGCGACCCGAGTGACGCTAACGCACCGGCGCCCCCACGACCCGACGATCCGTGCACACCAATGCCCCACTGCCACCGCTCGTTGTGGCCAAAAACTATGCCTTGCACGCCGGTCTGCAGCGCTACGTCTACGTCTTTTCGTACCTCGGTGGCTGTCACTGGTCGCCCGGGGCCGTGTGAAGGACAATCCCATGCAGGCTGAATTCCTTCGTACCTCAGTTCGGCCGCCAGTACCGGTTTCGAGGTGGCCTTGACCACCGCTTCTAGCTGCCGTTTTGTGTTGCTTTCCGATTGGCAATGCCCGGTCTGTGGTGCAGCGAAATCGAGCCAACCCTCGTTGACGTTGTCGAGATGGCGGGAAGGAATCGCCGGCGAGTGATAGGTGGTCGGCTGAGTAGATCCCCGGTCAGAGAGGCCCGCCGATAGTTGTCGCCAGATCTTTACATCCTCGACACCGCAGTAATTGTCGCCCCCCATAAGCCAGTGACCCATGCCTGCGTGATCGCCGATTCTGTCGCCGATCTGCCAGCCGAGGCTAAAGGCGTTCCATGCGAACAACGGCCCCGAGTTTGCTGCTCCGCAGTGATTCTGACGGCCATTGGCATAAATAGCTGCCCAGATCGGAGCGATACTTACGGTGAGCCCTCGGGCCTCGGCCATATCGAGAATGCGAACTACCCGGTCGAGGTATCCCTGACTGACCACAAACTGCCCACGACTATCGATAGTTGCTGCGACATGGCCTTCGGGTGTCGTTGTGTTGATGTTGGCTTTGAGAATGTCGAAGAACGAAACCCAAGTTCCCGTGAACCCCGCCTGCTGTAGATGATTGAAATAGGTCTCTATCTCTTCAAACGACGCATGCATCGGCAACTGCCACGCCGTGTCGTAAATCTCGACGGTCGAAGCGGCCTGTGCCTCTACCGCTTCGGCGGCAACGATCTGTGTCGCGCCAGTCATGATCAGCAGGGCTGCGAGCAACGCAAAGCCGTAAGAAGCGACTGCCGAAGAGCGGGTTCGGACGGACGGGGACATAAAAATACGCAAAGCAAATGCCTCGGGGCTGGCGGTGCTGTGGGAAGTAGCAGGCGGATTGTGGCGCGCACCGAGCTGGCTGCAGCCTGATGCTGGTGACAACGTAGTTGCACACAACCAAATGTGACGAACTGGTTACGAAAAATCTTGGCGGAAGTTCAATAGGTAAGCAGATCCATCGTCAAAGCGACGGCAAAATGCAACACTCCACCCCAAAACGCCGAGCCTGACTTCACCGACAAGACGCCAAGAACAAGTCCGGCCACGACCGATCCAATGGCTTCAGGGAACGGTTTGCTGAAGTGAATCATCACGTAGGGGATCACCATGATGACGACCGACATCCAGCCAAACCTCGGAAACAAACCATGCACGCCAAACCCGCGAAAGAACAGCTCTAGCGCCACGAAATGCAGCAGGTAAAACAGCTCCCAAACCACAAACCACGGCCAAACCGACTCCCAGAAATTGGGACGGTAGAACGGATACACCTCCTGAAAGGAGTCGAGCCGCGACGCAAAAATGACAAAGGGCAGCATGGCCAGATACAGGCCGGCATACATCCTGAGATGACGAGCGTTGATGCGCCACCCGATGGCCGACACCGGCCGCTTGAGCACCAGCCGACAGATCAGCAGCGCTGGCACCAGATAGACAACAATGCGAAACGTTGCGAAATACATCCGCCGGTTGAACTGCTGGTGGCGAAACCCATCGATGATGCTTTCGAACCACCGAGCCGCTCCATTGAGACCAATGCCGTCAAAGCCGCCGACAATCCATCGAGCGTCAGGCAACGAACCGACGTACCGATTGGCCAGAAGTACCGCAAGTATCGTAGCTATCACCGCCGTTGCTTGGCGATCTTGCGCGGTGAAGACGAACGCTTCCGACTCGCCGGCGCGGCCGGTCGCTTCGGAACTAGCTCCTCCCGGTTCGCTACGCATCCATGCACCGTAGTGCCACCAACGCCCACCGACATGCAAGGCTGGGGTGCATGAGGTTCTTGAGAGCACACATTGCAGCCGCCGTGGTAGCACTCGTTGTCTTCGCAGGCGCCTGCGCAAGCTCCGATGCGGCACTGGTGACGAGCGCTAGTCCCTCAAACGTCGAGACCGTGAGCACGACCTCGGCCGTTAGCGCATCCACGTCGAACACAACGACTGCTCCAACACCAACCACCACGATGACGCCGACGACGACCGCTGCCCCCGGCACGACACTCCCAGAGCCGGTAACAACGGTGACTACGCTGCCGGGCAGGCCAACCGAAACCGGGTTTGCTCCTCTCGGAACAGCGGGGCCTCTCACCATCGGCCACCCCGCAGCCGTCGTCGCACTCATCGGGTTTCACGAGTCAAGCCACGATGGATCTCAACAAATCGACGTGGCTGCAGACACCACCGCAGCAGGCCAGGTGACAACAGCCGGAACTCCGTGGCTCACCATGGAAACCCGCGATCGTGGCACCGGGTCGCGAACCGCAGCTGACATCGCGGTCGAACCAGGAACACCAATCCATGCACCCGTCACCGGCACCGTGCTTCGCTCGGGTGTCTACACCCTCTACTGCGATCACACCGACGAGTTCGTGGTCATCGAGCCCGATGATCGCCCCGGCTGGGAGGTCAAAGTGTTCCATATCGTCGATAGGCAAGTAGCCGCGGGCGACCGAACCGTCGCAGGTGAGTCATTGCTGGCTAGTAGCGCACGCGAGCTTCCTTTCGAGTCACAGATTGATGCGTTCACCGAACCCCCAGCCTGGCCGCACGTGCACATCGAAATCGTCGACCCGAGTATCCCCGACCGACCATCGCCTGGCGGTTGCTGACTCCAGCAGCGAATTTGGGCGTACAATTTGCTCATGCGGTGGCTCATCTTGGGCAGCACGTGTATCGCACAGCGAGGTTCCGATGTCTTGGTTTCGAGAATTTCTTAACGAGTGGACAGCTCGACGCGCCGGCCGCAAGCACCTGTCGAATAGCTCCGATGAGTTCAGTACGGCTGCACGCGAAGTAAGCGGGCGGCTGGGGTTCGGCACGACCCGGCTATGGGATCACGTCGAAGAAAGCAAGAAGGCCTACTCGGAGTCCTTCGACCGGAAACTTCCGCCGAGTCTCCACATAAGTGAGCGCGACCGGCTGCGCGCTGGCGACCCGATCCCGGTAACCGAACGTCGACTAGAGGATTGGGGAAACGACACCGCCCCGCCCAACTTCACTGTTGCCGATGTTGTCGATGGCACCAACACTTCGACCGAAGGGGCGGCGGACCTCACCGACGACGACCCGCCTGACCCCCACCGTTAAACCCTCAAGGCCCATCAGACTCCGATATCTGACGACCCGTCAGATATGCTCGGACTATGAGCAACAGCACCGACGAAGCCGTCGCAGCCGTCGATGGCGCCCAGAAGGCCGACTTCCCGAAAATTATTAGTGTCGACGACCACGTTGTTGAACCGGCCCACGTGTGGAGCGACCGCCTCCCGGCCAAGTACGTCGACGAGGGCCCCCGCATCGTCTATGCGCCCAAGGGCGAAATGAAACTGGTCGATGGAGCCTGGGTTGAAACACCAGGAACCGGCGACGAGTTGGCTGCCTGGTGGCATTACGAAGATCACCGTTATCAGATCAAAGAAATGATCGCCTGCGCCGGGAAGGCCCCCGAAGACGTCACGATGCAGGGCGTCACCTACGAAGACATTCGCCCCGGTTGCTATGAGCCAAAAGCCCGACTCGACGATATGGAAGCGAACCACGTCGAAGCTTCGCTGTGTTTCCCGAACTATCCGAGGTTCTGCGGTCAGCTGTTTGCTGAGCGAAAGGATCACGCACTGTCAAAACTCTGCGTCGAGGCCTACAACGACTGGATGGTCGAGGAATGGTGCGGCGACTCAGGCGGACGCCTGATTCCGCTTTGCCTCGTGCCCCTCTGGGACGCCCAACTCGCTGCTGCAGAGATCCGACGCAACGCGGCGCGCGGTGTGCGTGCCGTGGCGTTCTCCGAGTTACCGGCCTGGTTGGGGCTGCCCTCGATTCACACCGGCTACTGGGACCCGTTCTTTGAGGCCTGTTCGGAAACCGGCACCGTCGTCTGCATGCACATCGGCTCTGGCACCAAAACGGTCCGACCTTCTGACGATTGCCCCACCATTGTCACTGCAGCGATGATCTCGGCTAACAGCGCCGCCTCGATGATCGACTTCTTGTTCTCGGGTGTGCTCGTTCGTTTCCCGAGCCTCAAGCTGATGTATGCCGAGAGCCAGATTGGATGGATCCCGTACTACCTCGAGCGAGCTGACGATAACTACACCACACACATGTGGGCACAGGGCGAAGACCGGTTGCCGGAAAAGCCATCGTTCTATTATCACCGGCAAATCTACAGCTGTTTCTTTAAGGATTCGGCGGGTATGAAGCTGCTCGATGAGGTTGGCGTCGACAACGTGCTCTTCGAAACCGATTACCCGCACTCCGACGGCACGTTCCCGCACTCTCGCGAGACAGCGCAAAGCCTGTTCGGGCATCTCGACGACGACGTGGTGTACAAACTTGCTCGTGGCAACGCGATCAAGCTTCTTGGACTCGATTTCGACTGAGTTCGCGGGGGTTACTCCCCGGTAGTTGAAATTTCTTTACGGCTCGGCGCGCACCTCACCGGCACGCCGTCTAGGCCTGAAGGCCCAACGATCGCGCAGGGATGGCCCGCTTCTTTGCGGGCGTCATGAAATCTCTGATCGATTTCTGAACACTAAGCCGTCGCGTCTCGGTACCGACGGATTGGAATGGAACGGTTCACTTCCCCGAACCGCCCTAACCTTGTGCTCAGGACGCTGGCTATCGCCGCGCTCTTTGTCGTGTTAGTGGCGGCCTGCGCAGACACATCCTCAACGACATCTGACTCTTTGCAGTCTTTGCGGGCGGTAGACGGCAGCGACGCCGACCTCGCGCCAGCGGTCGAACAGCCGCTTGACGAAAGCGCTGGCTTCGCTTTAGGAGCGAACCTCATCCAGGGAAACGCGTCTGAGTTTGTGACGCTCGCCCCCGGTAGCGAGTTGCCCTCGGGAGAAGAATGCGCAGCGCTTGTCCGAGCAGCTGGCAACAACTGGGAACCAAACATCGCCAACTTCGAAGAGAACCACCGCGTCGGCTCGCAGCTGACCGGCTCATACATCGGCGAGTGGGACCCGGCGATTGAAGCACGTGTCGACGGCCAGTTCACGGGCACCACCGACGAGATTTTGCGATGGGGCGCCTGCAAGTGGGGCTTTGATGAGAACGACGTGAGAGCGCAGGCCTACACCGAGTCAACATGGCGCCAGAACTTTCAGGGCGACTGCAATCGTCAACACAACACCCAATTTGGCTTCAACGGTTGCGAGAGCGTGGGCATCCTTCAGGTGAAGGGTGCCGACATCGAACCCACCCACCCCGGAACTTGGCCCAATGCCCACATTTCGACGGCGTTCAACGTCGACTACACCTTGGCCATTCGTCGCCTCTGCTTCGAAGGCACCGAAACTTGGCTGGGGTCGAACTATTCGGCCGGCGACCTCTGGGGTTGCATCGGCCGTTGGTTCTCTGGCGACTGGTACAGCGGCAGCGGCCACTACATCTCTGTCGTAAAGGGCCATCTCGAGAACGAACCGTGGGCAGCCTGGCCAAACCAGAATCCTGAGCCACCGACGACGTCCGCAGCGCCGACTACATCAACAACGGCTGCGCCGACAACCACCAAGGCGCCGGCCACCACAACAACCACCACCACGGCTGC
>CALLQB010000106.1 GCA_938015295.1 uncultured Acidimicrobiales bacterium
ACCGGCCAGAAAGCTGATCGCTGCGAAGACCAAGATCATCGAACCCGGCTATGCGAAACGCACTGACGCCAACGACCACAACGAGGCCGAGAGCGAAAACCGCTCCGGCGATTCCGGCTGCGCGGTGGGTGCGTTGCCGCCTTGGGTCAACTCCATTCGCTGAAGCAGCGACACCGGTGCTACTGGTGCTACTGGTGCTACCAGCGCTTCCAAGATCGGCACCGACGATCTCCGACATATCGGACATGCCGCTTGGTAGCGGATGCCAGTTGTCATAGAGACCAATCGAGCCGTCAATTGTCGATTCCGAGCGCTTGCTCGAAAGGACAGGCGAAAGGGGCAGCGTTGCGGTGGTCGATGCCGACGTCGCTGCGCTTCCATCGTGGGGGGATTCGATGGAGGCTGCAGGCGACGGGGCATATCCAGGCGAAACAACGCTCTTGCTGCTGGGGGGACCAGCAAGAGACGTTGTCGCCGGTGCAGGTGGCGTTGCCACTGCGCAGCTGAGGGGGGAACCAGCTGGACGGTGTGAACTCGCCGCTTCGACCAACGTCGCTGACGCTGCCGTTGCCAGACTGTTGGGGGAACTGTCTGACGTGCCGAGAACCTCACGCCGACCCCAGCGCTGGGCGCTTGGTCGGTGTTGGGGGGTTGGCTCTGTAGGCACGTTAGATAGACGCCGGCCCGTCGCGTTTAGTCGCGAGAAATCTCGCAAACAGTGATATCTACCGATGGGTAGCGCTCAAACGGTGAGATTTCAGGGCTACTCGTCGATGAAGTCGGTACCCGACGCAAGGAGGTCTTCCCAGATCGGTTGAAACTGGAACCATCCGGCAAGCGGATTTCCCGACTGCTCGAAGCTAAATTGTGCCGACTCTGGCGACACGTGCGTCGGCGTACCGACCGACTCAGCCAACAGCTGCGACTGGCACGCCCGCTCGAGAGCAATGAACCACCACGCCGCAGCGTCGACGCTTTCGCCAACGGTGATCACGCCATGATTTTGATGGATGACAGCCTTCTTGTCGCCAAGTGCTGTAGCAATTGCCTCGCCACCAGAGGTATCGAGAACAATCGCACCACCACCCTCGGCGCAGAGCGCAACATCGTTGTAGAACATGCAGGTGTCTTGGCTGATCGGGTCGAGCGTCTTACCAGCCAAGGTCGAAAAGGTCCGCCCGTAGAGGGCATGGCAATGCGCTGCGGCAATAACGTCGGGGCGAGCTTCGTGGATCTGCGAATGGATCGCGAACGCCGCGGTGTTGAGCGCGCCACTTCCTTCGACAACCTCGCCTTTATGACTCACCAGAATGAGGTCGCTGACCTTCATCTGCTTGAACGACTTGCCAAAGGGATTCACCCAGAAATGATCTTGAAGTTCTGGGTCTCGGGCGGTGATATGACCAGCCACGCCTTCGGAGAAACCGAAGTTTCCAAAAATACGGAGAGCGCCAGCCAACTTGGTTTTGCGTTCGCGGCGCTCCTCGTCAACAGACAACGCGTCGGGGAGATCGACGATCCCATCGACAACGCCCGTTTCTTCAAGCTGCTGTTCTGCTGCGGTGTCGGTCATAGCGGGTGCTCCTCACCTTGGGCATGCGTCCAACCCTCAAGACACACGCTTTTCATGTTCCTTTCAAGGTACACCGAGTCAGATGGCCTCGGTAAGTAGAACCTCGATCGACACCTCGGCCGCCCGGTCGACACTGCGAATGCGACTACGGATTCCCGAACCGGCTTCGAACGCTTTCCACTTCACGCCGTACTTCGCTCGCACCTGAGCGGCAGCAGTAGCGGCGTCATCCCCAGCGAGCTCGCGTGCCGTCGCACCAAGAATCGCCGCCCCGGCGAGGACATCGCCCTTCCGGTCGCATACCGCAATCTCGACGCGGGCCAGAGTTCGTAGGCGCTTGACCTTGCCGCTCTCGGCACCGGTCACAAACACAAACCGTCCACCTGAACCGGCAAACCAGACCGGCGTCGGAACCGGACTACCGTCGCGACGAAAGGTCGTAACCAGCAGGTACTCGGCCTCGTCAAGTGGATGAACTCGCACATTCTCGACAGTAGTCGGTGTCCGATTCCCACCACCGCCAGATTCAGTCGCTATCATCACGCACTCAACATGGCCCCGCCCACCACCACCGCACCCGCACGCACACCCAAAAGTGTGAGCCTCCGCGCCTGGCAACGCGCGGCCCTCGATCGGTTCCAAACCGCCGAGCCCGACACCTTCCTCACCGTCGCTTGCCCCGGGGCCGGCAAAACCACCTTCGCCTTGGCCGCCGTCCGCCAGCGACTGCGGGGCGAGCATCTACCAATTGTTGTTGTCGTGCCGACCTCGCACCTCAAGCGACAGTGGTCGGAAGCTGCGCTGCGTTTCGGCCTGCACCTCGACCCCGAATGGAAAGAAGTCGACGGCGGCCTTCCCGGCGACATGCACGGCATCGTCGTCACCTACAGCCAGGCGTCATCGTCGGCAACTGCCATCGCCAAATTGGCGAAGGACGGATTTGTCATCCTCGACGAAGTACACCACGCGGCCACCGACCGTTCGTGGGGCGATGGCGTCGAGACCGCATTTCTTGGCGCAGATTGTCGACTGCTGCTGTCCGGCACGCCGTTTCGGACCGACGACAACCCCATTCCGTTCGTCGAATACAGCTTTGGCGATTACGGCGACGCGATCGCCGACTACGAATACGGTTTCGGTGAGGCACTCGTCGACGGCGGCGTTGTCCGCCCGGTGTTCTTCCCTCGATTCGACGGCCACATGGAGTGGATCAACAGCCAGGGCGACGAAATCGGCAGCACGTTCGATGACGAGCTCTTGCGCTCCGAGTGGGGAGCACGATTGCGGACCGCTCTCAGCCTCGACGGCCAATGGCTCCCCACAGTGCTCGACCACGCAAATCAGCGACTCAACGAAATTCGTCAGGTGCACCCGACCGCTGGCGGACTGATTATTGCGATGGATCAGGAGCATGCTCGGGGTATCGCCAGAATGATTGCCAACCGCTACGGCGTCGCACCATCCATCGCCCTGTCCGACGATCCTCGGGCCAGCGACATCATCAGTGCCTTCGCCACCAACGATTCACCGTGGGTTGTTGCGGTACGCATGATCTCTGAAGGCGTCGACATTCCGCGCCTTCGCCTCGCCGTGTTTGCCACGACGACAACCACGCCAATGTTCTTTCGTCAGGCCGTGGGCCGTATCGCTCGTTGGACCCCGGGTCTGCGCTCGCAACGCTCCTACATGTACATCCCCGACGACCCCCGGCTTCGCCATCACGCGGCAACCATCGCGCAACAACGACGGCACTCGATCGGCAAACGCACCGAACGAAAAGGCGAAGACCTCGACGGCCGTCTCGACGACCGCAACGCGGCGGTCACCGCCGAGGAGCAGATGTCACTGTTCTCGGCGCTGTCATCGACGGTTATCAGCGACGCACCCCCTGAAGATGGCATCGATCCAAGCGAAGACATTCTCGCCGATCCGGCAGATCTCGAGGGCTACCCCACCGATCTGCCTCCGCCACCGCCGCTGCCTGGTAGAGCTGATCCCGACGTACCGACAGGGCTCGGCGACCTCCGTACCCGGCGGGCACGAAAAAAGAACCTCCGAGACTTCAACAGCGACAGGGTCCGCACCATCGCCCGACTCACCGGTCTTTCGCATGCACAGGTAAACGGCGACCTCAACCGGCGAGCCGGCATCGCTCGAGTCAGCGATACAACGATCGACGAACTCGAAAAGCGGCTTCGGTGCGCCGACGCATGGATCGACGAACTCGACCGTCGCTGAGAGGCGCTAGGCGCTTGCCTGGAGCGTCCAGTCGAAACACATATCAAGCAGCGTGCGAGCCTCTTCTGCGGGCGACGAGTAGCCACTGAGCTCGGCTGTGCGGGTCAACGCTTGCGTGACCGCTGTGGCCGCCGTGCGCCGTTGCTGCTGCGTTGGCGCCACCACCTGCCCCGACGCGGCTGCAACCTGCACCAAGCGATCCAGGATGCCGGTGAGCTGCAAGGTGACTTCGACCGCTTTCTGCTCGGCGCCCGACACCAGCATGACCGTCCAAGCTTCGATGAGTGGCCGACGACTCAAGAACAGCTCAGCGGTGCGATCGAGGTGACGATCGATCATCGCCCGCGGATCCGCAGCCAAGGGACCACTCAGTTCGATTTCGACGGCACTTTCGAGTCCGGCGACCAGACCATCGAGCATCTCGCAGCAGATCTCGACGACCTCGCCCATCGAACGACGGATTGTGGTCTGGCTTATCCCCGAAGTGCGTTCAATGCCTTCAAGGGTCGTCTTACTGAAGCCGCGCTTTGCGAGCTCTTCGAGGGTGGCCGCTTGCACCGCCGACCTGGCGTCGAGCACAACGGAGGGGTCCTCGCGTTCGCGCATGTATTTTCGCGCCGTGTCCGAAAGCTCTTGGACAAGGTCGTCGACCGAATTGGTGTCGGCCGAATGACGGAGACGCCCAATGCCGGGCAGGAGGGTTTTCAGCACAAGGAAGACCATGTCGGTTTCCTCGAGGTCGTCATCGACCAGCGAACGCATCGCCATGCCATCGATGACGATTCGAAAGACAAGGGTCGCCCGTTCGACGGTCCACGGCTCGCGTAGTTCGATTCCCCAGCTGTCGATGAGCGACGCAATAACCGGTTCGTACACTAGGCGGTCGCGGGCGTAGAAATCTCGTATCCGGTCTCGTGCGTAGGGGTCGTTTGCGCCGAGCGCGGTGACGATCTGGCGAGCGATACGGTTGACCCGCTCGACGTTGCCGATCGTGGGAGCCTTCGCCATCAGAAAAAGCGTGTCAGCCAAGTCGCCCTGATTCAGCGAAAGCAAGAAGTCGGCCACATCGATTCTGGCCCTCGTTGGGCCGCCAATGCCCAGCAACTCGTCATACAGCTGTTCGGTAAACTGTGCCTTGCCCCGAAAATGGTCGTAGTAGCTCCGCCGACTCCGGCCAGCTGTACGGGTGATGACCTCGGGGCTCAAACCGTTCTCCAGAACTGCACGACCCGCGTGGATCAACGCGAGAACGCCCGACCGGAGCAGACGCTCGGTCGGATCCCGAAGGGCGGCGATTCGTTCAGCCTCGGCGTGAAAGTCAGCTGATTCACCAGATGTGGATTCCACGACACCTCAATCGCAACTAGCGGGGCGAATCCCGGCCTCTGCACGACTTGTGCAAAGTAGTGACAAGACAGACGAGGCGCAAAACGCTCGCATAGTGCATACTGACGGAGTGCCGGTTCGTCCCCCGGCACCGCAGGATTCCCTGGTGTGGAAGGAACTGCGAGTGAAGGCTTGCCTTCACAAGTCGAGTGACCGATCCGAGAATCATCCTGGCGGGTGGTTGTCTCGGGTCGGTCATTCGACGTTTTAGACGCCCAAAACGGCGAACGCCCGGGGAAGCCAGAGGTCGGCAAGCAGACCAGCTTCGCCGTAGTCGCCTTGCAGATACCGCAAACTCAGCGTTTGTTGCACCACCATGCACCGGGCGGTCGCAAGGACGCTCTGCCAGACTTCCTCGATGTCGTAGCTGACGTGAGCAGCGCTAAGCGCTCGGTGGTACTGCTCGACCAGTTGCCGTGCGCCGTCGGCGCCAAGGGCAGGATCGATCGACGACGCGAGCATGTAGCCGACGTCGTAGCCCGGATCGGCATAGCCGACAATGGCCCAGTCGACGATCGCCACGTCGACACCGCGCCCATCTTCGGCGTCGCCAGCGTCGGGCGAATACAACAAGTTGTCCGATCGGGTGTCGCCGTGCACGAGAGTTAGTGGCCGATTGATCCGAGCGACATCGTTGGGATAGCGAGTTCCGGCCTCATTGCACACCGCCCGACGGGCCTCGTCGTAGCCATAACGGTCCATCGCCTGCGCCAAGGCTTCTCGCTCAAACACGTTGCGTTGCAGCAGCGGCAATTCGGTGACGAGGGGCCAGAACGCAGCATGACCTTTGAGCCTCGCGTCGCCCCAAAAGTATGCGTGCACCTTCGCCAGCTCTTCTAGGGCTAACCCGAGGAGTTCGGGAGTTGGTGGCCCGGCCAGGTCAAAAACCCGCCGTTCTGAACCAAGATCTTCGATGAGCAGGGCATACCGACGCTTCGATGGTTTGAGAAACTTCGTCACGTCGCGAGTCATGGCGACGTGTGCCTTCGCTGGCAACTTATCGAGCAGTTTGTTGATTTGGGCGGTTACCGCTCGCGGCGGTCCGCTGTCCATCGCCGAGCCGTAGTACGCCGGTACTCGAATCGGGATGTCATCGATGAACGTGCGATAGAAGTTGATCTCTCGTTCGTACGCGCCCTGCGACTCAATCAACCCGCGATTGGTCACATCGACAGTAGGGAACTTGGCGATCATCGTGTCGGGGGCGTCACCTTGGTCACCCGAATAGGTGAGGTGGATGCGCACCACGTCGCCCGACATACCTTTGCCACCGCTCAGTTCGCTGACGGCGACCTCACTGACCCGCGTGCCGACGGGCAAGACGGACCGCTCGCGAAGCACCTCGGTGAGCCACGTGGGGTTGAGCTCAGGGGCAGAGCTCGGAATGAATGGTTTCGGAGAACGACTGGCGATTGCCACAGCGTGATTCTTGCCGGTTTGTGGAGCAATGAACAGTCCGGCGCCCCTTTCCACCCTTTCACCCACCCTTTCCATCTTTTCCCTACAAGCTCTTGCGGAGTAGCACCACCAATGGCTGCATGGTTCGGCGCGTCGCGCCGTGCACCTCGACAAGGTCGCAGATTTGGAACCGAATCGAGACGGCTGTCGTTAACGTGTCGAAGACCGCAGCGAATTCTGACGGCCTCGGATGGAAAGAACGGCGCATGACGGCAATCGACACAACGACAACACCGGAGGACGCTGCGGAGCGTCGAGCGGTTCTCAAACATCGACGTGGCAGTCGATGGACTCACTGGATCAACTTTCCGCTGCTGACGATCATGATCTACAGCGGCCTGCGCATCTACTGGGCCGATCTTCGCGATCCGGTGGGCGTCGGCATCGGCGGCTGGCACTGGTTCGATTTGTTTCCCGACTGGTTCAATGAACGCCTAGGGCTCGAACGCCGCCTCGCTCGCGGACTCGCCTTTCATCTGACCTTCGGCTGGTTGTTCGCCATCAATGGCTTCCTCTACGCCGTCTACAGCCTGGTCACCAGCGAGTGGCGCCACCTTCGACCGGGCAAAGGCGCCCTCAAGAACAGCATCGGCGTGATGCTTCACGATCTCCATCTCCGCAAAGAGGCCCCGGTCGAGCCCGGCCGCTACAACGCCGCCCAGCGGTTGTCGTACAGCCTCATCATCATTCTCGGGTTCTTCGCCCTGCTGACCGGGTTCGCTATCTACAAGCCGACGCAGCTCAGCTTCCTCACCACCGCCTTCGGGGGGTACGAGACGGCGCGAACAATTCACTTCTTCATCACTCTTGCTTTCATGGCGTTCTTCGTCGTGCACCTGGCGCAGGTTGCGCGTGCCGGCTTCGGCAATTTCTGGAGCATGGTGACCGGCTATCAACTTGAACCAAAGGCCGGTTCGCCAGACAGCTCTCGACACGCCAAGCGAGACCTGACTAACGACGGAAAGCAGGTCTGACATGACAGATGCGGCGAACAGACAAAACGAAGAATCGAACGACGATTCGATCAGCGAAGCCGAGTTCCGAGCCCGGTCGCGCCGATCGTTCCTGTTCGGCGGGGTCGCTGCCGCAGCGGGCTTTATGAGCTGGCGGTGGGTGCAGACGCAACAGGAAGTCAACAACATCCCCAAGGTGCTGCGCGACGGCCACGAATTCAACGAAGACATTTGGCGCAAGCTCTTCCGCGAAGGCCACAACGCACCCACCTACTCAGCGTCGGAGTCGTCGGTTCTTCGAGTGAACGGCCGACACGGAATCCGTTCGGCGATCAACCTCGACGCTTGGGAGCTTCGAGTCGAGGGCCCCGACGGCTCGCTGTGGGGAACCCACACGCTGTCTGACCTACAGGACCTGCCTCGCCACGAGATGATCATCGAACACAAATGCATTGAGGGCTGGAGTCAGATCACCACCTGGGCGGGGGCACGCTTCAGCGATTTTGCTGCGCTCTACGACATCGATAGCAACACCGATCTCGGCTTCGTCTCACTGGTAACTCCCGACGGTGACTATTTCGTCGGTCTCGAGATGGACAGCATGTTGCACGAGCAAACCCTGCTGGCCTACGACATGCACGGCGGCCCCCTCGACGAGGAACACGGCGCACCGCTGCGACTCGCCACACCGCTCAAGTACGGCATCAAGCAGATCAAACGCATCGGCACGATCCGGTTCACCAACGAGCAACCCGAGGACTTCTGGGAGCAGCGAGGCTACAGCTGGTACGCCCATCTCTAGGTGCGGTTTGCCATCGCTCGTCGGGCGGAGGCCCACCAGCGAAGCTTCGGGCTATACGCTCGCCCGGTGCGACTGGCTTCGTGGAATGTCGATTCGATCCGAGCTCGCGAGGAGCTTGTTGTCTCTTGGGTCGACGAGCACCTTCCGGACGTGTTGTGCCTTCAAGAAACAAAGTGCACGAACGAACGGTTTCCGTTTCGCCCGTTTGCTGCACGAGGGTATGAGGCACACGTGCACGGTCGCGGTGGTCAGGGCGGAGTTGCGTTGCTCAGCCGGTTGCCGGTTGACCATGTCTCGCTCGGTATCCCAGGGGCGGTTGCACCACTCGACGATCCGCGCAGCATCTCGGCGACTATCGACGGCGTCCGCATCCATACCGTCTACGCCCCGAACGGCCGCAAGGTCGGCACCGCTCATCACCAGGTGAAGCTGGCCTGGTTTCGCCTCCTTCGAGCCTGGATTGAGATGGACGACTTCGCCGACCAACCGGTCATACTCATCGGCGATCTCAATATTGCGCCGCTCGATATCGACATCTGGGAACCAAGCCGTTACCGCAAACGAAACCTGACAAGTCCGGTGGAACGACAGGCATTTCGCGACCTCGAAGCACTAGGCCTCACCGACGTGGTACGCGAGTCGCTCGGCGACAAACACGCGTACACCTGGTGGAATCGTCGCGAGGGATTCTTCGACACCGACCGCGGCTGGCGACTCGATCACGCGCTCGCAAACGACCTCGCTCGGCGGTTGGTCGACAACGTCTGGATCGACCGTGACGCCAGAACCAACAACCCCGACCGCCGGCCCTCAGACCACGCCCCCCTCATCGTCGACCTCACCACCCAATAGGGGTCAGGCACTTTTGGGGTCAGGCACTTTTGGGGTCAGGCACTTATGGTGCCTGACCCCATAGTTGACCCTTAGTACTCTTCGTGCTGGTTAGACGGGTAATGGCGGGCCATGTTGTCGGGATAGCTGCGCGCAAAATAGTTCCAGAGCTGCTCGCCGTACGTCGAGGGGCGATGCCTGCTTTGCATATCGCCTACCCCGGCCTCGGTTTCGGCGCGCGCCGCCATAAAACCCGCCTGCGCATGTCGAGGGCTGGCGGCGACCGCGTCGACAAACCGTTGATCGAGTGGCCACGGATCAAGCTCGGCATCAAGCGACGGACCATGGAAGTAGGCCGCCGACAGGCGCGGCTCGGCGGTGATCACCCGATGCGGCGTCGCCACGAAATACTGGCCACTAATCCCCTGCAGCATCTCACCGAGGTTGATGACGAGCGATCCCGCAACTATCGGCACGTCGATCCAGTCGCCGACCGGATTCTGTACCTGCAGTCCTGGGGTCTCCCCCGGTGCCAAAACGGTGAGGAAGCCGGCATCGTGGTGGGCGTTCACACCGGCGTGCCCCGGAGGCGTCTCGGGATACGAAATGAGCTTCGTGAGCGACATTGGTTGATCACCGAAATACTCGACAAGATGGTCGTCGCCGAACCCGAGCCCGAGTGACAACAAACCCAAGATTTGGTCTGCCAGGCTTCCCATTCGTTCGAACCATTCGCCCAGAAGTGGCCGTTGCCCAGCAAGGACGTCTTCGGGCAACCACTGGTTTGGTCCATAGAGGTGCAGATACGCCGGATCGGTTTCTGCCAGTTCGCGGCGTGGCCACTCCGACCACAGATCGACCTGCTCGCGCATGTCAGGTCGGTTGTTGGTCGACTCGGCTCCTACTGCCTCCCACCCACGAAAATGTGGCGACAGCCGTTTATCTATGCGCTGCTTGTCGTCGAGAGGCAGCGCGAAAAGCTGCCGCATCTGCCGAAAAATGTCGTCGATGAACGACGGCTCGATGCCATGATTTACCGCAAGAAAGAACCCGACGTGATGACAGATATCGCGCAACTCGGCGGCAAGAACGACACGTTCATCTGCAGAACCCCCCATAGGCGAAAGATCGACGACGGGAATCTCATCGAAGCCAGAACTGCTGCGAACACCTGTTTCGGAGGCCATCGATGCAACGTAGCAAGGACCCCGCAGAACAACAGCACGCCAGGCCCTTTGCGAAGGCTGCCATCAGCTCGGTTACCCTCCGTGAATGACCTCCGCCTCAAGCGCCGCACCAACTGTCTTCGCCGCACGGCAGATCCACACGATGGATTCGGCCGTACCCACCGCCACCGGGGTCGCTGTCAGCGACGGCCGCGTACTCGCGTTGGGCGAGCCGCAAGATCTTGTGGCGAGCTACCAGGGCGTGCTCGATACCACCTTTGCCGATAAGACAATCCTTCCCGGTTTCGTTGAGGCACACTCGCACGGTATCGAGGGCGGGTTTTGGCAGTTCATCTACGTCGGCTTTTTCGACCGCACCGGACCCGACGGCACCTTGTGGTCGGGCTGCAAGACCTTTTCCGCTGTCATCGACCGACTCCGCGAGGCCGACGCAAAGCTGGCCGATCCGAGCGAGCCACTTCTTGCGTGGGGTCTCGACCCGATCTACTTCGACGGCGAACGACTGGTGGCCTCACACCTCGACATCGTGTCGACCACCCGACAGATCTTTGTCATCCATGCCAGCCTGCATCTCGCGACCGTGAACAGTCGAACGATGGAAGAAGAAGGCATCACCGCCGACACGCCAACACCGGGGGTACCCAAGGATGGTTCGGGCCAACCAATCGGTGAGCTCCAGGAACCAGCGGCGATGGGCCTGGCGAAGACCTGCCTTCGCACCATGATGGTTGGCGTCACCAACGACCAGGCGTTACAGAACCTCGGAGCGATCGCCCGCAATGTAGGCGTGACCACCCTCACCGACCTTGGCAGCAGCACGCTCGCGAACGACACCGTGGTCGATCGGTGGAAGCGAGCCGTGACCGACGACTACCCCGCCCGGGTGTCGCTGTTCTTCAACCCGAACATCGGAGGCCTGACCGATCCCGCTGAAGCACCAGCAATGGTCGAAGCCCTTCGGGTACAAAGCACCGACAAACTGCGGTTCGG
>CALLQB010000107.1 GCA_938015295.1 uncultured Acidimicrobiales bacterium
TCACGGTCACCGGCGTTCTGTCGGAAAGTTCGCCCAGGTTCTTCGAATAACGCGCCTTTGGCTTTGGGGCAGGCTCGTCGGTGGGAGCAAAGATCAGACCCTTGCGAATGATCGCGCCGCTCTGATAGTCGACAGCCAAAATGGCACACGCGTTGGATGCACTCGCGCAATCGATGACGTCTCGTCCCGAGAGCAGCGACCGGGCCACGGTTGGCGTGATGTCGGCACCGGCGGCGAGACTGCCTAGCGAGCGACAACCGTCGCCCCACACACCACTTTCGGCGGGGCACTGCATGACCTGCCAATCACTCGCTACTTCGCCCTTGTCGACAACGGAGATGGTCACCTCTTGTGCGTTCACTAAGTCACGTCGCGGCGAAATTCGCAACTTTGGTTTTGCTGGCAATGGCTCGTCGTCGTTGAAGCGCAAGCCGATCTTGACCTGTTCGTAGTACTCATTCCAGTTGGTCACCACCAGCCTGCAATCTGCCTGCTCTTGCGCGCAATCGATGCGATCCTCGCCGGCGTACATCGCCCGACGAACCACGACGGTTGTCGAGAATTCCCCGTCACCGTCGACATAGGTTTGGCCGACCCAACGGCACGCACCAGGATTTCGGATCGGCGCAGGCTCGATCTCTACAGCTTCTTCACGGTCGGGTTCGGCAGCCCGGTTGCTGGCGACACACTGTTCGATCCCCACTTCGCTATTCGTGGCCCAGCCGCTGCCAGTAAGCCTGACCTTTTGCCCATCGGTGAGGTTGCGTTTCTTTGAGACATCGAGCGTGGGGGGTGGAGGCAGCGGCACTGATGCGTCGAAGTTGAGCGGCACACCGCCGGTAGCGAGCGGCGTCAGTAGGTCTTCGTCAAGCGATCCGATTCCTAGGACGCAGTTGTCGGGCGCACAGTCAAGCAGACCCTCATCGATCCGAATTTGGCGTGACACCCTGAACTCGATGGCGATCTCGCCATTGCGGTTCGCATTGATGAACGACAACCGAGAGAGATCGCACCGTTCGGCGCTTGTCGAATCAGCAGCACACTGCACGATCACAATGTTCGCGTTCGGTTCAAGGTTCGAACTCGACACAGACACCATCTGGCCGTCGATCAGGCCAGTTGTCGGCTCAACAACTAGATCCAAGGTTGGGTTGGCAGGCAACTCTTGGGCGCCCGCCACAGGGCTGCTCGCAAAAAGGAGTGCGACCAGCAACACAACAAAGGCGGCTGAACATGCCGCAAACAGCGACACCTTGTCTGCTTCAGACCGACGACGCGTCGCGCTCTTCATATGTTCTCCCCTGGTGTTCCTGCCGAATCTAGTTCTAATGACGTTCGACAACCAGAGAAAGGTTCACCTGAGCTTTGAGAAAAGCTCGCTTAGTAGTGCGGCGCATTCGTCTTCGCGGACCCGCCAGGTCACTTCGAACTCATGCGCTAGACGAGCGTCGGCGCCGATGTTGTACAGCGACGCGCACGCTCCGGCCTTGGCGTCAGCGGCACCGAATACAACCCGATCGACTCGAGACTGCGAGCACGCTCCAGCACACATAGGACAGGGTTCGAGCGTGGCGTACAGCGTTGCCCCGTTGAGTCGCCAATCCCCCACAGCCGTCGCCGCATCACGCAGGGCGAGGATTTCGGCATGCGCGGTTGGGTCGCCCGTGAGTTCGCGTTCGTTGTGCCGTTGCGCAACGATCTTGCCGTCGATGACGACGACTGCCCCGATGGGCACATCATCGTGTTCAAGTGCAGCGCGCGCTTCTTCAAGCGCCACGCCCATGAAGTCGTCGTCGGTCGATGCAGTGGAGTCAGCCATTGCTGGCGAGATTACGACTCCGATCGCCGCAGTGCCGTATCCGTGCCCGCCCAAACAACGAGCGAAGGGTGGCGCTACTCCGAAATCGCAGCCGAGTCAGCGGCGGCCGGCGCAACCGTGACGTTTGCAATCGTTGCGTTGAGGAAACCGTAGGCAGCGTCGGGGATGGGCGCCGTCATTGTCGACAGGTCGCCGCTGATTTCGCTCGGACACCCGGGTTCTGCGACAAAGTTCTGACCAGCCAAAGCTTCGCCGGTAGCGAGGTCGATGACTGTCATCGCATAGCTCCCACCTTTTACTGTGGCGACCTGGCCCAGCGAGAACTCGCAGAGAACGGCCATCTCAGAGATCGGCGAGAACTCAAAACAAGCCACGTGGGTGATCAGCGAAGCGCGATGCTCGGCCCCGGTTACCTTCGACGGGTCACCACCAAGCACGAATACACCCGGGCCTGTTGCGGCCTGACCTGCGTCGCTCTGAGCGCTCGGCGAGCTGCACCAACCCGGCGATCCGCCATGGAGGGCGCGCGTGAGATTGAGCGTCGTGAACCGACCTGGCATGGCGTGGTCAACTGCCCACATCGCTGCGTCGTTGAGGTTCGGGGCCTGGTTCGTTGCACCGTTTTGTTCGGTCAGTTGTTCGGGACAGGCCTTGGGCAGCGAGCGAATAGGGCCGTCGACCACCAGCGTTGCCGATGCGATCTCGTACACCGCTACAGAATATTTTGTGCCGGACACCGTGTGCCGAGCGCCGGCGTCATACAAACGGCACAGCCGGTCATCGCCCGTCGCCTCAGCAGCGATGCACATCACGTACGACGCCTCTGAGGTTGGTGAAGCCTCAAGCTCAAGCATCTCGGAACGGGACGAAAAGTAGCCAGCATCGAACGGCGCATCCGAAGGGGTGTCCCATTCCGCAGCCGAGTTCTGCACAAAGGTCAGGAACAGATTTGGTTCGGTTGCCGACGGTTGCGGCGCCTCAGCGTTGGGCGATGGCGAGTCGCAGTAGCTGGCAGGGTTGTCGTTCGCAGCTGCGCCTGGCGCCTCATCGTCGGCGAAGGCAAGCGAATCAGACGGCGCGTCTGACGGAGCCTCGACCGATTCTTCGCTGGCGCCAAGAAACTGGGTCGCACCGAAAGCAAGCAACGCAACGACGACCACCGCTCCGAAGATGGCCGGGACTTTGCCACTAAGCGGACTCGCCTTCGACCCTTCGACACCCGCAAAGAGATCGTCGACCGAGGTGCCAGCCGCGTCGACGGGAGTCTCGGTTGGAGATTGTGCGTCCGCTGTCATCTCGTCAGCTGGGGGACCATCGGGCAAGGTGATGTGCCCACAACTAATGCATCCTTGGCCGGCAAAGACGTCGGCTGAACAATTTTCGCACTTCTGCATACGAAGTGTAGTCGTCAGAAATGATTGGTCGCCTTAAGCAAATCGCCGACCCAAGCACACAGATTGGTAGAAAGCAGCGCCAAAATCACCAAAGCGCCCCGCCAAAAAGTAAGAACGCGGGGTCTGACCCCGCGTTCTTACTTTTGCGTTGATCTACATGGTGAAACGCAGGTTGCGGGCTGCTTTTTCGCCGAGCTCGGCGTCGCCCGACCAGGTGATGTCGCCGTCGTCGATTGGTTCTTGCGGGTCGATTCGGCCGCACGCCAGCAGCGAGAAGGTCAACGAATCGGTTGTGAGGGTCGCAGTGGGGTCTTCGAGGGTTTCGACGGCCTTGGCTCGACCCTCGACCAGAACATTGAGCTTGCGCACCACTGGGCCAGTGATATCGAAGCAAATCGATTGTCCTTCTTCGAGGCCAATCTTCTTCCCGGCGATGTACCCGATTGATCCGACGATCTCTTCAAAGGCCTGCTCGGCAACAGCTCCGCCGCGGTTGCCCGGCTTGCCGGTCGGCACCCGAATGTCTTGCTCGTGGGTCCAGATGTCGAACACCCGGATGGCCATGAACCGTCCGTAAGTCTGAAGTCCAACAGGCGTCATCGATGGTGTTTCGAACTGTTCGTCGGTGAGTGCAGCCAGTTCAGCGCGACGGATAGCGAACACCTCAAGCATCTTTTCTCGGAGCTCCTCACCGCTCATGTCGGCCGAAGCAGTCATGAACTCCCCAGCCTTGGCGAACGGCGGCGGGTCTTCGGCTGACGCCGGGAACCAACCGGCAAGCACGGTTTCGATCGCGACGACGTGCGCGACCGCGCCGTGAACGGTCCACTCGGGACACAACGAGTGTGTGTTCCACTCCTCCTCAGTAAGGCCGGTGGTCACCGCTTCGAACTGGTCGAACGCTGCGAGATGATTGTCGATGGTGCGTTGACGGTCAGACATTAAAGCCTCAGCTTTTCTATTGGTTCTTTGGAAGTTCAGCGAACGGGGTTTCTTTGGCGGGGCCAGGCTCTTTAGGGAGTCCGAGTACACGTTCCCCAATGATATTGCGCTGCACCTGATCGGTACCGCCATAGATCGATGGGGCTGGCGAGAACAATGTCAGACCCTGAATAAGCCCGCCGCCAGCGGTGCCGGCACCGGTGACCATGCCGTCGGCGCCGATGATTGCATTGCCCACCTCACGATATTGCCGGTTGAGTTCGGCGTTGATGAGTTTGGCGATATTTCCTTCGCCACCGGTGCGCGAGCCCCCAGCTTTGGCCCGTTGCGTGTTGAACGAGTTGACCTTCTCAAGCGAATACAGCTTCATCATCTTTTGGCGAAGCACCGGGTCGCCGTTGTTGCCGACCTTCTTCGAGATGTCGATAAGCGCCTGGGCCACGCTGCCGTGGCTAGACGAATGATTGCGGCGACCACCAGTACCAGAGCCAACGATGTCGCCGACCAACTTGTCGAGGTTGCCGCCAAGCTTGCCGGGTTGCACACCAATGGCACCGGTGCCGCCTGCGCCGAGGCTTGCCCGCTCTTCGCCGAGCGTGGTGTTGGCTACCCGCCAGCCCGAACCGACCTCACCGATTCGTTGGTCCTCGTGCACTCGGGCGTCGGTGATGAACACCTCGTTAAACAGCGCCTGACCAGTCATTTCGACCAGCGGACGAACGTCGACACCGTCTTGCAACATGTCGAACGCGAAGTAGCTTATGCCTTGATGTTTGGGCTGATCCGGGTCGGTTCGGGCGATGAGCATGCCCATGTCGGCAAACTGTCCGCTCGACGTCCACACCTTTTGACCGTTGACGACCCATTCGTCGCCGTCTCGGTCGGCCTTGGTTTGTAGACCCGCAAGATCCGACCCGGCCCCCGGTTCGGAGAACAGCTGGCACCAGGCCGACTGTCCGTTCAACATCGAGGGGATAAGCCGGTCGATCTGCTCCTGGGTGGCATGCGCTGCAAGCGTGGGCGCGGCGAGCATGGTTCCAAGACCGATCGGTGGGCCGATGACATTCATCTCGCCCATCGTCTGATGCACCGCACGTGCGAGGGTGCGGTTGTACCCGCGGCCGCCAGCATTTTCCGGAAGCATCGGGTGCGAATACCGGGCGTCGGCCATGCGCTGCCACCACTCGGCAACGGTGATTTTCGGGTCCCAGTTCTCGTCGATCCACGCACGCGTCTCGGCGACAACATCTTCGCGATTCAGTTCTGACATGACGTCTCACTACTGCGTCAGCCCCCGCCAGTCAAAAGAACCCAAAGGGGTCAGGCACCTAAAGTGCCTGACCCCACAAGTGCCTGACCCCTTTGGGTTAGAGGACGAAGCGGCTGCGGCTGCGGGCGAAGAGGGTGGCGAAGTAGGCGATGCTGGTGGCGGCGGCGGCGACATAGGTGAGGGCGGCGGCACGGAGCACCTTTTCGACACCGTCGCGTTGCTCTGGGTCAGACAGTCCCAAACGTTCGAGGTTGTTGAGCGCCCGTCGGCTGGCGTTGAACTCGACAGGCAGCGTGGCGATCTGGAACATCATCATGCCGGCGAGCAGAAACACACCGACCTGCAGAACGGTCGTGCTACCGATCACGAAACCAACGATGGCAATCATCGGACCGAACCTCGAGCCGAGCGCAGCCATCGGCACCAGGAAACGCCGGAGGCGAAGACGGATGTCGTTGCTGGCGTCCTGCAATGCGTGGCCCGCTTCGTGGGCCGACACGGCCATGGCCGCGACGCTACGTTCGCCGAAGTTCGTGCGGGAGAGTCGCAGAATGTCTTTGACCGGGTCGTAGTGGTCGGTCAGCTTCCCTCGCACCCGCTGAATCTGCACATTGGTAACGCCGTTGTCGG
Source organism: uncultured Acidimicrobiales bacterium (assembly GCA_938015295.1). Classification (GTDB taxonomy): domain Bacteria; phylum Actinomycetota; class Acidimicrobiia; order Acidimicrobiales; family SHLQ01; genus CALLQB01. The sequence continues at coordinate 6,056 of CALLQB010000107.1, forward strand.
CCAGAATCGCCGCCGCAGTTTCCGCACCAGTCACGCCGTACTGGTTCGGGACGCGACTCCATTTCTTGTAGGTGCTCTTCAGTTTCCACTTCACAAAAAACGATGCAGCGAACGACACTGCTGCGATGAGATACAACAGGCCGACGGTCATGATGCAAGCCTAGCGAGCACTCCTGTGAGCTGGCGATTTGCGGCCGGTAGGCCGGAGAAAACCGATAAGAGCCCACGGAAAGTGAAACGAATAGGCGTTCTCCACTAGAAACAAGCCATGTTTCTGCGCCTAAATGACGACGAACTCGCCATCGATGAGGTCTTTGGCGGCTTCTTCACCAGCGAGTGCGGGCCCGAAGTCGTGCGCGAATCGGTGCCGCTTGGCTTTAGCCCCGGCCTGTGGCAAAAACTCGCCCAAACCGGCGCACCCTCGATGGCCGCTCCCGAAACACTCGACGGAGGTGGCGCCGATCTTTCCGCCTTGGCCTTGGTGGTGCAGCATCTCGGCAGAACCTTGGCCCCGGTGCCGCTTATCGAACACGCCGTGGCGACGAGGCTGCTTGCCGCAACGAATCCCGACTTCGAACATCTGCCAGCCCTCATCGAGGGCACCAAGATCGCGACGCTGGCTCTTCATCCTGACAACGTCGATCAGTTGGTCGCCGCAGGCGCAGTGGCCGACGTCGTTGTCTCACTGCGAAACGAGACCCTGCAGGTTCACACCGGCAATGCGCCAATGGCCGCACCCACCAACATGGCCGATCTCCCCGTGGCGCGACGCTCGCTCGACGACAGCACCGAACTCGCGGGCGGCCGCACCGAGTTCACCATCGCCGTCGCCGAATGGCAGGTACTCATGGCTGCCGCCCTCGTCGGGCTCGGTCAGGGAGCGCTTCAGCTCGGCGTCGACTACGTGAAAGAGCGCTACCAGTTCGGCGTTTTGATTGGCACGTTCCAAGCAGTGCAACACGGACTCGCCAACTCCTCGACGGGTGTCGAAGGCGCCGACCTGCTTGCCAAACGCGCTGCATGGGCGCTCGACTCCGGCCAGCCAAACGGCGGCACGCTGGCTTCGATGTCGCTGTTGTTTGCCGCCGAATCAGCCCAGCTTGCAGCTGCCAACTCGCTGCAGTTCCACGGCGGCTACGGCTTCGCCGAAGAGTACGACGTGCAGCTCTACTACCGCCGCGCCAAGGGTTGGCCGATGCAACACGGAGCCTCAGGCACCGAATATCAACGCTTGGCCGACCAACTGTTGCCCGCCACAACGACAACCGGAGGCGCTGCATAATGGATTTCTCGTTCTCTCCCGAAGCCGAAGCGTTCCGTGTTGAAGTGAAAGCCTTCATCGCCGAGCACCTCACCCCCGACGTGTTCGAGAGCACACGCGAAGGCACCCTTCACAATCAGACCTTTCACAAGAAGATGGCCGAACGCGGGTGGCTCAACGGTGCTGTCCCTGCCGAGCTCGGTGGC
>CALLQB010000108.1 GCA_938015295.1 uncultured Acidimicrobiales bacterium
ACCACCTCACCGCCGAGAGCGACGGAAAGATCGAGACCCGAGACCTCAGCTCCCAACACCCCCGAAAGAGGAGCCGTAGTGAAATGCGCTTCAGTATCGACAGCCATGTTCTAAGTATGGCCGATCACCAGTTCACCGCCCGACGTTCTCGCCGTGACTTCGAGCTACTGGCCATCTCCCTGGCCCCGCCACCGGGTCACGCATCACCGACGGCATGTTCGTCACCCCTGGCCGCAATCGCGACATCTACTACTGCACCACCAGCAATTTCTCCTGCTTGATCTGTCAGTTAGAGGGTCTAAGCTGCCCGAATGACACCACGGCTTCTTCATCCCTACACCAAGCCAGCGAAAGCTCAACTCCGCGAACTCGTCCGCGCCAACGGCGTCCGACTGTGGGACAGCGACGACAACGAGTACATCGATGGACTTGGCAGTCTCTGGTATTGCCAGGTCGGCTATGGCAACGAAGAAATCATCGATGCCGTGTCCGACCAGCTGCGCAAGATGAGCACCTACAACGTGTTTGACCCCTGGACCAGCGATATCGCCGAAGCCTGCGCAAGTCGCATCATCGAGGTTTCGCCACACACCGATGGTCGCGTATTCCTCTGCTGCTCGGGTTCTGAATCGGTCGACACCGCATTCAAGATCGCTCGACTCGTCGCGCAGCTCAAAGGCGAACCAGACCGCCAGATCATGATTCGCCGCACCCGCGGCTACCACGGCGTCAACGCCGCCGGAACCTCGCTGCAAGGCATCGCCCCCAACCGTGAAGGGTGGGGCGACCTCATCCCTCACATCATTGAGGTCGACCCCGACGACATCGAATCGGCCGCTCGTGTCTTCGCCGAACACGGCCCCAACATCGCCGCCGTCATCAGCGAACCCCTCCAGGGTGCCGGTGGCGTCTACCCGCCCACCGACGACTACCTGCGCCGCCTCCGCCAGATGTGCACCGAGGCCGGCGCGCTCATGATCGCCGACGAAGTCATCACCGGGTTCGGTCGAACCGGCGAATGGTTCGCCAGCCAGACCTACGACGTCAAACCCGACCTCATCACCTTCGCCAAGGGTGTGTCGAGCGGCTATCAGCCCCTCGGCGGCGTCATTGTTTCTCGCGACGTATGCGACATCCTCGAAGCCGACCCCGACTTCGTGTTCCGCCACGGCTACACCTACAGCGGCCATCCGGCGGCTGCCGCTGCAGGACTTGCGAACATCAACATCATCGAACGCGAAGGGCTTGTCGAACGGGCCAACCACATCGGCACCCGGTTCACGGCCGGTCTTGAGGCAATGAAGGGTGACGGCTCGATCAGCGGCTACCGCGGTATCGCTGCGATCTGGTCGGCCCAACTCGCCGAGGGCACCGAATATGCACAAACGTGCGCCGTGCGCGACAGAATGCTCGATCTCGGCGTTATCTGCCGACCGATCGGCGACTCCTTGGCATTCTGTCCTCCTTTAATCATCGAAGATGACGACATCGACAAGTGCCTCGACGTTATGGACCAGGCGATCAAAGAGTCCTAACCAACCAACACCCGAGCGCTGCTGGGTGGGCGACGCCGCAATAGAGTCACGCAATGACTTCACCACTCACTGGCATTCGGGTCCTCGACCTGAGCCGCATTCTCGCTGGCCCCTGGTGCACGCAGATACTTGGCGATCTCGGTGCAGAGATCATCAAGATCGAACGTCCCGGCGCCGGCGACGACACTCGTCAATGGGGGCCACCGTGGTTGGCCGACACCGACGGCAACCCAACGGCAGAATCGTCCTACTTTCTGTGCGCGAATCGTGGCAAGAAGTCGGTGACTGTCGACATCGGCACCGACGCCGGTCGCCAGGTCGTCCTCGACCTCGCAGCGGTCTCTGATGTTGTGGTCGAGAACTTCAAGGTCGGAGCTCTCGCTGCCAAAGGACTCTCGTACGACGATCTTAAGGCTGTGAACCCCGAGATCATCATGGCGTCGGTCACCGGTTTCGGGCAGACCGGCCCGCGGGCGGCCGACCCCGGCTACGACTATCTCGCGCAGGCGCTTAGCGGGTTTATGAGCATTACCGGGCCGGCCGATGGAGAACCGGGGGCCGGACCCACCCGCGCTGGCGTAGCCGTGTCAGATCTCGCGACCGGCATGTACACCACCGTTGGTGTGCTCGGCGCACTGATTCACCGGATGACGACGGGCGAAGGCCAGTACATCGACCTCGCCCTACTCGACTCCCAAACCGCAATGATGGCCAACACTGCGCTGTGGTATCTGGTCGGCGGCGCCACACCAACGCGCACCGGAACCTGGCACGCAAGCCTGGCGCCCTATCAGGTCTTCGAGGCTGCGGACGGACCGTTTATCGTCGCCTGCGGAAACGACCGACAGTTCGGCGTGCTCTGCGGGCTCGTCGGCCGACCCGAAATGGCGACCGACTCCCGGTACCTCACCAACCCCGACCGCAACCGCAACCGGGCGATCCTCGCCGCCGAATTGCAGATCGAACTCATCAAGGAGCCCAAAGCCCATTGGTTGGTGGCCATGCCGAAGGCCGGCGTCCCTTCAGCGTCGGTCAATACGATCGCCGAGGCCTTCGACGAACCGCAGATCCAACACCGCGAAATGCGCCTCGACCTCCCACACGCCACTGCAGGAACCGCACCAAGCGTTGCGAATCCAATCAAGTTTTCGGCTACCCCGATCGCCTACACGACCGCCCCTCCCCTTCTGGGTGAACACACCGATGCAGTGTTGGCCGACGTGCTGGCGATGACGCCTGACGAAATTGGGAAGTTACGGGCAGACCGCATCATCTAGGCAGCGGGATTTCGGCGAATTCATCTTCTCGACCCACGCAAGCACTTGACTCTTTCCACGTCAGTACTAGGTTGGGCGCGCCCCGGTTTTTCAGTGCATTTCCAACGACTGCGCTGTTGTAGTTCACATCAACCACAAACACCTTGAGGTTCCCATGAGAAAGCCCCTGCTCATCGTGGCGCTGCTTGCAGCGCTCCTGACTCCGACGGTCGCCGTTGCCCAAGGGAGCGTTCCGACGCTCACCGTTTCGGCATCCGATGTCAGTGAGGCCGACGGCGTGATGCCGTTCACCTTCACGCTCAGCGAAGCGGTTGGAAACGACGTTTCGATCCGTGTGCAGGCCAAGACTGTGCGCCAGCAAGCCACCCGTGGCGAAGACTTCGTCGCCAAACGCGCCATCGTCATCATCCCGGCAGGCGAAACTACCGCCGTCCACAACGTTGTGATCCTCGACGACGATGTAGAGGAACTGCCTGAAATCATCCGCCTCAAGATTCGCAAGATCATCGGCGCCGATCTGGCGAAGCCGCCGTTCCCGCGGGCTCGCATTCTCGACGACGACGGCGAACCAAACGAAGGTGGCGGTCCAATCGAACCTGGCGAACCTGGAGAACCCGGAGAACCCGGAGAACCCGGAGAACCCGGCGAACCCGGTGACACCGACTTCGAACTCAAGGTGTTGCACATCAACGACACCCACTCACACCTCGACGCCAGCTCTGGCGACCTCGATATCAACGGCGAAGAAACCCGCGTTGAAATCGGCGGCTTCGCACGGATCATCACCAAGTTTCACGAGCTTAAAGACAACAGCGACATTCCCGTCGTCACTATCAACGCTGGCGATGCCGTCACCGGGACGTTGTTCTACAGCTTGTTCAAGGGCCAGGCCGACGCAGCGATGATGAACCACATCTGCTTCGACCTCTTCGAACTCGGCAACCACGAGTTCGACGATGGCGATGAGAACCTTGCGGTCTTCCTCAACAACATCGGCGGCATCTACAACCCGCACTCGGCAGCATGTCGAACCACAATTCTCGGCGCCAACGTCAAGCCAGCGCAGGGCACCCCGCTCTACCCAGGCAACGATCCCGAGCAATTCATCAAACCGTTCGTCATCCGCGACTACGGCGATGAGCAGGTAGGTTTCGTCGGACTCGATATTGCAAACAAGACCCGTAACTCGTCGAGCCCGCTACCCACCACCGAGTTCCTCGACGAGATCGAAACGGCACAAAAGTACGTCGACCAGCTCACCGCAGCCGGCGTTAACAAGATCGTGCTCGTCACCCATATTCAGCTTGACAACGACCTCAGGCTGGCCAACGCCGTTGAGGGCGTCGATGCCATCATTGGTGGCGACTCGCACACGCTGCTCGGAGACTTCGATCAGTACGGACTCAACAGCGGTGGCGACTACCCAACGGTTACCAACGATCCAGCTGGCAACGATGTCTGCATTGTCCAGGCATGGGAGTACGGCACGATCGTCGGCGAACTCAACATTAGTTGGGACGCTGACGGCAACGTCACCGACTGCAACGGAACGCCTCACCTCATCTTGGGCGACGAGTTCCTCCGGTACCCATCGGCCGACGCCGAAGACCGCGAAGCCCTCACCGGCGATGCGCTTGCCGAGGTACTCGCCGCAGTTGACGCCAGCCCCGAGCTGAGCGTTGTTGCACCAGACCCCGCCGGAGCAGCAACCCTCGCCTTCTTCAGCGACCAGGTCGATGAACTGGTCAACCAAGAAATCGGTTCGGTGTCCGAGGACCTTTGCCTTGAGCGGATCCCCGGACAGGGACGAAGCGCAATCTGCGATGTGTCCGCCACCGCCGAAATGGGTGGCGACATCCAACAGCTGGTTGCCGACGCTTTCTTGAAGCGTTCCTTCGAGTCCGACATCGCGATTCAGAACGCCGGCGGCGTTCGGGTCGACGTGCCCGCAGGACCGCTCACCATTGCTAAGGCGTACGAGGTGCTCCCCTTCTCAAACACCATCGTCAACCTTGAGATGACCGGCGCAGAAATCGCGCAGGTACTTGAGGAAGCCGTAACCTTTGCACTGCTTCCCGACGGCTCAACAGGCGCCTACCCGTACGCAGCTGGTCTGCGATGGGACGTCGATATGTCAGCCGCCGACGGAGCACGCTTCAGCAACCTTGAGGTAGGTGGCCAAGACGGCGCCGAATGGACCGCTCTCGACCCAGCAGCGACCTACACCGTCGTTACCAACAGCTTTGTGGCAAGCGGCCGAGACGGATACTTCACCTTTGGCGACGTCAGCAACGATGGGCGTATCACCGATACGTTCATCGAATACGCCCAGAGCTTCATCGACTACGTCACGATTAATCGTGAAGGTGTCTTGTCGAAGCTTCCGGCTGACGAATACTCGACGCAGAACTTCACCCCTGCTGCCCCCTAGGCCAGTAGCGGCGGAGAATCCGTCATAGCTTTGCGAGAGCCGGGGCCAGAGGCCCCGGCTCTCGCATTTTTCCGTTCGAACTACGTGATGTCATGCTCTTGCCAATCCGCAATCTCGTCAATCTGCCGCTGCGCCTTCCGAAGGACATCCATGGCTAGCCCTGAAGCCCAGAACCTAAAGGACGCGTTCACCAGCATGCGCCGCAACTTGGCCTCTGGCGAACCTCGGTCGTTGGACGACCGCCGGAAGGCGGCCGCCATTCTCGGGCTCCTCGCGTCGCAACCGAGCGGCATCACCTACACCGACGTCGATGCCGGCGGCGTGCCGGCTATCTGGGCCGCCCCTGCTAACGGCTCCTCTGAGCATGTGCTGCAATACCTGCACGGTGGCGGGTACGTCCTCGGCGATGCCGATGCCTATCGTCGCTTTACCGGGCACCTTGCCAACCTCACCGGGTGCAGAGTGTTGAACGTCGACTACCGGCTTGCACCCGAGCATCCGCATCCGGCGCCGGTCTCCGACAGCGTCGCGGCCTACCGGTGGCTTTTGGCGCAGGGATTCTCGCCAAACAACATCGCACTCGCTGGCGACTCCGCAGGCGGCGGCCTTACCGTGGCGACCCTCGTAGCCCTCCGTGATGCGGGCGACCCGCAGCCGTCGTGCGCAGCGCCAATCTCGCCCTGGATTGATCTCGAAGGTACCGGCGAGTCGATGACTGCCAACGCTGCTACCGATGTGCTCATCGATGCGGCGGGCATCCGGCAATCTGCTGAGCTCTTTCTCGCCGGCGGCGACCCGCACGACCCGCTCGCGGCGCCACTCTTCGCGGATCTTTCGAACCTACCGCCGCTGTATGTTCAGGTTGGGGAAGACGAAACTCTTCTCGATGACTCGGTCCGCCTGGTCGACGCTGCCATCAAGGCCGGCGTCGATGCGACGCTCGAGGTTTTCCCCGAGATGCAACATGTCTTCCAACTCTCGGTTGGACAGATGCCAGAGGCCACCCTGGCTACCGAAAAGATCTGCTCGTACCTGCAAACCAAGATGGGACTCTGACCATGCCCGACCTTTCCTCCGATAGTGAGTCTTCGCCGACGTCACAAAGCGCCCATCCGCGCCACGTTAGCTACATCGACAAGAGTCGTAACTATTACGCAGCGGTCGGCTACGACCAGCCGTACCGCTGGGCCACCAACGACGATGCCCCCTTCGCAATGCTGGCCAAGCCGCTCGCCGAATCTACCGTCGCTGTCGTAACGACAAGTGCACCGTTTGGCGAGGACGGAACGCCGGTACTTCCGAAACGTTCGTTCGCCCAGTTGGTTTCTCCCGTGCCCGCAGCAATGTTCACCGACGACCTTTCGTGGGACAAAGACGCAACACACACCAACGACGTCGGGAGCTATCTGCCCCTCGCTGCGCTAGAAACCCTCGCTGACAGCGGGCGTATTGGGGCGTTGGCCAAACGCTTCTACGGCGTCCCCACTGCGTACAGCCAGCGCAAGGCCATCAAAGACGCCGATCGTGTGCTCGCCTGGTGCCGAGAAGACGATGTCGACGTTGTGGTGTTGGTTCCGCTTTGACCGGTATGCCATCAAGCGATCAGTTTGGTCGCTCGACACCTCGAAGAAGCCGGCATTCCCACCGTGGTCATCGGCAGCGCCCGCGACATCGTCGAACAGGTTGGCGTGTCGCGATTCGTGTTTGTCGACTTCCCACTTGGCAACCCAACTGGCAAGCCATATGACACCGCGATGCAGCTCGATATCGTCTCGTTGGGCATCGACCTTCTTGAAAAGGCCTTTGTGCCCCGGTCGACTGTGCAGGCACCATTCGCTTGGGAGAGCGATGAATGGCGCGCGAACTTCATGGCGGTTGGCGAGGACGGAAAGCCCGTGCAGCCTGATCCTCGCCCAGACCATGTGAAAGGCATCACGTAGTTAACGCAAGCACTTCGTCTTCCCAGCCGTAGTCATGGGGGAAGTCGTGCACCTCTGGCGTAGCCAACCACCAGTCGTAGGTCGCTTCCATTGCTTCGTCGAACGTGAACTGTGGCGTCCAGCCAGTAGCCGCTTTTAGTGCGTCGACGCCAAAGACGGTGTCGGTGTCCCACCGGTGAAGGTTTGGTTGCAAGCGCTGCACGAGCGTCGACATCTGAAACTTCGCGAGGTGGGGCAAGACTCGTTCGAGTGCGGCTTCGGTTGGGCGGATGTCGAGGCCCCGTCTTGGCCCCTGATCAGCAGAGACCCGAATCTCGCCGTCCCAGAGCTGATTCATCAGCGACGTCGGCACACCGTGGAGTTCGGGCTGGACGCCCGCAAGCGCAGCACAGGTCTCGATGTAGCGAAGGTCTGAGTGCGGGTCATCGCCGGTGACGTTGAAGCGACGGCCGAATGTTTTTTCGACCCCCAACATTGCGTCGATGGCTCGTGACTGATCTTCGACAAAGCCGATGAGTCCGATCGTTGAACCATCGCCAGGCACAAGGATCGGCCGCCCGTCTCGCATGCGGGCAAACATCCGTTGTTCTCGTGACGGAATCGCGTTGTGCGGGCCGAGCACCATGCTGAGCGCAGCGACCGATCCGGGAAATGCCCGTTCGTTGTAGGCCGCCATCAGGAGGTCTTCGGCCAGGATTTTGTGCAGTGCGTATTCGTTTTGATCGGCACTGCGATCGACAGGGTCGCGCTCAGTAATAGTCGACCCATCACCCGTTGCGTAGATCGTGGTCGAGCTGACAAAGATGTAGTGACCGACGTTTCCTTCAAAGAGCTCGATCATTAGTGCGACATCGCTCGGGTGGTAGCCGCTCATGTCGACTACGGCGTCCCACGTGCGCCCTCGGAGAGCGGCACGTGTCGCGTCGTGGTCGGTGCGATCGGCGACGATACGTCCGACCCCGGGCGGGAGGTCGACCTCAGTGCGCCCTCGATTCGACACGGTCACGTCGTGACCCGATGCAACCAACCGGTGCACGAGCGAACGACCATTGAACAACGAGCCACCGAGCACAAGAACCTTCATACGGGTATCCAATCAGGTTCGTGGTCGCTACGCCGCAATGGCTACGGTGAATGACCATGACAAACGGACTCCCGGTTCTCGACACCGCTGACGATGTCACTCCCGAGTGGCTCACTCAGGTGCTGCTCTCTGCCGGGCACGCTGGCGCTCAGGTAGCGGGTGTCACCGTGGCGCCGGTGGGCACCGGTCAGATGGCCGACAGCTCTCGGATCTCCATCACCTACGGCGGCGCGCCAGCGGCCGATTTTCCGGCGTCACTCGTTGGCAAGTTTCCGTCGACCGATCCGCAAAGCCGCTCTGCTGGCGAACGTGGCGGCTACGCCCGAGAGGTCGCCTTCTACCAACATATGGCTCACCGGGTTTCGGGCCGCACCCCCAGGTGCTATTTCGCCGAGGTTGGCAAGCCCGATGAGTTCACGCTGATTCTCGAAGACATGGCACCGGCAGCCCAGGGCGATCAATTGGGCGGCTGCAGCATCGAACAAGCCGAGGCGGCACTGGTGAATCTTGCGGGGTTCCACGGGCCGGTCTGGAACGACCCCTCGCTTGGCGACTCCCCGATCGGCGCTCGGTCTGAAGGCAACGTGCTCGCGGAGTTCATGGCCGCGTTCACACCCGAATTCAACAGCCGTTACGCGGCGCGCCTGAGCGATGATGACAAGGCATTGGCGACCGAGTTCGCAGCGCGCGTCGTCGAGTGGGATCAGTTCGAGACGGGTTCGGTCAGCCTCATTCATGGCGACTATCGCCTCGACAACCTGCTCTTTGCCACTACCAAATCGTGCCCGCCGGTTACGACCGTCGACTGGCAGACCCTGCGCACCGGACCGCCGTTGCGTGACGCGGCATACTTCCTCGGCACAAGCCTCGACCCCGAGATCAGAGCCCGACACGAAGAGGCGCTAGTCGAGGTGTACCACCAAGCGCTCCTTACCCATGGCGTCGTAAACTACAGCCTCGAACAGTGTTGGGATGCGTATCGACTCGGCTCGTTGCAGGGACCACTCATCACCATTCTCGGGTCGATCGGTGTGAAACAAACCGACCGGGGCGATGACATGTTCATGACAATGATGCGAAGGTCGGGGCAACAGGCACGAGACCTCGGGGCACTCTCGCTTTTCTAGCGACGCGCAGGAACGCTCGTTTCTCAGATATCGAGAAAGAGCAGTGGATCGAGCCGGATGGCGCCAACCATCACCTCAAAGTGAAGATGTGGGCCGGTAGACAGGCCTGTGGTGCCGACGCGACCAACAAGATCGCCTGCCGACACGGTGTCGCCTTCTGCTACTCGAATTCGGCGTAGGTGCGCGTAGAGCGTCGAGTAGCCGTTGCCATGATCGATGACTAACCGTTTGCCGTACCCACCCGACCGCCCGGCGGCGACGACCGTGCCGCCCTGAGCAGCGAGTACCTTGTCGGCCGTCTCGCCGCGGAGATCGACCCCGTTGTGCATGCGATTGGTTCCCAAGATCGGGTGCTGGCGCATGCCATACAACGAGCCGACGCTGACGACTTCGACAGGAGCCCCGATGTGGGGAGGGAGCCCTTCGTCGACGGCACCCGGCACGATGTCTTCGCAACCGGCGAGGTCGCCTTCGTCGGTGCACCAGTCGCCTCCGCGCCCGGCCTTCATGATGTCGAGGCCAGGGCCGCCGATCAGAAGGTCGCGTCCACGGCCACCGTGCAGCGTGTCGTCGCCTAGTGAGCCCGCGATGATGTCTCGGCCGGGCCCGCCCACCAACAGGTCGTTTCCGGCGCCACCGAAGATCGAGTCATCGTCGCCGAGTCCACACACGATGTCGTTTCCGCCTCCGGCGTTGATGATGTCGCGCCCGGAGGTACCAACGATCACGTCGTCGCCTTCGGTCGGTTGATCGCCGTTGGCTAGCACGACCGTCGCGTCCATCCCTCGGCATCGCTGGGGTTGCGACTCGGCACCGGGCGCCACAAACGAAACTGCAAGAAAGACGATTCCGACCACAACTTTTCGCATGAGCGCATGAGTGTAGGCCAGTGGTCGCGCAGAATCACCCGACGCTGAAGTTGAGCAGTAACGCCGGGTCTTTGCTAGACCACCTGCATGAGCGACATCAAAGAAATTGCGTTTAACGACATCGACGGGCTGAACGGCGCGGCGAGCGAGGAGTTTGGCGAGTTCGGCCCACCGGTCGAGGTCACCCAGGACATGATCAATACGTTCGCCGACGTCACGGGCGATCATCAGTGGATCCATGTCGATATTGAGAAGGCCAACGCTGGCCCGTTTGGCGGCCCCATTGCCCACGGCTTCCTCACCCTCAGCATGTTGCCGTCGCTGCGCACTGCCGACGGGTTCAAGATCACCGGAATTTCGGGCGCGGTGAATTACGGCGCCGACAAGCTGCGTTTCATGGCTCCGGTACCCGCCGGCGCCTCGGTGCAGGCCCGTACACGCCTCGTCAGCGCCGAAGCGAAAGGCGCGGGCACGCTCGTCAAGACCGAGACCGCCGTCCACGTCGTCGACGCCGAGAAGCCATCACTCATCTACCAAGGTCTCGTCCTTTACATGTAATACCACCCATAGGGGTCAGGCACTTTAAGTGCCTGACCCCTCTCACTCTTCGTGGGGATATGACCTCACTATTGACGACCGCCTGGCTCACGCTGGGCGGTCGTTTTCTTTTTCGGAGGCGAGGGTTTTCGGAGGTCAGGACGGATTTCTCTTGACTATTAGCCAAAACCCGGTACTATTCAATACATGGTACTTGGCAAGGACGGGCACCATGCGCAGATCATGAAGGGGGTCCTCGATATGTGCCTACTGGCAACAATCGTCGAATCGCCCAACTATGGCTACGGCATGGTCCAGACGTTGAATGAACGAGGGTGGGTTATCGCCCACGAAAACAGCATCTATCCGGTGTTGAAACGGTTACAGAAGGCTGGCTTTATCGAGTCAGAACTCGTGGCCTCATCATCAGGACCAGCGCGGAAGTACTACTCCGCGACCCCTGATGGCGAGCAGATACTCAGCTTCTGGTCCGCAGATTGGCGCAATGTGCGAGATGGTGTGGACGCTGTTCTCGACGGCAACGTTGCAAAGAAGGGCACAAAGAAGACAGCCAAAAAGGCAGTCAGCAAGAAACCAAGCAAGAAAGCTACGAAAAAGGAAGGCAAGCAATGACCTGGATCTATCTAGCAGCTGCCATCTTCGGCGGCATGTTCGTGATTCCGATGATTCTCGGCGGCCTCGACCTCGACACCGATGTCGACGCTGAATTCGGCGGAGGCGACGTCGGAGACCTCGGCGGC
>CALLQB010000109.1 GCA_938015295.1 uncultured Acidimicrobiales bacterium
CGTCGACCGCGGTGTCGAGCATCGTGCGGAACAGCCGGTACACCTTGGCGACCGTGTTGGCATGCAGCCCCGACTTCGAGAGTCGGCCGTGCCATGCCCGAACTGCCGATGGTGTGATCTTCCGCAGCTCGACCGTCTCGAACTCGGCCAGGATGTGGGCGAGCTGTGAGGCGTAGGTGTCCCGGGTCCGGGGACGGAGATCCCGAGCCTCGAGCCATCGCTCGGCGAAGACGCCGAACCGCTCCCGGCCACTCGTCGGGTCGACGTGGCGTCCCGAGAGTAGGTCGGTCTCCATTGTCGCCAGCCAGGCCCGAGCGTCGGCCTTCGTGGCGAAGGTCGTGTCGGCGGGAACCTGCTTGCCGAGGTGCCAGTAGCGCGCCTGGTAGCGCCCAGACGAGAGCTTCCGGATGTTGCCAAAGGGCCTGCTACTTGCCACTCGTGCCTACTGTTCGCCGTTGTTCTAGGCACATTGTAGGCACGAGACCCGATGGCGATCCAGTGAGTCAGGCCGGAGACCCCGGATTACCTGGGCTTTTGTGTGGAGCGGGTGACGGGAATCGAACCCGCGTATTCAGCTTGGGAAGCTGTGAACGTGTCGAGCGGCACGGTGAAAGTGTCTTTTGGCCGACACTGGCTCGAATTTTCTTGACCACATGGACAATCCGTAATAGGTCTGTGGGAGAAGGAGCGGATGTGGTGCGGCGGCCCACGGCGGACATCTTGGTTTGAGAACTTCTGAGCCTGGATTTCCCACTTCTCTGCAGAGCCAGCCGTGCACGTCCCTAACGAAAGAGGGAAACCATGCACGTAGTAAAAGGCGGTCCGAACGGATTGTCAGTAAGGCGACTTCTCGGTGTCGCGGTGGCCGTTATGGCCATGCTCGCCACGTTGATTGCCACCACAGGACCAGCTAGCGCTGGTCATGCACAGGCGCCGGACAATCCGGGCCCTGACCGAATCAATCCCAACAACGGTGCGCTCGATGCGTATTGTGATGCGAACTATCCAGGTACCGAAGGCATCGTTTTCTCCACTGGCGGAGCGACCACAAACCCGGGGGCGAACCGGACCTTTACCGACAGTGGGTACACGCTGACCTACACCGAGGGCATCGAAGCGGGCAACTTCATCATCGAAAGTGTCCAGATTGTCGATTCTGAGGGAACGGCGCTTGAGTATGAAGCTGCCTTTGCTTGGATTGGTGGACCAACCGATGTCAACCGTTACAGCTTCCCCGGCGGGGTTACTACGTCGACGGTTATTGTCGCTGGCGACACCGGCCAGAACATCGACAAGTTCGGCTTCTGTGCCTACACCGCGCCGCCGCCAGGTGACCTCACCGTCGCAAAGGTGGTTGATGCCGGAACGCCAACAACAGCGTTCACGTTCAGCGTCGCCTGCGATGGCGTGAGCCTCGGGTCTGTTTCGGTAGCTGCGGGCGGTTCGGCGACAATCACTGACCTTGATGCAGGAGCAGTCTGCACGGTCACCGAGACTTCGGCTGCGGACGGGTATTCACTCGACCCGACGCCGAAGACGGTAACGATTGTGAGCGGAACGTCGGTGGGTGTCTCGTTCACCAACAACCGTCTCTACGGCGGGATCACGATTGTCAAGAACACAATCAATGGCGACGCGGCGTTCAACTTCTCGTGGACCTGCACCGACCCGACCGGTATCAACGCGTCGGGAATGGTAACGATTGGGACAACGTCGGGCATCGGCATGCATGTCGAAGCCGGCTCGATCCCGACCGGTTCAACCTGCACGGTTGTTGAAGATGTAACCAGTTTCCCGCAGTACTGGATTGCCGACAGCGCAACGTCAGTCGTCATCAACGATGGTGGAACCGCGACGTTTACCAACAAGTACGTTCCGCCAGTATTCGAGGGTTGCACTCCTGGCTACTGGAAGAACCACACGGACCGCTGGCCGCATGTTTCAGCTGAGATTGCGACAGCCTTCGAAGACCGGTTCGACCTTTCGATCGAGGAGGCACTGGGTGTCAGAGGTGGCGGCGAATTGGCCCTTGCCCGTCACACGGCGGCAGCCTTGCTCAACGCCCTGTCGAGCGGTGTCGACTACGAATTTAGCGTGCACCAGATCCTTTCTGGACACCTCTCAAAGGCTGACCTTGAGGCAGCAAACGAGGCCGGGTGCCCACTTGGCGGGAGCCGAGCAAGTCGATAGCCAGAACTGCTAGGCGGAAATAGCGATCGAGGTCCTGGCCGGTTCAGCTGGCCGGGGCCTTCGCTGTTTTCGCTTCAGCGTTTCTTTGGGGCAGTAAGTGCCAGCGCTACTACTGCCGAGAGCACGATTGCGCCACCGATGAGGATGCCTGCTGCTGGTTTCTCGCCGGGCCATATCCAAACCCACAGCGGGGCGAGTACGACCTCGGTAAGCAGCAGCAGCGAAACCTGCGCTGTAGGCACCGAGAGATGCCCAAGGTTCAGCATCGGTAAACCGCCAGCGAGCAGGACGCCGCCTGCTGCCAGGCCGAGCAGCGCGTCGCGTAACGAAACCGGTATCCCGCCGTTGGTGGCGGCCATCACTGCTGAACCCAAGGCGAGCACAATCGAGCCGACAAGCGCTGGCACTAAGGGGTCGCTCTCGCGAGCGGTCTTGATAAGCACGTTGTAGAGACCGAAGATCACCGGCAGAAGTGCTGCCATTAGCACGCCGGTAGACGAGCCCGCTTCGAGGCCGGCGCCCACCATGATGGCGACGCCGACGACAGCTGCCGCCATAGCGACCCACGTGCGTGCCTCGACCCGCTCGCGGAGAAGCAGCCATCCAAAGAACGCTCCAGAAAATGGCGCAGCGCTTTGCAGGAAGATTGCGGTGGCAACCGTGGTGCGTGCCAGCGAAAGAATGAACAGCATTGACATTGCTGCCAGGAGCACTCCGGCCAGTAACGAGCGTGCGTTGACCGCACTGCGCTTGACCGGTCTCGAGTTTCGGCGCAGGTAGACCAGAACCGACAGCGAGAATGTCGCCGAGATTCCTCGGTAAAACAAGAATTGCCAGTCGCTTGCTTGTTCGGTGGCGCGAAAGAACAGCGCGGTGAAACTGAAGATAACTCCGGCACCCGAAACGAGAGCTACTCCCCAGAGATAGGGGAGTACGGTGCGCCCGGCAAAGGCGTCACGAAGCAGAGTGAGCATCGGCGAAGGCTAGACGTGCTCACCGTCTTTCGCAGATACTTTTTGGCTAGTTTCCCGCTGCCTGGGAACCAAGGCTTGGCATGCCGCCAGGCTGATTTGATGCGTGGTCGATCTCTGCGACTACTTCATCCATGCGAACCACCTCGTGGTCGTTCACCGTGACAGCGTGGCTGACAATGGTTGTGCCGTTCCACCAGTGCAGGAGATACCCCGAGGGTTCGGTAGACAGCGATGCACGGTCGGGGTGCAGATCGAGGTTGAGTTGATGCGCAGTCGAGGGGGCGCCGTTGGCGACTGCATGTGCGATTCGTGTCGTGAGCGACCGATGGAGATGCCCGGACGCCACCGTAAGCACCTGCCGATGTCGGCCGATGACGTCGGCAAAGTGGTCGCGGTTCTCGAGGCTCATGAGATCCATCCATCGCACGCCACATTCGAACGCAGGGTGGTGCATGAACACAATGGTTGGTTTGTCCGATGCGGCAAGTGTTGTATCGAGCCAAGCGGAACGTTCGTCGTCGAACACCCCATCGTGGCGACCAACCTCGCTCGTATCGAGACACACCATTCGTAGGTCGTACTCATCGATGACGTAGCTGAGATGCGTGTCGGCCGGCGTGCCGATAACAAAGTCTGCCAGGGCGGTGCGCATCAGTGCTGAGTCGTCGTGATTGCCGGGAAGGACGGCGACTCGGGGGGCGAGTTTGCGCAGCCAGACATCGAGGATGTCGTATTGCGCGGCAGTGCCGTCGTTGGTGAGGTCGCCTGTGGCGACGACCAGGTCGATCGGCACGCTCGAAGCGTTGATGTGCGCGACGACATGGGCGAGTCGTTCTTGCGGATCAACGGGAATGAAGAACGGATCGTCCGTCACATGCGGATCCGAGATCTGGGCTATCAACATCACAAGTAGCCTACCTAAGGCACAGAGTGTGAAGTGTCCGTGTGAACACAACGAACAACAGGAACCAGCAAAACCAAAGAGTATTGCCTCTAGCTCCATCGGCGGCATCGCACCATTGATGACGTCGAGCCATATAGGGTCGGCCCATGTCGATACGTTCCCGTCGCGGGTGGGCGTCGCTTGCTTTTCTTGCCGCTTGGGTGGCAATGGTGTTTGCTATCGCCTTCGCACCGTCGAGCACCGCGCAGTCGGCCGAACTTGTTGGCAACCAACTGGTCATTCGTGCCGCAGGCAGCACCGGCGAAGAGCTCGTGGTTGTCGAAATCAATGGACAAGTCATGCGGCAGTATCAGCTGCACAAAGCCGACAACTTCTGGTCGACACCCAACTACCGGAGCTATTACTACACACATCCCGCAGCCTTTTCGCTCAGCGATGTCCGGGTGATGTTCCGCAACGACGGTGCCGGAGCAGCGGGTGACCGCAACGTGCGGGTCGACTACTTCCGGTTCGCTGGTGCGGTCATCGAAGCCGAGTCAGCTTCGATCCGGTCGGTTGGCGCGTGGACGAACGGCTCCTGTTCACCTCTTCAGCAGAACTTCAGCGAGGTCGTGGTCTGCGGCGGCTACTACGCATTTACCGGTGATGGTGGCGGCGGGGAAAATCAAACGCCAACAGTAAACGCGGGCCCAGATCAAACTGTTACGGCGACCACTGGCGGCCGAGCAACCGTCACATTGAATGCATCAGCGACCGACGCCGACGGTCAAGTGGTGAACGTTTCATGGCTCGAAGGACAGCAGGCGATCGCCTCGGGTTCGTCAGTGTCGGTTTCGCTCACCACAGGCAATCATCAGCTGACTGCCCGCGCCACCGATAACGACGGCGCAACCGCTGATGACACTGTCCTTATTACTGTGCGCAGTTCGGCTGGCGATGGTTCGGCAATCGAGTTGTATGCAGCGGGGGCAGAAGGCGGCGAAGAGATCTTCCTTGAGATCGACGGCACGAGTGTGGCTCGTTTTGTTCTGCCGAAGAGCGCAGATTTCTGGGGGCAATCGCCACCTTGGAGGCGTTTCTCCTATAGCCATCCGACGTCGGTGGTGCCGGGCCAGGTTCGAGTGCTCTTCAACAACGACTTGTATGTCGCTGGACAAACCGACCGCAACATCCGCCTCGAGCGCCTTGTTATCGACGGCGCGAACTATCCCACGGTCGCCGCCGACGTTGTTTCTCTCGGGTCTGCCCAGGGTGGCTCCTGCGAAGTCGCTGGCCGTTTCCAGACCGACGTTCTCAATTGCCGAGGGTTCTTTCAGTTCGCCGGCGGAACCGGTGCGGGCGCGGGTCCTCGCCTGCAGGTCACCGAGGTGGTCAGCAACATCGACACGCCTTGGGATCTTGGCTTTCTACCCGACGGCTCGATGCTGTTCACCGAACGTCCAGGGCGTCTCGGTATTCGACGGACAAACGGCAACGTGCAGCAAATCAGCGCCGACCTGAGCGATGTCCTCGAGCAGGGCAACGCGGGGCTCATGAGCTTGGTTGTCGATCCGGCCTTCTCGCAGAACCGACGTTTCTATACCTGCCAAAGCCAGCAGATCGACCGGTTCACCATTGTGGTCATCGCGTGGCAGTTGTCGGCTGACGGCTCTTCGGCGACTCGGGTTGGGCAGCCGCTGGTGCGGGCGATTCAAGACCCTGGCCACGGAGGGTGCCGGATCCGTTTCGATGGCGAGGGTTATCTGATGGTCGGCTTGGGCGACGGCTATGAGGGCCCCGCTCCTCAGGACCTCACACGGCTCGCGGGCAAAACCCTGCGGATCGATCGGTTTACTGGCAACGGAGCGCCCGGCAACCCGTTCCTCAACTCGCCAAACGCACAGACCCGTCTCATCTGGACCTACGGGCATCGAAATGTGCAAGGGCTGGCGCTTCGACCTGGCATTGGCGACGTGTGGTCTGTCGAGCACGGGCCGAGTGTCGACGACGAGGTTAATCAGCTCATCGGCGGCGGAAACTACGGATGGGATCCGGTGGTTATTCCCGGCTTCGAGCCCGAGTTCCCCAACTACGAACAAGACCGCAACCCGATGACCGACTTCGACAAGTTTCCGAACGCAATTGGTGCCCGTTGGTCGTCGGGCAATCCCACCGTGGCTCCCAGCGGCGCAGTGTTCCTCGAGGGTTCGCAGTGGGGCGCCTACGAAGGCGCACTCGCCGTGCTCACGCTCAAAGACAGCCGTCTACGACTGATGTTCTTCGATAGTGCTGGCAACTTTCAACAGCAGATACTCCCTGCCGAGCTCGCCGGCACATACGGCCGGCTGCGGAGCCCGGTTCTCGGACCCGACGGCAACCTCTACATCACCACGTCGAACTCGGGACTCGGCGATGCCCGAAACGACGTCATCTTGCGAGTGCAACCGGTCGGGTAGATCCCGGCTACCGCGGGAGCCGCGTCATCGGGCGCATGACCGGACCTTCTGGCAGTTCGATCTCGGCGGTCACTTCGAAACCGGCCCGCTCATACAACGACACGTTGCGAGGATTGCTCGACTCTAGGTAGGCCACAATTCCTTCTGTGTCGCAGGTCGCCAAGATGCGGTTAAGTAGCACTGCCCCGTAGCCGTTTCCCCGAGACGCCGGATCGACGCCGATGTTTGAGAGGTAGAAGTGCGGTGCTTCGGGATGTTGTTCTGAAAGCCCAGAGAGCCCTTCGAGGACAAAGTCGGTGCGGTCGCCGTTTGCCGTCGACAGGATCCCATACAGTTCGATGCCAGCTGCTTCGTTGTAGAAGTGCACACCGGGCGGCCCCCACAACGCCGCACCCGATCCCTCGGCAAGCTCATAGGCATGACCAACCTCGATCGACCGACGGCAGGCCATGGTCATGAACGCCGTAACAAATCCTTGACGGGTTTCGGCCTTGGGGAACATCCAGTGCATCACCGGGTCGTCGGCAAACGCGGCCGCCAAAACACTTCCAATCTGCTCGGCGCGCTCTGGCATCACGTGGCGTGTCTCGTTCATAGAGCGAAGCTACTGGTTAGGCCTGAAGGCCACGGAGCTGGGAAACAGTCCTCGCCACGGCGACCTCTGAATTCTCGCACTAGGTTGGCGCCGTGATTCTTTCTGACCGAACAATTCGCGAAAAAGTCAAGGCCGGCGACATCATCATCGAACCGTTCGATGACAGCTGCGTTCAGCCATCGTCGGTCGATCTCCATCTCGACCCGAGGTTTCGTGTGTTTCGCAATCACACGATGCCCGTCATCGACGTGAAGCAGAACCTTGAAGACCTCACCGAACTACTCGAGGTTGACGATGAACACCCGTTCATTCTTCACCCTGGCGAGTTCGTTCTCGGCTCGACGATGGAACGAGTAGCGATCCCGCACGATCTCGTTGCTCGCCTCGAAGGTAAGAGCAGCCTTGGACGACTTGGGCTGCTGATCCACAGCACGGCTGGCTTTGTTGATGCCGGCTGGGACGGCCAACTCACGCTCGAGTTGTCGAATGTCGCCAACCTGCCCATCACGTTGTACCCAGGCATGAAGATCGGCCAGATCAGCTTTCAACAGATGACCACCGCTGCCGACCGCCCCTACGGATCAGGCGAACTAAAGAGCAAGTACCAAGGCCAAGAGGGCCCACGAGCAAGCAGGTACTGGGAAAACTTCGACTAGAAGTTGTTTGTTGCGTCGGCATCACAGCGGCGGCTGGTCGATGTAGCGCGGAATTGATTGCGGTTCTGCGAGATCGATCTCGCCGGTCACGTCGATGAGGTCGCAGATTTGCTCGATGCGATCCGCAATTGGGGAGATGCCAAACATTCGTTCGGCGAAGAGACGGGCATTGATTCCCATCTCGTTGCATAATCGCCCATCTGAGAGCAGTTGCTGTGCTGCTGTGATCGCCTGCGTCGTGTTGTCTGGAGCGATCACTTTGCCGGCGCCGGACAGTTCGAGTATCTGCGCCGAATAGTTTTCGGGTGGCAAGACTCCGAGCACGGGTTTTCCGGCGTTGAGATAGGTGAGGATTTTCGAGGGGATAGAAAACCGCGACGAATCAGCTGTCAGGATAGCGAGGAGAACGTTGGCCGAGTTGAGCATTTCGTCTAGGGCGCTAGCCGGTTGGTAGTCGACTAGGTAGAGGTTTTCGATACCGTGGCTGTCTTTGGCCGTTTCGAGGTATTCGCGGCCGTCACCCTCGCTCACCACGACGAGATGACCAGGGCGTTCGAGATCCTGTAGAGATACAGCGATGTTCAACAACACGTCAGGATTG
>CALLQB010000110.1 GCA_938015295.1 uncultured Acidimicrobiales bacterium
CCAGCAGGAGAGCGGATGTACCCGGCCGGCGTTACTGCTGAGACCTGATAGGTACCGGCGGGCAGGTCGGCGAACAGGTAACTACCGTCGACTCCGCTGACGACCGTTTCCGATACTTGTGTGCCCGACGCTGTCGTTCCAGAAAGATCGACCGTCACGTTCGCCAGACCCGGCTCGCCGACGTCTTGAATACCGTCACCGTCGAGGTCGTCGAAGACGAAGTCGCCAACCGAAGCGGTGAGGAAAAAGCCGCTATCGATAGCGCTGTTCGCGCCGTTTGACACAACAGCGACAGGTGCCGTTTGCCCGTCGGAATCAGCCGCCGGATCAACGCCTGCACCAACGGGGCTCGCCGCGTATCCGGCAGGGGGTACAAAGCTCACGATGTAGTTGCCCGGCACGAGGCCCGGGAAGTTGTAGGACCCATCTGCCGCTGAGGTCGCGTTGTACGTGACCGGACCCGCTGGAGTCACAACGGTTGCGGTGACGGCGACGCCACCCATTCCGAGCTCGCCGACATCCTGAATACCGTCGCTATCGATGTCGTCCCAAACCCGGTCGCCCAAGGTCGCAAGCCGGTAGAAACCTTGGTCAACAGTGTCGACCGTCTGGCCAGCGCCGATGGTGAGGGTAGCGGTTAGGCCGTCAGAGTCGAGTATGTCGTCGCCCTCATTGTCAAAGGTCGGCGTGTACAACGGCGGCGTCGTGAATGTCACGGTGTAGTTGCCGGGAACGAGGTCGGTAAACAGGTAGTCGCCGCTGGGGCCAGTCGTGGTAGTCATGTTTGCGAGCGGCGCACCACCAAGGTCGGATCCCGAAAGTTCGACTGCCACATTCGCCAGTCCGGGTTCACCCACATCCTGCGAGCCGTTTCCGTTGAGGTCTTCCCAAACCAGGTCGCCGATGCTCGAAACGTCGGTCCAGCCCGAGTCGCCACCGGTGTAGTTTTCGCCGGAGACAAGCGTGATCACGAACTGCTCGCCGTTTGAATCGAGCGCAGGGTCGGTGCCCTGAGCTACCAGGGTCGGCGCCATGCCGGTCGGGCCCGCCACCTCAACGGTGTAGGTACCCGGCACCAGGCCGGTAAAGGAATACGCGCCAGCGCCGTTGGTCGTCGTCGTTTGCGGGCCGACGACGGCGCCGGTTACCTCGGTTCCGGTCAGGGTCACCAACACCGAGTTCAGGCCCGGCTCGCCGGAGTCCTGGATGCCGTCGCCGTCGGCATCGTTCCAGACGAAATCGCCAATCGATGCGGGCACATACCCGAAGTAGCTCGACGCGTCGGTGGCGTTGATCGGTGGACCGACGGACGCGCCAAGCCCGTCAACTGGCTGGCCGGTTGCTGTTGCGACGTTGCTGTAGTTGCCGTCGACCGCCTGGGCGGCGAACGTGCACACCACTGTCTCAGAAGGTCCGACCGGCGAACCCCAGGCGGCGCCGTCTGATCTCACGCACTCGGTTTCGCTGAGCGACACCGACGCTTCTTGGTCGTCGGCAAGGGTGGACAGGTCGACCGCGACGGTTCCGGTGTTTCGAATCGTGTACCTCCACAAAACCGGTTCGCCAACGACCACGGTTGGTCCGCCACCTAGGTCGGCATCGAGCCACGGGCCGGCAAGAGAGGTGCTGGTTTCCTTCACCAACTCGAGCGACGGCAACGCGGTAACCACTCGGGCCGAGTCTTCGTCGTCCTCAGAGGTTGCCGGATCGAACGGGTCGGCGGCGTTGCCTGGGGCCGAGTCGACATCGCTGACACCGACGGAAATGATCTGGGCCACGTTTGTCCAGTCGCCGTCAGGCACAACCGTGTCGTAGGTGAGCGTCGCGACTTCACCATTGGCGAGATAGGGAATCGTCCATAGGCCACTGGCTTCATCGAAGGTACCGACGTCGGCAGACGAGGAGAGCGGCGTGATGGTTAGACCCAGCGGCAAGGTGTCGCCTATCACGATGTTGTTCGCCGCAGTCGGCCCATCGTTGGTCACAACAAGAGACCATGTCGCGGTGCTCCCCGCCAGCACCGCAACGGGTCCCTGCGACCCATTGATCAGCTTGTCGAGCGAAAGGTCGCCGTTGGCGACGGTGATGCCCACCTTGCGAGGCTCGGATACCTCGGTAGCGCTTCCGTCGGTACGAGAGCCAACAAACGCGAAGCTGTTCCAAGCAACTTCACCGATAGACGCCGAGGGCGGAACGTCCATCGACCATTCAACGACATAGGTTTCGCTGGGTTCGATTGACGAACCGGCAAGGTCGAACTTCAGAGCCGTGACGGTTGTGAGATCAACCGGCGCAACCGCTGACCAGTCGTCGACGCAGCTCGCTAGATGGCTGGCGAGCACGGTCGGGTCGGTGGGATCATCCATGACCTCGGCCCTGCACGGATCTGGCGAGGTCGAGTAGAGAATCGAGACAGCGCCTGGACCGGCTATTCCTGCCGACGTCACTGCGGGCAGTGTCGCGAGCTGTGGCGCCCATTCTGAAAGCCGTTGTTCGCCTGCTTGCAGGAACGAAACGCCTGTGTCGCCGACCAGCGGAAGCAGGTCGTAGGCGACGAGATCGTTGACCGAGGAGTTGCCGGCGTTGACAAGCTCGATCCGGTAGTCGGCGACGCCCCCGGATTCGGTCAGTCCGAACTCGGGGAACTCGGTCCAGGTCGCGTCGAAGCTTCCCGAAACTTGTTTGCGCCCTTCGACGCTCGTGATTTCGGCGACGGTGAGCGTGTTGGTTCTCCGACACAGGGTGTCGGTGACATCGAGGTCCTGATCGATGTCGTTGGTGTCGACAACCGCTCCGCTGAAACAAGTTGTGGTGCCCGGGTCGCTGATGTCCCAGGAGAACGTCTCGTTTACGTAATCGCCGGCGAGGGCGTCGGGGGGAACGAGGACTTTGTAATACAGATAGAAATAGCTGGTGAGTCCGTCGTCGCCGAGGCGACCATCGGGTGGCGTCCACGAGAACGTGGCCAGATCCTGCGCGCCGACATAGCCGGGGGTGATGGTGAGCGAAGGCGCCGGAATGACCGAGCTGGTCGTTCGCACCGACGCTGGATCGATGGTCCATCCGGCCGGGAGGAGGTCATAGAACTCGGTGTCCATCGGGCCAGAGCTTTGGTTAGTGATGTAGATGCGGTGCTCAACAGCACTTCCGGGCGACACCAACGAAGATCCCGTGAGATAGGGATAGTGATAGACGTCAACGGAGGGAACACCAACCGTGATCTCTTGGCATTCCTGGATCGGACCACCGCTGCCAGCCGCCGAGGTATAGCTGAAGTCGGCACAGTTCGTCATGGTCGGCAAGCTATAGCCCGCCTCAATCTCGCCATAGACATACGTTCGGACGTTGGTGTTGCCCGGGTCTGCTTCGTACTCAAGCCGTAGATAGGTAATCCGGTCGTCACCGACCAACCCCAGCGCCGAGACAGACCACGAGTTGTAGGTTGAGCTATTTGTATGCGGCTCATCAAAGAGCGACCGGACAGTCGGGTCGTCACGGGTCGCGAACCAGGCGCCGGTGACCGTCGGGTACACGTCGTACTTGTAATAGACGATTCGATCGGTGACGAAGCCGTCGGGGAACGTGTCTTCGGCAACGACGGTCAGCGGCGTGTTGCCCGAGGGGTTGACGCTCAGCACCCAGTTGAACCGCTCGCCGATAGCTACGGTGTCGGCGGATGCCACCGAATCGTATTTGTCAAAGGTGTACCCGATCGTCGGATCAGCAAAACCGTGGGTCACCTCGGCGACGGCTGAGACTACGGCGGCTGGGTCGCCAACGCCATGTCCGTTCACTGTGGCGTTATTGGTGACCGTGTCGGTTGTCAGGTAGCCCGGACCGTCAGGGTCGTTTGCGTCGTCGGGGAAGACAACCGTGAGATACACGGCATCGAGATCGCTGCTCGACACCGTCGTGCTTGAACATTCGTACGTCGATTGTGCGACGGTCAGGCCCGTCCAGGTCACGGTGTGAGCAACGGGGTCATAGACACCGCCGTTGGTTGCCGAGACGAAGTCGGTGTACGCCGGCAGGGTGTCCACAATTGTTGCGTTCTCGACTGCCCAGGACCCGTTTTCCCCAGCCTGTGTGGTATCGCATGCCCGCAGTTGGTACGTCACCGGAACATTGAGCGGCGGGTCGATACCGTTGGTCATCACCCGTTTGGTGAGCTCGAGGTCGAGGGTCGCGTTCAACTCGAAGGTTGCCGAACTCGTCACCGTGGCTGCGTTCGTCGCGCTAAACGATGCCGTAAAGAGCGTTGTTTGGCCGTCAGGGATGAACGGCTCTTCGGCGTAGAAGGTGGCAAAGACATCGCCGGTTGTTCCGCCGGGTAACGGATCTTGGAACGTAAAGACAACGCCGTTGGCGGTGCTGCCCGCAGTGGCGGTTGTGTGCGGACTGCCTGCCCCCGAAGGACGCTGGGTGAACGATGTTTCGTAGCGGAATCCTGCCGGCATTGGCACCGATATCTCGGCGCCTTCGCAGTCAACCGAGAGTGACGAGCACGTGTAGGAGATGCGAAACGACATTGGCTCTCCCGACAGCGAAGGGCTGTTGACCGCAATCATCGTCACGCCAAGCGCTGCTGATCCCTGCGCCGTAGAGGGGCGCGACGAAGCAATGACAGACATGAGTGCAAAGAGGAGGGTAAGAACCACAAAGGCCCCAACCGACCGTAGAACTTGAGGGGTCCCGCGCCGACGCATGTCATGGCAACGGCAGTTTGGCCAAAAATCTGAACCATTTCGACCCTATGTGTCCAAATGTACGGTCTTTAGCCCTTGCGTTGCTCAGCTACAACATTTCCCGCAGCCCATTTGTTGCCCTCGAGCACTTTGAGAAACCCGACAAGGTTTTGGTCGCGAATGCGTTCGAGATCGCGAATCTCATGCATACCCGACTGCGCATTGGATTGTTCGACGAGTGTGTCGACCAACTCGGGGGTGAAGTCGGGCGTGTCCATCAGCTTCGAATAGGGCCAGTCGAGTGTGGGCCCGAACTGCTCGATGAAGTGACGGAAACCGCCGACTCCGCCGGCAATGCGATACGTCTCGAACAGACCCATCTGTGCCCACCTAAGTCCGAAACCGTGGGTCATTATGTCGTCGATTTCCTGCGTTGTAGCAACTCCGTCGTTGACCAACCAAAGGGCTTCTCGCCAAACGGCTTCGAGCAGACGGTCGCCGATGAATGCATCAATCTCGACTCGCACGTGAATTGGACGCATGCCGAACGCGGCGTACATGCCTTGCGCACGTCGAATGTTTTCGAGGGTGGTTTGGTCACCTCCGACAACTTCGACAACCGGGAGCAGGTACACCGGGTTGTACGGGTGTCCAACAACCAAACGTTCGGGGTTGGCCATGTCCGCCTGCATCACCGATGGCTTGATACCTGAGGTCGACGATCCAATGATCGCGTCAGCCGGGGCGGCAGCCTCAATCTCGGCGAGCACCGCAACCTTCACCTCAGGCCGCTCGGGAGCGCTCTCTTGAATGAACTCTGCGTCGGCGACGGCCTCGGCAACCGAACCGGCCATCGTGTAACTGCCCTGCTTGTCGGTGGGCAGTCCGAGGTCGTCCCACGCGGCAACCGCGTTGCCCAGAACCTCGAGGAGAATGGCCTCGGCATCGGGTGACGGATCGGCCACCATCACGTTGACCCCTTTGAGCAACATGCGACTTGCCCAGGCAGCACCGATGACACCGCAGCCAACAACGGCCGCCTTCTTGGGCAGATACTCGACGTAGTCGAGTTCGGAATGCAGTTCGGGCACCGTCATCACCCGTGCTTCGTGAGTTGCAGGTTGTCTCGCACCTGCTGGGGGCTGAGGATGTTGTAGTTCTGTGCCTGCAGGATCGTGACCGCTCTGTCAACCAAGTCGCCGTTGGAGGCGAGAACGCCGCGGTCGAGATAGATGTTGTCCTCGAGGCCAACGCGCACATTGCCGCCACTGATTGCCGCCAGGGACACGTATTTGAGTTGGTTGCGGCCGATCGAGAACGCCGAGAAGGTCCAGTCGTCAGGCACGTTGTTTCGCATAGCCATGAAGGTGTTGAGATCGTCTGGCGCCCCCCAGGGCACTCCCATACACAGCTGCACTACGACAGGTTCGGGGATGATGCCCCGGCGAACCAGGTCCTTCGCGTGAGCGAGGTGTCCGGTGTCGAACGCTTCGATCTCGATGCGACTTCCGATTTCGGTCATCTGTCGAGCCATCTCTTCAAGCGCGCTCGGCGTGTTAGTCATGACATAGTCACCCTCGCCGAAGTTCATCGTTCCGCAGTCGAGCGTGCAGATTTCGGGCTTGAGTTGCCGCACGTGTTCGACACGTTCGGTAGCACCAACCATGTCGGTACCTTCCTCGTCGGGTGGCAGCGGAGTCTCGACGCCGCCAAGCACGATGTCGCCCCCCATGCCTGCGGTGAAGTTGATGACGACGTCGGTGTCGCTGTCGCGGACGCGTTCGAACACTTCGGCGTACTTGCCGACGTCACGCGACGGCATGCCGTTGTCTTCGCGGACGTGGATATGTGCAACTGCTGCGCCGGCCTTCGCGGCCTCGATGCACGAATCGGCAATCTGTTCGGGCGTAACAGGGACCTTGTCGGATTTGTGGGTTGTGTAGCCACCACCGGTGACTGCACAGGTGATGAAGACGCCGTCGTGCATGAAAGAACTTCCTTGGTTTCGTATCTGGGCTAGATGGTTGAACTGGTTGCGTGTGCATGTCGCCGATTGGCAACGCGGACGAAGGACCGAACCTCGTCCTGGTCGATGTAGATCCCTCGAAGGTGTCGGGCTCCTCCGGCGGAGAACGCGTCTCGGCCATGCAGAACTCGCCGATTGTCGAATCCGACGATGTCGCCAGGCGCAAACGGGTAATGCAGTCGAAAGTGTGGATCGGCTGCCACGGTCGAGAACACCTTCATCGCGGCGTATGCCCTCGGTATGTCGCGTTGATCCATATCGGGAAATCCTCGCACCGGATGAAACGCACGGAAGGTAAGAGGAGACCCTTCGACACCAAGATCGATCATCGGCCCCGACCAACGGTGGTCGATATTGGGGCCCCGATTGAAAAATACCCAACGGAGCGTGGTGAGTGCCTCGAAGTGTTCGGGGTGCTTGTCTTGGAGATAGGCAGCAACCGCAGCGCCATCGGCCATCGTCGAGTTGCCGCCCTCAGTGTCGTTTACCAAGCAGTGAAGGAACTGGAAACCGGGCGGAGTTTCTCGAGTCGGCAGATCGGTGTGGGGCGGGAGTCGGAGGTTGGTGTTGGCAGTCGAGTTGGTGTCATCGGAGCCGGCCAGTGAGATGTCGGCCAACACATCCCAGATTGGACCGAAGTTGGTATCGCGGACTGGGCCGATCTTCGCCGCAAGTTGTGCAAGAAAGTCGTGATCGGTGGGAGCGTTGCGAAGCCGAGCGATGCCGTGGCGCAACAAGTCGTTTGCCCAGGCTCGAAGGACCGCATCGTCGCTCAACACTTCGCTGCCGTCATAGGTCGGCGGTTCGCCGATAGCGGCGGTCCACGCCACTGGCTCGGGGAGCCAGCTGGAAGGAAGGTGGCGGCCATCAGCAACGTGGCGAAGCCAGCCAGGGTGATAGGTGGCTTCGACGTTGTCGGGCAACCAGCGGACGACGAGCGCTCCATCGTCTGTGATCTCTGCTGTCGATGCCGCTGGGCCGTCGTGGTGATGCGCAGGGTCCATGATCCCTTCGCGGGTGGCCAGATCGACACCGCCGGCATCGACA
Organism: uncultured Acidimicrobiales bacterium; assembly: GCA_938015295.1. Taxonomy (GTDB): domain Bacteria; phylum Actinomycetota; class Acidimicrobiia; order Acidimicrobiales; family SHLQ01; genus CALLQB01. Next base: position 7,759 of record CALLQB010000110.1, read on the forward strand.
GCATTTTCGCGAAGCCACAGGTCGAACACGACAGAGGCGGTGCCGTCAGGCCAACGTAGGTGAAGGAAGCTGCCGTCGATCGCCACCGAACGCAGCGGGCGCCAGGCGTAGTCGTAGAAGTCGGGTGCAAGCGCCCGTTGTGTGGTCACCATCCCCGGTCCCCCTTTGGCCCAGCGTTGCACCTTTTGGCAAGCGTCCCATTGACTGGGACGTCCTACTCAGTAAGAATAATCGTATGCAAGAGGGAGCACCGCCGTCAACACCTTCGGTTAGCCCCGTCGATCGAGCGTTTCAAATACTGCAGGTGATCGTTGCGGCTGGCGAACCTCTCGGTGTGCGCGAAATCGGCCGACGCACCGGCCTCCCACGGTCAACGGCCTCTCGGCTCGTGGCCTCACTCGACAGTCTTGGCATGGTCGAACGAACCGCCGACGCGCTGGTAGCGCCTGGCAGCGCTCTCGCAACATTGCAGCCCGGCGACAACGCCATGCCAAGCCTGCGCGACCAATTGCGCCCGCTGCTCACCGAACTCGTCAACACCTTCGGCGAGCATGCAGCGTTGTCGATCGACGACGGCGAAGCGTTGCTCTACGTCGACCAAGTCGCCGGCGAGAACCCCGTGTCGGTCGATGACGTAGCAGGCGAACGACAACCCTTTCACCTTGTCGCACCGGGACTGATGGCGATGGCGTCGTGGCCAAGCGAGCGCCTCGACAGCTACCTCTCCACCGAACTACATCGGGCCACCGAATTCTCGACGACCGACCCTCGCATGTTACGGCGGCGCGCCAAACGCACGGCGCGCGACGGCTACGTCTGGGCTGATCAAGAACTCGATGTCGGAATCAACGGCCTCGCCGTGCCACTTACCGGCGACAACGGCGAGGTGCTGGCAACCCTGAGCCTCTACGGTCCGAGCTACCGGTTCAATCCCGCCGATCGACCCACAATTGCCGGGGAACTCATCGCACTCGTCAATCAACGGTCGTCAGCTCTACTCCGGCAAGAAGTGCACTCCAAGGCGACAAAGCGCAAGAAGTGACGGGCCGGAGCATACGATCGGGCAATGGCTGACAAACCCCAACCTCTCGAAGCAGGCACGCGAGCGCCGGCATTCACTGCAACCACCTTCGACGGCACCAAGGTCAAGCTCACCGACTACAAAGGCCAGAAGGTTGCCTTGTATTTCTACCCGAAGGACAACACCTCAGGCTGCACTGCACAAGCATGCAACCTTCGCGACAACATCGCCGAACTCGCGGCGCACGACATAGCGGTGATCGGCGTTTCACCCGACGACAACACCAGCCATGAGTCGTTTGCTGAGAAACATGGGCTGCCCTTTCCGTTGGTCGCCGATCCCGAACACAAGATCATCGACAAATACGGCGTCTGGGGCGAAAAGAAGCTGTACGGGAAGACGTTTATGGGTATGGCAAGAACGACGTTCCTCATCGACGAAATGGGAGTGATCGCCCATGTTTTCAAGCGGCCAAAGACCGGCGATCATGCCGCCGAAATCCTCCGAAAGCTCTAGCCCACCAGTCGCAATCGTCCCGCAGACCAGGCAGCCCCTTCGGCGCAGCTGGCGAGGTAGCGGCGCTACAGGTTCGTCAAAATTCCCCAGGCCGTGATGACCATCCCGGGGAAGATCACAAAGGTGCTGGTCGAATTGATCAGGTAACCCGGTGATTTTTCGGCGAACTGGTCACCGGTCTTGGTGATCCAGTTCAGGGTGACCCCGGTTGCCTGCATGGCCGACCCGACGGCGAGAAGGATCGCTCCCCAGGTTGCCGCGGTCGAATCGAACCCGACGGCACTGACGGCAAACGCGAGGCCGAGATGCATCGATCCCTGCATTAGCGTTTCAACGTGCGCCATCGCCAAGTTTCGAACCGATGGCGCTTTCATTCGCAGCATTCCGAGCGTTGAACCGAGAGAGAATCCAACGAGAAGAATAATCGTGCCGTATGCCAAGAAGATCTGTTGTGCGGTGCTCATGACCGCTATAGTAACCCAAACGGCACACTGTGCCAACACTGCACTTCATGCCAAAACTCACTGAACGACGCCACCTTGAAACCCGAAGCGCCATCGCCGATGCCGCTATTGCCCTCTTCGTTGATCGCGGGTTTGGCGAAACGACCATGTCCGACGTCGCCGACGCCGCGCAGGTGTCAAGACGCACGGTCTATCGACACTTCCCCACCAAGGACGACCTCGTCTTCGAACACCCTCGGCGATGGCACGAACAACTCGAGACGATCTTCGGGCAACGCGAAGCAGACGAATCGATGCACGACCTCACCATCCGAGCGCTTCTCTCGATCGCCCAGTCCATCGATGAACACAAAGATCAGGTGCTGGCGGCGTTCTCTGTTCTGCAGGCCAACGAGTCGCTGCGCGGCACTCACGCTCGCAGCGACGATCTTTGGGTGCAAGGGCTGGTGACTGCGTTTCTCGGCGAACTGGCCGATGCCGAGGCCATGGCGCTGCCGGTGCTACTTCTGGCCTCGAGTCTGGTCGCAGCCACGAACTCAGCCATCGCCATCTGGTCGGCAACGCAACCAGGTAGCAACATCGAACAGATCACCACTGCAGCACTCGATCAGATCGATCCGCTGTGGCCCGACGCACTGCGGTAAACATCCGGGCGCCACCAGATATTTGCCTGCCGAACCGCTGCGACCGGCAAATGACACTGGTGTTCTCTAAGGTCTGGGGGTGGCCGTTGTCGAGATCCCTAACGAACCCCCACAGGGCGTCGACCGCACACTGCATTCGTTGCTTGACGAGTTGGCCGAAGACGGACGACTCGTTCACGTCGAACGGTTCCCGGCGCGACCTGCGCACACCGCAGAGCTCGCAAAACCGCTCCCGCCCGCCATCGCCGACAAGCTCGCTGTTCCCGCTCTATGGCGCCACCAAGTCGAAGCCATCGACCTCATCCGCGAAGGCAGGTCTGTCGCTATCGCTACGGGCACCGCGTCAGGAAAGTCGCTCTGCTATCAGATCCCCATCGCCGAGGCGGTCGCCGACCCCATCCGTCCCGGCACTGCGTTAGCGCTGTTTCCAACCAAGGCGCTTGCCCAAGATCAAGTTCGAGGGTTCGCCACGCAGACCTACCCGAATGTGGTGTGCGCGACCTACGACGGCGACACCCCCACCAAAGACCGTTCCTGGGTTCGCAAAAACGCCAACGTCGTATTCACCAACCCCGAGATGTTGCACAACGGGCTGCTCCCGCACCACGGCCGCTGGTCCGAATTTTTGATGCGGCTGCGCTACATCGTTATCGACGAACTGCACGTGCTGCGGGGCGTCTTCGGCACCCATGTTGCGCACATTTTGCGCCGGCTACTTCGTATCTGTCGGTCCTATGGCGCCGAGCCGCAGTTCATCTTCTGCTCGGCGACCATTGGCGAACCTGGCCGACTGGCCACCGACCTGTGCGGGCTCGAAGTCGCCGAAGTCACCGGCGACTGTTCGCCGCGTGGGCCACGGTCGTTTGCACTGCTGAACCCACCGATTGTCGACGAAGCAACTGGTGCTCGCACCTCGGCCAACTCCGAAACAGCATCTGTCGCCGCCGAACTCATTCGTATTGGTCACCGCACCATCGCTTTCTGCAGCAGCCGAAAGGGCACCGAACTTGTGGCCGGCGACATTGCCAGTCGTCTCCCCGACGAAGACGCCGACAAAGTTCGCCCGTACCGGGGCGGCTACCTGGCTGCCGAGCGTCGCGAAATCGAAGCCGAGTTGTTCAGTGGCGAGCTTCAAGGCGTAGTCGCAACTACGGCGCTCGAGTTGGGTGTCGACGTTGGCGGGCTCGACGCTTGTGTCCTCAACGGGTTTCCCGGAACCATTGCCTCGATGTGGCAACAAGCGGGTCGCGCCGGCCGCAGCCAGGAAGAGTCCGTCGCCGTGCTGGTGGGCGGCGACGATCAACTCGACCAATGGATGATGGCCCACCCTCGCGAACTCTTTTCGCGGCCGCCCGAGCCTGCCGTTATCAACACCTCGAACCCGTTCATCCTTACGCCACATCTGGCAGCAGCCGCGTTCGAAAAGCCACTCACCTACGACGACGAGCGCTACTGGGGCGACGATCTTGCCGATGGCGTTCGCGATCTTGTCGTCGAGGGCAAGTTTCGTCTTCGGCAAACACGAAAGGGCCCGGCCGCCGTGTGGTCAGGCCGCGGTTATCCCGCACGAGGGGTGAGCCTCCGCTCGGGTTCGTCGGGCGAATATCGCATCGCCCTCGACGACGGGACACTCATCGGCACCGTCGACGAAGGGCGCGCCTTTAGCCTCGTGCACCCGGGCGCCGTCTACCTTCATCAGGGCAAATCGTTTCGCGTCAGCCGGCTCGATATCGACGACAAGGCCGCCATCGTCGAACGCGACGCCGGCGACGAGTACACCCAGGCCCGCTCGTCTATCGACATTTCGGTTATCAAGGTCGAACAAACGCGCGACCTTGGGGCGGTGCGGCTGTGTCTCGGCCAGGTCGAGGTCACCACACAGGTCACCGGGTACCAACGCAAAGAAGTGCGCTCGCGACGCATACTCGGCAACGAGACACTCGACCTTCCACCCTCGCGGCTCGTCACCCGGTCGTTCTGGTACGAAATCGATTACGACCTTTTTGCGTCGGCAGCAATCGTCGACGGAAGAATCCCGGGCGTGCTCCACGCAGTCGAACACGCAGCCATTGGCCTTCTCCCACTTTTCACCATTTGCGACCGGTGGGATGTCGGCGGTGTATCCATCGCTCTGCACGCCGATACGGGCACGCCAACCTTCTTTGTCTACGACGGCTATCCAGGCGGCGCCGGAATCGCCGAACTGGGCTTCGACGCGTCGGCCGATCACCTCCAGGCGACACTCGACGTCATCTTGGCGTGTGGTTGCACCGACGGCTGCCCGTCGTGCGTGCAGTCACCCAAGTGCGGCAACGGTAACGAGCCGCTCGACAAAGACGGCGCAGCGCTGCTCCTCGAGGCCGTCCTTGGCCAGATCCCTACGTTGCAGGCGGTTCCTGCTGATCTGCCCGCATCGAAGTAAACCGATCGGCAGCAAGTCGGTACAGAACATGGCGTTCCAGCCGGTCGCCGGGCTCGACCGATGGGTGGTCAAAGTCTTCTGCGGCGTCATGCACCATGCCGATCTTGCTCATCACCCGACGCGAGTTCGTGTTGATTGCAGCAGTGAACGAAACAATCTCGTCCAACCCAAGCCGGTCGAAACCATCGGCCAGTGCGGCGCGAGCGGCTTCGGGGGCCAGGCCGCGGCCCCAGTGTCGCTGAGCCAGCCGCCAACCAATTTCAACTGCTGGTGTAAACGGGGCAGCGAAGGTCGCTGGCCAAAGACCAACAAATCCGACGAAGTCCGATGAGGCAACATCCTCGACCGCCCACAAGCCAAAACCGGTCTTCGCAAAATGCGCCTCGATCTTGTCGACCAATGCGTTGCTTTCGGCGCCGGTCAGCGGGGCGGGGAAGAACTCCATCACTGTCGGATCGGCGTTGAGGGCGGCAAAGGGTTCTCGATCGGCGTCGCTCCAGCGTCGTAGGAGCAGACGTTCGGTTCGAAGTTCATGCCCATTCTCCACGACACAAACTGTAGATCCATTGGTGCGTAGGCCGCGTCAGCAAGTCACGCTAGGGCTCCTCGACTCAGGGCGAGGGCCAGTCCTCCTTGCGCATCGAAGCGTTCGAGGTCAACACCACATCGGGCAGCAATATCCCCACCAGCGGCACATCGGTGCGATCGATATAGGAAACCGTCGCGGTCACCCGCTGACCGCTGGTGATCACCGACACGGTTAGCGGCGCCAACCCACTTGTACGGGCTGCGATCAACGGGTCGTCATCAACCGCTGCCGCTCGCGCAGCCTCACGCGCCCCATGGACGGTAAGAATTTTTGCCCTCACCACCAACCCGATCTGCACCATCGCCAACACAAGCAGTGCCAGCACCGGTAGGAGGAAGGCGAACTCTACGGTGGCCTGTCCGGTCTCGCCACCGTCATCTGTGCGACGCCGCGCCGGGGCGGCAGACAGACCGTGCTGCCTGCCGCCCCACCACGGACTCCTCATGTCACTCGCGAGATGAGCGCCTCGATCACCTTGTTCAGTAGCGAACTGATCTTGGTGGTTTTGGTCGCCCACGCCAGGACAAGGAGCGCGACCGCGGCCGCGCCCAAGAGCAGCAGGACATATTCGGCTGTGGCCTGTCCTCGCTCGTTGTTGATGATGTGGCTTTCTCGCCACCGGTCAAGCGCCAATGAGGCACCTACATACGTACGCAACAATGTTCTCTCCTAATTCGTGCGTAACTTCACTGGGGGAAGTGAAAGAAGCGCTCGCAACAGCGGCGGCAGCGAGCTAGAGACCGCCGCCAAACAGTTGAGCAATCGAGCTCACCAACAGCGGAATAACGGTGAGCAAAGCAAAGGCGGGCAATATGCAGGTCACGAGCGGAAACAACAAAAGCACTGGCAGCCGCTGGGCGGCTTCGAGCCGTTGTTGATGTTGCCGTTCTCGAAGCTCGCGAGCAACGCGGTCGAGAGCCGGCACCAACTCGCCTCCCGATGAAACCCCTGCACCGATTGCCCTCGATAGCGGCCTAGCGGCTTCGCCGAGATGCTGTGGGAGGTCGGCTAGGACATCGGCCAATAGGGCACCCGCAGCCAATTGGCGAGACATTTTGGCAAAGGATTCACCACCGATTCCCGGCACCCGCTGTGCAACAACATCGATACCGTTCTGCACGTTGCTGCCGGACCGAACCGCTAGGGCGAGAACGGCCGCCACTTCGGGGACCGCATCGTTTTCGGCTTGCCGACGCGCTCGATCGGCGCGCCGTCGGGCGATGAGCGGCGACGTCCAGACGACGACGAGAGCAAGAACCGGTAGCGCCGGGTGCAACAGCACCAGTGGGCACACGAACGCCGATCTCCCAAGCAGCTGGTCGGAAGGAACTGCTGGCGGCAACCTGAACACGCGTCGCACGCCAGCACCGAGAGCCACACTTGGCGAACGACTAGGTCTTGGTCGTACTGGCTCGAGGCGAGAACCAGCGGGGACGAACGTGTCAGCGACGACCCACCCCACGAATCCAGCACCCGCAGTCAAAACTAGAGCCGACAGCAGTTGGAGAGTCGAAGACACGCTCATCGACTGATCACCGATCCAATGATGCGTCGCATCCACCACAGCCCAATGCCATCGAGCACCAAACCAGCTAACAGCGCAGCGATGCCGAGCCAACTTCCGAAAAGAACGGTGATCGACGTGCCAGCCGCAGTCGAAACCGCCAAGAACGCGAGCGGAGCTAACCCGATTACCATCGATGACGCTTTGGCTTGACCGGCTAGAGCTGTTGTCTGGTCACCCAACTCGGCGCTGCGACGCATGTTGTCTGCCACCACCTCAAACGACGACGCAAGGTCGACCCCAGTCTGCAAGCCAACGATCATCGTTGACGCCACGATCCGGATGGCCTCGATGCCGGGTCGGCTTAGGACCCAACGCTCGATCGCCTGCTCGACAGGCAGACCGTGACGAACCGACCGTTGCACATGGTCGATGTCGGCCCGCAATGGTCCGACCACTGGCGCCGCGTGAACCAACGAATCAAGAAACGGTGCACCTGATCGAAGATTTCGGGCACTTGCTTCGAGCAGCCCAGGAAGCTGTGACGTCAACAACGCACTGGTCTGATCGCCCCGGTACGCGAGCACCAGCCACGGCATCACCGCGCCGCCAACCGCTCCTCCAACCACACCGAGGAACCCAGCCACCACCGCTCCCACTGCCGCTCCAACGCCCACAGCGGCCAACCAGGCAAGCGTCGGTTCGCTGACCACATCAGCGAGGTTCGCAACCACCAAGCGCCGCCGAAGCGCGTCGTCGACGTTTGCGCGTGGCGACTGGGCTGAGACCGACTGCAGCAGGCGGCCTTCGCGTGGAACTTCGTTCAGCAGCACCAGTAGGGCCAACGCCACCAACAAGGCGGTCATCGCAGGCACCAATCACCAGACGGTTCGGGAGTACCAGGTCGCCGAGCGGGCCGGGACGGCAGCCTCGCAAGACCTTGCTCGTCGAGCAGCGATTCGCACGACCAACCGCCGCCGGTCGAGACAAACTCACCAACGTCGGTCACCCTCCGCCCATCGGCCAGCCGTGAAATTTGCACCACAAGATCGATTGCCGAACCAATCTGCGCGTCGGCGGCCCAGAGAGGAAGGGCGCTCTGGCCAGAAAGCAGCATGACCTCGAGCCGCGGCAAAACGTCGGCCACCGAGTTCGCATGAATCGTCGACAGCGATCCTTCATGCCCGGTATTCATTGCCCACAACATGTCGAGCGCTTCAGACCCCCGAACCTCACCCACGATGATGCGGTCGGGTCGCATACGCAGCGCGTTGCGGACGAGTTCGCCAATCGTCACCTCGCCGCGTCCCTCGATGTTCGGCGGTCGAGCCTCGAGTCGAACAACGTGTTCGATCGGCAGCCGTAGTTCTGCGGCATCTTCGATGGTGATGACTCGCTCACAGGTGGTTATGTGTCCGGCCAGGGCGTTGAGCAGCGTGGTTTTTCCGGCTCCTGTACCCCCGCTGATCAGTATGTTCATTCGGGCGACGACAGCCCAGCGCAAAAGGTTCGCCACGCCCGCCGGACACAACGCATCGATGTCGACTTGGGTGGTGCCGAATCGTCGAACGGTCACACACGGCCCGTCGAGTGCCAGAGGCGACACCACAACATTGACGCGCGAACCGTCGGCGAGACGTGAATCGACCATGGGCGAGCTCGGATCAACACGACGCCCGGACTGCGCGACAGTGCGTTCGACTAGTCGGTCGATTGCCGCCCGGTCGAAGCTAACGTCGACGCGTTCGATGCGACCTAAACGTTCTACCCACACGTTGTCGGGGCCGTTCACCATGATGTCGGTGATTGCAGCGTCGGCGAACAGTGCGTGCAGGGGTCCAATGCCATCGACGCGGGCGAGCACCATCGAGACCACCTCTGCCTTCTCGCTAGCACCAAGCAAGGGATTGAGGTCGCGCACCAGAGTCGCGATGCGATCGGACTCGGGGGCCGGCGCTCCGGGCTGCAGCTGGTTGACCACCTGCCGGTGGACGGTGTCGACGAGTCGAACCAGGTCGAGGGTCACAGCGATCCCCCGCGGTCGGCCTCCGCGAACCAGCGAGCGGGTCGTCGGGCTGATTGTGGGAGTCGACGTTGCAGCAACCCAGCGTCGACAGCTCTGGCGATTGGGGCGGCGTACGGAACCGTGCACACCACCGGCAGCCCCAAGGCCGCTTCAACATCGCTGGAGCGCAACGCCCGCTCGGGCTGATCGACAACAACGACACCGGTGGCTTGCACCAGTCCCTCGGCAACATAGTGCTGGGCCCGCCGCAACGCGAGGTAACACGGTGTCGTCACCAGCAACGACACATCGGCGAAGGCAAACACCTCACGGACAAACGACTCCCGAAGATCGCCGGTTGACGCCAGATCGACCCTGCCGAGATCGATGATCGTCGGCCGGTCGGCGTGCCGCAGCAGACGCAAGCCGAGACGAAGACGCTCGATAGACGCGGTTGAAGACGCAAGATCGCCAACCGCCAAATAACTGAGCCGGCGGGACGTGACCGCCTCGACCCGACGTAACGAGTCGAACGCGACATCGACTGGCGAGTTCAACCAATCAGCAAACGAACCACCATCGGGCACCCCTTCGCCGAGGATCGCGGGAAGGTCGCCGCCGGAGTCGAGCAACAAACACGACCCAGCTCCTGGGTCGCGACTGGCGGCCGATTCGGCGAGTCCAACAGCGAAGATGGCGGCGGTGACGCTGACACCCACGCCACCCTTGGTAGACCACAGCACGGTAAGCATGGCAACACAACTTCCTTCGCGCAGTCACTGCTGCGCTACGAGGCGATTGAGGCTCAGGGGAGCGAGGCAAAGAGCAACAAGCCGTTCACATCCGGGCTATCCCGGAGAAGGCTTTGGACGGCGGCCAGCCGTCAACACCGCCCAACTTAGAGCGCCGGAGTGACAGTCCGCAATCGGGCCGGCCAACAACCGGTTCGGCGGTCGTGGTGTCGCGCGGCAGATCGCGGGCTCTGGAGGCGTATCCTTGGCAACGATGCAAGCTGCGTTCTTCGACCTCGACAAAACCGTCATCGCTAAAGCGTCGTTGGTCGCGTTCGGACCCTCTCTGCACCGTGCCGGGTATTTGTCGAAGTACCTGGTTGTGCGAGCACTGTGGGCGCAGTTCTTCTTCCGACGGTTCGGTGCTGATGCCGAGAAACTACGAAAGTTCCGCGAGACAGCGCTACGGGTCGCCACGGGTTGGGAGAAAGACGAAATACAGCGACTCGTCCGCGCCACGCTCGAGGAGGTCATCGAGCCAATCGTGTACCAGGAGGCGCTCGAACTCATTGGCGAGCACCGGGCAAAGGGACATCGCATCTATTTGGTGTCGGCCTCGCCGTCAGAGATTGTCGAGCCTCTCGGCGAGTACCTCGGCATCGACGAAGTCATTGCAACGAAAGCCGAACTCGACGAAGCCGGCCGATACACCGGTGGTGTCGAGTTCAATTCGTTCGGCAAGAACAAGGTGACAGCCATTACCGCATCGGCCGAACGGCACGGCATCGATCTCGCAGAATCGTGGGCGTATAGCGACAGCGCAACCGATGTGCCCATGCTCTCTGCGGTAGGAAACCCGGTCGTGGTCAACCCCGATCGCGAACTTCGCCGGGTCGCCGAAGCCCGGGGTTGGCCCATTCGAATTTTCACCGAGCTCACACCGCTGCCTCGCGAGCTCAGCTCGGCGCGCAAAAAGGCGATCGGCGGCGTTGTAGGCGGCGCTGCGTTAGCCGCCGCCGCAGGAATCGTCTGGCGCGGCGGGCGCTAGATCGACCCGGGCCTTGGCCAGACAACATGCGTCCGACGACTTCTCAGTGGTTTGCGAACCGGGTTCGCACTTGCGCCGTTAGTAACTACCGGTCGAAGAATCCCTGATAAGACGTGGGGTCACTGACCGATGAGGACCGGATGCCCGAAAGAGCGCGGCAATTGATACTCGATGCTGCTCGAGACCAAGTCGTTGACTTTGGCCTTGAGTCGTTGTCGGTGCGGTCCGTCGCACGCCGAGCTCACTACTCGCCAGCGGGCCTCTATCGTCATTTCGAATCGATCGAAGCACTTCGCCATGCACTGCGCGAACAGGTGAGTAAGGAGCTCGGCGAATACGTCGCCCAAGACCTTCGATCGGCCGATGTACCAGATGCGCCAGCGACCGGACGTTCTGTCGCCACGTGGGTCGATGACAATCGCGAGATCGCCGAGTTGGTTCTTTCCGACGATGCGGTCATGTCGACCATCGTCGAAGTCGAAGAGCTTTGGACGACGTTGACCCTCAAAGACCTGCCGCTCGAACAGCGCCAATCGGTCGCAACATTGTCCTGGGACATCCACCGTTCGATTCTTCGGATGCGCCAGACCCATCCCGGCGTCGACCACGAAGCGTTGTACGTAGCAGCAACGGAGTTCGTCGCCCAGGCAGCGAGAGACGGTCTTTTCTAACGATGCCGAGAACATCGAAAGCCAACCACGCTCCGTAGGCGACTAGACACCGAACGGTGCGGGCGGCCTATCGTCATGACGTGACCATTTTCAGCCGCCTTCGATGGGTGCCCGTGATTCTCGGCTTCCTTCTTGCCATCACGGCTCTTGCCGGAATTCCGCGCGCCGGCGCGCAGGAGCCGTACCCCGTATGGGACACCGCGTGGGAGCTCCCCAATCGCGCCACACTCGCCGAAGCCGATACGTACATGGCCTACATCTCGAGCCGCGGGTACGACGGCATCTGGATGTCGTATCTGAATCAAGATGGCATCACGGGCATCAACGCCAACGGACATCAAGCAGCGCGACTCGACGGTGACAACATTGCGCTTACCGCCGAGCACGCTGCACACGTTCGAGCCATCCTTGACATCGCATCTGGTTACGGTCTCGACATCGTCATGGTGGCGGCTTGGGGTTCGGCGTACCTCAACACGATTATCGACCAAGACGGCTCTTGCGAACTCAACACCGGGCCACTGCATCGCGAAAACTCCAGGTATCTCGGCGAACAGCTGGGTGCCGCGATCGGCGATCATCCCGCACTATCTGCCTGGATGCTCGGCGGCGACAACTGGTGCGACCGCAACTCTGACTCCGAAGACGCACGCGTCTGGAGCAACATGAAAGCCGGAATTCGGTCGACGGGATCGAATCAGACCATCGGCTATCACACCGGCGGGTGGCGCCAGGCCGTGCTCAAGTTCATCGATGAACCGTGGATCGAGACCTTTGCCGTGCAGACCTCGCACTGTCGACCGGCTGCTGAAGCGGCCGAGATCATCGGCCTAGCGATGGAGCGCACAGACAAACCTGTCGTTGCTGCCGAGATGCGTTACGAGGCCATCGAACCCCCTTGGTGCGACGACCCAGAGACCGATGCCGGGCCAGGACGTCCGGTTTCTGCGGCTGATGTTTTGTCCGACGCCAAGGCAGCATTTGCTCTGGGCACCGACGGATATGTTTTTGGCCACAACGAACGTTGGCTTTGGGGCGGCGGCGATCACGGCAGCACCGGCAAAGGCTTCCCGAGCGTGCAGGAATCATTCTTTGCGCCCGGCGAGCAGGCAGTGCTTGATTTCTTTGGTCGGGGTGCCTTGCCCGACGTGTTCTGTAACGCTCAACGGGCCACCATTATCGGCAATGCCGCGGCCAATACACTGCTCGGCACACCTGGCGACGATGTCATTGTTGCTCTCGGCGGCAACGATGTCGTGCACGCACTCGGCGGCAACGACATCGTGTGTGGCGGCGACGGCGCCGACCTGCTCGACGGCGGCAAAGGTGGCGACATCTTGCTGGGCGAAGCCGGTAACGACAAGCTTCTCGGCTCGCAAGGCAGCGACCGACTCTTGCGCGGCGGCGATGGCAACGACGTAATTGTTGGCGGCGGAGGCAACGACACCATCTACGGCGACGCCGGCAAAGACAAGATCAAGGGTTCGGGCGGCAACGACGTGCTCTGGGGCGGCGCAGACAACGACAACATCAAAGGCAACGGCGGCAACGACACCATCTACGGCGACGACGGAAACGACCGACTCGATGGCAACGGCGGCGCCGACCGAGTCAACGGCGGAGCAGGTAACGACAAAGTTATCGGCGGCCGTGGAACCGACACCTGTGAAGGCGGCAGTGGCCGCGACAAGGTTCACCGATCCTGCGAAAGCGGCCGCTAGTAGCGGCACAAAACCGTCTGCGGCAGAACGTCTGTCGAAAGTTCGACAGAACGCGCATCTATTCGACGCGATCGAAGTCGGCCAGGATTGGGGCGAGTCGCTCGATCTCATCCCGGTAGATCTGTCCTTCTCGGTGCGCCTTGTAGATACTGCCGCCGACCGTGACTGCAAAGATGGCGGCAAACACGATGCCTGACGACCCGGCGTGCTCGATTCCGAAGCCGTATAACGCCAAGCCCATGCCAGCGATCGCCGGGAGAAAGTACCAAACAGGTGTGGTCTGGTAGAGACGAGCGCGATGGTGAAGCTGGTTTAACCGGCGCTGCATTTGGTCGCGCACCGAACTGCCCCACGCTCGATCGCCACGATGGTGCCGGATCGAGTGCGTCACCAAGTACAGGCCGACGAAGAGGAATAGCACAGCCGCGGCGAACATGGCCGCTGGCCGCTCGGCGGTTGGGGCCACAACACCAAACACAACAGCCGCGGCAAGCGCCGGGGCCACCTCGCGAATGTTCAACCAGATCAAACGACGTTGATCATCGCGGTGCGCCTCGGCAATCGACCGTCCGAGTCCGACATTGTTTCCGGGCATTGCAAGGCTGCCTTTCTGTTGTGTCCACGCCGCTGCCAGCGGATCGTTGGGGTTTGGTTGTTGAGTATTCATTGTGCGTCCTCAAGAAGTTGGGTTAGTCGCGTTCGTGCTCGGGTCAGGCGCGCTCCCACGTTTGTCTCGGTCAAACCGGTGATGTTTGAGGTCTCGGCGTAACTGAAGCCGTCAAGCGACAGCATGATCAGCGAGCGGTCGATGGGAGCAAGGGATCGGATCGCTTCATAGATTCGGTCGACCAACAACCCGTCGGCCGCGACGTCTCGGGTGGCCGACCTCACGGCCGCGAGATCGACCTGCTCATCGCCGGTCGCTCGCTGCCAGGAGATGGCTTGGTTCAACGCGATGCGCCAAATCCAAGTCGATGGTTTTGCGTCGCCCCGAAAGGAAGAGATCGACCGCCATATGGCCAGCATTATGTCCTGCGTGAGGTCCTCGGAATCGGCGGCGCGAGTCGTAAAGCTGCGAACGATCTTGACGATGATTCCCTGGTGATTCGCCATCCACTCGTCAAAGACCTGCTGTTGGAGAGTCACGGTGTTCATTCGGCGGATTCGGCACAACTAGGTGCCCCGCCAACGGTTGTGATCGCACTTGCCGCCGCAATCAGCAACGAGGACAGACGAGCGGCGAGATTCCTATGCGCTTGCTTGCACTGATCGGATGTGGCCAGAAAGGTCAAAACGAATGTCTCCTCTAACTCGTCGTACCTAATCAGACGCAGCCGGCAGCCCTTCCTTACACCGAAGACGAAGAGTTCTTCGCGGGAGGGGACCAGCCCGCGGGACCTAGCAGAAATCCGCTGCGCTCTTCGACGGTGTCAGGATCCCGCAGTCTTGTCGAGAACCGCACGACCTCAGCAAGCTTCGGCTTCTTCGGCCTTGCCAGCGATCGAACTTCGAGAACATCCCTGGCGGAGGTGGACGGGAATCGAACCCGCCTGCGATGGATCACACCGCACACCCGCTTTGAAGGCGGGGGAGCCCACCAGGTACTCATACACCTCCCTGGGGAACCCTGATCGTACCCCGACTGCCCCCACTACCAGACTGTTGGAGGGCCGAAGATCCACACGTGTCGTCAGCAAAAATCGAAACAGCCGCTCACCAGAAGCTGGTGAACGGCTGTGATGTCCAAAAAAGTAAGAACGCGGGGTCTGACCCCGCGTTCTTACTTTTAGTTAGACGGCGAGAAGGTCGCGGGCGCCGGTATCGCTGGACGGATGACGTAGCTTCGACATTGCTCGGGCTTCGATCTGACGAATGCGCTCACGAGTGAGGCTGAAATGTTCGCCGACCTCTTCGAGGGTGCGGGGCTCGCCACGGTCGAGACCAAAGCGAAGCTTCAGAATCTCGCGTTCGCGCTCGTCGAGAGGAGCAAGCAGCCGAGCAATCTCTTCGGGAAGAAGAGCTGTGGCTGCGACCTCAAAGGGCGAGTCAGCCGAGCGGTCTTCGACGACGTCGCCGAGTTCAGCATCGCCGTCTTCACGCAGTGGCTCTGACAACGACAGGGGCTCGGCAGCGAAGCGCAGTGCCTCGGTTACCTTGTCCTCGGGCATTTCGACCTCGGCCGAAAGCTCGGAAAGCGTTGCCGGACGGCCAAGCTTGAGCTCTAAACGAGAGCGAGCTTTCTGCAGTCGAGCAAGCGTGTCGCCAGCATGAACTGGCAGACGAATGGTACGACCGGTGTTGGCGATACCACGGGTGATCGCCTGACGGATCCACCAGGTGGCATACGTCGAGAACTTGAAACCTTTACGCCAGTCGAATTTCTCGACGGCGTGCATCAGGCCGAGGTTGCCCTCTTGAATGAGGTCGAGAAGTGGCAGACCAGAGGCCTGGTACTTCTTGGCGATCGATACGACGAGGCGAAGGTTCGACTGCACGAAGGTTCGTTCGGCTTCGTCGCCCTTTCGTTTCTGACGTTGCAGCTCGCGGCGCTTTTGCGCGCTGACGTCTGCTTCCGGGTCGTCGAGAAGAGCGCGGGCTTCTGCGCCGGCTTCAATCGCTTGGGCAAGACGAACTTCGTCGTCCTTGGTGAGCAGTGGGTACTGCCCGATATCGGTGAGATAAAGACGTACGAGGTCTTCCTCGTCCCGTTCAACTCGCTCCTTAGCCAAAGGACACCTTCTCGGTCGTGGGGCGGGTGTTCAACTAATCACCAGGGAGTCCCGGCTTCCTTAGTGACTAGCACGTAAACTCTACCGGTTAGGTAGTGCTAAGTGCCTGTCGAGAACACGTGTTTGTGTGGAAAATTGCTGTAGTTCGGTGTTGCCACTAGGTAGCAGCACCTCAGAACGGTCTTGTTCGCTTCTGCAAACATTTGGTTCTGCTAACGATGGTGGAGGTTTCTCGCTAGACGGTCAAGGGCATTTCGGCCCCTTTCATTCAACTTGACGTCAAATCTGCCGAAGAAGTCGCGAAATCGTCTCGCACTACCGAAAACGGTTGACGATGGGAAGCCGACGGTCGCGGCCGAAACCTTTTTCGGTCACTCGGGCCCCAAGGGGCGTCTGTCGACGCTTGAATTCAGAAATATCGACCAACCGGGTAATTCGTTTCACCATGTCGGGGTCGAAGCGCTCGACAAGTTCTGCAACGGTCGCGTCACCTTCGATGTATGCCTCGAGCAACGGATCGAGCTCTTCATAGGGCGGCAGCGACTGGTCATCGCGTTGGTCGGGGCGTAGCTCGGCCGATGGCGGTTTGGTGATGGTCGAAACGGGGATCATCTCGCGGCCGTGTCGTTCGTTGACGTACGCGGCCAGCCGGTAGACGTCGAGTTTGTACACGTCTTTGATGCAGGCATACGCGCCCGCCGTGTCGCCGTACAGTGTCGAATACCCGACCGCGGCCTCGCTCTTGTTGCCGGTGGTCAGCACCAGCCAGCCAAACTTGTTAGCGAGGGCCATTAGCAAGACGCCGCGCACACGCGACTGGATGTTCTCCTCGGTCACGTCTGGCTCAAGATCGCCAAACGACGGTGCAAGCATTTGCAGAAAGGCGCTGTGGCCAGGCTCGATGGCGATGGTGCGGTAATCAATCCCGAAATTCTGCGACAACACCTCGGCATCGCTCACGCTGTGATCGCTCGAATACCGCGACGGCATCAGGACCGCGTGAACATGTTCGGGTCCGAGCGCATCGGCCGCAATCGCTGCAACCAACGCAGAGTCGATGCCACCCGACAGGCCGAAACACACGTCGGTAAATCCGGTCTTGGCGAGATAATCATGCGTGGCAAGCAGGAGTGCCTCGTACAGCTCGGCCATCGGTTCAAGCCACTGGTTGTCGACCATCTCGATCACTGCGCGTTGCGTGGGATCTGCGCTTACCTCGGTCACGGGGAACGACACTCCCGAAAGCGGCGCAGGAGGTTCGACCTCAACGTCGACCACAACAAAGTCCTCGACGTACTGCTTCGCCCGGGCGATAACGTTGCCGTCGGCGCCGACGACCATCGACCCTCCGTCAAAGATCAGTTCGTCTTGCCCACCCACCAAGTTGAGGTAGACGATCGGGCTCGATCCCTCGGAGATTCGTTCGGCCAGAACCTGTTCGCGCACCGCAACCTTGCCGCGGCGATACGGGGAGCCGTTGATGTTAAGGACAACCTGTGCGCCACCGGCCGAGACCTGGGGTACCGGACCGCCCGGAATCCATGCGTCTTCACAAATCGACACGCCGACATTGATGCCGGCAATGCGAAACAGGTTCATCGCTTCATCGCCGGCGATCAGCGTGCGTTGCTCGTCAAAGACGCCGTAGTTCGGAAGGTGCCGCTTGTGGTACGTGCCAACAACCCGGCCAGCAGCCACAACCGCTAGAGCGTTGTAGACGTCAGGGTGGCCGTCGGCAAAGCCGACGATCGCCGCGCAATGGCCTGTCGTCGCTGCAGCGATTCGGTCGAGCTGCACCTTGTTCGCAGCGACAAATCCGGGCTTCAGCAGCAGGTCTTCGGGCGGATATCCGGTGAGCGTCAGTTCGGGAAACACCGCGACATCGCAACCGGCCGCCTCGGCACGAGCCAGGTCGCGCAGTACGAGATCGGCGTTGCCGACCAGATCACCAACCGTGGTGTTGATTTGGCAAAGAGCTACCCGAAGACTGTTCACAGATTGAGGGTATTGGCAGTGGCCCGAATCGCTACAACCTCAGCGTGATGTCAAGCCGTTGTGGCGTGAGCTTTGAGCTCGTCCATCGTGACCCACTCGAGGGTCGAAAGGTGACACGCTTCGAGCACGACCTTGGGGGCCATCCCCGCGTTGAGGGCGTCCTTCCAGCGAGTGACACAGAGACACCAACGGTCGCCAGGCTTCAGACCGGCAAACCCATACTGGGGCATCGGTGTCGACAAGTCATTTCCGGCGTCCTTGCTGAACGCAAGGAAGTCAGCGGTCATCTCTGCACATACCAGATGCATGCCCGTATCCTCGGGACCCGTATTGCAGCAGCCATCACGGAAGAACCCCGTCAGAGGACTGGTGCTGCAGCTGATCATTGGATCACCGAACACATTCGATGCATTTCGACGTTCGTTCTCAGTCATGCCATAACCCTACGTTGCCCGACGACGTCGCGACCCCAGCCAGCGGCTCGTTGCCTGTGCTCGACCGACGTCTAGAATGCTGACTTCAACTGCCGCTTGGACACATCCACCGAAATGACACTCGTCCCTCCGATTCCCGATACAGCGTTCATCTCGGGTGCTGCTCGTTCTGGCACCACCGCGCTGGCATATCTTCTCAATCTGCACCCACAGCTAGCGTTCGGTATCGAGCGCTTCAAATTCACCATCTTGCGTCAGAAAAATCCGCAACCAGACATGTTTTCGAGCGATCGCTTCTTCACCTTCGACGAAAACGAGACGAACATCACCCCTGATGCAGCCGAGCAGTTCGCTGCGCAATACGACCGACTCAGGCCAAAGTTCGACACGGTTACGGTTGTGGGAGACAAAATTCCAAACCTTGCCAACTGGTACCGGCGTCTCGACAAGATATTTCCGGGGGTTCGCTTCATCCACCTGGTTCGAGAACCTGTCGCCGTCGGCCGGTCCTGGGATGGGCGGGCAGCCAACAGCGACGATCCGCAGTGGAATTCCGCAGCTAAGGCTCCACGGGGCGTCGAACGATGGCTAAGCGAAAACAACAGTGCGCTGCAGTTCCGCACCGGGTCACCAGAACAGATACGGATTGTTTCCTACGAGGCCATGTTCAGCTCCGATCCCACAGCGCTTGATCTTTTGCTGCAATTTCTCGGGGTCGAACCCGCTACCGACGAGATGCATCACGCACGACTCGAAGGTGCCCAACGGACCAAGGGAAAACGCTTTGACGACCTTGGGCCGCAGCCAGAGGGAGTCAGCGACGAGCTCTGGCAAGACGTTGTCGAGATGATGCGCCGTCTCCACAACCAGGTCACGCCTCGGATCGGCGGGTTCCTCAAGCCTCCCCCGGCGACCTAACCGGCCGCAAAAAGGCGAAACGGAGGGGCTACCCGCCAGCCCCTCCGCTTCAAATCTCTCTCGTTGCGGTACGCATCGACCCTGCGCAGCCGCAATTGTCGCTAGGAAGCGGCGGCTGCGCAGACCGTTTCGGTCATGAGCGCAGCTACTGCGTACGGGTCGGCGTTGGCGTTTGGGCGACGATCTTCGATGTAGCCCTTGCCGTCTTTTGCGACCTGCCACGGAATACGTACCGACGCTCCACGATCGGAAACTCCATAGGAGTACTGATCGAACCGTTGGGTCTCGTGCGCACCGGTAAGACGATCCTCGATACCAGCGCCATACACAGCGAGGTGAGCTTCGGGCTTTCCGGGGGCACCCAGCGCTTCGGCCGCAGCGACACATGCGTCATAGTTTTCACGCATGAGCTTGGTGGAGAAGTTGGTATGCATGCCGGCGCCGTTCCAGTCGCCCTTCATTGGCTTGGCATCGATCGATACTTCGACGTTGTACTTCTCGCCGACGCGGTAGAGCAGGTAGCGGGCGATCCAAAGGTGATCGCCAACTTCGACGGTTCCGGCCGGGCCGATCTGAAACTCCCACTGACCGGGCATGACCTCAGCGTTGGTGCCGGAGATCTTCAGGCCGGCAGCAATACACAGGTCGGTGTGCTCCTCGACCATGTCGCGGCCATGAATCTTCAGTGCGCCCACGCCGCAGTAGTACGGGCCTTGCGGGGCGGGGAAACCGTTTGGTGGGAATCCGGCCGGCCATCCGGTGCCCGGGTCGATGAGGGTGTATTCCTGCTCAAGACCGAACCAGGATTCCTGATCGCCGTACTTCTCCTCTGCCGCCCGGGCGAGCGCCCGAGTGTTGGTGGGGTGCGGCGACATGTCGGTGGTGAGCATGGTCTCGCACATGACGAGAATGTTGTCGCCACCACGAATTGGGTCAGGGCAGATAAAACCAGGCTGAAGCACAACGTCAGAGTTGTCGCCCGTCGCCTGGTTCGTGCTCGAGCCATCGAATCCCCAGATTCCTGGTTCTTCGCCATCGGCAAGGATCTTGGTCTTCGAGCGGACCTCGCGGGTCGGCTCGGTGCCATCGATCCAGATGTATTCAGCTCTGTATGTCACGAGCGGTGTCTCCAGTTACTTGTGTAGGTGTCACGTGTTGTTTTGGTGCCAATCACAAAATCTCAACACTGAGCTGTGACTCAATAGGTGGATGACCCTAGGCAGGGGTCTCGCTCACTCATTGAGAAGCGCCACACGTTGGTGTGACGCTAGGTGAGGCGCTCAAAAGTTTCCATCTGGAGCATTTCAGACCCGTTACTCAATTGTGAACGGCATGTGAACTCGCAAAAAGTGTGAACTGCATGTGAACGGGGCGCTTTGGCACTGTCAAAGGAGGGCTAGTTGTTGTCATACTCGACATATGACTACTGAGAACCAGGCACCCGACGCTGGCGACCCATTGCCAAGCCGTCAGCAGCAGTATGTGCTTCGGACCATCGAGGAACGCGGCGTGCGTCTTGTCCGCCTTTGGTTCACCAACGTTCTTGGCCAGCACAAGTCCGTCGCAATCTCGCCTGCCGAGATGGAAAACATCTTTGCCGAAGGCCTGCAGTTCGACGGCTCGTCGATCGACGGGTTCAGCCGGGTACAAGAATCCGACGTGCTCGCGCGTCCCGATGCAAGCTCGTTCGAGCTGTTGCCGTGGGCCCGCGACGACGAACCGTCGGCGCTCATGTTCTGCAATATCGAGAACCTCGATGGCAGCCCGTTCGCAGGCGATCCCCGACAGGTGCTCCGTCGAAACCTCAGCGCCGCCCACGAACGTGGCTTCGAGTTCTTCTGTGCACCCGAGGTTGAGTTCTTCTACTTTGACGAGTCGGTTCGCAACGGCGGCAAACCCGTGCCGCTCGACCAGGCTTCCTACTTCGATCTCACGACCGAGGATGTTTCGAGCAACCTGCGTAAGACCACGCTGCACATGCTCGAAGCGCTTTCGATTCCTGTCGAGTACACCTTTCACGAAGATGGCCCGAGCCAGCACGAGATCGACCTGCAGTACACCGACGCCCTGAACTGTGCCGACAACATCATGACGTTGCGGTTAGTGGTGAAGAAGGTGGCGATGGAGCAAGGCATCCACGCCACGTTCATGCCCAAGCCGCTCGATGGCGTGCAGGGTTCGGGTATGCACACCCACATGTCGCTGTTCGAGCATGGGGTCAACGCCTTTGCCGACGCCGGCGATCCGCACGGACTTTCGAAGACCGGCAAGAGTTTCATTGCCGGGCTATTGGTGCACGGCCGCGAGATCACCGCCATCACCAACCAACTCATCAACTCATACCGTCGAATCAACGACGGCTTTGAAGCCCCGCAGTATCTCACCTGGGCTCGAAACAATCGCTCGGCACTCGTTCGGGTTCCCATTCACAAGACCGGCAAAGAAAGCGCAACCCGCGTCGAATACCGGGCCATCGATCCATCGTGTAACCCCTACCTTGCCTTCTCGGTGCTTCTTGCTGCCGGCATGCGCGGGGTCACCGAGGGGTACGACCTACAAGCTGAGGCCGAAGGAAACCTGTTCACGCTTACCGATGATCAGCGCAAGAAGATGGGCATTCAGAGCCTGCCAAAGTCGATGGCCGAAGCGCTCGACGAGATGGAGCAGTCCGAGCTGGTCCGCGACGCGGTTGGCGATCACATTTTCGAGTGGTTCCTTCGTAACCGGCGCGCTGAGTGGAACGAGTTCCATCGACAAGTCACGCCTTTCGAGCTCGAAAGGTACCTGCCGTCATGGTGAACATCTCACGTAGTTCCCTGCGCTCGGCCGACGCCCTTGACGGTGATGGCTGATGGAACCGCTTCTTGTTTTTCCGAACCCGGCGCCACCGGAACTCGCCCAAACCCTCGACCTCTCGGGTTGGGCGTGGAAAGCCGTCGGCACCGAAGCCGATGTGCACGACCAAGAGCCCGAACAGGGTTGGGGTGGCGCCATCGTGGTCGCCGACACCGACCCGAGCGGCGCTTTCGCTGTGTGCCGAGCGCTGCGCAAGGTCGAGATTCCCCTCGAACCGCTCCTGCTGCTAATCAGCGGCTCGCAGCTCACCGAACTCGATCACCGCAACGACTTGTTCGACGACTTCATGCTCACGCCGTTTCATCCCCGCGAGTTCGAGGCGCGTCTGCAACATGTGTTCTACAAAGCAGGTCGGGTCACCCGCACCGAAGTCGTCGAGTACGGACCCTTGAAGCTCAACCTCGAGACGTACCAGGCGATGGTCGACGACAAGCCGCTCGACCTCACCTACATGGAATACGAGCTACTGAAGTTCTTGTCGTCACACCCGGGCAAGGTGTTTACCCGTGAAACGCTCCTATCGAGGGTGTGGGGTTACGACTATTACGGCGGTGCCCGAACTGTCGATGTGCATATTAGGCGGTTGCGTTCGAAGCTCGGCGAAGAACACGCCAACCTGATTCAGACCGTGCGAAGTGTCGGCTATTCATTCGGCCAATCTCGCTGGTCGGGATGACCAGTCGAACAGGTGCTGGCGTGGAAGATGCTGGGCTAGAAGGTGCTGGGGTAGAGTGAACGCATGCTAGGAGCAATCATCTTCGTCGTGATCCTTGTGATCATTTTGCCTGTGGCGATCCTCATGTCGTTCGGCGCACTCGCCGGAATCATCGGCTACCTCACCAAGACCAGTGTCGACAGCGACAACGTTGGCGAAGATGGCACGGAAACCGAGCAACTCACCGTGGCGCAGGCCAACCCATGGGCCGGCCCGACCGACGACGTCGAGGCCATCGACGCCGACTGACCGGCTGGCTGCTATCCCACGTAGACCACGGCTTCGACCTCGATCGACGCGCCGACGGGCAGTGCGGCAACCGCTACGGCCGACCTAGCCGGTCGATGATCGCCAAACGCCGCGATGTAGATCTCGTTGACCTTGCCGTAGTCGGCCATGTCGGTGAGGAAGAGCGTTGTCTTCACAACCTGGCTCATCGTCGCGCCTTCGCCTTCGATGAGCGACGCAAGGTTCTTCATCGCCTGCTCGAGTTCGGCTTCGACGCCACCCTCAACCAACGCTCCGTCGGCGATACCGACCTGGCCGGAGCTAAACAGGTAGTCGCCTGCACGAACGATTGGGGTGTAGGGGCCAACAGGTTTCGTCATGGACGCAGATCGTAGCCGAACATTTCACGTTGTTGATCGAGCTTCCTGCAGTTGCGCGTACACCACTGCCTCGGCGACCCGGTCGGTTTCACC
Source organism: uncultured Acidimicrobiales bacterium (assembly GCA_938015295.1). Taxonomy (GTDB): domain Bacteria; phylum Actinomycetota; class Acidimicrobiia; order Acidimicrobiales; family SHLQ01; genus CALLQB01. Next base: position 31,443 of record CALLQB010000110.1, read on the forward strand.
AGGCCGGTAGTGCAACACCGCAGCGCGAGCCAAAGAGCTGTGTATCTTGTCGAACCTGGCACGCTCGGATTTCGCGAGGCCTTTGCGGGTCGACAACAGGGTGCGCCAGTTGCCGAAGATCTCGACGTCGCCTGGCGGCAGCCCGTAGCGATGCGCAAGAAACGGAACAGCTTCGGTGAACCGCTTCTGTTCGGCCTTCCGCAGGCGCACCACTGTTAGGACGGCAGCAGCGAAAAGCACGACAAACAGCACGATGGCCACAAACGCGATAATCGGTTCTTGTGTGGCGTCGGACCACACCAGCGAACCGTTCCACGCTGCGTGGGTGGCGATGGCGATGGCGAGACCCCAGAGTGCGGTGGGAAAGACGGGCTTGCCTTTTGCGACGGCAAGTCCGACGGCAAGTCCTGTCCATGCGGTGAACAGCGGATGAGCGAACGGTGTGAGGACCGCTCGTAAGACAAAGGTTTGCCACAAAAACCCTTCGTCGGCTGCGGCCGCGAAGTAGGTGAAGTCTTCGATCACGGCGAAACCGAGGCCAATCCAGCCGGCGTAGACAATGCCGTCGACGACCCCATCGAGTTCCTTGCGGCGCAGCGCCCAGATGAGGCCAAGACCTTTGCTGATCTCCTCGATGAACGGCGCCGACACCACAGCGGCAACCCGCTCCCCTGCTGTGAGCCCGACAACCGAGTTCACGATGACAGAGATCAGTCCGGCGACCGCGGCCCCCCACAGAACCGCATGAATCTTCGACGATCTCGGTTCGGGTTCGATGCGGTCGAGCCACGCCAGCACCGGCAACACGATCAGCAACGGCACGAGTCCGAGCGCGACAGCTAGCGGAGCGGTGACCGCAAGAAACCCAACACCCGGAGCGGTCGGGATGAGGCTGGCAAGCACCGGCACACTAAGGAACGCAGGTAGGCGGGGCTTCTTCGCCTCAACCTCGCCCACATGTGCGGTCCACTCATGGCCGTCCCACCAACGCCAGGGTGACGTCTGCCAAGGGTCTGCGTACCAGCCAGCCGGAGTCGCCGGTTGACCAGTGGGCGGCGGAGGCGGGGGCAAAAGCGGCTGGTCGGTCACGGTCCTTGATCATTGCGCATAGAAGACTGTCGATAGAACACAGAACAATTCGCCAAGAAATTTCTCGAAACCAAAAACCCAACCGGTACGTGAAACGTTGGTGTGTACGTGATGTTCCGAAACCGCAACGCAACGGCACCCGCCGAGTTGAGCGCCTTCTACGCCGCCGAGTATCCGCGCGTCGTCGGAGCGCTGCGCTTGTACACGGGCAACCCATCGTTGGCTGAAGACATCGCCCAGGACGCGTTCGTGAAGTTGTGCCGCGACTGGGAGAAGGTTTCCCGCATGTCGGCTCCCGGTGCGTGGGTGCACCGGGTGGCGATGAATCAAGCCAAGTCGACCTTCCGGCGCAACAAGGTGGCGGCCGACAAGGCCCCGCTTCTCCGTCCGCCCCGCGAATCGATGCAAGCCGAAGGTGTAGCTGGTGCTGCGGCAACAAGCGAAACGGTGCGTGACGCACTGCTACAGCTGCCACACGACCTTCGGGCTGTCGTAGTGCTGCGGTATTACGCCGATTTCAGCGTGGCCGAAACCGCCACCGCCCTTGGTCTTCCCGAGGGCACCGTCAAGACCCGAACCCGCAAGGCACTCGCCGAGCTCGGCGACCTCGGCCTGACCTTTGATTTGGAGTACGTGGATGTCTGATCTGCACGAATTGCTCGATGACCCGACCCCCGACGTCGATCTTCCTAACCTCGACGACCTGTGGGCCAAAGGCCGCAAGCAGCGTCGCAACCGGAGTCTCGGACGAGGTGCCGTAGCGGCTGCGATGGTTGGCCTCCTGGGAATCGGCGGGGTTCAGCTCGCCGGAAGCAACGACCAACAGACCAGCGTCGCCGAGGTCGCAGACCAAAGAGGGGGCATCGAAAGCGTTCTTCCGGCTGGGACTGCTGTAGACAGCGTCGCCAACACCAACGGTCCGCAGGTCGGCGACCACTGGCACAACGCGTTCGGAATCTATATCTGTGGCGAATTCCTGGCCGATATCCAAAGCGATCTCGACCCGGTCGGCATACATACGCACAACGACGGCCTGATCCATATTCATCCGTTCAGTTCTGCAGCCGCTGGCGACAACGCGACCCTTGGGCTGTTCGCCGAGTCTCTTGAAATCGACGATGATCTCGACGCGTGGTCGCAACGGTCCTGCACCGACGGCGAAGACAACGACGTGCCCTCAGAGTTCAAGGTGGTGCGATGGGAAAGCGTGACGGCCCAAGATCCGGCCGAGACCGTGGTTGACGACTATCGCTCGGTCAAGCTCGTGGGCGACGGCCAGGTCATCATGGTTGCATTGGTCGCCCAAGGAGAAGCGGTGCCGATGCCCCCATCGGTAACGGCGCTTCGTGCAGCCATTGGTGCGCCAGTTCTCGACCCGCCTAGCGTCGTCACCTTCTGCCACTGGTTTGGCCAACTCGGCAGCGACGTGGCTGAGCAATACATCGGCTCGACCCAACATGTGACCGAGATCGAAACGTTGTTGGCTCTCGCCCCAGACGAGCTTCGGGTCGACCTGGGGACCTACCTCGACTTCCTTCGGTCAGGAGCGATCGACCCGGCCACCGACCCCGAATCGACAACCGTCGGCAACTGGCCCCCAGAGGTACAGGTCGCTATCGCCAGAATCCAACGTCGCACCAACGAAATCTGCTGAGCTGGTCATCGTCGCTCACACAGGTTGGGTCAAAGGCCACTTCGGGCCCTGACCCTGGTCGATCCAGACCGCTGCCGCCACCGCAGCGAATACGGCATCGCTACCGTTCACCGGATCGGCTTCCGAGTCGATGATCTCAACCTCGACCTGGGGCATGTCGGACGCCCGGGCAATGCCGAATGACCGCACCGTCAAGTCGTGCACTTCACCCTGGGGGTCGATCACCATCCCTTCGGTCATGACCCAGCTATACGCCATATGGGCGGCACCGATGCAGTACGAACGAAGGACGACCTCGTCGAGCACCTGCCCCGCGTCGACCGCTATCCGGATGGTTTCGCCGTCGACAACCGCAGAGGCTGTACCTCCACTAGGCGCCGTAATAGCGCCGCTAGCACCCGTCGCAGCGGCAACCAGAACGGTGGCTTCGACCCAGCCAGCACCGCGGATATCGGCCGACGTTGGAGGTCCTGGAATCTCGACCTGTTCTACTTTCAGGCCCGGAGCGACGGCGGCAATAGCTTCGACGATTCCTGGTGTCGCCGCCACACGCAGGATCCCGGTGCCGTCGCTGTTGACGCCACCGGCAAGAGGTGGCCGTTTCGGGCCGAGCCGGGCGGTGTCTTCGCGGCTCATCAACACACGCACAGCGCGGTCGTGCTGGTTGGCGAGCCGCACGGCAACCTCGCCCACCGGCGAATCGAGCTTGCCGCCAAAGGCTCCGCCGTTGCCTAGCGCTGACGCCGCGTCGCCGCCCGGTTGTGCCCACGAGGCATCGGTTTCGAGGTAGGCCGGTTCGACCCATGTTGTTTGCAGCGTGACCTCCCACTCGCCCTCGGGCAAAGCCACCGGGTAGTCGAGTTCGGCGGTGGTACGGCGCCCTTGCACCTTGCCGGCGGCTTCGCGGGCCAGTGCAAGCGATTCGGCAACCACCCACTCGTCGGCGCCATCACCCGCTACCGAAGACCGCACAGCTACTAGCGCTTCGGCGGGCGATTCGTCGTCGGCGAAACCTCCCTCGCCGAGCGCCACGTGCGCGCCAACGTCTTGCGGCACCCCGCCTTCGATTTCGGCCCGCCGAGCGGCCGCGGTCAAGTCGCGTTCGGGCGACGGCGTGCCGTAGTACTCCCACGCCTCGGTGATTGTCTGCCAACCGGTGCACCGGCACAGGTGTGCGGCAAGTGAGCGATGCACCTTGTCGGTCGGCGCATCAGGTTCTTTGGCGCGCAGCGCCGAGTACCGCATGATGATGCCTGGGGTACAGAACCCGCACTGGCTGGCGCCGCA